>NZ_JACFSB010000003.1:0-130879 GCF_016100645.1 Bifidobacterium sp. M0353 | reverse complement strand
GCCGGGCGGGCATCGGACTGGCAATCAAAAAGCTATAAGTAGCACAAACACGCTCTTGAGTTCTCAAACCACCACCACACCAACAAGCCGTTCAGCTTCCTCCCGGAAGAAGAACCGCCGTGTTGAGCAGCAAGAGATAAACTTACCACGAGCCGACCAAAACGCAACTCGGCCCCTCCGAAAAGACCCTCAAAACAAGCTATAACAAGCCCTCAGACGGCGTGTCGTTGCATGTCCCTTTTTAACTTTAGACGTCGCGAAGATTGGACTTCAGCGCACCGCCACGGCTTCATGCACACATTTTATTCACAAAGTGACGATCGGGTCCCAGCGCCATTGGCGTGTCGGCTTAGTCCCTTCATAGTCCTTTTGAACTCTGCTCATAGTCGGCTGTATCCAATGCGGAGTTCACCTTCCGTTCTCGACCGCCAGTCATCCACAGCCTACGAATATGAATGTTGATATAGATGTATGTTCGCGCACTATGTTGGTCTGCGAGTCATGGATTCTGTTGACGGATGGTAAGACGGGTGTATGAGCACAACAATTGCAGTACTGACCGGGGCGGGCATCTCGACCTCAGCCGGCATACCGGATTTTCGCGGGCCTGACGGGGTTTGGACCAAGCATCCCGATCAGATGAATGTCTATGACCTGGACCTGTTCATGAGCGACAAGAAGCAGCGGGAGTATTCATGGCGGTGGCAGAAGGAGTCGCCTGTCTGGAAGGCCCAGCCCGGAGTAGCCCACAAGGCACTGGCCAGGCTGGAGCAGGCAGGCATGCTGAACCTGCTGGCTACGCAGAACTTCGATGCCCTCCACGAGAAAGCCGGCAACTCCGAGGACATCATCGTCAACCTTCACGGAACCATCGGCAGCTCCCATTGCATGAAGTGCGGCCAGGCATATCGGACTGCCGACATCATGGCCAAGCTTGATCAGGAGCCCGATCCACACTGCCACAAGCCCATGCCTTACCAGGGCGACATGCCATGCAATGGCATCATCAAGACTGATGTGGTCTACTTCGGTCAGGCCCTGCCCGAGGGAGCCATGGAAAAGAGCATGAGGCTAGCCAGCCAGGCTGATCAATTCTGGGTGATCGGTTCCACCTTGGAGGTGTATCCGGCGGCCTCACTGGTGCCGGTGGCAGCCCAAGCAGGTGTGCCAATCACCATCATGAACATGGGTTCAACCCAGTATGATTCTCTGGCAACCCGACTCATCCACGAACCCATCGAAGAAGCACTGCCCAAACTCGTCGACAAAACCATCGCCGGACAGGGTTGATTCGCTGACTGCCCCGCGCAATTGCTGGAACCGCTCTGCAATCTGCAGATTTCTGATGGGTCCTGCAAGAACCTGCGGGGTCCGCTATGGCAATCCTTGCGCCGTCTTCCGTCCCACCACAGGCGGGCTCCGCCTGTACCGGTCCCCTGTCAGCGTCGTTTTGGAACACCGGCACCCCTAACAGGCGGATACTCTGCATCAGGTAGCGAACCCCTGCCCCAGAAGAAGGACAGCTAATCGACTCCGGAAGCCGAAGTCTTCCCGCCCGAGCAAAGCTCTAATGCCCTGGACATGCCCTTATCAGCACCGACGAGGACTGGGACCGGATACCAATAGGGCCCATGAAATTGGAACAGGAATAACCGCGCTCCCCCCGCCCCTCTGCATCCAACTCGCCCCCGTCCCATCTCCCCATCTATTCGCAGCACCGACAGAGTCGATTCTTTGCTCCAAAACACCCATAGCCACGCCACAATGATCAGCGGGCACCCCACTGGCTTCCAGCCATACACCCCAGCGGAGCCTCTTCATGCCCGATAGCATACTTTTAGTAGAGCCATAAGCCTAAAACGCCTTGCCCAAACAGAGCTCCGACGCTTCCGACATAGAATCTGGCTCTCAGATAGTCAGCAAGTAGATTAAACGTGTATTAGCCGAGCTCAAACTCGCCTGAAAGACATGATCACGAGTCCAAATTCATCGGGAAAAGAAATGGCCGCTTAATGGTGACCGCATCCGGCGAACTAGCTGGGCCATCATGACGCACCAGGCAGGGCGTAACTTCCTCTGACCGTAGACAATCAAGCCGGGGAGTGCCGAATATCCTGGAATGTCCTCATGCGTGGTCACCGTGGTCTGGCTGGTTCGGTTTCAGGCGTGAAGGAGGCTCGCTCTATACGCTATGGAGATGATTGTGGCGAGGCGTGCGGACGGCTTTCTGCATGCATTCCACGCCATCCCCGTCACCGACAGGTGGAGGCATTTGCTACATCGCAGATGATGGCGGTTTGCTGAATGACCCGCCATACCCAACTGTTTGGCCTGGGGATGGCGGTCTCCCGATAAAAAGAAAGGAAAACGCAGGTGAGCTATACAAGCGAGGAGCTTGATGCAATGGCTGACCGGGGCGAGCTGAAGCCCGCGCCGGGGACTGCGGTGTACAGGGATCCCGGTGCTCCGGCCCTGACGGATAAGGATTTGATGGGCATCTTCGCCGGCCGGCCCCGCGAAGAGGAGCACCGACCCGCCAACGTGGAACTACGCGTGAAAGTCACGCGACCATGAAGGCCGCTCTGACCCGCATCGCTCGGGAGGAGAACCGCATACCTCTTCGGCGCTGGTTCGCTCCGTCCTGGCGGACTTCATCCAGAAGCGGGCAGGAAAAGATAAAGGGATTTAATCTTACCGTTGCTGAGATTGATCTGCTTCCGGATGTCATTGTCTTAAAACACAAGGAGCCTATAAAACGACCCGATTATCAATGTGTAATACCAGGCAGCGTGTTATGAGTTGGCGGACATTGGTTGTGCTGCAGTGATGGTCAGGTTCGCACCGAGTTCTCATATAGCACCAAGCACAGTACGGAAGAAGGGTTTGAGGGACTTTGAATGCAGCAAAACCCACGTTAGCCTCACTCGCAGTAAGGCTAACGTGGGGTCTCCTATATAACTGTACTAGAAAACTTGAATTTTTGATTTTAGATTTTGACGGTGGATAACTTCGCTTCGCGGTCATTGGGGAGACGCTCATCGAGAAGCTGCGCGAACAGATTAAGAGCGTGGTCGGGGAACTGCAATCGCTGCTGAACGAAACGAGGAGACATGGACGAGAACCCGAACCAGGGCAACGAGGAGGACCTGAGCGCACGACTGCGCGAGACGAGGCAGGTGCTCGAGGAGCTCAGGAACTACCGGAGCGCGCAGATACAGCTCACCTCCAGCAGCCAGTTGAACCTCAAGGAGCAGTTGGAGGCGATAACCTCCACGACGGAACAGCCAACCAGATGCT
Organism: Bifidobacterium sp. M0353; assembly: GCF_016100645.1. Classification (NCBI taxonomy): domain Bacteria; kingdom Bacillati; phylum Actinomycetota; class Actinomycetes; order Bifidobacteriales; family Bifidobacteriaceae; genus Bifidobacterium; species Bifidobacterium sp. M0353. The sequence goes on along the minus strand of NZ_JACFSB010000003.1, from coordinate 127,582 downwards.
GCTGACCAGCTTGCAGCGATCAGAGGACCCAGGCGACAGGCAGAACGAGGCCTCAAGGAAGGTCATCCTCTCTGGCTGCCAGGCGTTCGAGAAGAGCGTGGAGCAACCGGCCAGCAGGAACGAAACACAGCTCAGGAAGATGCACGATGGGCAGCAGCACGTGAACGAGCGGGTCTTCAGGCTGCAGGGCGAGCAGATCGGACGGATGGGCGACCGGCTCGACCGGCAGCAGATCCGCAGCTGGCTGACCGCCACTATCCCCGCCAGTGTCATCAGCAGAGGCATTCTCTGCATGATTCCGCACTGCATCCACTAAAACATCCCATGCTCGTGGTGTGGGTGTGGCCAGGCAGACTGGTCTTGGGTGTGTTGTTCGAACTCCGGCAAGGGTATTGTTCCAGGAATGGTCAGCGTCATCGTACCGGTTCGGATTCCACATCGGTACCGGTGGCATAAGAGCGGTCTCAATGCGTGAGAGGCCGGAATGGGTTTAGCTGTATTTATGGAGTAGGATAACCAGAAATAGAAGGTTTTTCACCTCATATTTGCTTTCAAAGGAGAAGACTATGGGGAAGTTCGGGAAAGTTGTTGCTTCATCAATGGCAGCTCCTGCCTTGTCGGCTGTAATGGTTCCTGTACTGCATCACCGGTGATGCGGTGAGGGCATATGCCGGCAGGACTTCTTTTTGTTTTGGGTGGGTGAGGTGATTTGCGAATTCATTGGATTGAACGGTTGACGATTTGGGCTTCCCTGATTCTCACCATGGTGGTGACGTTCGAGATGCTTATCACTATCGATCAGGAGCTTCCTGCGGGTACTGGTACCTCTTTCACCGTCGAGAGGGTTGATACCGCGACGAAGGCGGATGCTGTGCGTGCGATTGCTCAAGCTTCAAAAACTTTGGGGATCAATGTCTTCAAGATCCAACCTTCATTTCGCGACTCAATGAATTCTCGTGTTCTCGTCGCCTTTGTGGGTGACCAGAAGTCTTTTCAACGAAATGGAGGGTACGATTATCCTTCCTTTTCAACGCGTGACCAGTCAACGAAAGTAGTTTCTTATAAAGAGATTACAACCCAGGACTTGCGCGGAAGCTATGCGACCAATGCGGATAGGTCGCATATGGAACAGCTCGCCAAGGCTTTGTCACGTTCCCGGATAGTGGTTGACGAATCACAAAGCCTATGGTCACGAGGCCTCTGGATAGGTGCGACGATATATGCGTTAGGGAGGGGTGGCCTTTGGGCGGGAGTCGCCATCATCGCCATCACGTTGGTGGTTTCCACCGCGTATTCCCTGTCCAGGAACAGGAAGATACATGCGATCAAGGCGATGCACGGTTATACCAGCGTAAGGATACTCGTCGGCGAGCTGGTTTCACTGCTCGCCACGCTCGTCGTGGGATTGATGACGATTGCCTTGGTGGGATTGCCTTTCCTCTGGCTTATCAATAACTTCCACCAGATTTGGCGACTCCTTCGAGGGCTGTTTATCGCCGTGGCTGTATTGACAGCATATCTTGTCTTCCTAACGTTGGTTTTAGGCGGTGCCAGTACATTCCGCAATCGAATACCCGCCGTTCTCAACGGAGAGGGTAACGAACTCCGTGATGGCATCATCGCGGGTTTTGCCCAGTTCATGGTGGTGGCTGTTCTCTTTGGCACCATCAGCGGGTCTCTGAATAGAATCAGCGCAATACAGAGCACCAGCCGGTCCTTGGCACAATGGTCTCGCATCTCGGATCAATATGTCCTGAGGTTGTCAATCAACATCACACAGGAGGATGAGCTCCGGGCAGCGCCTCACCTGATGAAAGTGATCGAGGATCTTGGCAGCAGAGGGAAGGCGATGTTGGTCGGGTATAATAAATTTGGCTCCGATTATTACGATGATCCTTACGAACCGAACGGATCCGATTCGATGATAGTGAGCCCGAACTATCTTGACAAACAACCCATTGCCGGACTTGATGGGAAACCGGTCAGGGTGGTTGGAAAAGAGATCGGGGCTTTCACACTCCTGGTGCCTTCATCATATAAAGGGGACCCCGGAGCCTTGTTGAAGAAATATGCCGAATATTTCAAGACACAGTGCCAACTGGGTGTTACCCGGAAACAGAAACCATATTCCTGCAACCCTCACGGCGTCCTGGTCCGCACACGTTCGGACCAAGATATATCCCTCTTCTCGGGAACGCAGTTCATGCCTGCGGAAGATCAGCAGAAGCTGTCTTTGAAAGATCCAGTGGTAGCCGTCACATTCCCATCGTCAGGGTTGATCAGCCCCATGGTATACCTGTCATACACATCAAGCGATAGTGTATTGTTCTCCGATCCGGAACTCCTGCAAAGCAAGCTGGACCATTATGGAATCTCCGGATACTTCCAGGGTATTGACAACGCCAAAGACTCGGTGGCGTATACGTTGTCATTATCCAGGAACGAGCAACGCGGGGACATTATAGCCATATCGTTCGGTCTGGCCGCTGCCATGATGGCCATCCTTGTGTGCTCGGCCGCGTATTGCGCAAGACGACGCAGGCTCTCCTTCGTCCAATTCATCCATGGATACGGGTTTTTCAGAAGACATGGAAGCTTTCTTATCATGCAGAATATTGGGATGCTGCTGACCCTCATGGCAGTCGGCATTATCGGCTCGATGAACAAGGTTACGGATCTGGTGGCTGGAACACTGCTCTTCGCTGTATCCAGCCTCATCATGGCCATTACCGTATCGGTATACGAATCAAGGTTCCGTGCTGACGACATTAAACGCCCGTGAATCCACGGTGCGGAGGGAGATGCATATGACAGACGCAGGCAGGCAGCCGACATTGAAGGTCGAAGGACTTACCAAGAAATTTGCGGAACACACCTTATGGTCGAGACTGTCCTTCGACGCTGGTCCTGGTTCCATAATCGCAGTGAGCGGGCCGTCCGGTGCAGGCAAGACGACCCTGCTCAACTGCATCGGCTTGTTGGAGGACTTCAATGAAGGATCGGTCACTTACAACGAAGAGACATTCCGCTCCGGTTATTTACATAAGAGCAGGAAGGGGCAGCGAGTGTGCCTTCGCGAAAACATAGGATTTCTATTCCAGAACTATGGTCTTGTCGAACAGTGGAACGTGTCGCATAACCTGCAGATTCCCCTCAAAATGAAGAAGCGCGAGCATCGCAAGGAACGGGACGAACAAATCGGCAGAGTACTTGACATCGTCGGGATGAATGGCTCACAGAAGAAAAAGATTTACACCCTATCGGGCGGGGAACAACAGAGAATCGCCCTCGCTAGGCTCCTGCTCAAACAGCCGAATGTCATTCTTGCAGACGAACCGACCTCTGCGCTGGATCAGGACAACGCCAACGTCGTAATACGCATACTGTGCGAACTTGCCCAACAAGGCGCTGCCGTCATCATCTCAACACACAATGAGGAAATAAAGCAAATCTGTACGACAATCATCGAAATAGGCTGATATACCCACGTCCTCCTACACTCACGTCCTCCACCCGCAGACCGTGGCGACTCCGGGGAAGGGACTCCGCCTGTGATAAGACGCAAGCCAGCACAAGAATCGCCATAGAATGGCCCTTTAAGAACCAGCAAGTCCCATCAGCCAAGCCCAGCAAAGGCGTCGGCGATTCCGACTGTTCTCTCGGCGATGATCATTGTCCATCATTGTCCCCGAACATCGGATGCCAGGCACAGGCACCGGATCCAATCGGGACATAGTGCTCAGTAGTTCTGATGGACCTGGAAGCCTCGACTGCGCAAGGTATCCAGGATCTGGGTGATGTGATCGGGGCCGTTGGTCTCCACAGTCACTTCCAAGAGCACGCCGTTGTCATAGTGGCCGGAGGATTTGAACTGATCGTGGTTGAGCTCGATCACATTGGCACGCAGGTCGGCCAGGACCGTAGCCACCTTGACCAGCTGGCCAGGTACGTCGGGCAACTCCACGCCGAACTGCATGATGCGTCCGCGGGAAATCATTCCCCGCTGGATGACCGCACCCATGGTGACCGTGTCGATGTTGCCGCCCGAGATGATGGGGACGATCACATGCGGCCCCGGGGCCGACCGGAAGACCTCGGACTGCAGATCCAACTGGCCCAGCGCAGCAAGAGAGACGGCGCCAGCTGCTTCGACCACCAGTTTGTGCTTCTCCAGCATGAATAGGATCATCTCGGAGATGTCGCTTTCGGTTACCTGGACCAGATCATCCATATAGCGGCTGAGCAGGGCGTAGTTCAGATCGCCGGGACGCCTGACGGCCACGCCCTCGGCGGCCGTACGCATCTGATCCGCTGAGACCACATGACCAGCTGTCAGGGATTCACGCCAGGCCGGAGATCCGACTGGGGTGGCTCCAATGACTCTGACGTCTGGCTTGAAGGTCTTTATGGCGAGCGCAACGCCAGCACCCAGCCCGCCCCCACCCAGGGGAACCACGATATCGGTGACATCGGGTACGTCCTGAAGAATCTCCATGGCGATGGTCCCCTGACCACAGACGACCTCGTAGTCGTCAAAGGGTGGAACGAAGGTCATGCCGCGATCGCGTGCCAGACCCAAGGCGTAATCGGAACTTTCGTCGAAGACCTCGCCCTGCAGGACAACCTCGGCACCATAGGCCCGAGTGGCATCGACCTTGAGGGGCGGCGTGATCCGGGGCATGACGATGGTGGCCTTCGCGCCACGGCTGCGTGCGGCAAAAGCCACCCCCTGGGCATGATTGCCAGCGGAAGCGGTGACGATGCCGCGGTCCAGTTCGTCCTGATTCAGCGAGGCCACCTTGTTGTAGGCTCCGCGAATCTTGAAGGATCCGGTCAGCTGCAGATTCTCCGGCTTGAGCAGAACGCGATGGCCAATCCGAGCACCCAGGTCATCGGATTGCTCGATAAGGGTGTGACGGGCCACACCTTCCAGACGTTGGGCGGCTTTGCGCAGATCAGCGGCGTGATCGGCCTGAAGACAGGCGGTGATTGTTGAAGTATCCATGCTCCAAGTATGGTCGGCCGGACCCGACCAATGGGGTCAGCCGTCAACATGGTGGACACCCAAACTTATCGAAAAACCAAAACCTGCGGGCAATCGGACGTCTGGGCACCCGAAGACCGGACAAGCATGAGAGCAGACCTGAAACAACCAGGCCGATAACCAAGCCAGCCACCAGCCCGCCCGTGAACTTGACGGACTTCACGAACAGTCACCGGTGATGGCTGGGGTCACCGGTGATGGCAGTGGTCGCCTGCCTTACTTGTCGTCAGTGAGCTGGGCATGCGCCTCGTCGACCACGGTATGGTCGTCGCGGAAGTCGTGGGAGGCCACAGGCTCATTAGCGTCACGGGCCACACCGGCACCCAGGTCGGCCAGCAGCAGAGTGACCGCGGTCGGATCGTTGACCCGCAGCCGGGCCTTGGTCTGGCCGGGCCCGACCTTGATGGTCCAACCCTTGTCAGGCATGACGGCGAACATGGTCTCGTCCGTTTCATCGTCGCCCAGGGCCATTATGAAGTCGTAGTCGCCGCTGTTGACGAAGGGCAGGATGGCCTGGCCCTTACTGGTGGCCACAGGGGTGACTTCGACGACCTTGGAATTTTCCATGATCATCAGCCCCAGGCCGACCACTACTCCGCGCAGACGACGGAGCAGATCCTGGCGCTCCTGGTCGGCCACCTGGGCATCGCTCATCCGGTAGTGCCAGGCCACCGCATCCGACTTGCTCTCCACGAAGGACTGAGGAACCCTGGTGGCCGATTCATCCATGATGGGCCGGATCACCTTCTGCCAGGTATCGGAGTCGGGCAGGCCTTTCGCCCGCTGCCACTCCTCCGAGTCGCTGCCGGGCAGGTTGCGGTTCCAGGCGCCATGCTCGGCAATCAGCCCCACCGGCAGGTCGCCGAACCAATCCTGCATGATCTGATGGCTGCGGCCGGAGACCAGCAGGAAGTCCACATCGGGGTTGCTCCCCACCTGGGTCAGCAGACGGCGGAGGGCCTGGGTGGGCTTGGCCCGCTCAGGACGGCGAACCAGCGGGGTCAGTGTCCCGTCATAGTCGCACAGGACCAGACGACGATGAGCGCCGTCCCACTGACGAACGATGGCGTTGTGGTGATCCATACGCAGCCTCCTGTCTGTCATACCCGGAGCGGACACCTGCCGCAGGGAGTCGAGGAATGAGGTGCACCAGTTGGCTGCAGTGCGCACCTTGAGCCGGGCCTGCATGCGGATATTGCGCCGCTTGGACTCCTCAGGGGTGATCTCCAGGGCGTTGTGCAGGGCCTCGCAGACCATGTCGATGTCGTAGGGATTGACGATGAAGGCATCGGTCAGCTCGTCGGCCGCCCCGCACATGTCCGACAGGACCAGGGTGCCGTCGCGTCCGTCATGGCAGGCCAGGTATTCCTTGGCCACGAGGTTCATCCCGTCACGCAGGGGGGTGACCAGGGCTACATCGCCGGCCGTGTAGATGCCGCAGACAGGCTTGATGGACAGGGAGCGGGTGATGTAGTGGATGGGGGTCCAAGCCAGCAGGGAGTAGCGGCCGTTGATTTCGCCCACCAGCTGGTCCACCTGGGCCTTGAGCCGCTGATAGGACTCGACGACCTCCCGCGAGGGGGTGGCCAGCAGGTAGTAGGTGACATGGCCCACCCACTCAGGGTACTTGTCCAGCATGCGGCCGAAGGCCTGAAGCCGCTCGGGCAGACCCTTGGTGTAGTCCAGACGATCCACCGAGACGATGACCTTGTTGGACCGGCTGCCCACCGAGGAGGCCGCCTGCTTGGCCAGCGTGGACTCGGGGATGTCCTCCTTCATGTAGTGGCTCCACCAGTTGGCATCCGATGCGGCGGCTTCGTTGGCCGCCACCCCTTCAGCCGTCACCGATGTGCGATAGCGATGACGGGGGGACTTGCCGCAGACCTCGTCGATCCCTCGCCGCATGGCCCGGGCCAGGCTGGAGTGGGCGGTACGCCGGTAGAGGTTGTAATCGATGCCGATGGGGAAGGCATCGATGGCTGCTCTGTGGCCGTCAGGCATCTCGACCACGCCGTCCTGGTTGACCGGCAGTTCGGGCAGCAGCCTGTGCAGCGAGGCCAGGAAGCTGGCGGAGAAGTCCACGGTATGGAAGCCGATCAGGTTGGCGCCCAGGACGCCCTCCAGTATTTCGCGGCTCCAGGGCAGGGAGCGGAAGATCTCGGCGCTGGGGAAGGGCACGTGCAGGAACCAGCCGATGGAGGCGTCAGGATAGCGTTCGCGCAGCATCTTGGGCAGGAGCATCAGGTGGTAATCCTGGACCCAGATGGTGTCGCCCTTGCGGATGAGCGGCTCCACCACCTGTGCGAAACGCATGTTGACCTTGCGGTACATCTCCCAGTCCTCCTGGCGGAAGACGGCCTCATGCGAGAAGTCATGGAAGAGCGGCCAGAGGGTGTTGTTGGAGAAGCCGGCGTAGTATCCGTTCAGCTCCTCCTTGCTCAGGAAGATAGGTATGCACCGGCTCTCCCGGTAGGCCTGCCGGATGCCGGCCAGCTCCTTTTCCGAGTACTTCTGAGGATCGATGCCGCTCCAGCCGATCCAGAGGCTGTCCTTATGGGAACGGTGGTAGGGGCCGATGGCTGTGGCCAGTCCGCCCACGTTCTGCCGCAAGGTGTAGGAGCCGTCATCCCGTGCCTGTAGTGACATGGGCAAACGGTTGGAGACGATGATCAGACGAGACATGCAACCCGCTTTCTTTTCCCGTCCGCGCCGGAATCGTCGGGATTGACCACGGCGCGGACCCATAGCCCCGGGACCCGGGGACCCAACCGGTCCGTACAGGCCCATCAGGGCATCGCTGACTTCCACTCTAGCCGGGAAAACGTGCCGACGGCGGGGTTTTCCTCAGAGTCGGTAGACGAAACCCTCCCAGGGGGACAGGCGGCCGGTCAGCAAGGAGCTGGCAGTCTGCTCGGGCCGGTAGGTGGATATGAGGATCCGGTCGGGGTCCACCGCTCCAAGGGCCATGGAGGTGAACCCGGTCTGGTCCAGGCCCAGAAGCGCTGCGGTTTCAGGCGGCAGTGAGGCCGGGCGGCTGCTCAGGTTGACCACAACCAGCAGGCGCTGGCAGGGCAGGGCGTCCAGAACGCTGTCAGCTTCGGGTCCCGACTTGGGTTCCGGTGCCTGGTCCAGGGAACGGGTGAATGAGTAGATCTGGTCCGCATCCGGATCCAGAAGGGTGAAGTCACCGGCCGCCACGACCGGATTGGTGTGCCGCAGGCGGATCAGCTCCCGGTAGAAGGCCAGGACCGAATCCGGATCACGCTGCTCAGTCTTGGCATTGACCTTGTCCCTATTGGGGTTGACGGCCAGCCAGGGCTGCTTGGGGGCGTACGGAGCCGTGAAGCCGGCGAACCTGGTGGAATCCCACTGCATGGGGGTACGGGCATTGTCGCGGCTCATATAGGCCAGGGCGGCCATCATGGACTCCGGATCCTGCTCGTGCGCCTGGTCGACCCGCTGGTGGTAGAGGTTGATGGACTCCAGATCCTGGTATTGATTCAGGATGGTGAAGCCGGCGTTGGTCATGCCCAGCTCCTCGCCCTGATAGATGTAGGGGGTCCCCCGGTGCATGTGCAAAAGGAGCCCCAGGGCCTTGGCCGAACGCGAGCGCAGCTCCTCACTGGAGGTGTCGCCCCAGCGGGAGACGATCCTGGGCTGGTCGTGGTTGTCGAAGTAGAGGCTGGCCCATCCGGCCTTGGCCACAGCCTGCTGCTGCTCGTCCATGGCCGCCTTGAGCCGGGAGACCTGGAAGGGGCGGATGTCCCACTTGCTGTTCCCCGTGTCAACCTCGGTCTGGGTGAAGAGGAAGAGCATGTCCAGCTCGTGGCTGGCGGGGTCGGTGATCTGCCCGCTGCGCGCAGGTGCCAGGCTGGGAGCCTCCCCCACGGTCAGGTAGCCCTGCCGACCTTGGAAGACCTGGCTGCGCATCTGTCTGAGGAATTCGTCCAGCCTGGGGCCGTCCACGCAGAAGGGCACCGAGGACGAGTATCCCTCGGGTCCTACAGGACCGTCTGCGATGGCCGATCCATCCTCGCCAGGCAGACGCCCCTCGGAGTCGACGGTCTTGGAAATCATGACGATCACATCCATGCGGAACCCGTCGATACCCCGGTCCATCCACCAGTTCATCATGTCGAAGACGGCCTGCCGGACCTGGGGGTTCTCCCAGTTGAGGTCGGGCTGCTTCCTGGAGAACAGGTGCAGGTAGTATTCGCCGCGCTGCGGATCGTACTGCCAGGCGGAGCCTCCGAAGTAGGACCCCCATTGGTTGGGCTCTGCGCCCGGGGTGCCGGGTTCGTGGCCGGCCTTGGCGGGACGCCACCAGTACCAGTCGGCGTGCGGGTCCTCCCTGTTGCGGGAGGCCTGGAACCAGGCGTGTTCGTCCGAGGTGTGGTTGACCACCAGGTCCATGACCACCTTGATCCCCCGACGGTGGGCATGGTCCAGAAGCTCGTCCATATCGTCCATGGTGCCGAAGATGGGGTCGATGTCCTGGTAATCGGCGATGTCATAACCGTTGTCGTCCTGGGGGGACTTGTAGACCGGGCTCAGCCAGATCACGTCCACGCCCAGGTCGGCCAGGTAGTCCAGCCGTTGGGTGATGCCCGGCAGGTCGCCGTAGCCGTCGCCGTTGGTGTCCTGGAAGGACCGTGGATAGATCTGGTAGACCACCGCGTTGGCCCACCAGGGATTGGGGGTGGCTCCGTTGGTCCGTACCCGATCGGGCAGCTGCATGCGTTCTTTCTGGGTCATGGTCCTCCTCACGAAGATTGGATTCCTGGGACTTCCTTGTTCTGTGACCTCCACTATAGGCTGCCCTGACCGCCTGTCCTGGCGGGCTACTTGACAGCTCCTCTCATAACGCCGCTGATGACCCACTTCTGTGCGAACAAGTAGACGATCAGGATGGGCGCCAGAGCCATCAGGTAGCTGGAGAAGGCCATCGGATAGTTGGTGGCGAACTGGGAGCTGAAGACATACTGCGCCAGAGGGATGGTCTGGCTGGTCTGATCCGTCAAAACGATCAACGGCATGAGGAAATCGTTCCAGGCCCAGAGAGCCGTGGTGATGGCGATGGTCGCATTGATCGGACCCATCAGAGGGAAGATAATGGTCCAGAATATCCTCCAGGTACCTGCGCCGTCCAGGCGGGCGGCCTCCTCAAGAGCAGTAGGGATGGATCGGATGAACCCCGTGGCGATGAAGAGGTTGGTGCCCAGGCCCAACACCACGTAGAGCAGGATCAGACCGGGCACGTTGTCCAGGTGCCAGCTGCCGAACTGCTTGGCGATTGGAAGCATGACCACAGGGAAGGGGACGAACATGGCCGCGATGAAGAAGTAGTAGAGGAAGCGGAAGAAGCGCTTGTCCATATTCCTGGCCACGGCATAGGCCACGAAGGTGTTGGTCAGCAGGGTGAGTGCCACTGCGCAGACCGTGACGATGGCCGAATTCAGCGCGGCCTTGGGATAGTTGACCTTGTTCCAGGCATCGACGAAATTGTGCCACTGCCAGGAAGAGGGCAGACTGAAGGTTCCGGCTTCCGCAGGGGTCTTCAGAGCCGTGACCACGGTGAAGTAGAGCGGCACAAGAATCGTCAGGGAGAGGACAGCCACGGTGGCCGTCAGCCACCAGTTGACCCTCTTGAGGCGTGATCCCGGGAATCCCCGATGCCGCCTTCCCCCTCTTCCTGCTGATTGTGCCGATGTCTGAGGCTGCATAAGCGCTGTCTGTGCCATCTCAGATCTTCTCCCCTCTTCTGGAAATGCCCAGCTGGATGAACGCAATCACGGCCAGGACGATGAAGAACATGACCGCGTTCGCTGTCTGGTAGGCGTACTCGCCTCCGGTAAGGCCGCCCTTGTAGATGAGGTAGGTGACTGTTTCGGTCTTGGAATCTGGTCCCCCTGCGGTCAGGGCCACCACCTGATCGAAGGTGTTGAAGGCATTCTTCAGAGTCAACACCAGATTGATGGTGAAGAACGGGCCAATCAGGGGGAAGGTGACCCTCCAGAATTTCTGCCACTCGTTGGCGCCATCGATGGATGCGGCCTCATAGACCTCTGAGTCGATGGTCTGTAGACCCGCCAGATATATCAGGGTTGAATAAGCCACCGCCTGCCAGACCGAGAGGAAGACGATGGGGATCCATGCATAGTGCTCGCTGGTCAGCAGGGACTGGGAGAGCCAGCCGATGCCCAGGGCCTTGCCTAGAGCCGGCAGGGGCGTCATGAAGATGTATTTGAAGACATAGCCGATGACCAGAACCGAGAGCGTGTAGGGGATGAAATAGATGACCCGGAACCCGTTCTTGAAGGCGATCTTTCCATTCAGCGCCACCGAGATGAACAGGGCGATGAAATTGACCAACAGGGTGATCAGGATGGCGATCAACAGAGTGAACAGGTAGGCGTGGCCCACGCGGCCATCACGGAAGAGGGCGCCGTAATTCTTGAAGCCGATCCATGAGAAACGCCCGTATCCCTGGGAATTCGTAAAGGAGTAGGCCACACCCTGGAGGAAGGGCACATAGAGGAAGAGCGCAAAAATCAGAGCGGCGGGGACCGCCATCCAGTAGAAGGCGCGGTCCACCTTGCGATTGGAGAACCTTGAAGGCCGCTTTCTGGCCTTGGCTGTTACGTCAGCAGTGTGGACGCCGACGGTCTTGGATTGTGCCATGTCTGAGTCCTGACCTTTCATCATTGGAAGTTCCTTGCTTGGACCTTGTCCCATTCGTTCTGCATGGAACCGATGAAGCCATCCACATCCCCCTTGGTGACCATGGTCTGCAGATAGCCGCCGATATTGATGGAAGAGGGGATGTAATGGTCGCAGAAGTCGGCCAAGCGGTTCTGTTGGAAGAAGGGAAGAACCCCGTTCAGGGCCGGATCGCCTGCCTCCACCTTTCTGGTCGGCGTGAAGGCCGTCTGGGCCTTTGCATACGTGCGCAGCTGCCGGGGCTGCATCAGATAACGGATCAGCCGCATGGCCTCCTTGGGATGCCTGGTGTTGGCGCCCATGGTCAGCATGACGTCGTCGCCAGCCGTCAGTATCTGCTGAGAGGGGGAATCATTGGCCGGCATCTGGGCGAATCCGAGGTCCACATCCGGATCGATCATCCTGATCTGCGGTATGGCGTATGTTCCCAGGGGCAGGATCGCCACCTTGCCCTTGGCCATATTCTGAGTGCCCTGCTGGTAGGTGACGCCCTTGTCACCGGTGGAATGGCTGAAGAGCTCGACCTCGCGCCGAGCCGGCTGTGTCCACAGGGTCTTGAAATCGGTTTTTCCAGCCAGAAGATCCCTGTACCTGCTCTCAGGGACCAGGGTCCCTGCCAGAGACGCCAAGGGAGCCTGGGCGGTCCAGGAATCTGAGAGAGTGCCCTGCACAGGTTCGATGCCCTGATCCCTGAACCTGTCCATGACTGCCGTGAACTCCGACCAGGTACGCGGCGGATTGTCAGGGTCGACCCCCGCCTTTCGCCAAAGCGTCTTGTTGTATATGTACCCGCTGGCGTTGCCGGCAAAGGGCAGACCATACAGGCGCTTGGCCGAAGGATCCTTGGTCTGGACCAGATTCCTGGCTATCGACACCATGCCCGGATTGAGCTCCTTGACCAGGGGATCGTCAGTGAAATCATGGAAGACCCCGGATGCCGCGAACATGCCGAAGCTGATGTCACCGTTGAAGGTGATGACGTCGGGCACCCGGTTTTTAACCAGACGAGTGCGCAGATCCGTCTGGGCGTCGGCCGAATTGTTGATGTTCACCCGGATGTCAGGGTTCTGCTTCTCAAACCGTGCCACCATGGCCTTGAATTGGTCCGCAGCCTCGAACTTGAACTGGAAGAAGTCCAGGGTGACCACGCCTGAACCTGCCGAGCCACAGCCCGCCATGGCCACGATGGTCAACAGAGCCAGGAGTGAGGCGACTCCGTTGCGAATCCAGGTCGTCATTCGACCAAGCCCGAATCCTTCCCTACTGCCGATATCCTTCATATTTGGCTCCTTTACCATCCGCACGGGCAGCAATGACCTAGATGCTTCTGCGGACCAGCATAAGGGGCCGGGATATTTCATTCCCAGTCCCGGCGAGTTCCTTTCGTTAAGAAAGTAATTAGGATAGGCTGTTCAGTGTATGGGGTTTGTCCGTAAGGAGGCGCCGTGGCCGACAGAGACAACCAGAGACCCAACCACCACGAGACCGCCGACCGCTCAGGAGAGGCACGGCTGTTCCCATCCTGGTTCACAGCCTCCGAATACACCCACCGCATCGCCGTTGAAATCCTCCAGCACGGCCCGATCTCCAGAGTGGCTCTGGCGCGGCGATTCAACCTGACCCAGGGTGCCGTATCGCGCATCACCAACGATCTGACACACCGCGGGGTCATCAGGGAAGCCGGCACTCTACCGCAGGCAGACGAACCAGGAAGACAGGATGGCCGCAAGCATGGTCCCGGTAGCGTAGGAAGACCGCAGCAGGCCCTGGTCATCCGCCGGGAAGCCAAGACCTTCATCGGCATAAACCTTCACGGTGGCACCGCGCTGGCCACGGCGACGGACCTGGCCTGCCGACCCGTCGGCCGGTCCCACAGTCATCACATTCGGCAACGGAGCCCGGGCCAGGTCGTAAGGATGCTGTCAGACCTTACTCAGGATTGCGTGCGCGAGATCAGCCAGGCCGGGCTGCCCAGCCCTTCCGGCCTGGCCATCTGCCTGGGCGGACGGGCGGAGCGAGACAGGGTCGTCACCTACGCCCCCTTCCTGCATTGGAGCGAACCCGTCGACCTTGCGGGTGAGATGGAGAAAACATGTAATCTGCCCTGTCTGGTCTTCAATGACCTCGATGCCCTGGCCCTGTACGAAGGATGGTTTGGCGAGGGCATCGGGCTGGACCGATTCGCTCTGATCACCATGGGATCCGGCATTGGCTATGCCTTAAGCGAGCACGGCGTGCCCGTCTCCTCGCCGGATGAGGGTTTTGGGCTGATTGGCCATCAGCTGGTGGATCCGGATGGGCCGGTCTGCTATTTGGGCCATCGCGGCTGCGCCCAGTGCCTGACTACAGGTTCCCTGGCTGAACAGTACTCGCATGCCATCGGACAGGCTGCCGGCTTTGACAAGTTGGTCAAAGACCTGGAGGAGGACATGCCGCAGGCGGAGACCCTGCTCAATCTGACCGGCTATCGGCTAGGGGTGCTGATCGCCCTGGTGGCCAACGTGGCCCTCCCCGACAAGGTTCTGGTGGGCGGGGAGACTTCATATTTGATGAAGAGGTGCATCGAATCCGTACGCAAGGGCACAGCCTCATTCCGCCACAGCCAGATGGTCGAGGTCCCCGTGAAAATCATTGACGGCGACTGGCTCCGCTGGGCCCAAGCCCCCGCGGCCAGAGCAATCGCCCGGTACCTGCAGGGTCCCGAAGAGGCGGATAAGCCCGAATGAATCGGGAAACGACTGGACGGATTCAGCTACGGCTCGCTTCAAAGATCACTGCCTCCGCCGGGTGGATGACCGGCGGCCGGATTCCCTGAGCGCCCAAGGCCGCACCCGGGAGGACCACGCCTTGGGGACGCCACCAGGTCAGAGGGCTTTGCCCGTTGCCGATCCGATCCAGGTCACAGCAGACATCCAAGGGCCTGACCCGGTAATCAGCACCGGGATCAAGGCCGGGTAGCGCCAGGGGCTGCGGAGGGTAATTGACCGAAGAGGTCAACTGGGTGAAGCGGTAGAGCGCCTGAGAGCCGTCAGCAGAGACCACCCCATCCAAGCGGACTGCCGGGTCCGGTGCGTCGCCGTGGACTACATGCCCGGTGTGCAGCATCCGCCGCCACTGCTTATACAGATCGATCCACCGCCCCAGCTCATCCAGCTGATCCTGGGGTACAGCGAGCAGGTTCCACTCCACGCCCATATGTCCGAAGAAAGCCATGGCCGCACGCAGACCGAGCGAGGTGGCGCGGCCTGTGGTATGAGACGGGGAATCACCCACATGCTCACCCATCATCTCCGGCGGCACCAGCAGGGATGTGTACCTCTGGATGTCGGCCCGCTCGACCGGATCAACGCAGTCCGAGACCCAGACCCTGTCGGCATATTGCAATACGCCCAAATCGATGCGGGCGCCCCCTGAAGCGCAGGACTCAATCTCCAAGCCGGGATGCCTGGTTTTCAGGTCACGCATGATTCCATAGACCGCCTCGGTCTGCGCATGCACGGCAGGACGTCCTGACCGGGGCGAGCAGGCCTCGGTCACATAACGATTATGGTCCCATTTGATGTAGTCGATGCCCATAAGCGCAATGAGCGAGTCCATGGCATCGAACACATGGGCATAGGCATCGGGATTGGTCAGATCCATGACCTGCTGGTTGCGGCCTTCGACAGGCAGCCGGGAAGACCCCGGGGACAGGGCCCAGTCAGGATGATCGCGGAAGACGTTTGAGTCCGGACTGATCATCTCGGGTTCGAACCAGAGGCCGAATTCCATTCCCAGCTGATGCACCCTAGCGGCCAGGGCTTCCAGGCTCTTAGGCCCCTCGGGCCATACCTGCCGATCGATGGACCAGTCCCCCAGCCCGGCCTCATCCGAACGCCTGCCCTGGAACCATCCGTCATCAACGACAAAGCGCTCCACGCCTATACGGGCCGCCTGCTCGGCCAGGGCAGCCAGCTTGTCATAGGACTGGTCGAAGTAGACCGCCTCCCAGGTGTTCAGGGTGACGGGCCTGGGACGTGAGGCCAACCCAGGATGCAGGGACCGGAGGAAAGCATGATACCTATTGGCAGCCTGGTCCAGCCCCTTGCCCCGGGAACCGTAGAGCCAGGGCGTGGAATACGCCGGCTGGTCGGAATGACCGCCAGCAGGAGGAAGCGCGATCTCCCCGGCCATCAGAATCTCACCGCCGCCCAACAAGGCGGGAGCCGGAGGAATCCGCTCGGCGCTGAGCAGACCATTGCCGCTCCAGCCCAAGTGGACCGCGTATACCTCATCATGCTCGAATCCGAACCCGGGTCGACCAGCACACATGAGCAGGGAGGAATCAAAATCCGGCCGACCCACCAGGCTTGGACGCTCCAGACGGCCTACGGTCAAGGGCTGGCGCTGCGGACTGCGCTCGCGCAGGTGGTGACCGGTGGTGGTCAGAATCTCGGTCGCCTCAGCCGGCAAAGGAAAAGCCAGCTCCAAGCCGTTGACGTCCAAATCTTTGACTGCATCCATGTTGAACAGGTCCGCACGCTGCCTGACCAGACCGGACGACAGCACCTGGCAACGCCAGGTCAGTGCCACGCCCTGATCCCGGTCGCAAGCCCGGACCGTCAAAGTCGGTGCAGTCAAGTCATCGGACAGGACCGGAGCTGTACCCAGATCGACTGATTCCACCTGGAAGCAGCAAAAGACCTCAACACCGCCACGACTGACACACAGTCGGCGCTGTCCGGTCCAAGCCTCGGACTGGGTCGGGAGGATGCTGGGCCAAGCCGTCAGGTCCAGGCCTCCCGAGATCCGCTGCGGGGCCAGGGCATCGTAGGTTCCCAGAAGGGCCTGCGGATCGGCCACCGGATCGCCCCAGTGAACAATCCTCGGCAGACCTTTCCCTGGGAAGAGGACAGCAAGGGACAGCCCGGACTGCTCCATGTAAACCAACCTGAGGGAAACCCCCCGATTTAATTTACTCTGATAGGACCCCATCCTTGAGCCGCCGCGATGATCCTCCATGACACCTCCGCCATAAGCCCGGCGATGCCGGTCGCCGACACTGATGAATCAGGCTCCATGCTAGGGACCCGCGGCTAACTTGTCTGGAAGGGCGTGTTTTTCTTACTTGGGAAAGTAATTCATGGAAATCCACTCAGCGGCCGTTCACATCACCCCTGGTCGGCCTGCTCCTCATGATGGACGCGGAAGGCCAGCTCGGCCAGATGGACGCCGTGGGTGAGGAACTCCTGGGTCCGGCAGACGTAGTCATGCTCGCGGCCCAGGCGCGCCAGGTAGCCGTTGATGTAATCCACCTCGGTCGGACGGCCCTTGGACATGTCCTGGTACATGGAGGGGTAGTGGAGCGGGTTGCCCACGCGGCTGACGTAATCCACCTCGTCCAGGGTCTCCTGACGTGTCTGAATCAGCTGCTTGCCGGCCCGCTCGCAGGCGTCATAAGCCTCGTCGATCAGCTGGCGGGACATATCCTTGGCGCCCGGGTAGGAGATGAACTGGCCCATGGTGATCTGATACATGGTGCAGATGGTGTTGACCACCGAGTTGAAGATGATCTTGGCCAGGCAGGTGCCCTCGAAGTTCTCGGTCAGGATGGGGTTGAGGTTGGCGGCCTTGAAGTCCTCGGCCATCCGGCGCTCCAGGTCGGTGGTCTCCTCGGTCATGGCGCACAGGTGCATGGAACCGGCCCCGGACTTACCGATGAAGTCCACGTCGCCGGGCCCGTTGAGGACAGTGCCGATCATGGCCGTGCCGCCGTAGATGCGCTCCTTGGGGAAGTACTTGAGCAGCTTGTCGAAGTGCCCCCAGCCGTTCATGGCCGAGAAGACCACCTGATGGTCGCGGAAGAGCGGTGCGCAACGCTCCAGGACAGCCTCCAGCTGCATCTGCTTGAGCATGACGATCCAGACGTCGGGGTCGCCCTTGTAGTCCTCGGGGGTGTAAATGTTGACGGGCACCAAATGCCGATTCTCATGATCGCGGGAGACGTAGACGCCCCCCTGGTCATGAACCTTGTCGATATTGGGCATCCAGGTATCCACGAAATCCACCTGCAGGCCGGCCTGCTCCTGAAGCAGCACGCCCAGACGATAGCCCATGGCTCCGGCACCGATGACCGTATAACGCATCGAAACACACCCTCTTTGTTCTCTTGATCAGACGACGCACCTCCGGGGACCGGCCCGGGGGATACCAAGCAGTATGCCGAGACGGCAGAAGGGAACCGAGGCAACGGTCGCATGGTGGACATAAGGGCTGGAATATGCCCGGATTCCTGCACCTTGGAGGACTTGGCCGCATACGCGGACATCCTGCCATCCCGATGAAGACGTCGACCTAGGCTGGAACCCATGCAGAAAGAGCAGAGCGGAGCCGGAAGGATGGACCGGCGGACCCTGGCCATCCTGGTCCTGGTGGGCGTGATCAGCGGATTCCTGTCGGGGATGTTCGGCATCGGCGGCGGATCGATCATCGTACCGGCCCTGGTGTGGACCGGGCTGCAGCAACGGCAGGCCTCGGCCACCTCACTGGCCTCCATGATTCCCATGTCGCTGGCCGGCGTGGCCTCCTACGCCCTGGGAGGGCATGTGGACTGGCTGGCGGCCCTGCTGCTGGCCGTGGGCACGGTCATTGGGGCGCAGATCGGCACCTGGCTGCTGGACCGGCTTCCTGAGGTGATACTCAGGTGGCTCTACGTGGGCTTCCTGATGGCAGTCATTGCCCAGCAGTTGCTGTCCACGCCCTCCAGGGAGAGCAGCATCCGGCTGAGTCCGGCGGTGGCCCTGATCATTCTGCTGGTCGGCGTCCTGATCGGAACCCTGTCAGGGTTGCTGGGCGTTGGGGGCGGAGCCATTGCAGTACCGGCCCTGGCCCTGCTGGGCGCCAGCGACCTGATCGCCAGGGGGACCTCCCTGCTGGCCATTCTGCCCAGTTCATTGTCGGGAACGTTCACCAACCTGCGCCACCACCTGGTTCACGCCGGTCAGGGGCTGCTTCTGGGAATCGTGGCCGCTCTGACCACGCCGGTGGGCACCTGGGCGGCCTCAGGGGTCAGCGCGCGAGTGGGCGCAAACCTGTTCGCCGCCTACCTCTGCCTGATCGTCCTGCGCTGCATCTGGGCGGCCCTCCAGGTCACCCCGGCCTTCCAGCGGTACAGGGCCAATCACAACCACCGCTGAAAAACGGGACTCAGTCCTGGCGGTGCCGGGCGAAGAAGCCGGCAAGGATCCCGGCGCATGCCTGTTCGCACACACCGCCCAGCACCTCGACCTTCGTTCCGGTGTGCGGGTCACGGGGCAGATCCCAGACCGACCCGCAGGCCCCCATCTTGGGGTCCCAGGCGCCGAAGACCACCCTGCTGAAGTGGCAGGCCATCAGGGCTCCTGCACACATGGGGCAGGGCTCCAGGGTGACGACCATGGTGCACCCTGCCAAATCCCAGCCCGCGTCGGATTCCCCGATGGCCTCCATCTCGGCGTGGGCCAGGGGACGGCCCAGGGCCTGCCGCTGGTTGAAGCCCCGGCCGATGACCCGGTCCGAGGCATCCAAGACCAGGGCGCCCACGGGCACATCCCCCCGGTCTCCGGCTATGCCGGCCAGCCGCAGGGCCTCCTCCATGGGCGCCTTCCACCGTTCTTGCACGGGTTCAGTCTGACAGTCCAGCCCGACAGATCGGTTCAGTTGATCATGCCCGCGATGCGCCGGCGCACATGGTGCAGATGGCCCTTGGGCCGCCCCGACGTGTCGATGCCACGCTTGGCCAGGAAGGCACGAACCATCTTGTCGCCCTCGCTGAAGATCAGAACCGTCAGCCCAATCACCAGGCAGATAAGCCACTGGCTTGCGCTCAAGGGGGCCATGCCCAGTACGCCTGCAACCGGAGCCAGATACATGGCCCCCGCATGGATGCCCAAGGCCACGAACGAGGCCACCAGAAGGAAGGTGTTGTCCAAGGGATTGAGTTGGAAGATCAACCTGTTCTCGGACCTGGCCGACATGGCGACGAAGAAGTTGAAGAGGACCAGCAGGGTCAGGGCGATGGTCCGGGCGTGGGCCAGATCCATTCCCGCGTTGATGTTGAGGCGGAAGAGGACCAGGATGCAGGTGGCCATCCAGAGCCCGCAGACGGCCAGTCGCTCCCAGAGCACCCGCGAGAGCAGGCCCTCTCCAGACGAACGTGGGGGCGACTCCAGTTCATCCCCGTTGCCTGGTTCGAATCCCAGGGCAATATCCTGGACACCGTTGGTCACGAAGTTGATCCAGAGCATCTGCAGGGGCAGGAAGAGCAGGGGCTCCTCGGAGATCACATTGACCCCGACGGCGATCATGGCGGCTGCAGCCGTGGACAGGAGGAAGTAGGCGGATCCGCGGATGGCCTTGAAGATGACCCTCCCCTGGCGCACGGCCTGGGTGATGGTGACGAAGTTGTCGTCGGTCAGGACCACATCGCTTGCCTCGCGGGCCACGTCGGTGCCGGAACGACCCATGGCGATGCCCACCGAGGCGGCCTTCAGGGCCGGGGCGTCATTGACGCCGTCGCCGGTCACAGCCACCACATGGCCCTCATCCTGCAGGGCCTCCACAATGCGCAGCTTGTCCTGGGGGGAGACGCGGGCGGCGATGGAGGTCTCGCGCAGACGGGCCCGGAGGACCTCGTCGCTCATCTCCATCATCTCGCTGCCGGTCAGCGCCTGGTCGGTATTCTCAAGGCCCAGTCGGCGGCCTATGGCGGCTGCGGTCACCGGGTGGTCGCCGGTGATCATGACCACACGGATGCCGGCCCCGGCGCAGTCGGCGATGGCCTCGCGCACGCCGGGACGAGGCGGGTCGAGCATGCCCTCGAGCCCCAGGAAGGTCAGGTCGTCGGGCCGACGGCGGGAGGCGGGATCCTGGTCGGAGGAAAGGACCCTGCTGGCCACGCCTATGACACGTAGCCCCTGGGAACCCATGGCCTCGTAGGACTTGTGGACGGCCTGGGTGTCCAGGGGAACAACCTGGCCATCCGGGTCCAGCATGGTTCGGCTCATGGCCATGACCGCGTCAGGGGCGCCCTTGACATATTGGGTCAGGGTGCCGTCCGGGCTGCGGCGGATGGTCATGGAGTGGAGCAGCTCCGGCTCGTAGGGGGTCTCCATGACGATAGGAGCGTCCAGGTCTTCGGTAGTTACGGCCCCGGTCTGGTCGGCCAGACGGGCCATGGCCATATCGACCGCGTCGCCGCTGTATTCGATGCCGCCTTGTTCATTCGGCTGCCGGTGGGCCTCATTGGTCAGAGCCCCGGCCCGGGCGAGGGCGGCCAGACCGCGCATCCGGTCGTCACCGGATACAGCCGCTGCACCCAGGTCCACACCCTCGACGGGGACCGGCTGGCCGCCACCCAGGGTGAACTGTTCCACGGTCATGCGGTTCTGGGTCAGCGTGCCGGTCTTGTCCGAGCCGATGACGGTGATGGAGCCCAGGGTTTCAACGGCCGGCAGCGAACGGACGATGGCATGGTATTCGGCCATCCTCGAGACACCCAAGGCCATGGCCACGGTGAGCACGATGGGCAGGGCCTCGGGCATGGAGGCCACCACCAGGGAGACTGCGGACAGGAAGGCCCCGGTGGCGTCGCCATTGAGGATGGCTCCGCCGATGAAGACGAAGATGGCCACCAGGATGACGGCGACGGCGATGCCCACCTCGGTACGGTGGATGATCCGCTGCAGGGGCGTGCGGCCCTTGGCCACTTGGACCAGATCGTTGATTTCGCCCAGCTCGGTGTCGGAACCGGTGGCCACCACCAGCCCCCGTCCACGGCCACTGGTGACCATGGTGCCTGAGAAGGCCATGCAGTGCCTGTCGCCCAGGGCTGCATCGCGGTCCACGGGGTCCGTATTCTTCTTGGCATCCTCGCTCTCGCCCGTCAGCATGGCCTCGTCAATGCGCAGTTGGAGGGCTTCGATCAGCCTCAGGTCGGCGGGGATGCGGTCGCCGCTCTCCAGGAGGACCAGATCGCCCGGAACCAGCTGGTCGGCGTCAATCTGCTCCATCCGGCCCTGGCGCACCACCCGTGTGGTGGGGGTGGACAGGGTGGTCAGGGCCTCCACGGCCTTGTCGGCCTTGGACTCCTGCACATAGCCGATGATGGCATTGAGGAAAAGGACCAGGAATATGGCCGCAGCGTCCACATAGTGCTGCAGAAAAATGGTGATGATGCCGCAGACCATCAGGACGGCGATCAGGGGGCCGGCGAACTGCTCCAGGAAGAGCTTCCAACGGGGTTTGGCCTGGGCCTCGGCCAGGCTGTTGGGCCCGAAGATCTCCAGTCGGCGTGCGCTCTCCTGCGTATCCAAACCCTGGTCCCCGGTGTGCAGGGTGTCCAGCACAGCCGAGGTCTCCAGGCTATGCCAGTCGGTGTCGTCGAAACGCATGTCAGCCCCTGCTGCCGCAGCGTTCTGATTCTTAATGTTTGTAGACGTCATGGATGATGTCATCGGTCAACCTGGCCTTTCCAAACCGGATCGGTCATTTGTCCCCGCATGCGACCCTCTGCAGTCGTTCTTGCAATCTTCCTTCTGGACCGGGGGATGTCCAAAAGCATCGGGGAAACAATAGCGTGCACGCAAGTCCCCAGGGTCAAGAGATGGGGCTCCATGGTCAGCCACCGCAAGCAATGCTCGCTGGGAGGTTCGGAGCCTTCCCGGTCTTCAAGAGTATACCGATTAAGCCGGCCTTTCATGCGTTTACGAGGGGTCCACGGGCCGGATTTTCACAAATTTTCGCCCATCGCGAGCGCAGTCTGTCCACCATTTTGGCTTGAGGTGTCAACTTAGCGCACATTGTCCATCAATGCTGTTCCTGGATATCCCCATTCCGTATAATGGACGGTGCGACGTCGATCCTCATGCGACCCTGCACTCGGAGATTCCTTCATTGGTCGAACGAACCCTGCTAGTCGGGCCTGCGGCAGCCCGCCCGGGATTGCGTGGCGGAAAGGAAGCCCGTGGAAACATTCATCCTCATTCTGTGCATACTTGCTGCCGTCCTCGTCTCTTCCTTCATCTCCAGGTTCATTCCCCGGATCTCCACCCCCCTGGTCCAGATCGTCCTGGGCGCAGTCATGGCCCTGTTGCCCGTTTTCCCACGGATGCGGCTGGACCCTGAGCTGTTCATGGTCCTGTTCATCGCGCCCCTGCTCTATTACGAGGCCCACACCATCAACAAGGTGGAGCTGCTCAAGGGACTGCGATCCTCTCTTTCCCTGGCCATCGGACTGGCCGCCCTGACCATGATCATGGTGGGGGTTATCCTGCATGCCGCCTGGCCCATGTTCCCACTGGCCGCGGCCATGGCCCTGGGCGCCGCCCTGGGGCCCACCGATGCCGTGGCCGTCTCCTCACTAGGGGAGAGCGCCGACCTCACGCCAGACGAACATTCAATCCTTGCCGGCGAATCGCTCTTCAACGACGCCACCGGTGTCATCGGCTTCCAGTTCGCCATCCTGGCTACCGTGACCGGCTCCTTCTCCCTGCCCAAGGCCCTGGGCGAGTTCCTCCTCGAGTTCGTGGGTGGCATCGGCTTCGGCCTGATCATGGGCTTTGTGGTCAACTGGCTCTTTGAGTCGGCCCGCCGCCTGGGCTGGGAAACCACCACTACCCGGATCCTGCTGGAGCTCTTCCTGCCCTTCCTGATTTACATGGTCGGACAGGACATCCTGCATGTGTCCGGAGTCCTGGCCGTGGTCTCCACCGGACTGCTGATCCGCTTCGACCACACCGGAGTGGGACCCAATACCTCCAAGGCCAACATCGTCTCGTCCAGCGTCTGGAAGGTGCTCTCCTTCAGCCTCAACGGTGCGGTCTTCGTCCTTCTGGGCATGCTGCTGCCGGCGGCCATGGGCACCAGCTGGCGAGACCGGCGGGTCAGCAACTGGATGCTGGTAGCCACCATCACCGTGGTCTGCCTGACCGTGATCGTGCTGCGCTTCCTCTGGACAGCCAGCGTCCTGATCTTCACCAAGGACCACGAAACCGGCAGCAGGCCACGGATCACATCCAAGCTCCTGAGATCGGCAGCCGTCATGACCTTCGGCGGCCCCAAGGGGACCATCACCCTTTCCCTGGCCCTGACCATCCCCTATATGACCGATGACGGTTCTGCCTTCCCCATGCGCAGCGAGCTGATCTTCGTGGCCGCCGGGGTCATCATCGTCACCCTAGTGCTTGCCAACTTCGCCCTGCCCCTGCTGGCTCCCTCACAGAGCAGCGAGGTGCCGGCCCAACAGGTCGAAAAATCCATCAAGGTGCTCAGGGGCACAGTCCGGGAACTCTCCAGCAGGATCACTGACGAGAACCGGCTGGCCATCCAGCAGGTGATCAAGCAGTACAACCACCGCATCGCCAAGCTCAAGTCCGAGATCGGCCAGTACTCCCCCAAGGACTTCCAGGACCTGCAGGTGCAGACCATGGAGTGGGAGCAGGACTACATGGAGGAGCGGCTCAGCCGGATCGAAGAGGCCCAGGATCAGCTGGAGGAGCGGCTCAGGAACGAGGACGCGGGCATAGAACAGGCACCTGCATCAACGCAGTCTGCCACCGGGGACGAGACCGAGGCCGAGACCAGCACCGAGGCCGAGACCGTAGCCGACAGGGATGCCGACGCCCAGCTGATCGACCGGCGCGGAGACGACCAGGACGAATTGCTGAATCTGCGCAGCCAGGAACAGGCCGCCCGCAGGATCCTGTCCACCATATCCGGATCCCTCTTTCACCTGGACAGGGGCGGTGAGCTCCGCTGGAGGGCCTACACGGCTCGCAGACGACTCAGGGGCCTGCTGCACAGCCAGTTCCACCGACTGAAGCACCTGGCCCAGCCGATCGACAAGGACCGGGTCTACGTGGCAGGACGCCATCTGCAGGCGGAGATGAACCACTTCCTGATCGAAAAGCTCTACTCCGAGCTGGGCAAGGGCCGCTTCAAGACCGAGGACCTGCTGAACACCATCATCAACCACCAGATGATTGAATCCTCGGCGGAGGGAAAGACCGAATACGCGGGGATACCTGCCGTCAGGGATCAGGTGGAGGAGGCCAAGCGCGAGGGCTACGCCATCGAGCTGAGCCAGATCCAGGACATGGTCGAATCCGGGGAGATCTCACGCACGACGGCCAGGAAGATGCGGCGCAACGTCTACGTCATGCAGGTCGACGCCGACTCGGCCCTCTGAGCCGATCTACATAAGGCCCGAGGTCACGTCGATCTCGCCCAGCCACTGACGAAGGTCGTTCATCTCGCGCATGTCCACGGCATGGTCCAGGTGATCGTACTCGGTGGTGTGCAGCCATACGTGCTCATCCAGCCAGGCGGCCAGGGCGCGGAATTCGTACTTGGGCACCGTGGTGTCATCCGAACCGAAGCCCAGAAAGACCGGCTTGTTCAAGCCAGCCAGGCGTTCATCCGCCGGAGCGGTGCCGGGCACCAGGCCCGGGGCCAGGAACCCGGACAGGCATATGGAGGCCCGGTAGCGCTCTGGGTTGATCCGAAGCAGATGAACAGCCAGCATGGCCCCCTGGGAGAAGCCCATGGCCACTACGGGTCGGTCCTCGGGGATGTTGGCTGAAACCCAGGCGTCCACAGCCTGGGCCGCTGCATAGCCATCCCGATCCAGGTCCTCCTGCTCGGGACGCATATCGTGAAACCAGGTGTAGCCTGGGCCGAACATGCCGCGCTCGCTGCCTGGCACCACCATGGGCGCCCGCAGGGATGCGTAGTCGTTGTAGGGGGCCACATAGCGCATCAGGTCAGCCATGTCCTCCTCATTGGAACCCCAGCCGTGCATGAGTACAAAAATGGGCCGCGAGGGGTTGGCTGTGCCCTGCTTGCGGGACCAACGGACCTGCTCAACCTTGAGCTCCTGCCCAAAACGTCCGGGCACCACTGTGGAGGGCCGACCCACCAATCCGCCGTCATCCTTTTGTGCTTGATCCATATCTGCCACGATAGTCGACCGGACCGGTCATTCAATGCTGACCCATGAGCGGCTCGGCCTGGCCACCCCACTGGCTCTGCAGTCCGGTCACCTGGGCCTTGCTACCCACCACCATCCAACGCTTGCCGGTCAGCAGCCATAGATCCTGGGGCTGCAACCCGCCTCCGTAGCGGGAGAGCAGGTCGGGCACGCTGGCGCGGATAGGCCCCTTGGCCAGGGATGCCGCGGAATCGTTATCGAAAACCACGTAGGCCATGGTCGTATCCGTGCAATACCGGGCTTGGGAGATGCCTACATACCCGCCCGGGCTGATGTCATGCCAACCCGAAGCGCACTGGCCAGCAGCCTTGTCGATACCGCCGGTCATGGCCTGGGGCGAGCTGGTGGGCGCTTCGTCACGCGCAGGAGCCTTGATGATGCCCTTGGGGGAAGAGTTGGCAATGAGCAGGCCTGCCAGGGTCAAGAGCATTCCGCAAATCAAAAGAATAATGCCCGCCGAACCTACCGATGGCCGGTTCGGGCCCGGTCCTGAATGACGGGCTATGATGACCAAAATTATGGTCAAGAGGGCAAAGGCCACGGAGACACCCACCCAGGCGGAGATGCCCACCTGACCTATGACCCCCAGTCTGGAGGGGGCTATGGCATGGGCCAGCAAGGCCGCGCCCGCCAGGGCCGAGACCAGCCCCGTGACCGCCGCAAACCGACTCCAGATGTTGGCATGGGCTATCTGAATGGGACGCTCATCAATATCCGGGCGAGGAGGGTAGGAGGCTGGCAGACCCTCGTCATACCCGCTGTCCGCCAGCCGCTGATCCAGCTGGTTGAAACCATCGGCCATCGACCTCGCCACCTTTCACGGTTGGTTTCAGTCTATGGGGGCGGACACATACAGACCAGCGACGGCGACCAATGCTTCACCATCCCAACATCCTGCCGGGATGATAGATGGGCATATTGGAAGCACATCGTTGCTTATCACCGCGACATTCGGCACGTGCACAGGCCCGATTACGGTGAAAGGTCACAGAGCCCAGTCGGAGTTCAGCCCTTGATGTCTCGAGGATCCTTCTTGCCTATGGTGCGCTTGTCGCGGATTTTGTTGCCGCCCTTGTTATGGATGTTGACCTCGCCGCCGCCGGACCGGTCCGCAAAGACCTTGGCCTGCTTGGTGGCCTCCGCCTTGGTGGCGAAGGTGCGGGAGACGCGTGAGGCCCCGGCCCGCTTGACTGTCCACAGATCGCGATCCCCGTCATATTGCACGTGATAATCAGCCATGATGGCCGTCCTTTCCATACTTCCCTGTACCCCCTCATCTTCCACTGCCCGACCTGAGGCACCGTGCTTCGACACTCCAGAACTTCCAGGAATATTGTTCATCAATGATGGCGCTAAGAGAGGCTTTCCGCACTGTTGCCGGGCTTGCAACTTTTAGGTCAGGTATCGAAGATTCGATTATGGGCAAGAGAATAAAAATGACCAGAGCAAATTACTATGGGGTGATTTAAGTGGAACGAAACTACGGATGTTGAGTTACCTACTTGGATACAGGATCTGGGTTGGATGCATATTCAGGCAAGGTGGACACATCTCCATTAACCTTGAGATTCTAGAGGTTTGAGCAGAGTCCTGTTTGCAACCATAGGCGCGATTGGTTCGCCGATGCGGAAAGCAGCGTGCCCAGAAGCCACCAAGTGTTGGTAATAGCTTCGAGGAAGCGCTCCATCAGCTGGTCAGCAGGCGTCACGTCGGCATAGTCGCGGATTGAGTTGACAGGCACCACATCCTTAATCTCATGCCAACAAGCCAAGCTGCGATATAACTTCCTCACATTGGATGTGGCGAGCAAAAGCCCACGCATACGCCTCAATCAGACGTGGAAACACAAACAAGGCCACGCCATGATTCGTGCCGTCTTTTGCTATAGTCGCCCACCTTGCAGATCGCACGGTTAAACCTTTCACAGATGAGAAACTCTTCAGTGAAAACTGGTGGTCAAGCGGAACAGGATTAACGGGGAATGTGAGGAAGCGTCTGCAAGCGGCTCTTCCTACCTACAGATGCTGTAGCCTTGCGGCTATGGCATGCAGGGGACGGAAATCGGATAAAACAGGCGAGGATACGGAGAAGACCGACCTTCGCCGCACGATCCACGTACCCGCTCATGCCGACCTTGTCCTATGGCTTCTAGGCCTGGCTCTGTTGCTGCCAATGAGCTGGGGCTGGTATAGCAAAATTCCTATTCAGTTCTTTATGGCATTCCCGTATGCCGTTGATTTTGCCTCGGACACTTGGGTGAACAGGATAATTGCGACCACCATTGTGGGGCTTGTCTGCTGGCTGATAAGCGGCATTGTCCATATAGTTGCCTTGTATAAAGGGAAGTCGCGAAAAGCCCGGAAATGGTGGAACGTCGTCGCAAAAATCCTGCTTGTTTTAGTGACGTTAATCGTCTTGCTGCATAGTCTGGCTGGGGTACTGTTCCTCTCGATAGACGTCAGCGATATTCCCCTGTGAGTAAACGCTGATGCTGACGCTCGCTCACCAACTATAGGCCGACCAGTTTCATTTAACGATATGGATGCGCAAAGAACGCGGCATATGCTCAGTTGGGGTATCTGCTTTATCCTCGTTAAGCTGCTAGTCAGTACCAGATGCGCACAAGAGTTTATCCTCGCCAAAGCCGATATCTTCCCAAACCCAGATGTCAGTGCCATTAGCGATTTTCTGAGAAGGGGGCGGGCGACGGGAATCGGACCCGTGACGCTGGATTAGCGCTCAGTATCACCCTTGAACGCCACCGACATGGCCAACAGCCCCACGTCAGCCATCTCCTCCAGCAACCTAGTATGCTTCGCCAGCATCTCCCCATCCACCCCGTACCCC
Source organism: Bifidobacterium sp. M0353 (assembly GCF_016100645.1). NCBI lineage: Bacteria > Bacillati > Actinomycetota > Actinomycetes > Bifidobacteriales > Bifidobacteriaceae > Bifidobacterium > Bifidobacterium sp. M0353. The sequence goes on along the minus strand of NZ_JACFSB010000003.1, from coordinate 98,966 downwards.
TTCCGTATTGGGCGCGTGTTAAGGCCATTGTCGAAGCCGGGGCAAACGGCAAATGCCATTGCATTGCGTATACAATTTATTCCATTACGAGCAGTTAGGCAGAGCTGTTCGGCCTTTCTGAATTTCTTAGAACCAGTGGATTCCTCTTGTAGGTATAATCTTTGAGTGGCACAAATCTGATAGTAAGGGGGCCTATCGCATGAGTGATTTGCTTTTATACCGTCTTTATAAGGTCGAGGCTAAAAAATGTAATGATCGTAAAGTCATGCTTACAGGTCAACTTGCCGGACAGAGCATGGAAGATTTCATATATACGCAGATGATTGAGTTGATGACACCGGTAATGAGAAGAGCATCTGCCTTTATTAAGCCGGAAGACTTGCAGCCGATAACTGACGAGGAGAATTTAAAAGGGACTCCTTGTTTTTGCGTAAAAGATTGCCGGAAAATCGGTAATGTACTTGTCGCCAGCATCACTTTTGGTCATTATGGCGACAAGGACTGGTTATACGACAGATTCGGCGAGCCAGAAAATATAAGTGAGAAAGCCGCGTCGAGTCTATATGAAGTACGTATGGCTTTCCCTGAGCCCAAACAAAATGAGCCCGATAAAAATGTTTGCTACATGGCTTGCACGGTGAATGGTAGATCTGCACAAGGTGAAAATCTTTTGCAATATATCTCGTACAAATATCACCTTTCAATATCGCAAGTTTCGAAAGACAATCCTTCTGAAACAGTAGCAACCGGGGAATGGTATAGATTTTCTGCCACTCCAGTTATTGATCGGAATAGGTTCGATAGCGTGATGGCATCTGCCAAGCCTCAGAAAATCGAGCTTGAAATGCATTCGGTGTCTGGTTTCGGATCACGAGAAAGTCAGAAGTTAACGCTTACCGTGTCTAGTGTTAGTGCAGCATGGCGAATAAGAGTTAATAAAGTGCTTAAAAAGTGGATTAAAGCTGTGCAAAAAAAATCGAGTCTCAGTCGGCTGCAAGGCGCTCAGGATGTGGCTGCGCTGATGCCTAAGGACGGCTTGCAATTGCCTAAGAAAATGATAAATAACGGTGGAATTACTTACGAGGAAAATGGCAAAATCAAGACGGTGACTGCAGAAACCGTAGATCAGCTGTTCATTTATCCCATGTCAGATGGGTCGACTATAGAAGACTTATGGAAGGATGCCGGGAATAACCTGAGGTTGATTGCTGCTGCTGACGATGGCAAATATGATCTTCCTGCCTTGAATGTCGATTGTAATCTTTCTATGACACAGGTCTAGCGCTAATAAGTTTAATTAAATAGTTCCGGTGAGGAAGGAGTTCCATGGAAATTCCAATGGCTCCAATGTCGATATACCGCGGACAGTGGAAATCACTGCGTTTGTATACTCCCGATCCTAAAGAAGATTCAGTCGATCCCGAAGAGAATATACTTGCCCATAAAGGTACGAGACGTTCCATTTTGGGGATTTTTATTGTCTATATAGTGCCGCTGTCGGCAGGAATAGCTGCGTACGTGTTAAGACTCCAGCTTAATTTTGGTGATACGTTGATTGCCGTGATGGGCATCTTGGCAGGTGCATTGATCGCTACGTTCAGTCAGCTTGCAAACTGGAGACAGATCTTTAAAGCGGATAAGGGATTGGGAACTTCAGCTGAGAGGTGGTTGCTTGATTCTTCTATAGCACACATTCTTGCGGGGGCATATAGCGCTGTTCTTGTTTCAATAATAACTTTGATAGCCATGGCCGTTCAATTGCCAGCGTTACCATGCCTATCGCCATGGATTCATCGAGTTGGAAGCGTTGTGATCGTGCTTTTAAGCGCACATGTGGCTGTAAGCATTTTGATGGCATTGCCAAATTTGTATTCAGCATATGTACAAATCAACGATGTCATCCCATTGCTCAACGGACGAGATAAAACTTGTTAACATGAGCACAAAACTGATTGCGCACTAATCGAACAAATAAAAATTGGACCGTGCCCGACTCGGCAGGTCCCAGGAACACAATAAGAACCCCGCAGTATTTTCATCCTTGCCCAGCCACGCCACAGCCACAATCCTTGCACATGAGCCAGGCATCCCTGCCTCATCACTTTTTACCAGGAACCGCAATGTCAAGCAGACGCAGTTGATGGGACACTTCACACGGGCATGTCCGACCCCCAAAGACCGGCAATTGGTTAGAGCTAAGTTCAGAGCCAGAGCGAACGGCAGATGCCAAACCAAGCAGCATACAAAAGGCTGCAACGAAATAGGAACGGGCTGCGATCACATCATCCCCGGCGACAACAACAGCTTGACAGTCTGTAATGGCTGTCGAACGCTGGCCACAAAACAAAGGCAACGAGAGAGACCACAGCGCGCAATTCATGGTATCGTCCAACAAGGCTTCATCATGTCAAAACAAATCCGGGATTGATTCCTCCCGGTGTGGGTAGCGCATCCCGGGACGAGGTGGCATCACCTTCGAATAGCACCTCCAATTATGCGTGCGTCTGCTGCTCGTGTCCCGACCGGGTTACATCTTTTCCCCAAGTCTCCTAGCGTTCGCCGTTCTGCGGACCGCAGGGGCGGCCGGGGGAATGCGCCTGGGTCTGCATTTCGTGACATGAACCTTGTTTTTACCGTTGTCACGTAATGGATTCATGCCTGATATTGCTGGTATTTCTTGTTTCCCGGATCTTGACAAGATATGATTAAAAAAAGGTACGATGCTAGTTCCGCGGCAGACCCTACTGTCGAACATGTGGACCGGGGACGCCTGTGCAGGCTCTACCTCCGACGCCTGCCGTCAGCGGGCCCACCTAGCGAGCTGGACGATGCAGATGCCCCCGGACATGGCGATAGCCGATCAGCGGCTGCGCCGGCAGCTAGTCCACAGGGACGAGATTGTCAGTAAGCGCACGTTCTGCTTCGGCTGAGCCCAGGCCTCCAGCACCGATTCGGTCACATATAGACTGACCTGCCCGCGGCGGAGCAGTCCACGGCCAGGGATGGCCTGAGCTCCACCCTGAGAGGAGGGTCGCTGCATCGACATGGACCACTTCCACAACTCCCGGGGATACCTGGCCGACTGGGCCAAGATGCTGCTTGCGCCCGAGGCTGTCAGGACCTGAATCGAAATCAGCCCCTCCGACCAGAGGCTACACAATCTGGGGCCAGTGCGCCGAACGCAAGGATGTCAAGGCCTGGGGCCTGATGGACGCGGACGCCTACTCGAAGGGCCGGTACATGACCTGCACAGGCCACGCCTGGCGGAACAGCCCAGCCAAGCTCGCGGACCTCACATTTTGTTTAATGTGGTCAACATTATAAATAGATAGAGCTAACCGAACCCAAGCACGGCAAACTATACAAAAGCCATTTTTGATTGCTTTTTACCTTCTATAGGTTGAAGCGGGATTGTCAAGATCTATTAAAGATGTAACAAGACTCAGCAATTGAGGTCTTCAATAATAAGTGGATTTATATGTTCCATCCCTTCAAGTAAAGATGGGCCGTCCATATAATGTTCATAATAATGAGTATTAATACTTTTGCAACCTTTACTTAAAGGTTCCTTTAAGCCATTGTATTCAGCAATAATATTTAAATGCTGCTGTGTGGTAAACCTATCTTGTTCAGAAAAAGCCGGCTCGGATGCGCTTAGCGAAAACTCTTGATGCTCAATCTTTTTAGTGTGCGAGACCAAGCACAATTTGACTCATCAGACTTTTCAAGAGTTCCGATACAGACTCGTTTTTGAGTAAATACAGTTACTTGCAATTTATTTCGTAAACGCTCCTCTATTTTACAATAAGGGTCAACGTTCTGTTCAACTACGGTCTCCAAAATTTCGTCCGTTCCAATTGCATAGACCAGGGATTCCTCCAGTCTAAGCAACTCCTCGCGAACTCCATTTATCCACACCCTATTAGTTCGGACCATACATAACTCTGATTTAAAAGTCGAGTAAGGGCATTTTCTCTACTTACCCATTCTTGGAGATTATTCTTGCAATTCATTTAATCTCACGTTCCCGAATGTTGCCACTTTGTTGCCATTCTCTTACAATCTAAGCTGGTTAATAGGTATCTTCACTGATATCACAGCAATCGCAACAGAGAGCGGGCGACGGGAATCGGACCCGCCTCTGAAGCTTGGGAAGCTTCCATTCTACCAATGAACTACGCCCGCAAATCCGGCCACCGGGGTCAAACCTCGGCCAACCGCATGCGAGTCACCATGGTAGCAGGTCTCGGCGATGTGCGCGAATCACCAACTCCGGGCACGGTTGCGAGACTGCCCTTAAATCCACTTTCAGACGGTGCCGTCAGGCTCGATCAGGTCAGCCACCACCGTGGAACAGGCCCCAAGCAAGGCTGCATCCTCACCCAGGGCCGAGCGGTCGACCACTAATGGGCGCCGAAAATCAGTGGCCAGGGCATCGTTCATGGTCTTCTCCATGGCACTCAGGAAAATGCGATTGACCACCCTGGAGTCGCCCAGGACAGCTACGCGAGGAATGTCCATAAGGCCGGCGGGCATGGTCAGAACACGACCCAGCAGTTCGCCAGCACGGCGCAAAATGCCGGCCAGATTGTCGGGATCCCGATCCATTGCAGCAGTCAGCTTGGGAACGCTGATCAGTGATTCCAGGCAGCCGCGCTTGCCGCAGCGACACTGCGGGCCTGTGGGGTCAACGACCACATGGCCGATTTCTCCAGCCGCACGGTTACAACCAGTCACCAGCTCGCCAGAGACCAGCAATCCTGCCCCAACTCCGTCGCCCAGATGGACCAGCAGCAGGTCGGACTGGCCCGAGCCAAACTGCCGTTCGGCCAAAACCTCATTGTTGGCATCGTTGTTGACCGTCACCTCCAGGCCTGTCTTCTCATGCAGGTAGCCGCGCAGGTCGGTCTGAACCCAGCCCAGGTTGGTGGCATCATCCACCACGCCTTCGGCACTGACGATGCCGGGACTGGATACGCCGATGCCCATGATGGGGTGGGTTGCCCGCTGCATCAATGAATCAGTCAACTCCCCCACCAAGTCCAGGGGGACCTTGCCGTCAGCGGTCAGAGGGATCTCCTCACGCGCCACCACCTGTCCGGTCAGGTTGAGCACCGCCCCCCTGAAAACGTAGGGCGTGGAAAGATCCAGGGCCAGGATGCTTCGCCCGTCGGGATTGATGCGCAGCAGCCTTCCCCGCTTGCCCGGCCCGGTGGATTTGCTATAACCCACCTCCATGAGCAGATGCTCGCCCAGCAGCTCGGCCACGATGTCCGATATGGCGACCCTGGTCAGCCCTGATGCGCGGGCCAGGTCAGCCCTGGTCATACTGACATCGGGGTAGAGCAGTCTGAGCAGGATGGCTCGGTTATGGTGCCGCACAGACTTGGGCAGCGCCTTGGACAGGTTGCCGGTATTGCTGATCATGATTCACCTGTAGATAGATAATGCGGGGACGGGGACCCGCCATGGGGATTGGGCCTTGAACCCCGTGATCACGCCCATCCATGCTTGCACCTTATATTGTAAACTTCCTTGCCTGGGCAGGTCCATACCTCGCCATTGCGGCACTGAAGCTGCGGGTTTTCAGGACTGCGCACTAGCATCGTGAGCAAGACCACGGGGACAGCCAATAAAAAGTTCAGTTTCCTAACAATTAAGTGTTAGGCTGTTAACAGATACCAGAAACAGCTGCATCCCCCCGCTGAGCAAAGGAGCAATCGCCATGACCACGACACCGAACCATTCGGGAGTCTCACCGTCCGCCATAAATCCCCGATACCTGCTAGGCAATGAAGCCAACCGCATCTTCATGGCCTCGCAGACCTACGGTTTCCTGGACTTCGGGCGGGGGTTCCCCACCGAGCAGGGCGGCGCCGGCTGGCTCAATGACGACGGCACCATCGACCCCGAGCAGGGAATCCAGACCTGGATCACCTGCCGGATGACCCACGTCTACGCCATCGGCAGCCTCCTGGGCTACCCGGGGGCATTACAGCTGGTCCATCGTGGCGTCCAGGCCCTTCAAGGCAACCTGCACGACGACGACCACGGTGGATGGTACCCCTCGGTCTCCTGGCAGGGCCAGCCCGAGAGCGGCAAGACCTGCTACACCCACGCCTTCGTGGTCCTGGCCGCATCCTCGGCCATGCTGGCGGGTGACCCCGACGGACAGGATCTGCTGGACCAGGCTCTTGAGATCTTCAACCGCTACTTCTGGGATGACGACAAGGGCCTGGCCGTGGACACCTGGGACAGTGGCTTCACCCGGCTTGACCCCTACCGGGGGCTCAACGCCAACATGCACAGCACCGAGGCCTTCCTGGCCGTGGCCGATGCCACCGGCAAGGAGGACTACCGCGAGCGCGCCGGACGCATCATCGACCAGGTCATCAGCTGGGCTGAGAACAACCAGTGGCGCATCCCCGAGCATTTCAACAGCGACTGGCGGGCCGACTTGGACTACAACCAGAATAACAAGGCCGACCAGTTCAAGCCTTACGGGGCAACGCCGGGCCACGGGATTGAATGGGCCAGACTGATCACCCAGTACGCATTAAGCAGGTTCGATCAGGATGCCGACCGTCGCCGCTACATCGAGGCAGCCGAGCACCTGTTCGCCAGGGCTGTGGAGGATGGCTGGGCCGCCGACGGAGCCGAAGGCCTGGTCTACACCACGGACTGGCAGGGCCGCCCTGTGGTCCACGACCGCATGCACTGGACCCTGGCCGAGGCCCTGAACACCTCGTCCACCCTCTATGCAGCCACCGGCAAGGCCACCTACGCCGACTGGTACGCCACCTTCTGCAGCTACATAGACCACTATCTGATCGACCACCAGGGCGGGTCCTGGTGGCATCAGCTGGATGCCGACAACCATGTCATCGGCACGGTATGGCCCGGCAAGTCCGACCTCTACCACGCCTTCCAATCCACCCTGATCCCCTACAACGACCCGGCGGTCTCCATCGCTACAGCCATCAAGCAGGCCTGCGGACAGGGATGGGCGGACCAGGACCAGGCCCGCTGAAATCCATGGCAGCATCGACCCCGCATCCCAAGGCGGATACAGATAGCGCCCAGGACCGTTCAATCAGCCTGGGAATAGACATCGGCGGCACCAAGATCGAGGGCGTGGCCATGGACGGCGGCAAACACCTGCTGGCCTGCCATCGAATCCCTACGCGCGAGGGCAACCAGGCGGTTCATGACGACACGGTGACACTTATCTGGCACCTGCTGGAGCGAGTGGGCCCGAACCAGGGTCCGGCCACCGTAGGTCTGGGCATCCCGGGGCGAGTGGATGCCAACCGGGGAATAGTGGATGACGCAGTCAACCTGGGCATCCGCCACATGGCTCTGGGCCCTGCCGTTGCCAAGACGACCGGCCTGCCCGTCCGTGTCGAGAACGATGTCAACATCGCTGCCCTGGGGGCCGCCTCGCAGGATGGCGACACCCTGGTGGCCCCTGGGACCACACCCCGCTCCGTGGCCGCACGGAACCAGGCCCGACGCCCTGCATCGGAGCCTGGGCGTGACGGTCCCAGGGCCCTGCCCGACCAGGACGACCATGTTGTGGTCTTCATCAATCTGGGTACCGGTCTGGCGGCGGGCATCATCCGCGGGGGCCGAATCGAACACGGAGCCAGCGGGGCGATAGGCGAAATCGGCCACATTCCGGTGGACGCCCACCAGTTCCCCTGCAAGTGCGGCCAGTGTGGCTGTCTGGAGACCGTGGCCTCAGGTTCGGCAGTGGAAGCCCTTTGGCCGGGAATCGCCCACCCCCTGCCTGACCTGATTGCCCAGGCAAGCCGAGGGAACCAGCACGCCCAGGAAGTCCAGGACATTATCGGCCATGGCATCGCCCTGGCCGTGCAGATTGTGGCCCTGACCATCGATCCGACAGTCATCATCCTGGGCGGCGGCATGAGCAAAACCGGTCAGCCCCTGCTGGATCTGGTCACCGAGCATCTGAATAGGAGCGCGGCCTGCAGCCATTTTATTGCCTCACTGAGTCTGCCCGACCGGCTGCGTCTGGCCCCGGCCGACCTGCCCATCGCAGCCATCGGCGCCGCCCTGGCAGGACGCATGGCCGCCGACAGTCGCCCATCCGAGCTTATTGGAAAGGAAATCGCATCATGACCGAAATCATCATCGTCAAGTCGCAGGAGGAAGCCGGCCAAATCTATGCCCGCTGCACGGCCGACCTGATCCGGCGCAAGCCCGACTGCGTGCTGGGTCTGGCCACGGGGTCCAGCCCTTTGGCGGCATACCAGGCACTTGCTGATCTGGTCCACAAGGAGGGGATCGACGTTTCACAGGTGCGCGGCTTCGCCTTGGACGAGTATGCGGGGCTGGATCCGGCCCACCCCCAGTCCTACCGTTCCACCATCGACCGGACAGTGGTCGAGCCTCTGGGCCTGGATCCCGCCAAAGTGAGGGTGCCCAATGGAAACCTGGACACCATCAAGGACGCTGGCCGCGCATACGATCAGGCAATCGAGGATGTGGGCGGGGTCGACCTGCAGATCCTGGGCATCGGCACCGACGGGCACATCGGCTTCAACGAGCCCGGATCCTCCCTGGCCTCGGGCACCCGCATCAAGACCCTGACCGAACAGACCCGCATCGATAATGCCCGCTTCTTCGACAATGACATGGACCAGGTGCCCACCCACTGCATCACCCAGGGAATCGGAACCATCCTCAAGGCACGCCAGCTGGTCCTTCTGGCTTTCGGAGCTGGTAAGGCTGAAGCCGTGGCCGAGAGTGTGGAGGGTGGTATATCGTCCTTCTGCCCAGCCTCCGCCCTCCAGATGCACCCCCACGCCACAGTGATCGTGGACGAGGCCGCCGCCTCCCGGCTGCGCAACCGCGACTACTACAAGTGGGCATATGCCAACAAGCCTGACTGGCAGTCCATCTAGAAGGCAGACCAAACATGTCCAAGGAAGCATACGAGTCGGCGGGGCTCGCGGTCGAATCATCCCTGAATGGACCGGCCCATCCCCTTGTCCTGACCGGCGCAAGGCTGATAGACGCCCGAGGCATCAGGGAAGATGGCTGGATTCTGGCCTTGGAGGGCAGGATTGAACAGGTCGGGCAAGGCCGGGAGAGCCTGGAATCCGCCCTCAGGGCCGCTGGCCTGCCCAGCCTGCCCCCCTCCTTCCAGCCTGGATCCGATAACCATGACGTGACTGCAAACGGCGTAGAGTTCATCGACGCTACGGGCTTCATCCTCACCCCCGGGTTCATCGACATCCACTCCCACGGCGGCTGGGTCCACTCCTTCGATGACGGCGACGAGGCCATTCGCACGGCCAGGGCCTGCCATATGGTCCATGGAACCACTAGGCAGGTGCTCAGCCTGATCACCAACCCGGTCGACACGATGTGCACCAATCTGCGCTCGGTCAGGCGTGTCATGGACTCCAGACCCGATGTGCTGGGCGCCCACTTGGAAGGGCCCTTCATCGCACTCTCCCGTAAGGGCGCGCACGATCCCAAGTGCCTGCGCGATCCTGAACCAGCGGTTCTCGACCGCCTCCTGGAAGCTGCCGACGGTTGCATACGTCAGGTGACGTTGGCCCCCGAGCGCGACCATGGCTACGAGGCCATATCCCGCCTGGCCGAGTCCGGTGTGGTGCCTGCGGTTGGCCATTGCGATGCCGACTATGACCAGACCCGCCGCGCATTCGATGCCGGCGCCCGTATGCTCACTCATGTTTTCAACGCCATGAACGGCATCCACCACCGTCAGCCAGGGCCCATTCCGGCCGCTGTGGAGGACCGCCGGGTTACGGCCGAACTGATCAACGACGGTTTCCATGTGCAGGACCCCTGCGTCGACCTGGCTTTCAGGCTCTTCCCCCATCGGATAGCCCTGGTCACCGATGCCATGGAGGCTACCGGCTGTGAGGACGGTGCCTACAAGCTGGGCTCCCTGGACGTAACAGTGAAGGGCGGCCACGCCCGCCTGACCTCCAACGGGGCCATCGCTGGCTCAACCCTGACCCTGGATGTGGCAGTCGGCAGAGCTGTTCAGTCCATCGGCCTGCCAGCCCCCCAGGCCGTGGAAGCCGCCACGCTGACACCTGCCCGGGCCCTGGGATTGGACCGCCCCAACCCGATCATTGGTGCCCCGCTGGGCCTGCTGGCACCCGGCTATGCTGCCGACCTCCTCCTCCTGAACCCGGCTGACTGGTCCGTCAAAACCGTGGTTTGCAATGGTCACAGAATTCAGATCTAAAAGACGGATAACCAAGGGCTTCTAGTTACTTGCTTCCTCTCTAACGAGCTGGCTTCTCCGCCAATGAGGGCACTAAGGCGGAAGTGGTCAGAAGGCCCGGCCTAACTTCTGGCCCTTCTGACCACTTCCGGAATTATCGGCTGAGGACAGCAGGAGAGAGCCACCGCTATTGACAGGTGTACAGGCGCATGAGCCCGTTGGTCTCTCAGTACCCCACCTGGGCTCCACGCCCGGAATTCACCTGGGTCTGCTGCCCCATCTCCTGGCTCATCTGCATCAGACGGGCTATGCGCTCCTCGGTGGGAGGATGGGTAGAGAATAACCTACTGAACCCTTTGACCGAGAAAGGGTTCTCGATCATCATGGCAGCGGCGCTCTGGGTGCCAGCGGTCTGAGGCATGGGCACGGCCTGAGACCCGTAGGATATTTTGTTCAGTGCCGATGCCAGAGCCGCCGGGTCCCCGGTCAGCCGGCTGCCGTCCTCGTCGGCGTCATACTCGCGGGTTCGGGAAATGGCCATCTGGATCAGGGATGCGCCCAGGGGGGCCAGAATCGAGCTGATCAGCACACCCAGGAGGCCGAAGACGCCGGAATCGTTATCCCTGTCCCGGCTATCGCCGCCGAAATACATGAGGGAGTATCCCAGGTAGGTGATGACCGTGGCCATGGCCGAAGCCACAGCAGAGGTCAGGATGTCATGGTTGTAGACGTGCATGAGCTCGTGGCCCAGCACCCCGCGAATCTCCCGCTCGTTGAGGATACGCAAAATCCCCTGGGTGCAGCAGACGGCGGCATGGCGCTCGTTGCGGCCTGTGGCGAAAGCGTTGGGAGAGTCGGTGGGGGCAATGTAGATGCGGGGCATGGGCTTGCCTGCCCTCCCCGACAGTTCCCGGACGATCCGGTAGAGGTCGGGAGCCTCCTGCTCGCTGACCGGCCGGGCATGCATGGAGGCGATCGCCACCTTGTCGGAGAACCAGTAGGACCCGAAAGTGGTGGCCAGGCCTATGAGGATATAGATGCCCAGCGTGCCCTGGCGACCGCCGGTCAGCCACCAGATGAGCATGATAACGGCCCACATGAGGGCGAACAAAAGCGTCGTTTTCAGGCCGTTGAAATGTCCGTGAACCTTCAGCTTGCCATTCATGGATTCCATGGTAGACAATACCGCTGAATTTTTGCTGAACGACCGCTGAAAAGATGAGGCTGCTGAGCCCACTCTCTCCCTACCACCCATTCAGAATAGGCCTGGTTGGCTCACAGCTTTTCTCTTACCTTGAGACTTAGGAGGAACATATTGGACCTTCTTCAACCTCCCGTTGACATCGAAGAACCGACGAAGATTCATGGTCTTTACCCCAAAATGGTCTGCGATGTTAGGAATCTTGGGCTCTTTCTTCATGTGCTGCCCCTGTTGCAGCGGGACCCGGGCCTCGTCCGTCACGATGACTGCTCCCTCGACCTTGGCCACGGCGATCAGCCAGGGATCCGCCCTGCTCTCTGGCTCCCAACATTGGCGTGACTCTTCTGCGTAATACCCGCAGGTGACCAGATAATCCTGGATTTGCGCATAGACCTGCGCATATCTGTCGTCCTTATGACTTATTTGGCGGCCTTTGAACACTGCACGCACCCAAAGATCCAGCATATCGGGATCAGCGGCTTGCTCGTTGACCAGCTCGTCGTAGACAACATCCACCATGGCAATCGCCTTGTCCTCAGCCAGCTTTTCCATCCATCGCCAGAAGGGATGGAACTCCTTGTAGTCGAAAGGATGGTTGAGCCGGTAGGAGGCGATGAAGATGTTGGAATCAGGCAGGTAGAGGGTAGCGGTCATATCAGCTTCTTTTCACGAATCAATCCCTGATAAGACTGCGGGGAGCGCACCCCCACCAGGTCGAAGCCCTCAGTCGGAGCCAGTCTGCCCCCGTCCATGGCGGCATTGACCAGGCGGACGAAACCGGTGTCAACCCTGGAGGCATTGGTCCTGTTGCCATTACCATGGGTTTCCTGCTCCTGATGATGAGCGGCCTTGTCCTGAAGATGCCGATCCATTCGTGCCCGCAGTTCCTCGAGCGTATCCTCGTCAGTCAAGCCGAACTGATGGGCCTGTATCCCCATGGCCAAGGCACTCAGATGGAAGTCGTCAGCTATAGACTCCGCAGCGTCCGCCGGCACCTTGCCCGTGTCCAACTTCTCCTGCCAGAGCCGCCGGAAGCGCTCATCGTCAATCACGGCCATTACCACCGCCCGGTTTATCGCGCGCTCCATGGCCTTGCGGTCCCCTTGTCCGTCAATACCGTCGAAGAGCTCCTGAGTGCCCAGCAGTACGTGCCCCACCTCGTGAATCAAGGTGAAGATCATGCCGTCAAAAGAATCGTTTCTGTTGATGAACACCAGCGGAGCCATGTCGTCGATCAACACGAATCCCCGGAACTCCTGAAGATCCAGCTTGCGGGATCTGGTAGACCCCACCTGGGAGTTGAGCATGATCATGATGCCCGCATCAGAGGCGCGTTCCTTGAGCTGACGGAAGCGATCGCTGGAATTGCCGCCCTCCCAAGCAGAGCGCCCATCCAACCCAAGGGTGGAGCGGAGCGCATCAGCCAGGGCATCGCCCTGCTCGGCATCGCGCACCGAACCGACCAGTGGGTTGGCATCCAGGCCGGACTCAAGCAATTCATCCCTGGCCCACTCCTGCCTGAATCGCATCTGGTCGATGGTGTCCTGCAGGTTTTTGCTGGGCTGCACAGACGTATTGCCTACGGTCCGGTACTGGACCAGAGGCTCAGAACGACGCTGGGGCACAACCGACCGGACCAAGGCACCGAAGGGCACATGCAGGGCCCTGCTGAGCTGCTCTACCTTGTTGAAGGATACAGACACGGGTTCCTTGGATTCCAGCCAATCCGGCAACTGGCCAAGCCCCCGGCGCTGAGACAGGGCCACTGGATCGGCATCACCCTCCTCAACGGCCCACTGGAGGGTGGCCGGATAGAGAGTCAGGTTAGCCATGTCACGCTCCTTCGATTCCGTGATGGGCTCTAATGACAATGATAGCTACGCGAGGCCCATCCGTCTGCAGTAAGCGCCCAGTATTGAATACTAAGAAAATAGGACCCGGGTGAGGATTCATAAGCCTCATCCAGGTCCTGTCACTGTCAACACAGGCCTAAGAGCGATCGCCTACTCGCCGTGAGCAAGCTGGCGGAGCTGGTCGGGGTCGATGACCTTGATGTGCTCGCGGCCAACCTTGGCACCCTCGGCCCGCTCGTAGGCATCCACCCGCTTCCAGCCGGCGAAGTCGATGGGCTGGATGCCCTTCTCCGCCAGGAAATGATCGATCGAATCGTCGTCGCGGTCCTTGGCGAAGCGGCCACGAGTCGGGCTGGCGGCCAGGTCATCCAGCATGTTGCCGATGGTCTCAAGGGCATCGGATTTGGTGGATCCGATCAGGCCCACGGGCCCCCTCTTGGCCCAACCCGTGGCGTAGAGACGATCGATGGGTCGGCCGTCCTGCCCCTCGGGAGCAGTGGTCACGCGACCGTGGACGTTGGAGAGGGTATAGCCGGAGAAGTCGTAAGGAATGCCGGGAACCTCGGCAGGCTTGTAGCCGATGGCGTGGTAGACGGCCTGAACCGGGTACTCCTCGTACCGGCTGGTCTCCTCCATGGTGCCCTCGGGCGTGACCTTGGTCTTCTCCACCCGAATGCCGGTCACCCTGCCGTCCTGGCCGATGATTGCGGCTGGCATCCGGTAGAAGTGCATATAGAAACGACGGTCGGCGGGGTTGCCTTCGAAGTCGACGCCGCCGTCCTCAGCCATATCCTCGGCCATCTCCCTGATGGTGAAGAGCTCCTCCAGCATCTGCCTGGTCAGCTTGTCGGCACCGGCCCGGTCGATGGTCTCCTGATCCAGGTCGAAGTCCTCCTCGTCGATGACGATTTGCACCCCGGGCAGCTTTTCCAGCTCGCGCAGCTCCTGAACCGAGAACTTGGCCTGGGCTGGTCCGCGACGGATGAACATGTGCAGTTCACGGGCCTGGTTGCCCTGAATCCCCTGGTAGACGTTATCGGGGATGTCGGTGCCCAGCAGGTCGTCGGCCCGCCGCATCAGGATTCTGGAGACATCCATGGCCACGTTCCCGCCTCCGATGACGGCCACCTGCCTGGCATCCAGGGGCCAGTCCTGGTCAGCGTCAGGATAGCCGTCATACCATTCGACGAAGTGGGCGGCCCCGTGAACGCCATCAAGCTCATGGCCGGCGATCTGTAGGGGGCGGTCGTCCACAGCGCCGGTGGCGAAGAGCACCACATCGTAGCGTTCAAGCAGATCATCCAGGTTGACATCCTTGCCGAACTCCACATCCGCATAGAGGTGGATCTCGGGGTTGTCCAGGGTCTTCTCCAAGGCGCCGGCGATGTACTTGATGCTGGGATGATCCGGGGCCACGCCGTAACGGACCAGACCGAAGGGAACGGGCAGCTTCTCGAACAAATCGATCCGGGCCCGGTCGCCCAGACCCAGGTCTACGCCCTTCTCCCGGAGCTGCCGCAGCAGGATGTCAGAGGCATAGACCCCTGCAGGCCCCGCGCCTATGACGGCCACGCGCAGGGGTGAGCCGGCTTCCTCGCCGCGGGCCGGTGCGGGCATGGTGGAATCGTTGACATTATTATCGCTCATGTTTGTCAGCCTAACGCAAAGCAAAGGTAGGGAACAGAGTTAGTCGGGCTCCATCCCCGGGACTTTCACCAAGCGTCGCGAAATGGCCTCAGTCCCGATCTATCAGCGCAGTCAGGGCCCAGAGGATGGAAACCACGTCGATGGCCTCCTGGGTGAAGGCGCCGACAACCACGGGGATCAGGTCGAAGGCGGCGCAGAGCATACCCACTGTGGCCAGGGTCAGCCCCAGCATGACCGCCTGGAGCATGACCCTCTTGGTCCTGCGGGCGATGGTGATCGACCTGGGCAGGCAGGCGATGTCGTCATTCATGATCACGGCCTGGGCGGACTCGGAGGCGGCCGTGGTGGTTCCGTCGGTGATGGCCATGCCCACGTCTGCAGCGGCCAGGACCGGAGCATCGTTGACCCCGTCCCCCACCATCAGGGTGATGGATTTGGTCACTGACTCACCAAGGAATTTGGACAGCCAGATGTCCCAGAATGGCTGCCGATTGGGCTCCTCCCTGGAAGCCTTGGCGATCAGATTGGTCTTGTCCTCGGGGAAGAGGCCGGCATGCACGTCGGTGATACCCACCTGGTCGGCGATGATCCGGGCCGAGTCCTCCTTGTCGCCGGTGACCATGGATAGACGGGTGATGCCCAACTCCCGCAGCTGGGTAATGGTCTGGGCGGCATCCGACCTGGGCACGTCCTTCATGACGACCCTGGCGGCCAAGACCTCATCAATAGAGACGTAGGAGGCCATCTCGTCAGGCGCCAGGGGGCCGAACAGATCACTCGAATGTCCGTCAGCCACGAACTGGGCCCTGCCCACCTTGACCTGGTGGCCGTCGACCTGGCCCTGGACCCCGTTGCCGGAGTCCTCCCGAACCTCCCGCGCGTGCAGATGGGTCTGGCCCTTGCTCCGTGCCCGCAACCGCTCCTGGGCAGCGGCCCCGGCCTCAGCGATTCCGTTGGCCAGGATGTGGACCGAGTAGGACTCCACAGCGCCCGCCATGGCCAGAATCCGGTCTGTATCGACCTTCTGCTCCCTACCCTCAGGCAGGTCGATCTTGGCCACTTGGGGACGTTTTACGGTCAACGTGCCGGTTTTATCGAAGAAGATGTGCGAGACCCGGCCCAGATTCTCGATCACGTCCTGGGTCTTGATCAGCAGCCCCGCCTTGGCCAGCCTCCCGGTCCCGGCCATGTAGGCCACGGGGGCGGCGATCAGCAAAGGGCAGGGGGTGGCCAGGACCAGAACCTGGGCGAACCGGGTCGGCACACCGGAGATGATCCAGGCCACGCAGGCGATGATGAAGGCCACCACGGTGAAGGGGACCGCCATCAGGTCGGCTGTTCTGACGACTGCAGCCCGGGAGTTCTGGGCGGAGCGCACCAGGTTGAGGATTCGCTGGTACTGGGAGTCCCGGGCCAGCTGGCGGGCCCGCATCAGGAAGGTACCCGAACCATTGACCGCTCCGGACATGACCTGGGCGTCCTGGTAGAGCCTGCGGGGCATTGGCTCCCCGTTGATGGTGGACATATCCAAGGTGGCGGTAGGGCTGATCAGCTCGCCATCAACAGGCACGGTCTCGCCGGGCTTGACCACCAGGAGGTCGTTCAGACGGACCTTATCGACATCCACCGTGCTCCAGTCGCTCTCCTTGGGAAGGGCATGCTCCCCCTCTGGCAGGTCCGCCTGGACCACGTGGGCCACCTGGGGGGCGGCCTGGACCAATACGGTCAGGTTGTTCTGCGCCTTGTTCCCTGCGTACTGCTCGATGGCATCGCCCGAGTAGAGCATGAGGACCACGGCCCAACTGGCCCAGTACTGCTGCACGGCGAGGGTGGAAAGGATGGCGACCACGGCCAGGATGTCCACGCCCACGTGGCCCTGGCGCACGTCATCGATCATCCCCTTGAGGGTATCGACCAGCGAGACGGCCACCAGGACGGCGACCAGCCATTGGGCGGCCTGGCGATAGGGGTGCCAGAGCAGGCCCATGACCAGCCCGCAAATCAGAACCACCCAAAGCATGGGGACCTTCTTGGCGAAACCCAGGATTTTTGACATGACCACTTCCCCGCTCCGGACTTGTCTACCTGACAGCCGTAGCCGGATCACGGCTCTCTTCTGCTCTTGACATTCCAAGCCTATACCGCGCGGGAGTCAGCGATGGACGGCGAGTATGACAAGGGGCCGCACCCGTCAAAGTGACGGATGCGGCCCCTGGGTTCAGTCCCGGATCACTGCCCGAAGAAGAAGCGGAAGGGATCCATGGGGTCATCGTCGTCGCCCGAACCGCCCTGGTCGGAGTCGCCGTCCTGGCCACTGCCGTCCGAGTTCCTCCTGTTGGTCCTGGGCTTGCCCTGCACGGTCTGCTCCTCGCTATCCAGGGTGGCGTTCACCTCGGCGGTCTTGCCGTCGCGCACCACGGTAATCTTGACCGAGTCGCCGAAGGCGGCAGCCCGGACGAAGCCCAGCAGGGAGTAGTTGTTGTTGACGGCATGGCCATTGAAGGCCACGATGGTGTCTCCGACCTTGATGCCGGCCTTGTCAGCCGGGGAGCCCGAGACCACATTGGTGACCTTGGCACCACCGCGGGTGACGCCGTCGGCCTGGGCCGTGCTGCTCTGGATGGTGACACCCAGGGAGACGTGCTTGGCCTTACCATCCTTGATGATTTCATCGGCAATCCGCTTGACCAGATTGGACGGGATGGCGAATCCGATGCCGATTGACCCTGCCTCAGACTTGGAGGAAGCCATGGAGGCGATGGAGGAGTTGATTCCGATGACCTCGCCGGCCGCGTTGAAGGTGGGGCCGCCCGAGTTGCCGGGGTTGATGGCCGCATCCAGCTGGACCGCATTGGTCACGATGGGGTTGTTGTTGCTCTCGTCCATGACCGAGACCGGGCGGTTCAGAGCCGAGACGATGCCGGTGGTGGCCGTGTTCTCGTAGCCCAGGGGGTTGCCGATGGCCATGACGTTCTCGCCCACGGCCAGCTTTTCGGAGTCGGCGAACTTCACAGGCTTCAGGTCGGAGGGCGCCTGGTCCAGGCTGAGGATGGCCAGATCGGCTGTGGTGTCGGTGCCGACAACCTTGGCCGTGTACATCTGCCCGTTGGAGAGGGTGACGTGGATCTCCTGGGCACCATCGACCACGTGGTTGTTGGTGACCACATGGCCCTGGGTGTCGAAGACCGCGCCTGATCCGGCCCCGACCCCGCTCTTGGTCTGCACCTGAATGGAGACCACGGACTCGGAGACCTGCTTGCTGATGCCCTGCCAGTCAGGAGCCTGCCCGCCCTCGACCTTGGCCGTGCCCTGGCCTGAGGAGTTGGAGGAGACCCCGCTCAGCGAGGAGGACGAAGGCAGGGTGATCCATCCGTTGGACAGGGCCGCCCAGCCCAGGCCCAGCATAAGAGCTGCGGCCACCAGGGCGGCCACCACGGCGGTGAAGACGTACTTGCCCGTGCCGCTCATGTTGCTGCCGGCGTTGTTGACAGGACCAGGCCGACCGTTGGGGCCGGCGGATCCGAAGGGTGCATAGGGACCCTGGCCGGAGGGTCGGCCACCCTGGGGGTTCTGACCGGCATTCGGGCGGGGCTGGCCGGGCTGGCCATTCTGACCGAACCGGCCTGGCTGTCCGTATTGTCCGAAGAAGCCCTGCTGAGGACCGGAGCCGTATCCCTGATTGGGCTGCCGGTTGGGCTGCTGCTGACCCTGATTGTTGGCAGGCGGACGCGAGCCAGCGGGAGCATAAGCACCATACTCGGGCGCAGGCCGATAGTAGGGCTGCTGCTGCGTCGGCGCATCCTGCCCTGTGGTCGAGCCACTGGAAGCAGGGGCTGGAGTCCCGGTGCCGCTACCGTCATTCAACGCATTTTCTGGAGTCGCGGGCCGTGCATCGCCGCCAGGCATGGCAATAGGGGTCGTGGGCCTCTGATCCCAGGCCTGAGTCTGCTGGTCCCCTTCTTCTGGCGTGGGGACTTGAGCAGAGTCGGTCTGGTCCGCGGAAGATCCCGTCTCCTGCTCATGATCGGCGGCCCCGCGCTCGATGTGGCTTGGCTGCCAGGACTGACCGTCATCGCCGCCCTTCCAAGGGTCGGCCTTGTGCTCTTCAGCCATTTCTGCTCCTTCGGATCGATGCCGCTGCCTGCTATTCGGTAACGCTTGTCAATCTACCCCGTCGCCCGCGCTTTTTGCTGTTTCCGGCTGACAGGCGAAGCGGGTCCTCGCATGCATTGCTTCCAAGTCTAGAGCCGAGATGCTGAATGTTGTCTGGACATTGCATGAAAGTCGCATCGACTGTACGCAGGGCAGCAGGCGGACGGTTGGATGTCTTGGATACAGTGGAGCCATGAGCCTGATCACCAACCCGCTGGGAGCCACGCCGGGCCGCCCCGGCGACCGCGCCGCATTCTCATTCGAGACCCTGAACCGCCTGCCCGACAGCCCGGAAGGCCTGGGACGCAATGGCCGCCGCTATGGCCGCACCGGCATCATCCACACTCCTCACGGAGACATCCACACCCCCGCATTCATCCCCGTGGCCACCCAGGCGGCCATGAAGGCCGTCCTGCCCGAGCAGATGCGGCAGCTGGGCGCCCAGGTCCTTCTGGCCAACGCCTTCCACCTGTTCGAACGCCCCGGCCCCGACATCCTGGACCAAGCCGGAGGCCTGGCCCGGTTCATGAACTGGGACGGCCCCACCTACACCGATTCGGGCGGCTTCCAGGTGCTCTCGCTGGGTGCTGGTTTCAAGAAGACCCTGGCCATGGACGTGACCGGCATGAAGTCGGACCAGGTGATCGCCGAAGGCAAGGAGCGCCTGGCCTTCGTGGACGAGGACGGGGTCACCTTCAAGTCCCCGCTCAACGGCGACCGGCACCGCTTCTCGGCTGAAATCTCCATGGGCATCCAGCACCGCATCGGCGCCGACATCATGTTCTCCTTCGACGAGCTGACCACCCTGATGAACACCCGCACCTACCAGGAGCAGTCAGTGGAGCGCACCTTCCGTTGGGCCAAACGCTGCGTGGAGGAGCACCACAGGCTGACCCGGGCGCGGACCGGCAAGCCCTACCAGGCCCTGTTCGGCGTGGTGCAGGGGGCCAACTACGAGGATCTGCGCAGACGCGCCGCCCGCCAGATCGCCTCCCTGGACTTCGACGGCGTGGGCATCGGAGGCGCCATAGAGAAACGGCTGCTGGGGCAGACCTGCGCCTGGATCTGCGACGAAATGCCCGAATCCCGACCCAGGCATGTGCTGGGCATCGCCGCTGTGGACGACATCTTCGCAGGCGTGGAGAACGGAGGAGACACCTTCGACTGCGTATCCCCGGCCCGTTGCGGCCGCAACGGGGCGGTCTTCACCCGTGACGGTCGCTGGAACATCAAGCGCGCCCAGTTCAAGGCTGATTTCAGACCCATCGAAGAGGACTGCGACTGCTACACCTGCACCCACTACTCCCGGGCCTACATTGACCATCTGCTTCGGGCCCATGAGCTCAACGGCTACACCCTGGCCACCATCCACAACGAACGCTTCTTCGTGAGGCTGCTGGACGAAATCCGCCAATCCATCGACGGCGGCTACTTCGACGAGTACAAGCAGGAGACGCTGGCCAGGTTCTACGCCCACGGATCCAAGGGCTGAACCAACACGCCATTATTGCGCCGCGCAGACAACCGTGCTAACCTTTCCAGTTGTCTGCGAACGTGGCGGAATGGTAGACGCGCTGTCTTCAGGTGGCAGTGAGCTGATGCTCGTGAGGGTTCAACTCCCTCCGTTCGCACAAAGCAATGTCTTCGGCTGATTGATGTCAGTCGAAGACATTTTTTATTGCTCCGATAGCGGTCGAGGCTGTTCAGGTTATTTGACCTTACGGCCGTTGCAGATCGGGCCAGTCTGATTCATCCTCTTGTAGCCTGCCACCCGACCGTGCAGTTTTGATGACTTGGAATGATCATTCGATGTCCTGGTCGTCGAAGACCTTGCGGCCCCGGTAAAGATCGAGGTCCAGCTCATTCTCGGTCCTGGCCACGATGACTGCTGTATTGGCGGCACCAGCC
Source organism: Bifidobacterium sp. M0353 (assembly GCF_016100645.1). Classification (NCBI taxonomy): domain Bacteria; kingdom Bacillati; phylum Actinomycetota; class Actinomycetes; order Bifidobacteriales; family Bifidobacteriaceae; genus Bifidobacterium; species Bifidobacterium sp. M0353. The sequence continues at coordinate 77,977 of NZ_JACFSB010000003.1, read as the reverse complement.
ACGTTCACCAGCGTGCGGCCCATATCCACAATCTGGGAAATAGGCTGCATGATAGCGATGAAGGGTACGGGCAGGCCAGCTGCGGTGAAGAGGGATGTGGCGGTGATCGTGGCTGTGCCGGGCACGCCCACCGTCCCCACCGAAACCACCAGGGCAAAGACGATCAGGAGGGCGAAGCGCAGGGGGGTGTAAGGAATCCCCTGGGCATTGATGGCGAAGACAGCCAGGAGGACGGGCCAGAGCCCGGCGCATCCGGGCATGCCCAGATTGGCTCCCAGGCTGGCCACGAAGGAAGCCGTCTCTTCGGGAACGCCGGCAGAGCGCAGTTGACGGACCGTGACAGGAATGGTGCCGATGCTGCTCTCGGATGTGAAGGCCACCACGCCCGCCGGCCAAAGGGAACGGAAGAATGGCAGAGGATTGACCCGGCCGACCAGGGCCAGGATCAGGGGTTGGACCAGGAAGAGCTGAATAGCCAGGCCCAGGTAGGCCACCAAGAGCACAGCCAGCAGGGGCAGAAGGCTCTTCAGATTGCTGCGACCAATGGCGGCGGCGATCAGGGAAAGGACCGCATAGGGGGTGAAGCCGACCACGATTTGAGTGGCCTTGGACAGGACCACATTGCCGGCTTCCACGAAAGCCTTGAAGGGGGCCACACTCTGCTCGCCGCGTGGGGTGGAGGCGGCCTTGTTCAGAGAGACCGCCAGAAGGATGGCGAAGATCACGACGGGAATGACCTGGTTCTGGGCCCAGTTTTCCGCCAGATTCGAGGGGAAGAGGCCGACCAGGGTATCGAGCACTCCCGGCACCTCGTGGGACTTGGTCCCCTTGGGCAGGGCCTGATTGAACCCCTTGCCGACCTGGAAAAGCAGCCCCAGAACCAGGGCGATCACGGCGGCTGTGAAGGTATTGACCATGAGCAGAACGATGGTCTTCACACTGATGTTCTTCAACCGACCAGACCCCCCGATGCGGCTGATGCTGGCGATGATACTGAAAAGCAGGAGGGGTACCACCAGGGCCGAAATGACCTCGGACCAGACGTTGCCGAATGCCCCCACATAGGTCGTGTGACCGGAGAAGCCCACACCCACCAGGATTCCCAACACCGTCGCTATGATGACCCGCCAACTGAAGTTGACCTTGGTCTTCCTGCTCAGCAGGGCCAGTCCCGCAAAGAGAATGACGACCACTATCAGGGCCGCCCAATCCCAACTTGTTTCCGACATTGCCTCTCCCTCATCGATCCGTTCTCCCCAGGACCGAACGGCCCGGGGTTGGGGTTCAATCTAACAGGAAAGAAGCGGAAGTCCAGCGATTCCCGGAAGAACGCCTATACCCGCTGCTTATGGACTGCTATTCCAGGGCGGATTGAGCCTGTCTGACGAGGGCCGCTAGGAGCGGACCAGGCGGGCGATGGCCTCGGAAGCCTCCTGCATCTTCTCGTCGGCCTCCTCGCCTCCCTTTTCGGCGGCCTCGCGGACGCAATGGTCCATATGGTCGTCCAGCAGGGTCAGGGCCACTGACTTCAGGGCACTGGTCGAGGCGGCGATCTGGGTGAGGATGTCGATGCAGTAGGTGTCTGACTCGACCATCTGCTCGATGGCCCTGACCTGACCCTCGACACGCCGGAGTCTGGTGATGGTCCGCTTTTTGTCCTTGGCATATCCGGGCACGATTCACTCCATTTCTGGTCGACCCATGGCCTTCATGGCGGAGCCAGGGCTGACTCGAATTCATGAAACCCATCTCGAAATTCACTATCAGTATACCCCTGGGGGGTATAGTGGGCCACATGAGCAGCATCCTGGTCCTTATCGCGGCCCTGGCCATCACGGCGGGCATCATCTGGTACTTCTTCGCGCCCAGAAAGGCCACCCAAGCCAAGGATGAGGGCGGCGTCCAGACCGTCCACATCACGGTCAAGGGCGGATACAGCCCCCAGCTGATCCAGGTCCAGGCCGGGCGGCCGGTCAAGCTGGTCTTCGACCGCCAGGAGAGCGGAGAGTGCTCCTCGCATGTGGTCTTCAACGACTTCAACATCGACAAGACCCTGCCCGCCTTCCAGACCTCGACCGTCCAGCTGACCCCGCCCAAGGCCGGCGACTACCCCTTCGCCTGCGGGATGAACATGCTTCACGGGATGCTCCGGGCCACCGACGGACCCACGACCGGCAGTACCGAAGCACAATCCGAACAGGCACAAGGCAGCCAGCCACAAAGCGAGCGCCCACAAGCCGAACCCACCGCACCCGCCAAGTCCGCCCAGGCCAACGGCGGCAACGACCAGGACGAGGCGGATCAAGAGCGCTCGGCAGAAATCCGCGATCTGACCAGACGATTCATCGTGGCCCTGGTCTTCACGCTCCCGGTTTTCATCCCGGCCATGTTCGGCATGTTTCTACCCATGCCTCACTTTCTGATGAACCCCTGGGTCCAGCTGGTCCTGATATTGCCGGTCATGTTCTACTCGGGCTGGCCCATCCACCGCACCGGATGGCTGGCTCTGGCACACCGGGCACCGGAGATGAACTCCCTGGTCGCCCTGGGCACAGCCACGGCCTTCCTGTACTCACTGGTGGTCACCGTGGCCCCGCAGCTCCTGCCTGAAGGAAGCCGTGAACCCTACTATGAGGCCGTGGGGACCATCATCACCCTGATGATTCTCGGCCAGATCCTGGAGGCACGGGCCCGGCGCGGCACCGGCGATGCCATCCGCGCCCTTGTCGGGCTCAGGCCCAAGACTGCCACCGTGGTGAGGACCGGCCAGGACGGCAGGGAGACCACCCAGGAGATCGCCGTCGACGATGTGGCCGTCGGAGACGTGATTCAGGTCCATCCAGGCGAGAAGTTGCCGGTGGACGGTCAGGTTATCTCCGGTTCATCCTCAGTGGACGAATCCATGGTGACCGGCGAACCCATGCCCGTCCTCAAACAGGAGGGCGATTCCCTGGTCGGAGCCACCGTCAACGGCACAGGCTCCCTACGCTACAAGGCCACCCAGGTAGGGCAGGACACGGTTCTGGCCCAGATCATCCGGCTGGTCAAGACGGCTCAGACCTCCAAGGCACCCATCCAGAAGCTGGCCGACCGGATATCGTCAATCTTCATTCCCGGGGTCATCCTGGTGGCGCTCTGGACCTTCGTAGCCTGGTGGGCGTTCGGCCCCATGCCCCGCGGAGTATACGGAATCGTGGCGGCCGTCTCCGTCCTGGTCATCGCCTGCCCCTGCGCCCTGGGCCTGGCCACTCCCCTATCCGTGACGATCGGTACCGGACGCGGCGCCCGTGCCGGCGTGCTCTACCGGTCGGCGGAGGCCCTGCAGGGGGCACATGACGTCGATACCATCGTCCTTGACAAGACCGGCACCATCACCCAGGGCCGGCCTGAACTGGCTGATGCCCTGAGCGTGCATGGGCTGGACGAGGACCTGCTGATCAGAGCGGCTGCGAGCGCCGAGAGCAATTCCGAGCACCCCCTGGCCCAGGCCATCGTCCAGGCTGCCAAGGATCGGAATCTGGATCTGGTCCCGGCCGAGGACTTCGACTCGGTCACCGGCGCCGGCATCGATGCGACCTTCCCCTCCGGCTCTTTTGACGGAAGCAAGGGCACCTCGCATGTTCTTGTCGGCAACCGCAGGCTGCTTGAGGGCAAGGGAATCGAACTTGAGGACGAAATGGCGGACCAAGCCGGCCCGCAATCCCTCTTCGACACCGCTCGCAGCTGGGAGGATCAGGGCCGCACGACCATCTTCGTAGCCATCGACGGCAGGCTTGCCGGGGTCCTGGCCGTGACCGACCAGGTCAAGTCCGGCTCCAAGCAGGCCATCCACGACATGAACGAGCGCGGCATCCAGACCATCATGCTGACCGGCGACAACCAAGGCACCGCCGAGCAGGTCGGCAGCCAGGTCGAAGTCACCCGGGTGGTGGCGCAGATCCATCCCGAGGACAAGGCGAGCATCGTCAAGGCCCTCCAGGCCCAGGGGCACAAGGTGGCCATGATCGGCGACGGCATCAACGACGCCCCGGCCCTGGCCCAGGCCGACCTGGGCATGGCCATCGGTACCGGAACGGATGTGGCCATCGAGTCCGCCGATGTGACCCTGGTCTCGGGCGACCTGAACGCGGCCGTCAAGGCCATCGACCTGTCTGCCGCAACCATGCGCAACATCCACCAGAATCTCTGGTTCGCCTTCGGGTACAACGGCCTGGGCATCCCCATCGCCGCCGGCGTGCTCTACCCCTTCATCGGCCTCCTGCTCAACCCCATGATCGCCGGCGCAGCCATGGCCTTCTCATCCCTATCAGTGGTGCTCAACGCCAACCGGCTTCGGCACACGCCCCTGAAGGCCAGGCCGGTCAAGGAGGCCAAGCCAATCGACATGGATGCCCTGACCAGGGACCTCAGTATTTCCACCCACCAAGAACACAACCAAGAGAAAGGAAACGAGATGGGACTCTTCCATCGTCATGACGACATGCAGCAGGATCAGGCAACAACGGGCAAAGTCACCGACCCGGTCTGCGGCATGACCATCGACCCCAACACAGCCGCAGCCAAGCGCGACTACCAGGGCAAGACCTACTACTTCTGCTCGCAGAACTGCGTCAATACCTTCGATGCCGATCCAGAGAAGGTGCTCAACAAGTAAAATTGCAGGCGTATCATATTCCTGTAGACACTTTTTATGTCTACAGGAATATTGGTGACTATCATGCGTCTGCTCAGAATGGTCGTCGAGGGCCTTGAACCCTTTGAAAACCAGACCCTGGCCCTGGATCTTTACGCCCGCGACCAGGTCCGCTCGAAAACCCCTGGCAACGGACTGACTTATCTGGAGAACAGTCCAGGCAGTCACATTTACGCGCAGAACGTGCTGTGCCTTACAGGCATCAATGCATCTGGCAAAACCACGGCACTCAACGCCCTGGCTCTGGCTGTCAGCATTCTGAGCAGGGATGCCAGCCCTATGCTGTCCTCCGTCAGGTCCCTCAGCGCTTTCGGGCCCAGCCTGCAGATCTCTTTGATATTCGAGTCCAATCAGCAGTTCTATCTGCTCAAATCACAGCTGGATGCGGTCCGGAACGACAACGCCGATGAAAGCACGGACCCGCTAGTAGATAGCACTTATCAGTTTTCTCAGGAACAGCTTTGGAAGTATCCACGCAAGTCCCTGCCCAAGTCCGTGCTTCGCAATACAGACGCTTTCCAACAACGCTCGGAACTGATCAAGGTCCGGCGTCCGGCAGCCCAATCCTCAGGCGATGCATCCACCGACACCTATCTGACCAAGGAGGCTTTCGACTACCTCTCGCCTCACTCCAGCATCGTTCTGCCAAAAACCAAGACGGATCTGACTCAGGTCATCGCCCGCATCGGACCAGAAACCTACTTTCCCATCGTTCCGGCCGACACCATCGCCGATCCCGTGCTGCACGTCTTCGATGACAGCATCGACTACTTCCACATCGACCAGGAACACCGCGCCCATCTGAGATTTGCCGGCACCTCTCAAGAAGTGGTCATGTCCAACATGGACACGGCCGGACTGCTCTCCCTGGGCACTGTCCGCGGATCCCGAATCGTCAAAGCAGCCATCCGGGTCCTGCGCACCGGCGGCTATCTGCTGATCGACGAAATCGAAAACAGCATCAACAAGGAGCTGGTGCGCATGATCATCAACCTCTTCATGTCTACGACCAGCAATCCTCATGGTGCCACCCTGATGTTCACCACCCACTATGCAGAGCTGCTCGATCTGATCCAGCGCAAGGACAACATTTACTTCCTCAGACGCGGCGAGGACGCGCGCAAGGGCATTCAGGCAATCAACTACTCAGAGGCAGTCAGGCGCGGGGAGCTTAAGCACAGCGAAGTCTTCCTATCCAACTACATCGGAGGCACCGCTCCCAAGGCAGCCGAACTCAAGGCCATGCGCCAATACGTAGCTGGCCAGGTAGCCAGGCAAGAACATCATGCATAGTAGGCGCGAGGAGCTTGCAAGGGCCATCGGGGACGACGCAGTGCTCTTCTCCTGCGAAGGCGTGGCCGAGCAGGTCATCGTCGACAAGCTGGTCACCAAGCACCTGACCTTCATCGATCGGAATCGCATCATCACCGATCCCTACAACGACGATGCCTGGTCAACCCGCGACAGAAGCGGTGAGAGCCTGGCTCGGGACTTCCTGACCCAGGACTACGGGCGAAACGTGACCATCCTCTGCATACAGGACCAGCTGGGCCACCGCACCTTGCTGCGCCAGCCTTACGCCGAGCATGCCAGGACCATTAACGTCACCACGCATCCCGAGATCGAGATGCTGATCGTCTGCCGCGAGGACAAGCTGGACGAGTACAACAGTTGGAAGTCGCACCATCGCGGCGCAAAGAACAGCAAGCTGAAGCCCAGTCTCTTCTGCAAGGAGGAGCTGGACAAGGACGACTACAACTTCCGTAATGTCAAGAAATATCCCTTTCTAAATCAATACTGGGATGATGCGGATACGCTGGTTAGAGCTTTAGAACTGTACAGGGAAATGACCTCGGCAAAAAAGCAGGGCGATGACTTCCTACTGGCCGATCTGCTCAACGTCTGATCAGCGGTCATCAGCGAGCCACCAGGGCTGGTCGAAAAAGTCGAAGATGCGCTCCAAGTAAGGCCCCAGGACCTTGTCGGGCATCTGGTAGAGCTCGTGCATGCTGCCCGGGATGCGTACCAGCGTGGCCTGGCAGCCGCCCTGCTGGACCTGGTCGACAAAACGGTTCTGGGGCATCGGCAACACAAACCGGTCGGGCTGAGCCTGGAAAAGCAGCAGAGGGGTCTCCACCCGGCTGCACCGGTCGGGACGCAATATGGCCCGGCTCATCTCCAGGCTCTCCCTGACCCAGCCGAAGGTGGCAGCGCTGGTCTGGTAGTGCAGTTCCTTGGCCCGTAACTTATGGGTCCAGGCCACCCGCGCCTGGCTGCCATTGGGGTACTTGCCCATGTCCAGCTCGGGGCGGAATGGGCCGAACCCCGGAGCCATGCTGCGCGAGCGGCCCATCATGCAGGCGGCGTTTGTCGCCGTCCAGGCCACCGAGGGCATGAACCCGGTCCGCGGCGCAATCATCGGCGATGACAGGACCGCCTTGTCGATAAGCGAGGGGAAGGTTTCCAGCATCCGTGCAGCCACACCGCCGCCCATGGAGTGCGCATAGAGGACCATGGGATTGTCCTGGGCATACTGCTGGCCCACCTGGGAGCAAAAGGCGGCCAAATCCGCCACATACCGCTGCCAATGATCCACCCAGATCAGGCTGGGATCGCTCACACCACGGCCGGAGAAACCGTGCCCCCAATGCTCGGGAATGCAGACGGAGTACCCCTGCATCAGGAAGTACCAGGCCATCTCCTGGTACTTGTCGGCGAATTCCGAAAAACCGAAGGAGATGATTACGGCCCCGCGCACACGAGCCGAGCCGGACTCCACTGCGCCCTGGCGGAAGAGCGTCCTGTCATAGCAGACGTAATGCAGGAGCCGCGATGGGTCCACACCGCTGAGATGGGCCTTGTCCAACACGGTTCCCCCATCCTCGCCGCCGTCATGGGAGATCATCCATCCATCACTGCGACAGGAGGCCAGGTCAGGAAGGACGCGATCCTTCATGATTTGGTCGTAGCGGCGCTCCTCAACCAGTTGGACGCTCATGCTCTCACCCTATACCACCTTCTGTTGGACTCGGCCCTACATGAGCCGGGTGCTCTCGAGGTTTCTGACGATCCAGTCATTGAAGCGGATGACGGGCTTGCGCAGGACCAGCCCCAGCAGCAGAGAAGGCGCCAGGAAAAGAGCCAGCGTGGCCATCTCCCGCCAGAACTCCATGCCATAGGCTCCGGCAACGGCCGACTGCATGGCTCCGATGGCGTGAACGAAGGGCAGGAAGGGATAGACCCCCTGGAAGAAGCCGGGCAGGGTCTCCATGGGGAAGGTGCCGCCCGAGCCAGCCACCTGCATGACCAGGAGGATGACGGCGATGGCCTTGCCGATGTCACCGAAGGAGACGACGAGGGTATAGATCAGATTCATGAAGACGAAGGAGGCGAAAACCGCCACCAGCACGAACATCAGCGGATGGACGCATTGGACCTTCAGGTAGAAGAGGTCTCCCAGGGCTATCAGGCAACCCTGGAGGATGGCCATCAGGGCGAAGACCGCAAATCTGCCGAAGTACTCCTGGTAGAGCTGAAGGCCGAAGCGGCGGGCGTTGCCTGGCGACTCCGGGCGGAAGGCCCCCCAGGAGCGGCGGCCATCGGAATCCTCATCCAGGTCATCGGCCCTCTTCCAGGCATCCTGCAGGGAGTCCAGGTGCAGGATGAAGGCTTTCTTCTTGTCTGACAGAGCCACCTTCATCATGGCCGCCAGAATGGTGGCACCCACCCAGATGGAGAGGATGGTGTAGAAGGGGGTCATGGCCGATCCGTAGTTCATGACCGGGAAGACCGCATGCCGATGGATGCCGACCGGCGAGGACAGAAGCGCGGCCAGGGTTTCGGAATCCCCGCCCAGCAGGGATTTGACCTCCTGCGTATCCTTGCCCTGAGAAGCCTGGGTCAGGTGTCCCCCCAGGTCGGTCAGCCGCTTGGAGGCCTGGTCCAGACGCTGGGAGATCTCCCCCAGCTGGTCCTTGGCCTGGCCGATGTCATTGGTCATAGGCCCCGTCAGCGCAGAGGCCCCCTTGACGGTTCCATCCAGACCTGTCAGCAGCCGGTCGGTCGAGGTGACCACGGTGTCCATGGAGGAAGCCAAGTCGTCCAGGCGGGGCTTCAGATCATTGCGGTACTGGGTGCGGACCTGGTCCACCGAGGCGCGCGCCTGGGCAATCCTGTTCTTCAGGTCCTGGCGCTGACCGTCCAGCTTGTCCTTGCCCTCCTTGGTTGTCTGGGAGGCCTGGCTGATCCGGTCGGCCAGGTCGCGCTGGGAGGCTTGAGCCGCGCGCATTCCAGCCTGGGCCTGATCGATGGCGGTCAGCAGAGCCTGGCGCTGGTCAGCTGTCAGATTGGCATCGGATTCCACAGTGGCACGCAGATTCTCCAGGCTGGCGATCATCCCGTCGTAGTCAGCCGCCGAGTCTCTGATCCGCTGGCTCAGATCGTTCAGCTGGCTGCTGACGGCATCGCTCTGCTGGCCCACCTTGTCGAAGGCGTCGTCGATCTTGGAGCCGATGGTGTCATAGGCGCCCGAGGCCTGGTCGAGAGCGGTGTCGACCGCCTGGGCCGACCCGGAGAGGGACTTGCCCAGATTCTTGGACCCCTTGATTCCTTGGTTCAGGGCCTTCCTGGCATCGGCCATGGCGGAGTCGGACCGGCCCAGGATCCTGCCGGTGGAGTCGATCATCTTTCCTGAGGAGTCCAGAAGGCCCGCATAGGCATTCACCTGGCTGGAGGCGGTGGTCAGCCGCTGGGACATCTGATCGATGTGTCCGGTCGTCCTTGCCAGATAATCCTGGACCTGGGGGCTCTGGGAGTAGGTGAAGACCTGGCTGGCCAGGTCGATCCCCACCTGACCCACGGTCTTGACGAAGGTCTTGTCGATGGTCGTCGCCACGGTGTCGGCCCCCTGCTCGGTGACATGGGGGGCGATGGCGTTCTTCTTCTCGTTCAGGTAGTACTCGAGGTTGGCGTGCTTCACATCCTGCGAGAAGAGGGTCATCATGTCCGCGCTGAAATCCTTGGGGATGACGATGGCGGCATAGTACTCGCCTGAGCGCACCCCCTCCAGGGCCTGGTCACGGTTGACGAACCTCCAGTCCAGCTGGTCGTTGGCCCGCAGCGTGCTGGTGACCGTCTCCCCCACGTTGATCCTGACCGGAATCAGGTCGGACTTGTACCCCTTGTCGGTGTTGGCCACGGCCACCTTGATGGCCTTGGTGTTCTTGTAAGGGTCCCAGCTGGCGGCTATGTTGAACCAGGCATAGAGGGCCGGGACGATGATAAGACCCATCAGGACGATGATGGCGATGACGTTGCTGGTGGCGTCGGCCAGGTCCTTGCGCAGAATCCTCCAGATGTTTCTCATCGACGATCACCATCCTCGTGAGCGTCTTCCTCATCGTGGTTCATGACTGATTCGCGCACGGCCGTGGTCAGCCTGGTCACGGCCGAGGGACCCTGCCGACGCGGGCGGATCAGGGTGTGGAAGTCCATGCCGGGACGCTCGGCCAGGCCCAGCTGCTGCACATAGCCGTCGCAGATGTACTCGACGATGATCAGGTAGGCGTCGATCAGGACGATGGAGGCGATGCAGGCGATCAGCATGACGATCTTGGCCTCGGTGCTGAACAGCAGGATGAGGAAGAGGACCGGCAGCAGAACCAGGACCAGACCAGCCCGGATCAGCGTTGGATAGAGGGACAGGAAGCGATGCGCCCGCCGCCTTATGACGGCGCGGTAGTCGCCCTCGCCCAGGATGGAGCGGGCCAGGCTGCCCAAGCTCAGGCGACGGTCGGCCGAATGGTTCTGTTCGGTCAGCATCAGGTCGGTGGCGCCCAGCCGACGATCGAAGAGGGCATTCAGGTTGAGCAGGTACCGCCGCACCACCAGTCCGATCAGGAGAGCTGCCGGCAGGTACCAGAAGACGTGAAGCATGTCCTGCCAATAGTGGTTGCCGTACATGCCGCCGATGGTCTCACGCATGGCGTTGATCCCGTAGGTGAAGGGCAGCCAGGGGTTCAGATTGCGGAAGAAGTCGGGCATCATCTCAATGGGATACATGCCCGAGGAGCCGGGTATCTGCAGGATGACCAGGACCACGGCCAGGGCCTTGCCGATGTGCCTGAAGGAGGCGGCCAGGGCATAGATGATGTTGATGTAGACGAAGGAGGCGAAGACCCCGGCCAGGACGAACAGGGCCGGCTGTTGGCATTGGATACCCAGCATCAGGTCGCCCACTGTAGCGATCAGCGCCTGGAAGAACCCGACGAAGACCAGCAGAAGCCAGCGGCCCAGGTAGGCCTGGGTGGCGGTGCACCTGCGGATGCCCTCCTTGTCGACCTCCAGCTTGTAGATGGCTATCAGGATGAACCCGCCCACCCAGAGGGCCAGATTGGTATAGAAGGGCGCCACGGATGATCCGTAGTTGCTTACCGGGTAGACCGTGTGCGAGGCCAGCTCAACCGGCGAGGCCATGGCCTTCCCGAAGGAGTCCGGGCTCAACCCCAGGGTCTGGGACATCCGGTTCCAGGCGGCCGAGGACCCTAAAGCGGCCACATCGGTGCGAACCCCCTCCAGGTCGGACCTGACCGAGGCCAGGGAGGTCCTGGTGGTGGACAGGGTCGACTGGGCCTGGCCGATGGTGGAATCCAGCTGATCCAGCAGGGCATCGGTCTGGGCGGCCGTGGTGGCCAGGCTGCTCAGGGCACCTTGAAGCGAGCCGTTGGAGGCGTTGAGGCTGTCCAGGCCGGTAAGGAGGTTGGGCATGGTGGTCCCCGTCAGGCTCTGGCTGGCCGCAGTCAGGGCCTTGATGCCTGTATCACCGGTGTCTGTCATAGCCGAGCTCAGGTCCGATGCGGCCTGCTTGCCCGAGTCCAGGGCCGTGGAGGAGTTCTTCTTGAAGGCATCCAGGGATGCCTTCTGCTGCTGGTTGGTCTTTTTCAGATCATCGATCTGCCGTTGGATGCTCTCGTAGGCCGGATCCCCAGGATGCAATCCGGACTGGTCCAGACCCGACTGGAGCCGGTCCACGGCCTTCGCGTTGGCATCGACCAGCTGGCTCAGGCCGGAATTGACCCGGTCCACCTTGTCTTGGGTGGCGTTCAGGTCGGAGGTAATCCCGCCCGCAACTGTATTCACATCAGTGACCGCGCTGGACAGCCGCACCGACCCGTCCGCCAGGGCCTGGTTCAGGGCGGAGGAGAAGCGAAGACTGTCATCGCGGGTCCTGGTCATGTGGTCCTGGGCCTTGCTCAGGGTGGCCTGGGTGGCCGATATCTGACTCTGCAGGTTCTTGATGTCGTTTCTGGAGCCGGCCACGGTCTGCCGGGCCTGGCCCATGGTGGAACCAATCCGGTCAAGCTGGCCGTCCATCCGGTCAAGCTGGCCGATGATGTCCCCCAGGTCGCCCACCACCTGGCTGCGGCTCTGCTCGGCCGCGCCCTGGGCATCGCCGGCGGTCTGCAGGACCTTCCCGGCCAGGGCATCGCTGACAGCCGAGACGAAGACCGTGTTGATCTCCTGATCGATGGTGGAGGCGCCGGTGTCGGTCACCTTGGGGGCGATGGCGTTCTTCTTCTCATTGACGTAATAGTTCAGGGCAGGTCTGTTCCCGGTCCCCTCGACTATGCCGACCAGGTCGGCACTGAACCGTTCGGGGATGATAATGGCCGCGTAGCACTGGCTCGAGTGGACCTCGTCGATGGCTCTCTGGTCATCATCCATGAACTTCCAGCCCAGGCTTTTGTTGGCGCGCAGCTCCTGGATGACCGATCTGCCGGCGTTGATCCTGCCGGTTTCCGCCGATTGCGCCCCTCGGTCCATGCTGACGACGGCTACGGGCAGGTTCTTGGCGTTGCTATAGGGGTCCCAGAGGGCCATGATGTTGAACCAGGCATAGAGGGAGGGCAGCACGGCCACGCCGATGGTCACGACCAGGGCCACGGGGTTGCGCAGTATCCGCCAGAGATCTCGCCTGAAGATGGCCAACACGGTCTTCACCGCCAGGCACCTCCTTCTTGTCTGTCCGGGGGATCACGGCACTGGCCTGCTCCACTCGGATTGGCTGCATCCTCCCGGGAACTACGTCCGGCCCGAGTATAACCACCCTTCCTTACTGGCCCAGACCGGTCAGCTGATTGTGAATGCCCGCTCAAGGCCGGAGGCGGCAGGGCAGACACGCGACCAGTGGTGGTTTCATCGTATATGAGTAAGGACTGAATCTATCGGCATCACGCGAGGCCGGACCCTCAGGGCAACACGGACTCAGACGACGGTTTATGACTTGGACACGAACAGACGTGAGACCGCCATCGACAGGGCCACAGCCAGACCCATGGGCATAAAGGCCATGACCGGCAGGTGGCAGACCTCCATCAGCATGGCCATGGCCATGAGCGGAGCCTGTTGGGAGGCGGCCAGCAAGGAGGCGGCGCCGATCACGGCACACTGCCAGACCGGCAGTCCGGGCACAAGACAAGCCAACAACAGGCCCAAAACAGCGCCCATGGCGGATCCCAGGGCTATGGAAGGCGTCAGGGTGCCGCCGAAAGCCCCGGCACGGATGGTGGCTGTGGTCAGCAGGGCCTTGGCCAGCGCAAAGAGGGCCAGGAGGGCAAGCGACTGAGCCAACTGGAGCCCGGAGAACCCGGCAGACAGCCGCTGATCCATACCCATCTGTGCCAGAGCCCGGCCGTTGCCCATGACCTGGGGAACGGCCAGGGCCACCAGACCGGTCAACAGAGCAACCCCTGTCAGCTGCCAGATAGCCGCGGGACCGTTGGTCCTATGGGCCTCTGCCCAGGAGGTCATCCGCCGGAATCCGGCCCCCAACAGTCCCATGACCGGTCCGATCAGGAGGACCACTGCCATGAGCCAGGGCTGGAAGGGCTCGGAGCCGACCTTGTAGTAGGGGGCGAACCCCTTGATGGATCCGCCGACCAGGGTGGCCAGGGCCGACATGGCCAGATTGACCGTCACCACTTCGGCATCCACCCGCCGCAGCAGCACCTCGATGCCGAAGAAAGCGCCGGTCAGAGGCGCAATGTAAATACCGGCGAATCCCGCACCCGCAGCCGAGGCAACCAGCAGCGGGCCGTCCTGATCACGCAGCCCCAGCCGTCGGCCCATCCTGGTCCAGAGACCGCCCAGAAGGGCCCCGGCCTCGCGAGGGGCCACCTCCCTGCCTATGGAGCCACCAGCAGCCACAAAAAAGATCTGGGTAAGCACATGAACCACGGTCCGTCCCGGGGGCATAGGCGCACCTTTGACAGCCTGGCCTACCGAGGGAACCAGCCTGTTCCTCGTCCGCAGCCAGGCCCAGACCAGTCCGGCCACCAGTCCGGCAATGGTCACTGAGACCAGCCTTCTGATAGGCGGCACCACCTCAGCCGTGGGAGCCTCCGGAGTCTCGGTGAAACCCAGTAGACCGGCCTGAGTCAGCTCGAAGAACCTTGCCAGCAGGCCCGAAGAAAGTCCGACCAACAGACCCAGGCAGAGCACCGAGACCGCCAGGCCCCAGCTGCGGGGAAGCCGGAATCCGCGATTGGGTCCTGGAGTCTGGTCAGGCTTTCGTTGGGTATGCACAACCCCAATCTAGCGGAAGCAACCGCCAGCAGAGCGTCAGCCCAAGCAGCCTTTCTGTCAGTCCGTCTTGTTCTTGAGGGCCTCCCGCAGGAAGTCCCGCTGCAGAATAAGCAGGTTCTCGGCCACAGTCTCGTCATTGGTCATGTGGGTGATGCCAGTCAGCGGCAGGACCGTATGGGGACGGCCGGCCGCCATCAGAGCGCCGGAGAGCCTCAGGGTGTTGGCCACCGAAACGTTATCGTCCGCAAACCCATGGATCAGCATCAGCGGGCGACGCAGCGAGGGGGCGTCATCAATGATCCCGTTGCGGCGGTAGACGGCCGGGTCCAGACCCAGATAGCGCTCGGTGTAATGAGTATCGTAAAGAGTCCAGTCCGTGGGCGGGGCGCCCGCACAGGCCGCATGAATCCGGTCGGGAGCCCGCAAAACCGATAGGGCCGACAGGAAGCCGCCATAGGACCAGCCGATCATGGCCACATGCCCCAGGTCGGCCTCGGGAGCGAAGTCCGGCAGGGCCTCCAAAGCCTCAAGCTGGTCATCCAGAGTCACCTGGGCCATGTCCTCGAAGATGGCCCGATCCCAGGCAGGACCACGACCAGGCGTGCCCCGGCCGTCGGCGGTCAGGACCAGGAAGCCCTGATCAGCCCACCACTGGGACTCCCAGTAGTAGGACTGGTTGAAGACCACCTGCTGGGCACCTGGCCCGCCATAGGGTTTGAGCAGGACGGGCAGGTTGTCGGCGCTGGCGTAGGGGCTGGATTCGGACGGCCTGACAATGGCTGCGAACAGCTCGTGCTGGCCCATGCGCACGAAGTCCACGTTGGGGGTGAACCCGGGATCGCTGCTGGTGTCGGCCAGGACGGCGCTCATGGCTCCCTGGCTATTGATATGACCGGCGTCCACGGCCCGGCGATCAGGGCGATCCTGATGCTCCGGCCGCACAGGTTCACCTGTCTGCCTAGCGCTGCTGTCGGGGCGGGCTTCGCCAACCAACCCCAGCCCTTCGGCACCCAAGCGGTCCAGATCTCCATCAGCCCCCAAGTAGCAATGGCGCACTTGTCCCTGCGCCGAAGCCATGGTCCGGCCGCTGACCACGATGCCATGGCCGGCTCGCGAGGCGGACCACACTCCGGGCAGACGGTTGAGCACATGGATGGAGCCGTCATAGCCCAGGCGCATCAGGTCGAAGCTGCGGGGGTCAGTGGAGACCACCGCCAGCACATCGCGGTCCTCCACGGACAGCACCTGTCGAATCTGGCAGCCAGCAGGAGAGAATACCTTTCCGTCCAGGCGCAGCCGCGTGGTATCGGCTTCTGTATCGATGAAGGCATCCACCAGCCCGCCCTGGGGCTGGTAGGCCGGCAGCCCCGGCACCAGGTCGATCCACTGGTCGTTGCCATGCTCCTGCAGCACCCTGGTGGCCACCTTGGGCGCCGCCTCGGGATCAAGCAGGGTCATATTCTGCCCCGGCTCCAAGCCCTGACGGGCATCCGGCACCTGCACATCCAGGATCCTATCCTCGGTCTGGCGGCGGTTCTGAACCAGCAGCAGGGGCCGATGCCCGTCCTGCCAACGGACCACAGCCAGGTACTCGAAGGCCTGATGGTCCCAGTCCACCTCGCCCACCCAGGGGTCGGCGTCATCCTGGCCCAGGAGGACCAGGCTCAGTCCGACGCGGGCGTTGGCGGTCAGAGCCTGGGGATACCGCCGGGCGCACGGCCCGACCTGGGGATTGGCCGGATCGCTGATGTACCAGATCGGCTCATCGGAGGAATCAGTGTGCTCGACCAGCAGTGCCTTGGAATCCGGCGACCACCAGAACCCCTGGTAGCGGTCCATCTCCTCGCCGGCCACGAACTCGGCCAGCCCCAGCCGCATCCGATCATCGGTGCCTGGGCGCAGGGCCAGGACAGCCCTTTCTCGATCCTGCCCGGCATCCTGCCCAATGGTGACCACCATCAGGCGGTCGCCAGTGGTATAGGCCACCATGCTGCCGTCCGGGCTGATGGCAGGATTGAGCACAGCCGAATCGCTGTCTTCCAAGCTCAGGGCCCGTGTAGAGGCGGTGAGACCATCAGGGGCTATCAGCGAGAGCCAGAGCCGACCGCCCAAGGCAAAGACCACGCGATCCCCGGCATCATCCACGCTGTAATCGACAATGCCCTCACCGCCCTCTCGCGAGCGCTCCCTGCGGGCCAGCTCGGCGGCCGGCACCTGTTCCTGGTCCGCATCCTCCAGCAGGGCCCTTGGGTCAGCCAGGAACACCTCATGGTGGCGGCCTTCCTGGTCAAAGACGGACAGCCAGAGCCCGATCACCAGGTCTTCAGGTCCGTCGGAGCGCAGGAATACGGCCCGCGAACCGTCCCCCACCGCCAAGGCCGACCGTGGCGCACCCAACGTAAACCGCAGGGTCCGGGCCTTGGCCCGCGGATATGCCTCCATCGCCCGATCCACCTCTTCGGCCATGCTCGCTCCTCGAATATCTCTGACATGATCCCCATGACCATGCGTCTGCCACGATGATAAGCGCCCAGGTGCCAAAGGGGAATTCCAATAGCTCAACTGCGATGCGCTGCCCGATTATCAGCAAGCGTCAATCGTTCTACATGAGAAATTTTTATCGCCGATAAGGCATATTCCCGGACTACGACCAGCCGATGACCATTCCGTGCGCTAGAATTGTTGCGTGTTGTCGCCAAAGACTGGTCGATGATGCCTGTTTCCCAGGGGTCGGGGTGTCAAGGCAGGACACCCCCATGAATGTATCTGGGGAGCAACCGACAATAGAGAAAATAGAGGTAACCAATGAATATCATGGTTCGTTTCAAACGCGCATGCGCAGTACTCGCTGCCGGCGCCACCCTGGCTGGCGGCTTAGCACTGCTGCCCACCGTGGCCCAGGCTGTGGAGAGCAAGAATGTCCAGACCAAGGCCGCTCGTTACACAATCACATTCCACGACTCCTATGCTCCTGAGGAGGAGAACAATGAGGGGGAGAACAATGAGGGGGAGAACAATGAGGGGGGGAACAAATTCACTCTGATCACCGACGCCAGCGGCAAGCTGGATCCCAGCACGATTCCAGAGCCTACAGTGCCCGATCAGAATACGAAAGCTGATGGCTGGTCTATCAATGGATTTGGTGGCCCAGCTGATGACCCAAATTCACAAAAAATCGACTTCAACACCCATGTTTTCACCCAAGACGAGAATGTCTATCCTCACTTCGTCCAGATAAACCCCATCACTTACAACATCACTTTCGTCACTATAAATCCGGAAGATATCGAAGAATCCACCGCGAACGTGATGCAAACCAATGGTGAGGGAAAGCTATCTGAGGAACCCAAGGTTCATAACTTCGATGGTTACACCTTCGACGGTTGGTTTAACGAAAATGGCGGGTCCCGTTACGTCCCCGGTGGCACCTACAACGCAGACACTACTTTCATGGCCAAGTACACCAAGGTGACCACTCCCAATGAGCCTAACAAGCCTGGTCAGACCGCTCCGGTTGACAACAACACCAAGCAGCCTGCCAAGGACAACAAGGCTCCTGCCAAGGATCCGGCTAAGAAGGACAACAAGAACAACAACAATCTGGCCAAGACCGGCGCCGACGCCACGGCTCCTCTGGCCATCGCCGCTGGCCTCTGCCTGGCTGCCGGCATCACCCTGGGTCTGCGTCGCAAGCTGGCTCTGTGAGTCCGCAGGCTTCGGCCTGACCTATGATGATTGAAGTTCAAAGGCCCCTGGTCCATTGCGGCCACGGGGCCTTATCCATACCCGGCAGTCGCGGTCGTTCGAACCTGTTCATTGAAGAAATTGCAAGCATCCGACCGCCCATTACCCCCTTCCGGCAGGGTCACGTACTATGAAAGGGTTATATGGAAAGGGATGACTATGAGCGTTCTCGATCGTTTCGAGAAGAGCGTGGAAGGCGCCGTTAACGGTGTCTTCTCGAAGTTCGGCTCCAAGGACCTACAGCCCGTCGACCTGTCGAGCGCCCTCGAGCGTGAGATAGACTCACAGGCCATGCCCGTCGGTCGTGACCGCACCGTGGCGCCCAACGAGTATCGATTCAGACTGTCCACACCAGACTTCGACCGCATCGAGCAGTGGGGTTCGGAGGCTCTGGCCAACGAGCTGGCAGACAACCTGACCAAGTACGCCGAGAGCCAGCACTATGCCTTCGTCGGCCCGGTCGTGGTCATCTTCGAAGAGGACCTCAACCTGAACAAGGGCGACTTCCACCTGTCTGCCGAATCGGTCCAGGGCAACGCGGCACCCGTCACCACACCCGAGGAGTCCAAGGACTGCCCGGTGTTGGAGATCAACGGCCGCCAGTACCTGCTGACCGCCCCCATCACCACCATCGGCCGTGGATCCTCCTGCGACATCGTCATCGACGACGCAGGCATCTCCCGCCGACACCTGCAGATCGAGATCACCGACAAGGGCGTGGTAGCCCGCGATCTGGGGTCCACCAACGGCACCTATGTAGAGGGGCATCAGGTACCCGCAGCCACCCTGCTGGACGGCAATACCATCACCATCGGCCGTACCCGCATCCTCTACTGGGCATCGTCGCAGGAACAGGATTCGTAAGTCGCCCAGACCTTGAAGTAAGGTCGAATCATTATGCTGACTGAACTGACATTCGCCATCCTCAAATACGGATTCCTGGCTCTGTTATGGGTATTCGTATGGCTGGCCATCCGTTCACTCCGCAAAGACATCGAGACCTTCAGCCCCAAGACTTCTCATACCCGCCGACGCAGTGAACGCGCAGCCCAGCGCAAGCTGCCTGCGGCCGCCAGATCCGTGCCTATCGCCCCGGTCAGCAAAACAGAGCCTGCAAGCGATGAGCCCTCCCTGCTGGTGGTCATCGACGGACCTCTGGCTGGCTCCTCCACGCCGCTGTCCGGACGACCCATCACCCTGGGCCGCTCCTCCTCGAACACCCTGGTGCTGGACGACGAGTTCGTCTCCGGCCATCATGCGCGGGTCTATCAGGATCCCGCATCAGGCCGATGGGCCATCGAGGATCTGGGGTCCACCAACGGCACCGTCGTCTCGGGACAGAAAATCACGGCGCCGACAATCCTACCGGCGGAGGTTCCCGTGCGCATCGGAGCCACCACCTTCGAGTTGAGGTAGCCGCCCATGACCAGGAACGATGCGAGCCAAAAGCTGTTCCTCTATTCCACGGCGGTTTCAGACGTGGGGTACGTGCGCAGCAACAACCAGGATTCCGCCTTCGCCGGTGAGCGCCTTGTGGCCATGTGCGACGGCATGGGCGGCCACGCAGGCGGGGATACGGCCTCGACCATAGCCATCCGATCCCTGGCCCACATCGAACGCGACGACCGGGAGCAGGACATGCAGTCCCTGGCCCGGATGATGGAGACCTCGGTCATCGCGGCCCATGACGCCATCGTGGGCAAGGCCAAGCGCGAACACCGCCTGTCGGGCATGGGCACCACGGTCACGGCCCTGGCTCTGGCCGACGACTCCTGGGTACTGGCCCATATCGGCGACTCCCGGGCCTACCTCCTGCGGGAGGGCAAGCTGATCCGGATGACCCAGGACCACTCCTACGTGCAGCATCTGATCGACACCGGCCGCATCTCCCCGGCCGAGGCCCGCAACCACCCTCAGCGCAACGTGGTCATGCGGGTCCTGGGGGACTTCGACATCGACCCCCGCCCAGACATCTCCATCTCCAAGGCCCTGCCCGCAGACCGTTGGATGATCTGCTCGGACGGCCTCTGCGGCGTTCTTGAGGACTCGACCATCGCCGAGGTGCTGTCCTCGGTCTCGGACCAGGCGGAGTGCGCCCAGCAACTGGTCACCTTCGCCCTGAAGGCCGGCAGCACCGACAACGTGACCGTGGTCATCGCCGATGCCACGCTGGCCCTGGATGCCGATGCCTTCGATCTGCCCCATCAGACCCCTCTGGTCGGCGGCGCAGCCAGCTCCAACCTGGAGGCCCTGGCCGACATCCTGGATGAGCCCGTAGCGGCCGCACCGCGCCTGCGCGACGAGTCCCGGGAGTCCCCCGCCAAGCGGGCCGCCGACCTGACCCAGGACCGGGATGCCGACAAACAGGAGGACGAGGATGACGAAGGCCGCACCGCCCAACCCTCGGCTGCCCGCGAGGAGAGCGGCGAACGGCATGTGCCCGATACCAGCGAAATCCCCATAGTCCACAAGAAGGACGGCTCGGACTCAGCCGACCCCTACGACCCAGACGTGGCCGACGCCATCCACAAGGAGCACCTGGAGCAGCGCAAGCGCCAGCGTTCACGGCACCGGCGGATTCGGCTGATCCTGGCCGGCATCATCACCCTGGTTATCCTGGCCCTGGCCGGAGGCACAGCGGCGGCCTACCGCTGGAGCCAGGAACAGTACTACCTGGGCACGGACCAGGGCCGGGTGGCCATCTACCAGGGCGTGCCTACCAAGGCCTTCGCCCTCTCGCTGTCCCACCCGGTGCAGACCACGGACATCGCCGTCAAGGGGTTGCCCCAGTCCTGGCGTGACCAGCTGGAAGAGGGCATCACCGTCTCCAGCATGGACGACGCCAAGGAGCACGCCCGTCTGATCCGCAAGGAGGCCGGGGACCTCAAACGCGAGCAGGCCAAGGAGACCAAGGACGAGTCCGACCAGGCGTCGACTTCTCCTTCAGCCTCGCCCTCACCGTCGGAAACCGACCAGAGCGAGCGGCAGTAGTCATGATCATCACCCGTCTGCGCCGCATAGGCCTTCTGCTCTTCTCCCTGCTGGTGGGGTTCATCGGCTTCTTCCAGATGTTCGCCCGTGCGGCGGGCCGCTTCCCCGGGGATTACGCCGCCCTGCTGGCAGTCACCGCCGCCCTCTTCATCGCCCTCTGGGTCCTGCTGGAGATTTTCCAGCCTTACGGCAGCCAGGCCATCCTGCCCAGCATCGTCATCCTGAGCTCACTGGGTATCACCCTGATCACCCGCATAGATCTGCGCAACGCCCGGATCGGCCAGCCCACACGGGTGGGCTTCACCCAGCTGATCTGGCTGTGTCTGGCCCTGGTCCTGTGCGGACTGCTGGTGGTGTTGCTCCGGGACTACAGGCTGCTGCGACGCTTCTCCTATGTGAGCATGGTGGTGGGCCTGGTCCTGCTCCTGTCGCCCATGCTGCCCGGCATCGGTCGCGAGATCGGCGGCGCCCGCATCTGGATAGGCGTAGGGTCGCACACCCTGCAGCCCGGCGAATTCGCCAAGCTCTTCCTGGCCTTCTTCTTCGCCGCCTATCTGTTCGACCACCGGGACCAGCTGGCCGTGGGCGGCAAGAAGTTCCTGGGCATGCGGATGCCCCGAATCAAGGACTTTGGCCCCATCATCATCGTCTGGCTTATTTCGCTGGCAGTCCTGGTCATCCAGCATGATCTGGGCACCTCGCTGATGTACTTCGCCATGTTCGTCTCCATGCTCTATGTGGCCACCGGCCGCACCAGCTGGATCGCCATCGGCTCGGTATTCTTCGTCATCGGAGCCGTGGCCGCATCCATGATCTTCGCCCATGTGGGCGCCCGTGTGGACGCCTGGCTGCACCCCTTCAGCGATGCTGAGTTCGGCAAGGCCTTTGGCGGGTCCGGCCAGCTGGTGCGCGGCATCTTCGGCCTGGCCGCCGGCGGGCTGACCGGCACCGGCCTGGGCCAGGGACGCCCCTGGATCACCCCCCTGGCCAACTCCGACTTCATCTATACATCGGTGGGCGAGGAGCTTGGGCTGAGCGGCCTGCTGGTGGTTCTGGCCCTCTACCTGGTCATCGTGGCCTCGGGCATGATCACAGCCATGAAGATCAAGGACGGTTTCGGCAAGCTCCTGGCCTCCGGTCTGGTCTTCACCATGGCCTTCCAGGTCTTCACCGTGGTGGGCGGCATCACCTTGGTCATCCCCCTGACCGGCCTGACCATGCCCTACATGGCGGCGGGCGGCTCCAGCCTGGTGGCCAACTGCATCCTGGCCGTCCTGCTGATCATCATCTCCAACGCGGCGAACAAGCCTGCGCCGGAGGTCAGCTCGGACACCTTCAAGTACGAGGCCCTGGCCGTGCTTCGTCAACAGGAGACCAGCAAGCGCAGCGGACAGGACGACTCGAACCCCGACGACCAAGAGTCCCGCGGTCGTCATGCCGGGCCGACCGATCAGGATGAGGAAACCGACCTGCCAGCCACCGGCCGCATCCCCGTCCGCCAGGTACGAGGAGGTGGACAGTGAACAAGGCCCTGCGTCAACTCTTCAATGCCGTCATCGTCCTCTTCGTCATCCTGGGGCTTTCCAGCTCCATCATCATGGTGATCCGGGCGGGCAACCTTAACTCGGACCCCCGCAATCTGCGCGCCCTCTATCACGAGTATGCGGCGCCCAGGGGGGCCATCCTGACATCGGACGGCGCCGTCATGGCCCAGTCCGACCCCATCAACGACTCCTTCCAGTACCAGCGGCACTACCACAAGGGAGCCGTCTACTCGCCCATCACCGGCTACTACTCCATCACCAGCCCGGCAGACCGGGGAATCGAGGCCTCGCGCGACCGACTGCTGAGCGGCCAGTCCGACAGCCTGTGGATGGACCGGCTCAAGTCCCTCTTCACCGGCACCCAGAACAAGGGCGCCTCCATCGAGACCTCCATCAATCCCAAGATGCAGGAGGCCGCCTACGCCATGCTGGGCAACTTGTCCGGTTCGGTGGTGGCCATCGAGCCCTCTACAGGCCGCATCCTGACCATGGTCAGCACGCCGAGCTACAACCCCGAAGACCTGACCGCCCACGACAGCGGCGACGCCTCCCAGGCCTACCAGAAGCTGGCCTCCCGTTCCGACAACCCCATGCTCAACCGGGCCACCTCGCAGCTGTATCCGCCCGGGTCCACCTTCAAGGTGGTTGTGGCCGCCGCCGCCCTGGAGTCCGGCCAGTATCACCCCGACAGCCAACTGCCGGCCGGGGCCTCATACACCCTGCCCGGCACCAACTACAATCTGACCAACTCCACTTCAGCTGCCAACGGGTCCAACGGCAAGATCAGCCTGGAGAACGCCCTGGCCTACTCATCCAACACGGCCTTCTCCCAGCTGGGGGTCGCCCTGGGCGACAAGACGCTGGCAGCACAGGCCCGCAAGTTCGGCTACGGCTCCACCATCACCCTGGACGGGACCAACTCCACAGGACGGCCCATGAAGGCCGTGGCCTCCAAGTTCCCCGAGGACCAGTCCCAGGATCGGCTCGCCTTGGCCTCCATCGGCCAGGGGGACACCCTGTCCACACCGCTGCAGGCTGCCATGACGGCCGCTGCCGTGGCCAACGGGGGCAAGCTCATGCAGCCGACCCTGGTGGACCGGGTGCGCTCCAGCGACCTGAGCGTCATCAGCGAGACAACGCCCTCGGTCTACTCACAGGCCTTCTCACCGGACACCGCCAAGGCCCTGACCACCATGATGGAGGCAGTGACCACCAAGAGCTACCCGAATCTGGCCATCCCCGGCATGCAGGTGGCCGCCAAGTCCGGCACGGCTCAGATCGGTGCAGGCAATACGGCAAATGACGGGTGGATGATAGGATTCGCTCCGGCCGACAAGCCCAAGGTAGCCGTAGCCGTTGTGGTGCATGGAATCTCCACCTACGGCATAGATGCCGCCGGGCCGATCATGAAACGCGTCATGCAGGAGGCTGCCAAGTGAAACTCATACAAGGACAGCTCATCCATCGACGGTACCGTCTGGACCGCCGCCTGGCCCAGGGGGGCATGGGCGAAGTCTGGAAGGGCTACGACATAGAATTGGGCCGCGTGGTGGCCATCAAGGCCCTGCGCGAGGATCTGACCAACGAGGAGTCCAAGCTGCTGCGGCTGCGGGCTGAGGCGCACAATTCCGCCAACTTGGCCCACCCCAACATCGCCGCCCTCTTCGAGTACTACGAGCACGACGGCATCGGATTCCTGATCATGGAGTACGTGCCCAGCCAATCCCTGGCAGACATCTACCGGGACCGGGGCGCCCTGGACCCCATCGAGCTGCTGCCCATCCTGATACAGACGGCCCGAGGGCTCTACGTGGCCCACTCCCACGGGGTCATCCACCGGGACGTCAAGCCGGCCAACATCATGGTCTCCGACACCGGCGAGGTCAAGATCACCGATTTCGGCGTCTCCTACTCCACCAACCAGGGACAGATCACCCAAGACGGCATGGTGGTGGGCACGGCCCAGTACATCTCGCCCGAGCAGGCCCAGGGCCTCCAGGCCACACCCCAGTCCGACATCTACTCCCTGGGCGTGGTGGCCTACGAGGGGCTCTGCGGGCACCGACCCTTTACCGGCGCCACCCCGGTGGACATCGCCGCGGCACACGTCAACGACCCTGTGCCGCCACTGCCCGACTCGGTGGACAACCAACTCATGAACTTCGTCATGTCCATGCTGGCCAAGGACCCGCGAGACCGCCCGGCGAATGCCCTGGTGGTCTCGCACACGCTGGCCAGGATCGAACAGCGGCTGCTGGATCAGCAGCTGGGCGAGACGGAGGTCATCGACCCGCGCGCACCCATGCCTCGACGCATTGTGAGCAGGCCACACGCGGCAAAAGACATCTTCAGGCCCTTCTGGGGGCACTATGGAGAAGGAAGCGCACAGCGCGGCCTTGAAGCGACGAACGGAGGGGATACCCTATGAGCATCACACTGCCGCCGTCCCTAGCGGACGGACGCTACCGTCTGGGACAGCTGATCGGACGCGGTGGCATGGCCGAGGTCCACAAGGCTGTGGACACGCGTTTGGGAAGGACGGTCGCGGTCAAGATCATGCGTTCCGATCTGGCCAACGACGAGGTCTTCCTATCGCGGTTCCGCCGGGAGGCCCACTCGGTCGCGCTGCTCAACAACCCCAACATCGTCTCCATCTACGACTCTGGCGAGGAGATACTGACCGACGACCAGGGCAACCATGAGCGGGTGCCCTACCTGGTCATGGAGTACGTCAAGGGCCAGACCCTGCGGTCCATCCTCAAGGAGAACGGGGCCCTGAGCCAGCGCGACAGCGAGCAGGTCATGCTGGGCATGCTGAGCGCCTTGGACTACTCCCACCACATGGGGGTCATCCACCGGGACATCAAGCCCGGCAACATCATGATCTCGGAGCAGGGCATCGTCAAGGTCATGGACTTCGGCATCGCCCGGGCCATGGACGATTCGGCCGCCACCATGACCCAGTCCCAGGGCGTGGTGGGCACGGCCCAGTACCTGAGCCCTGAGCAGGCCCGCGGCGAGAGCGTGGACATGCGCTCCGACCTCTACTCGGCCGGCTGCGTCCTTTACGAGATGCTGACCGGGCGGCCGCCCTTCAACGGGGATTCGGCCGTGGCCATCGCCTACCAGCACGTCACCGAGGTGGCCATCCCGCCCAGCAGCATCGTGCCCGGCCTGCCGAAGATGTGGGATTCCATCTGCGCCAAGGCCATGGCCAAGGACCGCCAGAACCGGTACGCCACAGCCGCCGCCTTCAAGAGCGACATCCTTGCCTTCATGAACGGCGGGACCCCGGTGGCTGCCGCCTTCAACCCGCTGACCGACCTGGCCAACGTCAAGGCCCGCAAGGATGCCGAGCAGGGCACCGAAACGGCCACCATGCCGCTGACCGAAGAGGAGACGGCCGCCACCCAGGCCTTCAACCCTGTTCAGGACCCGCTCAACCCGGCCGCTGCCACCGATGTCGCAACGGCTGAGCGCACGGCCACCAAGGCGGCCCAGAAGAAGTCCAAACGGCGCAAGAAGATCATCATCGGCGCCATCGTGGCGGCTTTGGTCCTGGTGCTCGCCGGACTGGGCGCGTGGAATGTGCTAAGCCGAAACCGCCATCCGATGGCCGAGGTGCCTACCATCAACGCGCAGATGTCGCGTATCCTTGCCCGTGAGAAGGTCACCGCCGCAGGCTTCCACTACCAGGAGAAGGAAGACAACGATTCGGCCGAACCCAAGGGGACCTTCACCAAGCAGAGCCCCAAGGGCGGAAGCATGGCTCCCAAGGGCTCCACAGTGACCGTCTGGTTCTCCTCCGGACCCAAGGACACGGCCATCCCCGATGTCAAGGGCATGACCCAGCAGGAGGCCCGCAGTGCCCTGGAGAAGGCCGGATTCAAGGTCTCCCCCGCCGCCTCCGTGGAAGACAGCCAGGACGTACCCAAGGACCACGTGACCCGCACGGATCCTGCCGCAGGCCAGAGCGTGGCCAAGGGAACCAGCATCCTGGTCTACATCTCCTCGGGCATGACCAAGGTGCCCGATCTATCCGGCAAGACCAAGGACGACGCGACCAAGACTCTGCAGAGCCTGCACTTCAACATCACCATCCGCGAGCAGGCCTCCAACACCGTGGCCAAGGACATGGTCATCAGCACCGATCCGGCTGCCGGGTCCTCCATCCAGCAGGGAGCCATGATCACGGTCACCGTCAGCAACGGCATGCAGCTGGGCAACTACGTCGGCATGACCCTGGGCGAGGCCAAACGCAACCTGGGCCAGGGTGTCAACATCACGGTCAACGGCCCCAACAACGACAACGCCGTGGTCACCGGCCAGGATCCCACATCAGGTTCCTCCTTCGACAAGTCCAAGGACACCATCACCCTGACCACGGCCATCAGCGTCCCGCCCTTCTCCCAGGGCGAGACCTTGGGCAGCTATCGGCAGAAGCTGACCAACAGCGGCGTCAGCGCCGACAGGATCACTTCCGTCGGCAAGGACACGGACAAGGTGACCGCTGTAAGTCCCGGAGCCGGGAGTAGGGTGGACGACAACACCCCCATCACGGTGACCACCGTCAGCTCCACCAACTGACCCTATGGCCCGGCGGTCAAAGTCTTGCCGCCGGGGCCATCTTTTAGGTTGTGAGTTCGAATCATGCAAGGACGCCGAGTATATCTAACACGGTATAGTTAATTGCAAATCGGTCGGGACATCGGTCCTGCGAAACTGATCCCATTCATAGGCTCAGCTTAGTCAGCAAGCTTGTTCCTCGTCTCTCCTATCATGCAATTGCATTCGACCACACTTGATTCGAAAACATCACAAGCATCATGACTAATTCATCCACAACCGAGACAGTAGACTCAACCCAGCCCTTGCCTGCTGTCATGTTTTTATATCGTACCAGTGTAAGGTGTTTTTTGGTATGCGGGATGAGCCTCGGGATTTAAACGAAGTGCACTAACCTGATAGTTGACACAGACTGAAATTCCGATACGTTATTGATATTAGCGTCTGATAATTTCAAATCACAAATTCTTCCATGAATTACAAAGGAACACGCTAAAAATCCTAGCCTGAATACTCTTCTGGCACAAACTGATTCAGAGGAAATACGGATTGATTCTCTTTCGATAGTAATTAGCTGCCAACGTGAATTAATCACATTGGCAGCTATACTTCTAATTTAACTTCTGCTTATCTTTGAGTACTTCTTCGAATAACCTGTCTCTGAAGTCTGAACTTTTATAAAGCTGATCATTTTTCTGCATAGCAAAGTCAAATTCTTCAGATACTTCCACGAATTTTTGCAACACACCCTCAAGGAGCTCATCCGAGGGGTCATCTTTTAAATCGCGGACTGGTATATCTTTAAATTGTTCTTTGTCATTCACGTCAGAACTTAGTAATGAATAACATGAAGTCAGGTAATACCGAGCGTTCAATGAATCAGATGATATCTTTTTCGCTTCAGGTGTTTTAAGAAATGTATCAATCTTGTTTTGTACTTCTAGCGCTTTCTTGTATAAAGTAAGATCTTCATCTTTAGTTGGGAAAACTAATTCCCAACCTTTACCGCCATCCTTATTAAGAAAAGTGGTTGGCCGAGCCCTCGCCTGATCTGGTACCAGCAATTTGTAAGCCATAACTGCTTGGCTTAACTCTGTTATTGTCCTAATACGGCTAAGTGGCGTTTCACTGCTTCTATACTGATATTTACGACGCTCGTAATACCACTTATACCCTTTTAGATATTGTTCGATTCTTATTTGCAAAGAATCATTCGCGTGAAGTTGCGTTTTGGGAATGGAATTTTGTTTGTTCGTGCCTGTAATAATGTCTTGCCTAATCACTTCATCTTTACTAGTAATTACTCTCACCAGCAAACACTCTTTAAGTCGTTTTTGTGTTATAGCATTCTTTTGGAAAGCATTAAAGAGAGCAAACGAAGTTTGAAGCCCATTAACTATGAGAGGATTTTCAATAACCCACTCTGATTTATTTTCGTCATATGTTTCATCAGCCAAGATGGTAATCCCATTATTTAACCACCAAAAGCGGGTATTACTATCACTCTTTAATGTATTAAGGATTGCCCTATTGACATCAGTATTACCTGCATAATCCCTAACGTTCGATTCAAACATTTCTGTGTTTATTTTTCCGACTTCAGAATCACTGTTCGATTCAGCAGAATAGTCGAGAGGCTTTCGAATGAAATTCAAATATTCTTCAAGAGTGACTAGAGCGACGAAGTTTTTGGCTCTAATCCTCCCCTTTCCTGTAATATCATCGTTTTCTGAATATTCATTTTCTATAATAGCTTGATCAAAAATTTTTAACGTTGCATTATAATTTGTGGATTGAGCCCCGACTTTCTGTATTTGCAGGCTATCCCAATATTCGACACTGACAGAAGAATCAGTTGGTAACATGCCTTTTAGATCAGACTCTAATTGCCTGCCCCTAGACCTAATTAATTTCGGCAAACACTTCTGTAGGCCAAAAGAAGCATATATGCAATGCAGACGAATTACAGGCATGATATTACTTAACTGTTCTCTGGTATTCCTTAGGTTGAGTGAGAATCTTTGCAATTCTTCGCTTAACCCGCTTTCAGCCAATTTCTGCAAGTCTTCCTTCTCTAACGAGCTATTAAGCAACAAGGTAATCGAACTGTGCATTTTCGGCCAAACGTCGGCTTTCCATGACAAAGTATTCTTTGATTGAATGAAATACAGATCCAAGGGTGTTTTTTTATGCAGAACTTTGGGCACAATGTCTCCGAGGTCGCCTTGGTCTAAAACCTGATTGTTGATCACAGCATACAGAGAATCGATACCACCGTCTTCGGACCCACCAACAAGACCATTCTCAATTTCAGCATAAGTCGGAGAAAATGATTTAAGAACCAGACGAGCGGAAAATAACTCAAAAGCCTGATCTTCATCCATGCCCTTGTAATCAGTATTGCCCTTAATTTCTGATTTAAAATAGTTATATGCAACTTCTTGGTCGGGTAGCTTTTTTTGTGTTTCATTCACTTTGATCATACCTTCAATCAAGTCAAAACAGCTGTGTTCATTCATCCTGTCTACCAATATTGTGGGTTATCATAATGGTAGTTTATTCATTATAACTGCAATATTAAACAAACTTTCTAAAGTAATAGAATTCCAGATGAAAAAAGTTCGCCTGTATTTGATTTTGCCAGTATTCACAGCTTTTCCGATAACTCCACTGTGCCTTAATGTGTAATCTTCTTCCACCTTTGTTAAGAACATTAGATTCATTTGTCGTCCAGGGATTAGAAATATTCCAAGTTCCAAGGCCCCTAAAACATCAATTGTAAGACGAGATCTAACCGTAAGCGAAATTAAGACAGCTGGCTAATCAAATTCCCAATTGAACGGCTATCTTCCTTTACACAATTGGGGCCAGGGCTCGACACCAGCGGTCCATCGACATGATGCCCATGGCGTGTGACATATATACTAGTATAATAAACGTCGGGGCCGCAGAATCACGTTGGATCCTGCGGCCCCGCCGCTCTTCCATGCCACCCAGGTCAGAAGGTGGAGTAGTTGGACATCTGTCTGAGCATGGGCACGTTGCTGGCCAGCCACGGGAAGCCCCATTCCATCAAGGCACAGGCCAGAGCCAGCAGGAGCAGAATCAGCAGAAGCCAGCGAATCGGAGCTATGCCGGACTGGTGCCGCAGCAGCCAGCCATAGAGGCTGATCATGGGCTGAGGCTTCTCGCCCTTGCGAATCTGCCGCAGCAGGGGGTAACGCCAGGCTGCCAGCGCCGCCAGGTAGATGATCAGATAGGCTGCTGCCAAGACCAGGAAGACCGGCTGCAGAGAACCCAGCCTGGCCATGACCGAGCCCTTGTCGTCTGCGAAGGCCACGTTGCTGCCGCGGTCGCCCAGCAGTTCCTTGGGCACTCCGTCGGACACCTTGGCCCAGTAGTCGAATTCGCCCCAGCTGATCCAGCGGTGGGTGGCTGTGGTGTACTTGGGCTCGCAGGTGGTCAGGGTGATCATGCGCCGATCAGGAGCCTGGTTGGGCGAATAGGGGTTGGGAGCGATAACGCTGACCTCGTTGGCTGCGACGATCTTGTAGCGGGTGTAGTGGTAGACATACCAGTAATCCTTGGTGCGCAGAACGATGGCATCGCCCACTCGCAGCTCGTCCACATGTCCCAGCGGCTCACCATAGCCGGCTCGGTGTCCGGCAATGGCCACATTGCCCATCTCGCCCGGCATCTGCGTATTGGGGTAGTGCCCCAGCCCTGCGTAGGCCAGCTCTCGGGGCGACGTGCCCTGAACCACGTTGCGCTCCCAATGCTGTCCAAAACGGGGAATGTAGGCCTGGGCCATCAGTTCACCCTCGGAGGCCTGCTTGGGCTGCACCGGCGGATCCCCCTTCTGAGGCTTGGCCACCTTGCGGGTGTCGCCCGATCCCGGGTTGCTCCAGGAGGTCGAGGCCCGGGCCTCCAACTGCTGATGCTCGGACTGCACGCCGGTCCACCAGAGCTGCCAGACCACGTAGAGTGCGCAGACGACTGCCAGAGTGATCAGCAGCTCCCCTACGATTTCTGCAATGCCCACCAGCCAGGTTCGCCGCTTATCCGCCGGTTTGTCGACCGACGTTTTGTCGTTCTCCGAGTCCTCTGTCGTCATTTACCGTGCCTTCTCATCTAGCGATGCGTACTGGAGTGGCTGCAGGACAGCCGTCGTCTCAGGGAATCTCAGATTATCCGAAGATTCGACATTCCAACCCAGACCTACCGTATTCACATACTCCTTGTAAATCCGGATGGATGGCGAAGCATTCAGGGACTTGGTCATCCGGTCGACTGGCCCTATGGCTGAAATCTTATATGGCGGCGAGTACTTTCGGCCATGCAACAGCAACACATTGCCCACGCATCGCACGGCCGTGGTGGGCAGAACCCGCTGATCCTGGATCCGCATGGACTCGGCTCCCCCGGCCCAAAGCGCGTTGACCACGCTCTCCACATCCTGCTGATGGATCACGTAATCGTTGATGTTGGCCGTCGACCCGTCGGAGCCCACCTTCTGCTGCCAGAGCGGGGAATCATTGAGGGTCACCGTCAATCCCGGCCCCTGGACGGCCTTGAGCACCGTGCCCGAGCCGGGGTCCTCGCGAGCCTGGTCCGAGCCGCCCTTGTCGTCGGTCAGGGTCTTCAGCGCGTTGATCTGCGAGCTCATGTCATTGATGTCCTTGCGCAGCTCGGCAGCCTTGTTCTCGCGCTCCTCCACAAGCCCGGCCGTGTCCGAGGTAACCGTGACCGTCCTGTTGACCCGGATGTTGGTGGTCAGCATGAACCCGACCAGGGCCAGCACCACAGCCACAGACACTGTGCCGACCAGGGACCTGCGCGCACCGTGCCGTCCCGTTCGTCTGGCCATAGGCATACCTTCATCCTCGTCTGCGATAGTATTACGTTCGAGTCTAACCGCTACTATGGCTTAGTAGATCTACTGAAGGAGAATAACCTCATGGCAGAGCATCAACTCCATGATGACGAAGACCAGGCGGTGGACAAGGCCAAGACCGCCGACACTGGCGAGGATGCCGAGGACGAGGAGTACGGCCTGTCCATGGACAAGGTGGAGGCCGTGCTCAACCAGAGCGTTGACAAAAAGCACATGACTCCGCAGATGCGCCGCATCGTGGAGCGTCAGGAGGAGAACACCCGCCGCGTGGAGGACACCATCAAGAGCACCAAGGCCAATCCGCGCTGGTTCGTGCCCCTCTTCGTCACGCTGATGGTGGTGGGCCTGATCTGGATCGTGGTCTACTACATCTCCTCCGCCAGAGGCAGCGTCTTCCCCATCCCCGGCATCGGCAACTGGAACCTTGCCGTGGGCTTTGGCATTCTGCTGATCGGCTTCCTCATGACCATGTGGTGGCACTGATCCAGCCGCATTGTTCTTCAGGAACCCCGCAACCGTCCAGGCACGGCTGTGGGGTTCTTCGTATACCCATTCACACCTGAGCGTCAGGCTTGTGTGGATTCAAATCCACCGTTTCGAGACCGGAGCCAAAGTTATCCACAATCGCCCGAATTCCTCGTGGACAGTCTGAGGCACTCGTCCACAACCCTACTGCTAATTGGGTTCTGTCTTCACTTATCCACTTTTTACAGGCATATATGCACCAGTTCTGAATACTTATTCCCAGGTTATCCACACGATTGTCAACAAATGTGGATAGATGACATCCATGTCATTTACCAGAGGAGGCGGGTACTGATTTTCAGCGCATGGGATTGAACATGTTGCAGCCCAGAGCCAGCAGGACCAGGGCCGCCAGGAAGATCAGCGTGGGCAGCAGCCAGGAGAGCAGACCATGCACCCGTGAGCCGGGCCGGCCCATATGCAGCAGGGTCAGCATGAAGAGGCCGCCGACGATGAACCCGCCAACGTGGTCCTGCCAGGCGATGCCGGGCACGAACAGGGGCATGCAGAAGTTGATGCCCATCCAGACCACCAAGGAAAGGATGTCAATCCCCAGACGGCGGTAGACCACCAGGATGGCGGCGAAGAGTCCGAAGAGCGCGCCCGAGGCCCCGATGGCCGACGTACCCCATCCATTGGGCGCCAGGACAGCATAGACCATCAGACCCAGGTCTCCGCCCAGCCCGCTGATCATGTAAAGGGCCAGGAAACGCCCGTGTCCTATCAGATTTTCCAGCACCGGCCCCACAACCCAGAGGGTGATCATGTTGAAGAGGATGTGTGAGACATTGGTGGCGTGCAGAAATATGTTGGTAACAAACATCCAGGGCTCATGAATGGCCGCAATCGGCACGAAGGCCCAATAGCCCAGCAAAAGCCGCTGATAGCGAAGGGGCGCCAGCAGGTACAGGGCCATCTGGATGACCCAGGCCGCTATGCAGATCAGGGTGATGGCTATGGTCACCACCGGAGCATGGTCACCCCAGTACCGCCGGATCCATCCCAGCGGCCCCCGACCGTTTCCTCCGCCTTTGAAACTGGTGCCCATGCCATTGACCATGAATCATACCTTACCTGACCGTCCGGCCGGGGTGTGCGGTTTCCGTGCCGCAATGGCACCGATGCGCCCCATAGTTCGCCGCTTTCTACTAGGATGATGACTAGGTCGGTCGAAGTGGGCAGGACCGACGAAAGTCGTCGAAAGGAGCCAAACATGGAGAATTCATCTTCAAACGGCTGGAAGTTCTTTGCACTGCTCTTCGGCACGCTGCTGGCCGGCGTTGTCGCTCTGTTCGTATACAAGCAGCAGAACCCGGATTACGATCCCTGGGAGGAGCCCTGGGAGAACAGCTCATCGCCAGTCGACCTGGGCCTGGCCAAGGATGAGGAGGACAAGGGATCCGAGGATCCCGAGACCCCTCTGCAAGCGGGCGCACAGGCCTGACCGTTCCGGTCGGGAAGGAATCCGACCCAGCGTCACGGACGTGAGGGCAACGGATTCCTTTTTTCATGCCTGAATTCGGCCCGGCTGCAACCTGCTGGACACGCCTGTTGGGGTGGCGCGCCACAATGGAGCCATGAGCGCCATACGGGAAGCAGACATGGAAGAAGGCCGCCGGGATTTTCTGGCCTGGCGGGATGCAGCCAAGGAGGCCGCGAACAATCTGGGTCCGGGGGGCGACCGCCTGTCAGTGGCCCCGCAAACGGATAGGCGCAGCAAGGCCATGGCTGTCCGCTATTCCCTGCACATGCTGGAGATCAAGGCCCCCGGCCCCGGCGTGGAGGTCAGGGTGGCCCCCTGGGGAGCCGTCAAGATTCTGGACGGACCGGCATCCGACCCGCATAACCTGACCCCGCCCGACGTAATCGAGCTGGACCCTGATGTCTGGCTGCGGCTGGCCGCCGGTATCACCAGCTGGAGCGAAGAAACCGCTGCAGGGCATATCAGCGCCGTAGGCGAGCGCGACGATCTGCACGAACTGCTGCCCCTGGTATGAGGCCGGCTACTTGCTCGACGACCCCTTGGCTGCAGTCTTCTGATCCTTGCGGTGTTTGAGCGCGCTGGGCACGGGAATGGGAATGCGCTTGTGGGGCTTGGGCGTGGCTGGCATCTCCCCGGAGGTGGCTTTGGCAGCAGCCTCGGCGGCCCACCGGGCGTAATCGTCCAGATCATCGTCCGCGGAATCCTCGGGGTCCTGGCCCCCCGATTTGCGAGAATCCGGCTTGGAGTATTCCTCTTCAACCATTTTGAAGGGATCTTTGCCCCTGGTTCCGGGTTCCTTGCTGCTGAGCTCTTTGGCCAGCTCGTCGTAATCCGTGTCCGTTGTCAGATATTTGAGCTTCCGGGCTATTTTCGTCTGCTTAGCCTTCTGACGTCCGCGGCCCATCCGACCCCCTTCGCCAGGTAACGTGCACTTAGGCAACTTGAATGTGAATTTGCATCATTTATGAGAGTACCACCTGAGCATCTTGTCGGCTCGGACTTTTACCATAAAAGCAATTCCCAGAACGACATTCGGCACGACGGCAAGGGTGGGACCATGCAGGAAGAAGTCACAGCGGCAGGCAACGAGATCAGCGACAGCTTCAGAGCCGCCAAGCATCGGTCCGACCAGGTGCTGGCCGAACTGGACAAGAATCCGAGCCGCTACACCATGCTGACCGGCGACCGCCCGACCGGCAGGCTCCACCTGGGCCATTACTTCGGGTCCATCCGCGAGCGCGTCCAGATGCAGAATCGCGGCGTGCACACCAACATCGTCATCGCCGACTACCAGGTCATCACCGACCGGGACACCACCGAGCACATCCGCGACAACGTGCTCAACCTGGTGCTGGACTATCTGGCTGCGGGCATCGACCCCAGGAAGACCATGATCTTCACCCACTCGTCCACCCCGGCAGAGAACCAGCTGCTGCTGCCCTTCCTCTCCCTGGTGACCGAGGCCGAGCTTCACCGCAACCCCACCGTCAAGGCCGAGATGGAGGCCAGCGGCCACGCCCTGACCGGTCTGCTGCTAACCTACCCGGTCCACCAGGCCTGCGACATACTCTTCTGCAAGGCCAACGTCGTGCCCATCGGCAAGGACAACCTGCCGCATGTGGAGCTGACCCGGACCATCGCCCGCCGCTTCGACGAGCGCTACCCCGGCGAAGCCCCGGTCTTCCCCGAGCCTGATGCCATCCTGTCCGACACCCCTGAGATCCCGGGTCTGGACGGCCGCAAGATGAGCAAGTCCTATGGCAACTCCATCATGCTGGGCGCCACCGCCGAGGAGACGGCCAAACTGATCCGCAAGTCCCCCACCGACTCCGAGCGCAGGATCACCTTCGACCCCGTCAACCGCCCCCAGGTCTCGGCCCTGCTGACCACAGCCGGCCTGGTGACCGACCGGAGGCCCGAGGAAATCGCCGAGGAGATCGGCGATGCCGGCTCGGGCGCCCTCAAGGCCTATGTGACCAAGTCGGTCAACGAGTTCCTGGCACCCCACCGCGAGCGCCGGGCCGAGCTGGCCAAGGACATGGACACCGTGCGCGACATCCTGGTCGAGGGCAACAAGCGCGCCAACCAGATAGCCGAGGAGACCCTCGATCAGGTCCGCTCGGCCATGGGCATGCGCTACTAGACGTCGTACCGCCAGGAGCGGTCGGTCAGCACACGGGCCGTTACCAGACCGATGGGCAGGCAGATGATGACCATGAAGGCCCGGAAGGCCCAGTCCAGGGCGTTGAGCGTATTGAACTGCCCTAAGTAGAACATGGCCCGGTACATATACAGACCGGGCACCATGATGACGATTGAGGGCACGGTCAGGCTGATTCTCGGGTAGCCCAGGTCGGGCGGCAGCAGGCCGTGACGGACCGAGGAGCGCCAGACCGTGGCCAGCATACCGGCCAGGAAAGCGCCCAGGAAGGCGGCCATCTCCGGAGGGACATGGAGCATGTCCTGCATCTCCAGGCGCATGGTGTCGGTCAGAGCGCCGATGACGGCGGCCACCAGGGCCATGCGCTGGGGTGAGTTGAAGAGGACCGAGAAGCCCCAGACCCCGCAGAAGGCTGCAATCATGCGAAGACCGGCCATCAGCCAGGGGCTCAGGTTCATGGGTTCGAAGCCCTGGGGGTTGAGCATGACCATCCGCGCCACGGCCCATCCGCCCAGTGTGGCCACCAGGATGATCGAGAAGGCGTAGGTGATGCGCTGCACCCCCGAGGGGAAGTCCAGCTTGGCGATGTCCAGGCCGCCGGTGACCAGTGGGAAGCCGGGAATGACGAAGAGGATGGCACCGATGTAAGCCGTGTCGTGCCTGAGGGCCACCGGGTCGAAGATACCCACCAGCCTCAACGTGCCGACGCAGGCCAGGGCGGCGATGATGACCGCCACCCCAGTGGCGAAGAACTGGTTGATCCGCCTACCCAGCATCTGACGACGCACCCACTGGCCTATACCAGCGCCGACGAAGGCTCCGGCCATGTCGTAGGGGCCGCCGCCCAGCAGGAAGACGAAGGCTGCGCAGGCCACGGCCGAGGCGAAGCCCGAGAAGAGGGGCGAATAGAGGGGCTTGCGTCGCTCGATTAGGTCCAGGCGTTCATGCGCCTGCCGGACCGTGATGCCACCCCTGGCCTGTGGCTTTGGGGACGCGGGCTTGTCAGAGGAGGCAGGCCGCCCAGCCGCAGAATCGCGCCCCCGGCTGGTTGCAGAAGATTCAGTGGCTGCAGAACCGGCGGCACTCGAATCTGAATTCTCAACCGCATCGGCAACAGAAACGGAAGCAGACCTGGAATCTTCGGAACCATCCGAGGCCGTGGTGGTCGGCATGGCCTCCGAACGAGGCGTGGAGCCTACAGTGCCCAGACCGGCGGCCGTCCTGGTGTCCATGGCCGCCGCATCGATCCGGTTCTGGCTGATCTCGTCCTCGTTGTGTACGGCGGTGGCCACCGCATCCTTGAGCGCCTCGGCAGCATCCTGGTCCTGGGCCAGCACCTCCTTGACAGCCTTGCGGGCCGCCGCGTAGACGTTCGGCTCGTCCAGGTTGTCCACCAGCTCCCGGGAGACCACCGTCATGGCGTGGTAGGTCCCCGCCTGCCCGCACTTGACGCTGAGCCAGTCCGCGAAGTGCTCCAGCAGCCAGATCCGCTCGGTGTTGACCCCGGTGGTGGGCAGGTCCACCACCTCGGTGATGCGGGACACACCATCCGTGCAAGTAGCCTCGATGTCCGTCAGGTTCACGTCGGCCCGCACATGCACGCCCATGGGGTAGGCAATCCTATGCATCATCTCGCGCACGCGGAAGCTTCCCGTGCCGGCCCCCAGCTCCAGCATGCCCACCCGCACAATCAGGCTGGTCTTGGCCGCTATGCAGGCCTCGACGATGGGCTTGTCGTAATCGCGTTCAATGTCCTCCATGTCCAGCGGAATGGAGTGGGTGTGGTACTTGCTTACCCGTCTGACCTCGGCTGCGGTCCTGCCGCGATAGCCGTCCTTGGAACTCCTGCTCTTGAATTTCACACCCACATTCATACTCCACCCGGGTCACGTGCCCTTGCACCGGCGCATGGGACCATGAAACGTATTCGACCCGAAAGCGTCCTAGAATGGGCCGCGAGCCATCGAACCGAAGGCTGTGGGCCTGCAACGCCGACCACCAATAACCGCGGAGGAGCCGTGGAATGGTCGAAGACCGGGCAACCTGCGATTCGACAAGGAGGACTGATGACAGATAGTAATCAGCAAATCACGGCTGCCGATGCGACCCTGGTCACGTCCGGCACCGGGACCAAGGGGCCGGAGGAACGCAAGCTGCCTCAATCGTTGGATGAGGACATGGCCTTGTGCCTGCGGCTGCTCAGGGATGTGTTGGGGGAATTCGATCAACAGCTGCTCAAGCGGTTCGACTCCCTGCGCGAGGACGTGATGACGGCCAGCGCCGAGCACTTCAACCGCCACCCCTCGGACCCCGTGCCTGACGAGGACGGCCTGTCCAAGGCCGTGGCCCTGATCGACGACACCTCAATCAAGGATTCCCAGCTGCTGGCCCGCGCCCTGACCACCTACTTCCACCTGGCCAACCTCTGCGAGGAGAACTACCGGGTGAAGGTCCTGCATGAGCGCGAGGGCAAGGTGGACCTTAAGGTCAAGGGCACCGACCCCATCAACGAGATGACCAGCGCCTACAGCCAGCTCCTTCAGGAGATGGGCCCGGCCAAGGCCTCGGAGCTGCTGGAGAAGCTGGAGTTCCACCCCGTCTTCACCGCCCACCCCACCGAGGCGCGGCGCAAGGCCGTGGAGGGCAAGATCCGGCGCATCGCCAACCTGCTGGCCGTTCGCCGCGGCCTGGGCGGTTCCGAGCTGGAGGAGAACGAGCGTCTGCTGCACAACGAGATCGACGCCCTCTTCCGCACCTCGCCCATCGCAGCCAAGAAGCCGACACCCGTCGAAGAGGCCAACACCATTCTGGACATCTTCGACGCCACGCTCTTCGAGACCATTCCCAAGGTCTACCGCCGCTTCGACGACTGGATGCTGGGCAAGAAGGCCGGCATGGTCAAGCCCGTCTGCCCCGCCTTCTTCCACCCGGGCAGCTGGATCGGCTCCGACCGTGACGGCAACCCCAATGTGACCGCCAAGGTCTCGCGCAAGGTGGCCCGCAAGTTCTCCGACCACATGCTTGAGGCGCTGGTCAAGGCCACCACCACCGTGGGCCGCAACATGACCATGGAGGTGACCACCACGCCGCCCAGCCCCGAGCTGAGGAGCCTGTGGAGCCACCAGAAGGAGATGAGCGAGCGCCTGACCGATCGGGCCACCACCATCTCGCACAACGAGCTGCACCGGGCCGTGGTCCTGGTCATCGCCGACCGTCTGCAGGCCACCATCCAGCGTGACGCCGACCTTATGTATGCCGACTGCGACGACTTCATCGCCGACCTGCGAGTGGTCCAGGACTCCCTGGCCAAGGCGGGCGCGGCCCGTCAAGCCTACGGCCCCCTGCAGGATCTGATCTGGCAGGCCCAGACCTTCGGCTTCCACATGGTTGAGATGGAGTTCCGCCAGCACTCCCTGGTCCACGCCCGCGCCCTGGAGGACATCCGCGAACACGGCCTGCACGGCGAGCGCGGCGAGCTGCAGCCCATGACCCACGAGGTGCTCGACACCTTCCGCGCCCTGGGAGCCATCCAGAAGCGCAACGGCCAGAAGGCCGCCCGCCGCTACATCATCTCCTTCACCAAGTCGGCGCAGAACGTAAAGGACGTCTACGAGCTCAACCGGCTGGCCTTTGAGCATGCCGAGGACGTGCCGGTCATCGACGTGATCCCCCTGTTCGAGCAGCTGGAGGACCTGCAGAACTCGGTGGACGTGCTGGAGGAGATCATCAAGATCCCCGAGGTCCAGGCCCGGCTCAAGGAGACCGGCAACAAGATGGAGGTCATGCTGGGCTACTCCGACTCCTCCAAGGATGCCGGACCCGTCTCGGCGACCCTGGCCCTGCACTCCGCCCAGGAGCGCATCGCCAAGTGGGCCGAGAGCCATGACATCGACCTGACCCTCTTCCACGGACGCGGCGGCGCCGTAGGCCGTGGCGGCGGCCCCGCCAACCGGGCCGTGCTGGCCCAGCCTGTGGGCTCGGTCAACTGCCGGTTCAAGCTGACCGAACAGGGCGAGGTCATCTTCGCCCGCTACGGCAACCCGGTCCTGGCCATCCGCCACATCGAGTCCGTGGCCGCAGCCACCCTGCTCCAGTCCGCGCCCAGCGTGGAGGAGCGCAACACCACCATGACCGAGAAGTACGCGGACATGGCCGACGAGCTGGACCAGGCCGCCCACGAGCGCTTCCTGGACCTGCTGCACACGCCGGACTTCGCCCCCTGGTTCTCCATCGTGACGCCTCTGAACGAGATCGGCCTGTTGCCCATAGGCTCACGACCCGCCAAGCGCGGACTGGGCGCCAAGTCCCTGGACGATCTGCGGACCATACCCTGGGTCTTCTCCTGGGCGCAGGCCCGCATCAACCTGGCCGCCTGGTACGGCCTGGGCACCGCCTGCGAGAAGTTCGGCGACCTGCAGACCTTGCGTCAGGCCTACGAGGAGTGGCCCCTCTTCAGCACCTTCATCGACAACATCGAGATGAGCCTGGCCAAGACCGACGAGCGCATCGCCAAGATGTACCTCTCCCTGGGCGACCGGGACGACCTGAGCCAGAAGGTCCTCTCGGAGATGGAGCTGACCCGCAAGTGGGTCCTGCAGATCGTGGGCGACGAGTGGCCCCTGCAGCACCGCCACGTGCTGGGCCAGGCCATCCGGATCCGCTCTCCGTATGTGGATGCCCTGTCGGTGACTCAGGTGCGCGCCCTGCGGGCCCTGCGTCGTCGCAACGACAAGGAGGAGCTCAGCAAGAGCCAGCAGGCCGACTTCATCTACCTGATCCTCTGCACCGTTTCGGGAGTCGCCGCCGGCCTGCAGAACACCGGCTGATCCCCGCTTGACGATTTAAGGATGAGGCCCCGTTCTCTTGCAGATAGCAGGAGGCGGGGCCTCGCCGTATCCAAGTGACCCTGACACGGTCGTGTGTTGTTTGTGGGTCGGGTGGTAGGGTGAAAAGCGGGGGACGTCGAGAAGACGACTGGCTTACGCCATTAGCTCCTGCAATTTGATGCAGGGTTGGCGTTGACAGACAGAACGTTGATAGGCAAGCGGCATAGATACCGTTTGGTGTTTGGTGAAGGGGTTTTGGTTTCATGCATCTGGTTTCCCGTCTGCGTCGCACCTTGGCGATGACGATCGTCCTGCTGGGAATGCTGGCAGGCCTGGGCGTCA
The DNA here is from genome assembly GCF_016100645.1 of Bifidobacterium sp. M0353. Classification (NCBI taxonomy): domain Bacteria; kingdom Bacillati; phylum Actinomycetota; class Actinomycetes; order Bifidobacteriales; family Bifidobacteriaceae; genus Bifidobacterium; species Bifidobacterium sp. M0353. The sequence goes on along the minus strand of NZ_JACFSB010000003.1, from coordinate 36,626 downwards.
CATCCGCCCAGGCGGATGCTCCTGTACTCACCGGGGGGGGGGGGTCGTCAGACCCCTCGCGTAGCTGAGCAAACCCCCGGCACCCTCCCCAGCAACGCACCAGACACCCCACTGCCCTCGCCATCGCCGATACAAGCCGCCACACCATTAAGCCCAGCATCATCCAAGCCCGGCACCCCGTCATCGACGACGGGAACGCCTGAAAACACAGACGCCGCTCCAACCAAGCCATCCAATAAGACAGACAATCAAGCCACACACACAGTACGCTTCGACCCGGCCGACGGCAGCAAGCCAACACAGTCAACCGTGAAAACCGGCACGCTCATCTTGCCTCCTGAAAAGAATCCTGTACGTGAGGGCTTCCGATTCGACGGATGGACTCGCAGCGGGCAGCCTTTCGACTTCCGGACCCCCATCCTTAAGGACACCACCCTGAAAGCCCAGTGGACAAAGATAACGGACTGGACGCTGAGCCCGGACCACGGGCCCGCCTCCGGCACCCGGCTGACCATCAGCCCGCCCGACAGGCAGGAACCTCAATTCGCCGGCATCCACACGGCAGGCGAGCAGACTGCCGGCCTGACCGGCGACGGCCGCATCTACACCTGGAAGCAGGACAGCACACCAAAACAGGTGCCTTTCCCCGCCCAGGCTCCCGACGGGTTCCGCTACCAGCAGGTTGCAGCCGGCGGCCGCCGGCAGGCGGCTCTCGGATCCGACCAGCGGATCTACACCTGGGCCAGCGGACAAGCGACGCCCACCATCCTCGACACCAGCCGGAACACCCAATTCACCAGCATCAGCATCAAAGATGACTTCCTGCTCGCAATAGACCGGCAGGGACAGGTACACGCCTATCAGGCCAGTGATGACGACAGCAAGAACCTGAACCCGAAATTCACAGAACAAGCCACAACCAGCCTGCCGGTTCAGGCGCGGGCCGTCCTAGCCGTCGCCTCCGGCAGCCAGGCTCTCATCGTGGACGCGGACGGACAAGCCTGGACCTGGGATGCGAGCAAGACCGGCAACGCCAAGCCCGAACGCGTCAAGCAGGACCCGGGCATGCGCTTCACTCAAGCCCAAACCCTCAGCAGAGGATTCCTTCTCCTGGGTTCACAGGGACAGCTCCGGTATCTGGCCGACAGCGCAACCAGTTCCACAGCCGTCGGACTGCCGGACGGCGCGCAGGCCAGCCAGATCACCTGCAACGACAACCAGGCCATCATCACAGGCACGGACGGTCGCGCCTGGGCCTGGAAGCCCGGCAAGACGCCCATCCGCGCCGACAAGGGGAACCAGCAGTACATGCAGGCCACAGCTGCCGGCAGCAGGGTCACGGCCATCAGCAGGCAGGGCGACATGCTCACGTGGAGCCTGGACGGGCAGGACCAGCCCGGCAAGCCAGCCAGGCTCGACACCGCCACAGCGTCCATCCTGGAATCAGCCAGCATGGACGGCCAAGCATTGACGCTCAGCAGGAACAACGACTCCTGGCAGGCGGACATGCCCGTCCGCAAGCCCGGACAAGCAACTATTCTCATCACAGGCAGGCAGGACGATAAACCTTTCACCAGGAGCCTCAGGTACACGGTCGACCAGCCGCTGACCAGAGACGACCAGCAGGATTCCACCTACACGGTCCATTTCAACACGGGCGAAGGTGGCCCGACCCCCCTGGACCAGAGCATCCAGCCGGTCTACGGCAGAGTTCAGCGGCCCACGACCGACCCGACGCGCCAAGGCTACCAGTTCGACGGGTGGTTCACTGGGGAGGTCGCCTACGACTTCAGCAGGCCCGTCACCGGCAACCTCACTCTCACCGCCAAATGGACACCCATTAAACAGAACAGCACGTGGAGCATCAGCCCTAATAAGGGCAGCCAGCTGGGCGGGGAATCCACCACCATCACCCCGCCAGACAGCGCCAGCCGGGGCATCAGATTCAGCCAAATCAGCGGATCAGAAAATGAGGACGGTGGTTTTTCATTGGCTGTGGGCAGCGACGGGAATGCCTACGCCTGGGGATACAACAACAACGGCCAGCTCGGCGACGGAACTACAAGCACCAGACAGACCACGCCGGTCATGGTGAGGAAACCTGCAGGCGCGCCGGCGGATTTCACCTACGTGCAGGTCAGCGCCGGATACGATCATTCGCTGGCCCTGGGCAGCGACGGGAACGCCTACGCCTGGGGAGACAACACCTATGGCCAGCTCGGCGACGGAACGAGAACCGACAAGAATACGCCGGTCAGGGTGAAGACGCCTGACCGCAAGACGTACCCGGACCTGCCAGCGGATTTCACCTACATACAGGTCAGCGCCGGAAACTGGTATTCCCTGGCTCTGGGCAGCGACGGGAACACCTACGCCTGGGGAGACAACGGCTATGGCCAGCTCGGCGACGGAACGGGCGGCAGCCAGAAAACGCCGGTCAGGGTGAAGACGCCCGACCGCAAGACGTACCCGGACCTGCCAGCGGATTTCACCTACATACAGGTCAGCGCCGGAGGCGATCATTCGCTGGCCCTGGGCAGCGACGGGAACGCCTACGCCTGGGGAGACAACGGCTATGGCCAGCTCGGCGACGGAACGAGAACCGACCACACGGCGCCGGTCAAAGTGGGAAAGCCTGAACGCACGTCTACGGACTTCACCTACGTGCAGGTCAGCGCCGGAGGCCAGCATTCCTTGGCCCTGAGCAGCGACGGGAACGCCTATGCCTGGGGATGGAACGGCGGTGGCCAGCTCGGCGACGGAACAAAAACCAGCTGGACTACGCCTGTCATAGTGGAGAAGCCCGCGGACTTCACCTACGTGCAGGTCAGCGCCGGAGGCGATCATTCGCTGGCCTTGGGCAGCAACGGATACGCCTACACCTGGGGATGCAACTTGCGTGGCCAGCTCGGCAACAGCACCAGCGGGAACTATGCGAATTCGTCTGTTCCTGTGCTTGTGCGCGACCCCACCAACCTCACCGACAAGAGCCAAGGACTGAAAGCCGCACAGGTCAGCGCCGGATACCATCATTCGCTGGCCTTGGGCAGCAACGGCAACGCCTACGCCTGGGGATACAACTACTATGGCCAGCTTGGCAACGGCACCATCTACCAATCGAGTGTTCCTGTGCCGGTGTCGTTCAACCTGCAGCTGGCAATCACCGGCGTCAGGTTCGACCAGACCCCCGCATCAGGCCTGGCGCACGGCGACGGCAGCAGCGTGACCGTGACCACGCCCGCACATTTGCCGGGCACGGTCACGGTCAGCGTCGCCTATACGCTGGGCGGCGCACCCCAAACGCCGGACACCTCCCTCAGGTACACGTACCTGCCAGCAGGCGTGCTCCCAAGGGCCGGCGGGCAGGGCATCCTGCTCGCCCTCGCCACCGGCATGACCGGCATGGGCGGGGTCCTCGCCTCGCGCCGCCACCGGCAGGAAACACGCCGACTGGTTCACGCTTCGCACGAGTAAGAGCGGCCGGGCGGCGTATCAATCCCCCCGCCCCCGGCCCATCAAGGGGGAGCAGGGAGGAACGTGCCACTTTAGGCTCAAACCCCAAGAGAGCCGACACATCCTCCCGCGCCCCCACCACACTTCCGCAGCCAGGAACCGAGGGCAGGCATGCACGCCCCCGCTCCGCCTGAAAGAGAGGAGGAAGCACGGCCAGGCCGGCCAAGGGCAGAAACCCACAGCCAGCCCGGCCGCTGTTTACTCATCCCGTCAGCCATGAGTTCCACCGACACTGGATCTGGCTGTCATAGTCATTGCGCGATGATAGGGTTGTATCACTGTACAAAGATGCAGAAGCGAATGACATGCACCGTCTGTTGGGGAGACAGTCGGCAGAGTTCTTGGGAGGCTCTGTAAATGGCATTATCGAATATTCCCCACTGTACTTCGCACGAGTAAGGCCGGGTTCCCATCACTGCAATCCGGCGAACTGGCGGCTGTGCCCATCCCAACCGAGCACGGCCGTCATCTACTTCTAAACGGCGGAAAGATACCCGTCGTAGCGCTCGGGCCTGTCCGAAAACTCCAGGCCAGCCGGCTGATACCAGGAGTATCGGCGTGCGCCGCCGTCGTCAGTCCAAATTTCAGGGCAGTCGTTGACCAGCCAGTCCGAGGGGATGGCATGGGCGCCGCCGGTCGAGGCCAAGGCCAAGGCCTGCCCGAGCTGGTTCTCCTGATCGGCGGTCAGACCGCCGGGACGGGCTGAGAAGAAGAGCGGGGTGCCGGTCCGCGCCAAGAGATCCATCCACTGGCGGTTGAGCTCCCAGTCGATTGAGTCAGATATGCCCACGCAGTCGGCGTCGGTGGCGTAGAAGCTCCCGTTCTGGGGCAAGCGGAAGGCCAGGGTGTTGACCCCGATCTGCCTGGTCCGCTCCCACTGCAGGCCGCTGGTCAGGCTCCGGTCGTAGAAGTGCCAGCCATCCTGGCTGGGCAATGTCCTGGCGAATCTAGTCCAGGGCCTGCGGGCGCTGTCTCCCTGTCGGCATTGGTGGTCAGCGTGATCCAGTCCGGCTCTCCCAGGCTAAGGCTGGTTGGGTTCATGATTCAGTGCTCCTCCATCCCTGTGGTGTGACTGATGGCGGCGGGTCAGACCCGGACCAGGTCGATCAGACGGATGGTCTCGGGCTGGCAGCGGGGCATGCGGATGCCCACGCGCTCCAGATAGGTGCCGGTGACCTCGGCGGTGCCCAGCGGACCGGTCGGATCCAAGTGCTCCAGCGAGGCCCTGGGCTTGGCAGGATCGGTCCAGGTCGGGAATACGTAGATAAACACCACGATTATGCAGGGATTCGTCCAACTGGACGTGGACCAGGATGGCACGGCTGCGGCCGGGGGCCATTACGCCATGAGCCAGGACCGAAAGGAGTGGTCTGGGTCGGAGGATTGGTCAGGATGTAGCAGGATAGAGCGTAATCATTCCATATTGTCGAGCCGATCATGATGACGACGGTCACCGCTTGCACCACGAAGGCGGCGGACTGTGTAGACCGTGGATAGCATCAGCAATTTTCCATCAACGTAATTCAGAGGCTTACACCAGAAAAGGCACCGACATCATCGCCACAAAGGCATTGACGTCAGCGCCTTCTCAGAATCTGTTCAGGCTCAGACCCAGGGTCAGGCTCCGATCAGATCCAGCATTTCAGGGACGGACTTCTTGCCGAACTCCACGGTCTCCTGGCCGTCCTTGCGGATTACGATGCAGGGGACGCTCATGACCTGGTACTGGTCCTTGAGCTCGGGGAAGTGGGCCAGGTCGTAGGCCTCGGCGCGCACCTTGCCGTTCTGGGCCGCCACCCGCTGGGCGGACAGGACCGTGGTCGGGCACATGGTGCAGGTCAGGGAGACCAGCATCATCACGTCCACCTGGTCCTTGATGGCATCGATACGGTCCGAGGTGGGCTGATCCACCTGCTGGCCGGGGCCCGCCGCATTGTAGAGGGCCAGGACGAAGGAGTTGAACTCGTGGCCGCTGGGCACGCCATGGAAGGCCAACCCGGTCGGCTGGGAGACGCCCTGGTCATCCACGCGGCAGATGCGCACGCTGGGGCGGGCATCGGGCAGGTCGCCGGCCGGATCATAGTCCTTGCCATCCTCGTCCGTGCGGGAGTCGACCCTGGAGGTCAGCTTGCCATCGGAGAGCCCGACCAGCTCGTCCACGAAGGCTTCCAGCTCCTTGGAGACCTGGCTGCCGTCCAGATCCAGGGCCAACTCCAGCTTTCCGGTCATCTTGCCGAAGACCATGTCCAGCTGCTTGCGGATGTCCGGCCCGAAGAAGCCGGAGGTCTTGGCCGGGGCCTGGTCGTGCTCCTGGGCCACAGGCGCGGGCGAGGTGCCCGAGGCCAGGGCGGAATTCTCGGCCTGCCGCTCGGAGCGGGCGTAGGGGGAATCCTCGGGACGCGGCGGCACCAGGCCGGTCTTGTCCGACATATTGGAGGCGTAGCGCTCCAGCTCCACGGCGGCCACAGCACCATCGGAGGTGGCGGTGATGACCTGGCGCAGGTTCTTGACCCGCAGATCCCCGGCGGCGTAGATGCCCGGCACCGAGGTCTCCAGGTAGCCGTGGGTCAGCACGTAACCGTGGTCGTCCAGATCCACCACGCCCTTGAGCATGCCGGTCTGAGGTACGTAGCCAGCGAAGACGAAGACGCCGAAGGTGCCGCCGTCCTGGGGCTTCCAGGTGGTGGTCTGCCCGCTCTTGCGGTCCAAAATGGTGGCCTCGACCAGCCCGCCGGGGCCTGCGGAGACACCCTTGAGCTCTGTGGAGTAGTGAATCTCGATCTTGTCGTTGTCCCGGGCCTCGTCAGCCACGGCAGCGTCGCAGGTGAAGTCCTCCTCGCGCACCAGCAGGGTCACCTTGGTGGCGTACTTGGTCAGGAAGACCGACTCCTCGGCTGCCGCGAACCCGCCGCCGACCACCAGGACCTCGCGCCCGGTGAAGAACTCGCCATCGCAGGTGGCGCAGTAGGCCACACCGCGGCCCGCGTACTCCTGCTCGCCCTGGAAGCCTATCTTGCGGGGGCTGGCGCCGGTGGCGATCAGGATGCCGAAGGTGCGCAGGTCGCCCCGGGAGGTGTGGACCACCTTGATGTCGCCCTGGGCCTCGATGCCGGTGGCCTCGGCGCTCATGAACTCGGCTCCGAAGTTCTGGGCCTGCTGACGCATGGTCTCGGTCAGCTTGCGGCCGTCGGTGCTGGCCACGCCCGGGTAGTTGACCACGTCGGCCGTGATGGTGATCTGGCCGCCGAAGTCGTCCTTCTCCAGGATCAGGGTGCGATACCGCGCCCGGGCCAGGTAGAGTCCTGCGCTCAGGCCTGCAGGGCCGCCGCCGATGACGACCACGTCATAAAGATTCTTGTCTTCCGTCATGAATGCCTCTTCCGAAGGAATGCACGGATGTGCTGGTTTTGGATGCTGGTCGTGAATACAGAAAAGGGAACCCGCCCTGGTCGCTTCCGATCGGCGAGTTCCCGATGTTGGCAGCTGCGGATCAGAGCTGGCCGACCAGATCCAGGCTGGGCTCGATGGTGTCCTCGCCGGGCTCCCACTTGGCAGGGCAGACCTGATCGCCGTGCTCGTAGACGAACTGGGAGGCCTGGACGCGGCGCAGCAGCTCGTCGGCGTTACGGCCCACGTTGGAGGAGATGACCTCGTAGGCCACGACCTTGCCCTCAGGGGTCAGAATGAAGTCGCCGCGCTCGGCCTTGCCCTCGGCCTCGTTGTAGGTCTGCAGGTCCTTGGCCAGGGTTGCGGTCGGATCGGCCAGCATGGGGTACTGGACCTTGGCGATCTTCTCGTTGGCCTCGTGCCAGGCCTTGTGGACGAACTCGGTGTCGCAGGAGACGGAGTAGATCTCGCAGCCGATCTTCTTGAAGTCCTCGTACTTGCTGGCCAGATCCTCCAGCTCGGTGGGGCAGACGAAGCTGAAGTCCGCAGGGTAGAAGAAGAGCAGGGACCAGTGGCCCAGCAGATCCTTCTTGGAGACCGGGAAGGTCTTGTTGTCCTGGTAGGCCTGCGTGGTGAACTCAGTCAATTCGTGCTGAAGCTGTGACATGAAAAAAATCCTTTCGGGAGCGTTGGGAACGTCGGCCTGAAGCCGAACCTGTCTCCGTATTTCATGCTAGTCAGGTAGCGCTGTATGGGGAAGACCGAGGTTCGCCGCTGGGGTGTGACATAGGGCACATGGGGCGTCCATACCCTAGCATTGGAGGCATGGCATTATGGCTGAACATCCTGCTCATTCTCTTCTTCCTCCTGCTCGGTTCCGTCTTCTCGGGGACTGAACTGGCGCTGGTCTCCCTGCGAGGCTCGCAGCTGGAGCAGATGGAGCAGCAGGACGCGCGCGGCGCCCGGGTGGCCCGCATCGCCCGCGACCCCAACACCTTTCTTTCCGCCGTGCAGATCGGCGTGACGCTGACGGGCTTCCTCTCGGCCTCCTTCGGCGCATCATCCATCGCCCCCTACGTGGTGCCCGTCCTGACCGGGTGGGGCGTACACGAGGGTCTGGCCAGCACCCTGACCACGGTAATCCTGACCCTGATCATCTCCTACTGCTCCATCGTCATCTCCGAACTGGTGCCCAAGCGAATCGCCATGCAGCGCACCGAGGCCATCGCCAGGGCCGTCGTTCCGGCCATCGACGTCTTCACCACCCTGTGCAGGCCGCTGATCTGGCTGATCGGCAAGAACACCGACCTCATCGTGCGAATCCTGGGCTTCGACCCCCAGCAGACCGACACCGAGGTCAGCGACGACGAGCTGCGGATGCTGGTCTCATCCAACACCAACCTGAGCAAGGACGAGCGGATGATCCTGGGCGACGTCTTCGATGCCTCCGAGACCAGCGTGGCCGAGGTCATGCGCCCCAGGGCCGACGTAGTCTTCATCGCCGGGGACATGCCGCTGCAGGAGGCGGTCGAATTCGTGCACGACGAGCCCTACTCGCGCTACCCGGTGACCGGACGCGACTTCGACGACGTGTTGGGCTTCGTCCACGTGCGCGACCTGATGGACGTGCGCAATCCCCAGGCCAAGACCGTGGCCGACGTGACCAGGCCCGGCATCGCCTTGCCCGGCACCTCCAAGCTCCTGCCCAGCCTGGAGAAGCTGCGCAAGAAGGGCATCCACCTGGCCGTGGTCATCGACGAGTACGGGGGCACCGACGGCATTGTCACCCTGGAGGACATGACCGAGGAGCTGGTGGGCGACATCCGCGACGAGTACGACCTGCCAGAGGAGCAGAACCCGGCCCATCCCCAGGCGACCGCCTTCGTCAACGGGGTGGCCACGGTCGACGGCGGCATGACCATCGAGGACTTCGCCGACCTGACCGGGATCGAGCTGGAGGATGGCCCCTACGAGACCCTGGCCGGCTACTTCCTGGCCCAGACCGGACGGATGGGGCAGGTGGGCGACGTGATCCACTCCGACGACGGGTATGACATGGTGGTGACCAAGGTGGACGGTCGGCGCATCGAGACCATCGAGGTCAGGCGGCGGCAGGAGGCCGAGGACCAGGCTGGCGATGATGACGATGGAGACGATGCTGCGACCGAAGCCTAGCCATCCTCTAGCCTGTGCTCAGTTGGCAGTCAGCCGGTGACCGGCCACACGTCAGTCAAGGAAAAGTGACTGTCAGCGTAGCCGATGGTACGTGAATGATTTCACTGGTTGATTCCCGCAAAATCCAAGCGTTTCCTTGCTTTTTCCTCTAGTCTGGAAGTACATGGTCGGGCTGACCCGACCGCAGGCATAATTTCATATTTAAGGAGCGATTATGGCATTGAACTTTACCGTACCGGGACTCGACGAAGCGACCAGCGAAAAGGTCATCGCCATCCTGCAGAGCCGTCTGAGCCAGGAACAGGAGACTGCCCTGATCCTCAAGCATGCCCATTGGAACATGAAGGGCAAGGAATTCATCGGCATCCACGAGATGATGGACCCCGAGGTCGATTCGGTGCTGAACATGGCCGACGAGACCGCCGAGCGCATCGCCACCCTGGGCGGCTCCCCCGCCGGACGGCCCGACGACATCATGAAGAACCGCGACTGGGATGGCATCACCATGACCGGGCGCCAGGATGCCCTGGACTACCTGAAGGCCCTGGACACCTACTACACCACCTTCATCAAGCGCGACCGCGAGGCCATCAAGGAACTGGACGACCTGGACATCGTCAGCTCCAACATTCTGCAGGACCATGTGCAGGAGCTGGAGCACTTCCAGTGGTTCATGCGCAGCCATCTGTTCTGAGTTTATTGAGTTGCTGAGTTACTGAGTTCTGAGAGCTCATCACCGCCCTCGATAGGCGGTATGCCAGCGGCCCTGCATCGCGAAAGGTGCGGGGCCGCCGGCATTTTCTCTAACCGAGATAGCCTGCTGGGATTCAGGATAGAATTGACACTTGGGAGACGGTCGGGCGCTGCCTCACGCCGGGAAGACTGGTCGGCCATGGAAGACCGAACCCTACCCGCCCGACCAGGAGCATCATGCCGCCCACGCCTACATTCCCAGCATTCTCTGTCAATCCACGTCGTCAGGATTACGACGATTCGAATTCGCAACAGAATCTCAAACCTTTCAATCCCAGGCAGTCGGGCCTCCAACCATCAGACCCCCAACTGAATTCCGGACCGTCGGATTCCAAGCCATCGAATGCCCGACCATCAAATCCACAGCGCGGGCAAGGCGGATCTGACAGGGGCCGGCACAACCGACTCCATCCTTCAACCTTCTTCGCCGCTCTGTCATCGTTTGCTGAGAACAATCGGATCACCGGGCTATTCATGATGGCCTGTGCCTTGGCCGGGCTGATCCTGGCCAATCTGCCAGAGACCGGGCCGGGGCTGAACGCTCTTGCCGCTTGGATCCCTCTGGACCTACCCGGTGGACTGAACCTGTCCCTCAAGGACTGGATACAGGACGGGCTGCTGACCATATTCTTCCTGACCATGGGTCTTGACCTGCGCCAGGAGGCTGCCACGGGCACTCTGCGCGACCACAGGCAGGTCATGCTGCCCATGCTGGCCGCTCTGGGCGGCGTGGCCGTTCCGATTCTGATCTACTGCCTGTTCAACCTGGGCTCCCCCGCTGGTTTGCGTGGCTGGGCTGTCCCAACGGCCACCGATGTGGCCTTCTCCCTGGCGGCTCTGCAACTGCTCCTGCCCAAGGCCGGGCCCGCCCTGCAGGCCTTTTTGATGACCCTGGCCATCTTCGACGATCTGATCGGCGTCCTGCTGATCGCTCTGGGCTACTCCAGCGCGGTTCAACCCGGCTGGCTGCTTGTCTGCCTGGTCGGTCTCGTGGTCTGGGCGTTGCTGATCCGGGCAGCGAGCCGTTCCGCCCGGCTCTGGCGACCCTTGGTGCCTCTCTGCTTGTTGGGTGCCCTTGCGGGCGGTCTACTGGCCTGGTACAGCCTCTTCAAGGCCGGAATCCACCCGGTGCTGGCGGGAGTGGCGATGGGCCTGTTGACACCTGTCGCCAGGTCACACGAGGCTGAACCATCCGCAACAGAATCTACCGGGGCCAATCCAGCCGGGACCGAGACAACAGGGATTGGACCGAGCCACGTCCAGGCATCATCGCCTGCCGAACAGTTGGATCGCCTGCTGACACCCTTGAGCGCCCTGGTGGTTCTGCCCGTGTTCGCCTTCTTCTCGCTGTCCATCTCCCTGGATCAGCTGGGACCCGGACTGCTGACGGACCGGGTCTTTTGGGGCGCCACGCTGGGACTGGCTTTGGGCAAGCCCTTGGGGATCATGACCATGGTGATCCTGGCAAGTCATCTGGGGCTGCGACGGCCTGCCGGCTCCACGACGGGAAACATGATTGGCCTCTGCCAGCTCTGCGGAATCGGCTTCACCATGTCCTTCCTGATCGCCAACCTGGCCTTCGCCGGATCCCCGCACCTGGAGTCAGCCCTGCTGGGCGTGCTGGCAGGGTCGGTCCTGTCCGTGCTCATCGTGGCCGTGGGCACTATCCCCGGTCGACTGGGTTCCGCCAGGTGCACATAGGCTCAGCTGCCAAGACCCAACCTCTGCCAGACCCGGTTCCCGCCGGAATCAACCTGCCAAACTCGGTTTTTGACAGAAACAGTTTTGACGGCATCGGTCCCTTACCAGGCTCAGCTGCGACGGTAAAGCTTGGTGTAGGAGCCCTCGGCACGGGGACGGACCACGATCTGGTCGATGTCCACAGTGTCGGGCTGCTCCAAGGCCCAGGTGACGCAGCCTGCGATGTCGTCGGCGGTCAGCGGGTCGGGCACACCGGCGTAGACCGCGTCAGCCCGGTCGCTATCACCGCCGAACCGCTTCAGGGAGAATTCGTCGGTGTGGACCAGGCCCGGGGCAATGTCGACCACGCGCACTGGCTCGCCGATCAGTTCCAACCGCAGAATACGGGCCATGACCCGTTCTGCCGCCTTGGAGGCGCAGTATCCGCCGCCGCCCTCGTAGGGCTCGATGCCTGCCGTGGAGGAGATGACCAGGACCGTGCCCTCCGACTCTTTCAGGGCCGGGAGCAGCTTCTGGATGACTCGCAGGGTGCCGATGACGTTCAGCTCGTACATGCCGCGCCAATCGTCCAGGCTGGAGGTAGCCACCGGATCCTTGCCGAAGGCCGCGCCGGCGCAGTTGACCAGAGCTTTGACCGGACCGCCCTTGAGCACGGCATCGACGGCCGCCTGGGTGGAGTCCTCGTCGGTCACATCGCAGACCTCATAGGTGAAGTTCTCACCCAGCTGGTCAGCCAGAGCCTTGAGCTTGTCCTCGCGCCGGGCCAAGCCGACCACCTTCCAGCCCTTGTCCACCAAGGCCCGAGCACTGGCCTGGCCGATGCCGCTGGAGGCACCGGTCACCACGGCACGCTTGATCGTCTTCTTGGATTCCGTCATTTCATCCGCTCCTTCATGATCATTTGCCCCGGATCGGCTCCACACGCACCTCCAGGCTACAGGGAGCCTGCCTGACTGCTGCAGGATCGCCCCTCTTCCTTAACGCTAGCGCACCAGCATGGGCTGCGACAGCCTTCCATCGGTCTTCGATGACAAATGTGGCGCGTTAAACCAGGCTCGAGCAGAGTCAGAACGAATCAATGGCAGATTAGTTGAATCTGAATAGATCAAAGCCAGATCGGGCTGAATCAGACCGCATAGTCAGGTTAGATCATGATAGACAGGACAATCAAAAATCAATCCAACTTCGCACCAGATGGTCTAGCTAGGGTTCAATCACGAAATCTTCGGCACGGATGATGCCGCAGGTTCGTAATTTACAAGCTCCCAGTTCACAAGTTCCGGACTCATGAGGAGTGTATGACTCCAAGAGTCATGAATCTAGAAGTCATGGATTTCGAAGTCATAACTTCAGACGTCTAAGCTTCGTGGGTCACAAAGCCAGATAGCGGTTGAGTCGACGACGGCGCTCGGTCCAGTCAGGCATATAGCGATCCATCCGCGCGCGGAAGCCGGGGCCGTGACCATGCTCATAGAGGTGAGTCAGCTCGTGAACCAGCACATACTCCAGCAGGTCAGGATCCAGCCAGGCCAGGTCGGTGTTGAGCCGGATGCTGGCAGTGGCGGGGGTGCAGGACCCCCAGCGGGTTTTCATCTTCCGCAGACTGATGCGCTCGGGCCGACGACCCACCACGGGGACCCAGCGATCCAGCAGAGTCGGCAGCCTCTCCTGGAGAATTCTCTTGGCTTCGGCCTCGGATCGTCCTGGCTGCAACTGACCATCGGCTCCGGGTTGGGCGTAGGCATCGCGTGAACGGGCCAGACGTTCTCTAGTGGTTGCGATCCAGCGGTGCTTGCCGCCGATAAAGGCACGAATCTGGTCGTCGCTCAGGGCCAGAGGCGCTGTCACTTCCAGATGGCCGTCAGGCGGCTTGACCCGCAGATAGACGTTGGCGATCCGCTTCCTGATGACCAGAACCGTCTCACCACCGACCTCCAGCTGCTCTGACCGTACTGGTTCCGCACGCCGTTTCCGCCTCATGACTCCCATTCTTCCGCCAAGACGCGACGCGACGCCGCCGAGATTGACTTGAGGGGACACTATGGTAAGCTATCCATTTGTGTGATTCTTCGGTCACACGGCATGGGCCTGTAGCTCAGCTGGTTAGAGCGCATCCCTGATAAGGATGAGGTCGGAGGTTCAAGTCCTCCCAGGCCCACGCATTTCTTGCGCGGTTGAAGTTCTTTTCACATTCACGGGGCTATGGCGCAGCTGGTAGCGCATCTGCTTTGCAAGCAGAGGGTCGCCGGTTCGAATCCGGCTAGCTCCACTTTGAAAGTGTGAGTTTATTAAGTTTCTAAGGCCACGTATTTGTCATAACTTTATTGATTCATGCGACTGCTCATGATTACCAGAGGCTTAAATCTATTCACGTTGCCTGTCACCATTGGGAGAAACTCAACCTGGTCTTCTCTATGCCACCTGCCCATATGTCTGAGAGTCACAATTGTATATAGCTAGACTATTGCCTGTAATTTGCTGAGCAACAGCAGGCTTTGAAACTTGTCAGACTAATTCTGATTATATTAAATCTAGTTTTGTCTAAACTTTGTATGTTTGTATGGCAACAACAGCCGTCCGTATATCGCAAATATCCATCGCCGGTTCGTTATCGGGATAAACCTATCACCTCGATCTTTATACAAAATGTTTAATCTCAATTAATTCATAAGTTCCTTGATAATTGTCAAAACCATAATTGTTGTCTAAGCTCGACGATCTTTCCTTATGCGCTCTGCCCCCAAGTGATGTAAAACGATAGCGGAGCAATTCACATATGTGAACAATTCTAGGATCTCTATCTTCAACCTTTACTATAAGTGAAACGAGCTTACGAGCAGTGCAATGGGAACCGCGGAGAATAGACTGCAAATGCTATAAACCGCTTCACCTCAAGCAAAAGTAATTTATATAACTTCCAATTTAGGAGGAGATCATCGCTCTAGCTACATCAATAACACGCCAACGATATTACAATCTCGGAGTATCATTTTTATGTGACCGTCCACAAGCCCGAATAGATAAGGACAGGTCTTCCAACAAATTTACAGAGGTTAATATCGCTTCACCTTGATTCAACTTCATTATTTGGCTAATCGTATTGTCGCTGACATAATTCTGAATAGTACCCAGCTCCCTAGCATTTGTAAGCCGATGGATTATCAATGTACCAACTTGGCCGAGCAACTCAGATGACACATCGTTGGGATTCTGCGTCGTAAGAAACAGAAAGATACCTTTCTTCCTGCCTTCACGCGCAATAGATGTCAACCCTGAATAAAATGAATTCTGATCAGTCGTTCTTTTGGCATATCTATGAACTTCATCTATAAAAATCACATAAGGGTATCCCTTTTCGTTTCGCCTATTCAACAGATAGTTACTGATTAAATCAACAACCATGCCGCCGATTCCGTCAGTTGTCCCAATTTTGGAAGCGTTGATATACAGGGAGGTTTTTGGCTTATCAGCAAATTTATCGAGTTCGCTGAACAAGTCTTTCCACCGCTTACCAGTACTGGAATTTCTGAAGAATTTTTTAAATGAAGTGTTATCAAACTGATTCAGTATTTTTTCGCGTAGCCATTCGTAATTATTGATACGGAAAGTGCTCCGCGTATATTTTCCTTTCTCTGCACCCTTCGTGCCCTCTTCGACCGCTTCCTCGGTAATTTGTTCTGGTAGAAGGTTGACGTTAAAGCTGGTGTCTTCTTTTCCCACCTTAGACAGATCATTCTGAACTTCTGTAATTATTCTCCCCTGCTTGATGAATGGACCAGAACATCTAAATTTGGCTTGATAACGCAACGAGCGTATAGCGTCAGACAAAGTACCTTGTTGCGTATTTTCATTGCAGTCGAAAATCATCGACCAGTCTAGAACCGACAAACTGCCCGAATCCACCACGGTGTTACAGCCAAGAGTTAACTTCTCCATCTTGTCATCTTTGGTGAATGAGTCCTCATACTCTCCAGTAGGATCTATTAAGAGCACTTTCTTATGAGCGTTGACCAACCAATCAAGAACTGACAAAGCCGTGGTCGACTTCCCTGAATTGGTAGTTCCGACAACCATGAGATGTCTATCAAAAAGAGTCTGAGGAGAGACTAATCGTAATGCCTCATCTTGAAAACACGACAAGTAAGCAAACGAGTTGGCACCATCTTCGGTGTCGGGCTCATCATAAGAATCTTCCTCATTAGTGTGCAACTCCATTGAAGAAACAAAATGTTCAATGAGTGGCCCATTGGCTAGATACACTTTTTCAGTGACTCCTGGCCTCAAAAATCCAGGAAGCCTGAATGACTTATCACTATTCCCTTCGAGGCCAAGAATGTCTACGATAGCTTCTGCATACACCTGTTCTTTGTGACTTTCGTCAGACAGAAATTCACGCGATACACCGATTGGTATTCTGTTCTGTACAACTTGGCCGAAATAAATCCCCGATACCGAATCGATGACTACATAGTAGTTGATTGTATTGGGTACTAAGTCTGACTGCCTTAACAAGCGATGCGTCAGCAGAGACAAATTATCTATTTGTATAGTAACTTCACGCGAAGAGACCTGAACAACCGTTCCGAGATAAAAATTCTTTTTGTCTAGGTTCTGTATCTGTTGAAGACCGGAATATCCGTGGCCAGCACGGTTGCTGTAATAATCATCAAGCATTTTCGTCCATCTTTAAATACGTAGGCAAATCGTCATTGAGAGCTGCTCTTAGAAAAGCGACCCTATATCCTTCATCAATAAGTTGCTTCAGTTTGCCAAGATTAGAGGATTCGTCAGAATCAATCGAATAATTTGTGAACAACATTGACAAGCCATCGTTGTGTCTTAATGCATCATTCACCATCTCAAAAATATGTGTATCGCCAAAACTGAAGCCTACTGTGACAAGTAAAGTCCTAGGCCGGTTGAGCAATTCTCTAAACTTGTAGAATAAATCTGAATAAGGTGCACGATAACTCTGCTCATATTTATTTGTGCTTGGAAATATTAATAAAGGCGAATCGAGATTTTCTAATTTTGAAACCCTCCTGACTGTTCTAACTTTGTCATCTTTTTTCCAGGTAAGGGAACCGTGAATTTTCAAAAGGTTCATTACTTTTTTGTCATATATTACTTCTCGCGTCTTGAGGTTCGGCACATCCTTAACAAGATTCCAGTCAAACATCTTTGCGTCAAAAACTGGCGTATCACTAAAGGTAAATCCATCAAAAACGGTGTAGCTGCCCTTAGCTGCAGCTTCTTCGATCAGCGTGTCATAATTCGTCGTTACTATCGACAGTTTATTTCCGTCACTTACCTTACGGTTAAAGAAATTGATCAGGGCGAGGTGCTTCATACATTGATCATCAAAACCATACTTCGTTTTATCAACAATAATCTTTCGAATTTGTTTTAAGGTTACTGTATAGTTCTCACTATTATCTTCGGGAACGAACTCTTCAGCTTTTTCGAATTGCGATAATATCGATTCTAAATCATTATCATCAGGAGATGGCAACCCGTTCGGGAATGCTAGCTGTTTCATATAATCCATGGAATAAAATCCGGAACCAGAAGCGGAGAGTTCGTCGTCAATAGCTTTAAGGATGCCTGACATTGGCAATCCATAACTGTCATTCGGCGTGGCATCGCCAGAACCTGAGTCATCTTTTTTCTTTTTGGGAACAATAGATGCGCCAGCCCCCAGCAACAGAACCACTTGATCGAAATGCGGACGCAGAAAGTCAGCTACTTTAGTTGCTATTTCCCCTTGAAAATCCGACCAGCCGTATTTATCATCATTAGATTGAGAGAGATCCGAAGAATTACTTAAAGCGATATTGGGCTGAGGCACACGCAACAATCGATTATTTTCCTTATAAACTTCGGCAGTTCCAGAATCGAAAGAGCAGCATTTCGTCAGAGTTGTATTTCCTGAAATAAAGTAGGGCTCTTCATTCGACACTTTGGCTGAATCCTTGCTGAGCTTGCCCGTCATAGTTCCCCCTTGCAGCGGTCGTCTAACTATAGGTATTACTCGAAATAGCCGGTAACCACAAATTTCCAGACAACTGCTAGGCTATCCTTTTAATAATTATGGTCGGAGTAGAGCAAGAATGATTTCAGAATGTCAAGTTTACGAGAAGGATGCGAGAATCCGATATAGATGCAGCACTAAGATAACGGGCTAGTCCGCCCTGACTTTCCCGTGTGTTTTTAGCAAAAGAATCAAAGCCGCTTCTTACAAAGCAGCCGAATCCAGTAATTAGGCATCAGGCTTCTGCTTTCCCCAAATCTCAGGTTCACACTGCCCCAACTTGGCTACATACTTTGATCTACATAATATTCAAGAACGTTGCCTTCAAGACTGGCAATAAAATCATATTATATGATTAAGTAGAAAACCTATAACAGGCCTATGCAAGATAATGCCGACTAAGCTTCTGAAGTTCAACTTCGACTATTGCTAAATGCTTCAATACTGGTTCATACACGCGTCTTATCGGACTCGGTACTTGCAGCCATTCCACAATTGAGATACCCGCGTTAGATGCAATTAATGAAAAGAACCCAGAATAATTAACATAGGCACCCATTCATCACTGAAGTGACCTGCACCAGCCCAGATTACTATGATTAAACATACAGCAATGATCAGGAATTCGTACCGACACCATCCTCTCGCTGTTTACATAAAGTCAGGAAGGAATAAGCTTGCTATTTTGCAGCGTTAGCAGACGGTCAACCCGGGCAAGGACCGAGGGCCGGTGGGAGACGATCAGGCAGGTGCGGTCGCCTTTCCGCTCGATCAGCCTGGTCAGAACCCGACCCTCCAAGAGAGCATCCATATTACTGGTGGGCTCATCCAAAAGCATGAATGGTGCCGAGCTCAAAAAGGCACGAGCCAAGGCCACCCGCTGCCGTTGTCCCTCGGACAGATCGGAGCCGTTGTCGGCAAGCAAGTGATCCAATCCATCGGGCAGCTGGTCGATCAAATCATCCAGGCAGGCATCATGTGCCGCCTGCTCAATATCCGCCCTGCCGGCATCGGGCCGGGCCAAGGCGATGTTATCCGCCAGAGTGAGACTGAATATATAAGTGTCCTGGCTCACCAGAGTCTGTTGGGCGCGCAAGTCGGCGGTGCGAATGGTTTCTATAGGTAGGCCAGAGACGGTCAGATCACCGCCGCTACGCTCCTGGAAACGCATCAGCAAGTCAATCAAGGTGGACTTGCCAACCCCGTTAGCGCCTTGGATGCCAATCAGTTCGCCATGCTTGATGGAAAGATCCAGACCCTCCAAAACCGAAGTCCGGCCGCCAGAGCCACGCGGATCGTCTGTACCTGGGTGAGTCTTGCCAGCGTAAGAGAAGGAAACCGCCTTGGCCTCCTCTCCGGTGAACTCCGTCAGGGGATTCCCATGATTAGATTCCACCTCACGTACAGGCAGCTCCTTGTCCAAAAGAGAGAAGACCCGCCGAGCAGCAGCCAGGGTAGGCTGCAGGCCGGCGCCTAGCCGGGCCACAGGTATCAAGGGAGCGAAGGAGGAAAGGAAGCCGACCAGTCCGATCATTCCCCGTGCAGGATCAACCAATCCTGCCGAACCTAGATGGCAGGCCATCAAAGTGAAGGCTCCAACGCAGATCAGAGTGACCACGTTGGTGACCATATCGTTGGTGATGGTCCGCCCAGAGGTGCGCCCCCGGGCATTCAGCATCTGATCCGTGGCAGCTCCCACCCGGCGACGGGTGTTACCGAGGGCGCCCAGCCCCGCCAGCTCGGTGCGGCCCTGCAGGGTCTCCAGAAGCAGGGAGTGCAGGCTGGCCTGGGCCGTCCGCTCCTGCATGGCCACCTTGAAAGTGGGCCTAGCGCTCAGGATGGGGATGAGCAGGCCAACGATCAGGTAGGAGACCAGGGCGGCAAGTCCCATCCAGGGTGAGAGCCAGGTGAGCAGGGCCAAATTGGTCAGAGAGGTCACCAGGGCGATGGCGATGGGCGAAAGCGTATGGGCGTAGAAGATCTCGAGCAGCTCGATGTCGTTGGTGATCACTGTCACCATGTCTCCGCGCGCTTGGTCTCGCAAACCGGCCGGGGCCAGGGACCGCATCTTGTCGAAGACCGTCGTGCGGATGTCACGAAGCATGCTGAAAGCCATCTCATGGTTGTAGTACTGCTCCCCATAGGCCATAACCCCTCGGCTGAGAGCAGTCAGAACCGCCACCAGAGCCCAGACGACCCACTGGCCACTCAGCGGCGGCCAGTCCATGACCAGACCGATCAGGGCCGCAGCGGCAGCCATCATGCTCCAGACTGCAAAGAGATGACCCACACTGCCGCAGAGGATGGCATTGCCCTCCGTACCAGCCAGAGGCTTCATCAGCTGGGCCATACGGCGCATCATCGCCAGGTTGCTCGTCGTCTGCTGCTGCATGTTGTCACTCCCCGTCCTCATACTGAGCCTGCTCCTTCCACTGAGCGGCAAATCCGCCTCCGGCATCCATCAGTTCGCGGAAGCCGCCGCTCTCCGCAAGACGACCTCCCTGCAGGAAGAGGATGGAATCGGCATTGCGGACCCCAGCCAGGCGGTGGGTAATGGTCAGAACCAGAGACTCCTTGCCCAGCGCATCCATCAGAGCAGCCAAGGTAGCATCATGCTCGCGATCCACGGCGCTGGTGGCCTCATCGAAGATATAGACGGGAGAACGCCGCAGAAGCCCGCGGGCAATGGATAGGCGCTGGCGCTGCCCACCGGAGAGGTTGCCTCCTTCAGGATCGATGTGAGCGTCCAGCCCGCCCTTGCTTTGGACCAGACCGGTCAGACCGACCTGATCCAGCGCGTCCAACAGCTCCCAATCCGAGTAGCCCAGTCCGGCCGGGTCCAGATTCGACCTGATGGTTCCGGTGAAGAGATGGTCGGTTCCCCGAACCACAGTCTGCAGGCCGACCAGGTCCTGGCGCGACAGGTCGCTGATCTGGCGCCCGCCAATGGTCAGCTCTCCGGCATACCCCTGAAGGCGCCCGGACAGCAGACCCGCCAAGGTGCTCTTGCCGGAGCCCGAGGCACCGACTAAGCCCACATGCCCCTTGGCCGGCAGATCGAAGTTCAGGTCAGTCAGGGCCTGGAAACCGTCAGGATAGGTGTAGGTCAAATCGCGAGCGCTGATGCCTAGCGAATCATCGCCAGACATATCCGCCTGATCTGCCTGCTTCGAAGCGGATTCCGAGTCAGACTCCCGAACTGCTTCCTCAGAAGTTTCGAGACTCGCATCCGGAGCCGTCTCCGAACCCGTACTCTTGCGCGACTCAGCAGTCGTCCCTGGAGCCGCCGACTTACCGTCGCTCCCCTGCCGCGCTTGGAGAATATCGTCGATGGCCTTGCCCTGCTTGATGGCGACCATGCCGGAATGCATCATGTAGACCAGCTGGCGCTCAGGTGCAAAGAGCCGGACCCCAGCCAGGGCGACAACCAAACAGGACAGCACTCGAGAGGGTCCGCCCTGCCCGATCAGGACAGTGGCCACGACCGCCAGAATGAGGCTGGTGTAGATGACCACGTCGGCCTTGATCAGCGAGCGCAGCTGCCCGCCAAGGACCCCCATGGTTATCCGGCGGAACCCTTCGGACTCCTCGGCCAGATCGTCGGCCTGCCGCTGGTCTGCCCCGAAAATCTTCAAGGTGTTGAGCCCCCTCAGGGCATGCTCGAAGTGGACTCCGACCTTGTCATACTTACGCAGTTGGCCCAGCTGAATCTTGATGTTCTCGCCCATAGTGGGCTTGGAAACCAGGGGCAGGGCCACCATGCCAATCACGACAATCCCCGCAGCCAAAGGGCTGACAGGCAGGAGGACGGCCAGGGTCACGACCAGCATCAGGGCGGTCTGGACCAGCGCCGGAATATAAGCCGTGAAGTAGGAGACGACCGACTTGACCCCTTCGGTCGAAAGCCTAGCCAGGGTCTGCGCCGGAACGCCCAGGTCGTCCTTCTGCGCATTGGGGTCGAACACGGATAGATACAGGGCCTGGGAGAGCGCCTTGCCCATCCCATCGGCCAGCCGGGCACTGACGGACTTGGTGACCACCTGGGTCAGGAGCCGAACCAGGATCAGCCCACCTATCAAGGCCGCCAGAGGTCCGGGCCGACCGGGCACCCAGGCAAGGGCATGGGGAACAGGCAGGCCAAGGGAACGGCCCACGGCCACGATGGCTACCGGCAGGAGGAGCACCTCCGCCAGCGCGCCAATCGTCTGCAGGAGGGCCAGCAGGAGGCTGGCGCCCATCCTGGCTCCCGGTAGATGAAGTAGTCGCTTGCTGATCATGCCTGTCCTCCGTGCCGCCTTTCTGATACGCCTCTCTCAGTGGACACTAACAAAATCCTCGCGCGGCAGGCAATACTCTTATTGTGAAGCACTGGCAAGAGACATAAAAAAATATCATTTACTTTCCCTCCCGGCCCTCCTAAACTTGACGGCACAACCTGCAATCGGCGGATATGGCCTAGGGCCGAGCGACCGCCACCCAGATGGGAGCGATCCTTTATGAAAGCACTGAAGACAAAAGACCTGGTCAACGTCGGCATTTTCACGGCCCTCTACTTCGTCAGTATGGCGGTGGGCAACTTCATCACCGTCTTCCTGGCTGGCCTGGTCATGCCCGGCCTGTCCTCCCTCTTCATCCCCGCTGTGGTGGGGCTGGTCTCAGGCCCGGTCTACATGCTGATGATCCGCCGCGTACCCAGGTTCGGGGCCATCACCATCGTCGGCGTCATCATGGGCCTCTTCCTGCTGGTCTTCGGCCACTTCGCCCTCTCCTTCATCCCCTACGCCTTCTGCGGCCTGCTGGCTGACCTGGTTCAGTCCTCGCTCGGGGAGAGCCGTCCCAACCTGGCCCGCTACCTGAGCTACGTCATCCTCACCTTCGGCTGCACCGGCCCCGTACTTCCCCTCTGGTTCATGAAGGACGCCTACGTGGCCAGCCTGGTCCGCCGCGGCAAGAGCCAGGAGTACATCGACGGAGTCTTCGCGCCCATCACCGGAGCCACCTTCCTGGTCTGCATCCTGGCCACCCTGGTCGGCGCCCTGCTCGGGGCATGGATAGGCGCCCGGATCGTCGACCGGCATTTCAACCGGATACCCGCCAAGCAATGAGGCCCATCTCCATCTACACCAGATTCCTGCTGGTCATCTTCGCCAACGCCCTGATCTTCGTCACCCTCCCCACTCCGCTGGTCCTGGCCATCAACATCTACTTCTGTAGCTTCCAGGTCATCGTGGGCAAGGTCAGGAAGGGCCAGGCCTGGCTTCTGGTCTGCCTGGTCTTCGCCCTGGGCGCCTCCCTGGCCATGGTCTTCCCCGAGAACCTGCCGGGACATTACCTGCTCTTCCTCTTCGTCGGCGTGGGCAGGGTCCTCCCCCTGGTGCTGGTTGCGGCCTTCATGATGGGCACCACCAAGGTCTCGGAGCTGGTCTACCTGCTGCGCAAGATCCACGCCCCCCAGTGGCTGGTCATCCCCGTCAGCGTCCTCTTCCGCTTCTTCCCGACCGTCAGGCACGACTATGCCCAAATCAGACGAGCCATGAAATTCAGGGGAATCGCCGTCACCACCGGCGACATGGTCCGGCATCCGATGCGAACCATGGAGTACATCTACGTCCCCCTGCTCAACAACGCCACCAACGTGGCCTCCGACCTGACCTCGGCCGCCCTGACCAGGGGGATCGGCGACCCCGGGCCCAAGACCTCCATCCAACGGATCGCCTTCACCGGACTGGATGCGCTCATGTGCGCCCTGGGTCTGGTTCTTATGGGATGTGGAGCCTATGTTGCAATGTTCCAGGCTTAGCTTCACCTACGAAGGCGCCAGCCAGCCTTCCCTCCAGGAGGTCTCCTGCCGGATGGGCCAGGGACGGCTGACCGTGGTCACCGGACCGAGCGGTTGCGGCAAGACCACCCTGTCCAGGGTCATCAACGGCCTGATTCCCGAACTCTACGAGGGCAAGCTGGAGGGAGAGTGCCTGATCGGGGGTGAACCCACCACGGCCCGTCCCATCTACCGGCTTTCGGAGCAGGTGGGGTCGGTCTTCCAGAACCCCAAAACCCAGTTCTTCACCACCGACGTCCGCAGCGAGCTGGCCTTCCCCCTGGAGAACACCGGGGCCCAGCCGGAGGCCATCCGGGAGCGTATAGACCAGGTGGCCGACCTCTTCGGCATAGCGCCGCTCATGGACCGGGACATCTTCTCCCTGTCCGGGGGCGAGAAGCAGATGATCGCCATCGCCTCCTCCTGCATGATGGACCCGGAGATTTTGGTCCTGGACGAGCCCTCCGGAAATCTGGACGTGGAAGCGGTGGCCAGCCTGGCGCAGATTCTGGGCCGCTTGAAGGACCGGGGCCTGACCATGGTCCTGATCGAGCACCGCCTCTACTACCTGGACGGCCTGGCCGACGACTTCCTGGTCATGGAGGACGGCAGGCTGACGGAGCACCTGACTCCGGCCGCCATGAGGGGGCTGGATGGCCCAAGCCGCCAGGCCATGGGGCTGCGGGCCCTGAATCTGGACGCGACCGAGAATGCGAGCGCCCCAGCCAGGGTCACTACCGAGAAGACCCCCGACCTCTTGCGGGTCAGGAACCTGACCTATGCCTACCACCACGACCAGGATCCTGCCCTGGATGTGGACGACCTGACCCTGTCCAGCGAGGACATCACCGGCATCATCGGCCGCAACGGTGCCGGCAAGAGCACCTTCGCCTCCGTCCTGACCGGGCTGCTCAAGCCTGGCGACAGGTCGGAAATCAGCCTGAATGGGACCAGGCAGACCAGCAGGGAGCGCGTCGAGGACTCCTACATGGTCTTTCAGGATGTCAACTATCAGCTCTTCAGCGAGACCGTGGAGGGCGAAATGCTTCTTGGGGCCAGGCGAACCGACCTGTTCGAGGAAGTGGCGCGAAAGCTGGACCTGGAGCGGCTCCTGGGCCGGCACCCCAACACCCTCTCCGGCGGGGAGAAGCAGCGGGTGGCCATTGCGGCCGCCATACTGTCTGGCAAGCGCCTGGTGGTTCTGGACGAACCCACCAGCGGCCTGGATCTGCTCCACATGAACCAGGTGACCGGGATGATCCGCTACATGCGCTCCCTGGGGGTCATGGTGATCGTCATCTCACACGACCAGGAGTTCCTGGCCCAGACCTGCCAGCGGTTCATCACCTTCCGCCAGGGCAGACCGGTCAGGGACAGCCGCAAACTGGGCAACCTCCTGCAAGCCCTCTGAATCTCCGAACCCTTGCAAGGTCGGCGAACATGACGCCTCCCGGCAGGCGGTTCTCCTGTGCTCCGGACACCACAAACGTATACAGTAGTGTGGAAAAGAGCATCAGGAGGGCGTCCCTTGCGTCGGACGACCCCGCCGCACAGCCAGGGTTACGAGAGGGCATGATGGGCTATATCGACGTCATCGGAGAGACGAAACGGTATGTGACCGGCGAGACGACCATCGTGGCCAACAATGAGGTCACCTTCTCCATCGAGAAGGGCGAACTGGTGGTCATCCTCGGCGCCTCGGGGGCGGGCAAGTCGACCGTGCTGAACATTCTGGGCGGCATGGACACCTGCAACGAGGGCCAGGTGATCGTGGACGGGAAGGACATCGCCGGCTATGACGCCCGGCAGCTGACCACCTACCGCCGCTACGACGTGGGCTTCGTCTTCCAGTTCTACAATCTGGTGGCCAACCTGACCGCCAGGGAGAACGTGGAACTGGCCTCTGAGATTGTCGACGATGCCGCTGACCCGGTCCAGACCCTGATCGACGTGGGCCTGGGCGACCGGATCGACAACTTCCCCGCCCAGCTTTCCGGCGGCGAGCAGCAGCGGGTGGCCATCGCCCGGGCTGTGGCCAAGAACCCCAAGATCCTGCTCTGCGACGAACCCACCGGAGCCTTGGACTACCGGACCGGCAAGCAGGTGCTGCGCATCCTGCAGGACCAGTGCCGCAAGAAGGGCGCCACCGTGGTCATCGTCACCCACAACGCGGCCATCGCCCCCATCGCCGACAGGGTCATCCGCATGCACGACGCCCGGGTCCAGGCCGTGCAGACCAATGACAGCCCCGAAGACATCGAAAACGTGGAGTGGTGAGGATGCAGCCCGTCAGGAAGGTGCTCTGGCACGACATCCGGGTCTCCCTGCGCAAGTCCCTGGGGCGGTTCATCTCCATCGTCTGCCTGGTGGCGCTGGGTTCCTTCGCCCTGGTCGGGCTGAGCGTGACCGGGCCGGACATGCGGCAGGCCGGCAACGCCTACCTGTCCGACCACCATCTGGCCGACCTGATGGTCATCAGCAGCTATGGGCTGGACCAGGAGGACCGGGACGCCATCGACACCGCCCCGGGCAACTCAGGAATCGAATACGGGTATCTGAAGGACGTGGTGCTTAAGGGCACCGACAAGAGCCTGCGCATTTACTCCGCCCCCGACCGGATCTCCACCTATGAGCTGGTCGACGGGACCATGCCGACCAGGTCGGACCAGATAGCGGTCGACACGGCCCTGGGTGAGAGCCACCCCATCGGCAGCAGCATCCAGGTGGATGAGAAGGCCGACCAGCTGGGCAGGAAGGTCTTGAGGCACCACAAGCTGCGCGTAGTGGGCACAGTCAGGTCGACCGAGATCCTGAGCAAGGTCAACATGGGCCCCTCCACAGCCGGATCCGGGTCCCTGGACTCCTACGCCGTAACCACGCCCAAGGCCTTCGACTCGAACGAGTACATGATCGCCCGCCTGACCTTCAAGGACCTGGACCGGATCAGGGACCACTATTCCGACCAGTACATCCAGGCCCTGCAGACCCACAAGGACGACCTGAACAGGATCCTGTCAGGCCGCCCCACAGCGAGGCTCAACGCCATCAAGGCCCCCTTGCAGAAGCAGCTGAACCAGGGACAGGACCAGGTGGACCAGTCCAGAAACGAACTCGAGGGGAACCGGCAACAGCTGGACCAGGCCAGGAAGGATCTGGACCAGGGTGCCCAGAGCATCCAGTCCGCCAAGAACCAACTGGCTGCAAAGACGGTGCAGGCCCAGGCGGCCATCGACCAAGGGCAGCAGGAGGTGGACCTGAGCTCGGCCGAACTGGCTCGAAAGCAGAAGCAGTACCAGTCCTCAGCCAGCCAGGTGGACCAGGGCAGGCATCAGGCCGACCAGGGGCAGCAGGCCATCGACCAGGGACAGGCCAAGCTTGATGGTTCCCGCCAGCAGCTGGAAGGCGGCAAGGCCCAGGCCGATCAGGCTGTAGCCCAGGCCCAAGCGGCTCAGACACAATGCAGACAGGGCATCGCACAGGTCACCGGCCTCATTCAGACCATCGACGCCCAACTGGCCACACCCGGGCTGACCCCCCAGCAGCAGGAGGACCTCAACCACAAGAAGGCCGGGCTCCAGGCACAGCTGACCGAACTAAACCGGCAATCACCGCAGATCGATGCCCTGGCGGCCAAGGCCAAGACGGGCCGCGATGCCTTCATGACCAACCAGTACACCCCCGGCATGGCCCAGGTTGCGGCCAACCAGCAGACCCTGGACGCAAAGCGCCGGGAGCTGACCCAGGCAAGAGCCAAGGTGGAGGAAGGCGAGCGCCAACTGGCCCAGGGTAAGGCCCAGCTTGACCAGGCCTCCGCACAGCTGGCCCAGGGCAGGACCAAACTGGCCCAGGCCCGGCGGCAGCTGGCCGACAGCCGGGCCTCGCCCCAGGGGCAGATCGACCAGGCCCAGGCCACCCTGGATCAGAAAACCGCGGAATACCGGACCAAACTGGACAAGTTCAAGAGGGAGAGCCCGGACGCCCAGAAGAGGATCGACGACTCCCAGAAGAAGCTGAACAAGGCGGCCGACCAGGTGAGCCGTCTGGAAAAGCCGGTCTACGCCCTGGACTCACGCCGTGAAGCGCCCGGCTCAGAGGGCTACAAGGTCTATGCTTCCGTCTCCTTCATCGTGGACTCGCTGGCCAAGGTCTTCCCCTACTTCATGTATTTGGTTGCTGCCCTGGTCACCTTCACCACTATGACGCGTTTCGTGGACGAGGAGCGGATCAATGCCGGAACGCTGAAGGCCCTGGGCTACAGGGACCAGGATGTCATGGCCAAGTTCCTGGTCTACGGCGGAACGGCCTCGGCCCTGGGCGCGCTTCTGGGCATCATCGCCGGCCACACCCTGCTGCCCTGGATCGTCTACCAGGCCTATGTCCACGCCTTCGACATGCCGCCCATTCACTACGGCTTCCACCTGCCCATCACCCTCCTGGCCTGCCTGCTGGCCTTCCTGAGCGCCGTTGTCCCGGCCTTCCTGAGCGCCTGGCGGGAGCTGCGCGAGAAACCGTCGGCCCTCCTCCTGCCCAAGCCGCCCAGCGCCGGTTCGAAAATCTTCCTGGAGCGCATCCCCCTGATCTGGAACCGACTCAGCTTCACCCACAAGGTCACCGCCCGGAACATCTTCCGTTACAAGCAGCGGATGCTGATGACCATCTTCGGGGTCTGCGGATCGGTGGCTCTGCTGATGGCCGGTTTCGGCGTGCAGGGGTCCATCTCCGCCATCAACGAGCACCAGTTCGGTCAGGTGATCCGCTACGACCTGATCGCCGCCGAGAACAGCCAGGCCACATCCGACCAGCGCCAATCCATCAAAAAACGGCTGGAAAAGCCCGATGTGAGCCGCTCCCTGAACGTGCGCTACGAGGAGATGAGCAAGACAGCCGGGCACAACGCCGACAAGCAGTCCATCACCATGATTGCGCCGGCCAGCGCCCAGCACCTGGACGACTTCATCCGCATGGACACCCGGTCCGGGCACAAGCCCCTGAGTCTCAAGGGCGACGGCGTGATCCTCTCCGAACGGATCGCCCAGCTGACGGGGACCAAGACTGGCGACAGGATCACCCTGCAGGATTCAGGCGGCAGGGACAGGACCATGCGGGTGGACGGCATCTGCGAGATGTACCTGGGACACTTCGTCTTCATGAGCCCATCGGCCTACAGGACCGTCTTCCACCAGGACTTCACGCCCAACGCCCACCTGGTCACCTTCAAGGACTCCAGCGCGGAGAACACCAGGAGGCAGGCCGCCTCCTTCATACGGATCGACGGCATCCAGGGTGTGGTGCAGAACACGACCCTGATGAGCCAGATCGACACCGTGGTCAAATCCCTGAATATGATCATGCAGGTGCTGATCATCGTGGCCACCCTGCTGGCCCTGGTCATCCTCTACAACCTGACCAACCTGAACGTGGAGGAGCGCATCCGTGAACTGAGCACCATCAAGGTGCTGGGCTTCTACGACCGCGAGGTAACCATGTACATCTACCGGGAGACCATCCTTCTGTCGGCCATCGGCGTCCTGGCCGGGTACGGGTTCGGGGCCTGGCTGCACCACTACATCATCACGACCGTCCCGCCGGACAACGTCCTCTTTGACCCCTCCATCAGCTGGGTGGCCTTCGTCGTGCCCCTGGTCATGATCACGGTCATCACGGCCGGCCTGGGCTGGATGGTCAACAACAAGCTCAAGCATGTGGACATGCTGGAGGCCCTCAAGTCGGTGGACTAGGCCATATCGGCATTTACCCATGCTAATGGCGTAAGCTGGCACTCCAAGAGTCCATAAGTCCATGCCATTAAAGCCATTGAGAATCCAGAAAGCGGAGGACGACGGTGCTGCAGATCGAACACATCTCCAAACAGTACAAAACGGGGGACTTCGTCCAGCAGGCCTTGAATGATGTCAGCGTCAACCTGCGCGACAACGAGTTCGTGGCCATCCTGGGCCCCTCCGGCTCTGGCAAGACCACCCTGCTCAACATCATCGGCGGGCTGGACCGCTACGACCAGGGCGACCTGATCATCAACGGCACCTCCACCAAGAAGTACAAGGACCGTGACTGGGACTCCTACCGCAACCACACCGTAGGCTTCGTCTTCCAGAGCTACAACCTGATCCCCCACCAGAGCATCCTGTCCAACGTGGAGCTGGCCCTGACCATCTCGGGCGTGCACCGGCAGGAACGGCGGGAGCGGGCCAGGCAGGCCCTGGAACAAGTGGGTCTGGGCCAGCACGTGAACAAGCGGCCCAACCAGCTCTCGGGCGGACAGATGCAGCGGGTCGCCATCGCCAGGGCCCTGGTCAACAACCCCCGCATCCTCCTGGCCGACGAGCCCACCGGAGCCCTGGACTCCGAGACCTCCATCCAGATCATGGACCTGCTCAAGGAGGTGGCCCAGGACCGGCTGGTGGTCATGGTCACCCACAACCCCGAGCTGGCACACCAATACGCCACCAGGATTGTGGAGCTGCACGACGGATCGGTCATCAGCGACTCCGACCCCCTGCCCGACGACCAGGTGCCCATCCGCCGGGCACGCCACCGCACCTTCGGCAAGGCCTCCATGGGTCTGCTGACCTCCCTGTCACTGAGCTTCAACAATCTTCGGACCAAGAAGGCCCGGACGGCCCTGACATCCTTCGCCGGATCCATCGGCATCATCGGCATCGCCCTGATCCTGTCCGTGTCCACCGGGGTCAACCGCTACATCGACAGGGTGCAGCGGGAGACCATGACCTCCTACCCCATCACCATTCAGGAGCAGTCCTTCGACCTGAACAAGATAGTGGACTCCGCCCAGGAATCCCAGAAGGAGGCCAAGGCCCACAAGGATCTCAAGGCCATCCAGCCGGACGACTCCAGCATCAAGGGAGCCTCCAGCCTGACCAGCAGCATCACCCAGAACAATCTGACAGACTTCAAAAAATACTTGGACAATCCCAAGAGTGAGATCCACCAGTACGTGGGGTCCGTGGGCATCCAGTACTCCTATGCCACCAAGTTCTCGGTCTTCGGGCATGACCCGGACGGCAAGCTGGTCTCTGCGGACAAGGTGACCATGAGCGGGCAGGACGACGCCAGCTCCACCGCCAGCCAGATGGCCACGGCCAACACCGACAGCGACATGGGCGACATCCAGTCCATGCAGATGTCCTATCTGACCGGCAAGACCGAGAAGAACAAGGCCCCGGAGATCTTCGGCGAGATCATGCCGGGGGCCGATGCCAAGACCACCATCAGCAAGGTGGTGACCGACAACTACCAGGTGGTGAACGGCACCTGGCCCAAGGCCAAGGATCAGGTGGTCCTGGTGCTGGACAAGAACAACCAGATGCCCGTCACCAGCCTCTATAAGCTGGGCATCCTCCCCTCCAGCCAGTACACCGACATGATGAACAAGCTCAACAGCGGCCAGGAGGTCAAGGTCGACACCAAGCCCATCGAATACGCCAAGGCCATGGACCAGAAGCTCTCCCTGGTGCCTGCTGCGGACCAGTATGCCAAGGGGACCGACGGCCATTACCACTACATCGGCGACAGCACCGACCAGATGACCAAGGCCGCAGATCAGGGTCTGCAGCTGCACATCGTCGGCATCGTCCGTCCCAACCAGGGAGCCAAGGCCACACCCCTCAAGGTGGGCGTCGGGTATACCCGCCAGCTGACCGACTACCTGATCGACCAGGCCAAGACCAGCCCCATCGTCACCGACCAGGAGGCCGACCAGGGCCACAGCGTCCTCAACGGGATGGCCTTCGCCCCTGCCGACGATGCCGCCAAGGCCAGCGACGCCAAGGCCTACATCGCATCCCTGGGCGTCACACAGAAGGCCAGCATAGCCCAGGAGATCATGAAGAGTTCGGCAGCCATGGCCGGCCAGGAGGCCCAGCGTCAGGGCCAGGGCCGGGTCGGAGCCGCTGCGGGAGCCCAAGGTCCTGCCGGCATCCCCACGGGGGCCTCAGCCGAGCAGCAGACGGCCCAGGCCTTCGACCAATACATTGCCACCGCCCCTCAGGAGGCCCTGGTCGCCATCTACAACCAGTATGTCTCCACAGGCACCTACGCCGACAACCTGAGCGACTTCGGCCTGATCTCCCGGGACGCCCCCTCCCGCATCAGCATCTACACGGACAGCTTCGAGAACAAGAATTCCGTGGGCGACTCCATCAAGCACTACAACGACAAGGCCGCGGAGAAGAACCGGATCGTCTATACCGACTACGTGGGCCTGATGATGAATTCGGTCACCACCATCATCAACGTCATCACCTACGTGCTGATAGCCTTCGTCGGGGTCTCGCTGGTGGTCTCCTCCATCATGATCGGCATCATCACCTACATATCGGTTCTGGAGCGGACCAAGGAGATCGGCATCCTGCGCGCCATGGGCGCCTCCAAGCGGAACGTCTCCAACGTATTCAACGCCGAGACCGGCCTCATCGGACTTCTGGCGGGCCTGCTGGGGGTGGGCATCACTCTGCTGCTGATCGTTCCTGCCAACAGCATCATGCACCACTTCATGGGCACCACCGAGGTGAATGCGGCCCTGCCTGCCTCGGGTGGCGTGGCTCTGGTCATCCTGAGCGTGATCCTGACCCTGATCGGCGGCCTGATCCCCTCGCGGAAGGCAGCCAAGCAGGATCCTGCCACCGCCCTGCGCACCGAGTGAGGCTGGGTGACACTGGCAAAGAAGTGAATTCCCGCACAGTAGGGCCCTAAGGACGGTCTCTCTTTATTCGGGAATGTCATAATAAACCCCGTGAATGAGCAATCCAATCAGATGACTGATCAACAGAAGAGACAGCCCCTCTTCCCCGGACGGGCCTTCATCAGCACCGTCCTGGACGTGGTCGAAAGCAAGAAGACCATGAGTGGCGCCCTGACCGGCAAGTACATGCAACGAGCCACCATGGCCGGCCTCTTTGTGGGTATCTTCTTCACGGCCTACTTCGTCATCATGGGCCAGGCCGGCCAGAACCCCGCAGACCACGGCCTGATCCTGGCAGGCCGGGTCCTGGCGGCAACCACCTTCGGCTGGGCCCTGGTCCTGATCTACTACACCAACTCCGAACTGCTGACCTCCAACATGATGGTGGTCACCATAGGCGCCTATCACAAGCGTCTGGGCTGGCTGGCCTCCCTGCGGATCCTGGTCCTCTGCCTCCTGGGCAACCTGGCCGGAGCCCTGATCGTGGCCGTCATCCTGCGTTTCTCGTCCATCGTCAGCGGTCCCACCCTGGACCAGATGCTGGCGGCCTCGGCCACCAAGACCGGCTACGTCTCCGGCGGCCCCATGGGCTTTGCCGACCTGTTCGTGCGCGGCATCCTGTGCAACTTCTGCATCAACATCGCCATGCTCATGGTCTATAACGGCAAGCTTTCCAACGACTTCACCAAGTGCATCATCATGGTCGTGGCCGTTTTCGTCTTCGCCTTCTGCGGGTTCGAGCACTCGATAGCGGATTCGGCCCTCTTCCTCATCCTGGGCGTCTTCGGGCGGGTCAACGCCTGGAAGGCGATCCTGGTGGCCCTGGTGGCCATGCTGGGCAACTACATAGGCGGCGGCATCCTGATCGGTCTGAACTTCGCCACCATGAACGACGAGCGCCACTTCAAGGCCTGATAGCCTTTCCGTAAGCCACCATCCACCTGCTCACCTTGGTCTCATGCACGCTTACGAGCCTGAGCGAAGACACCCATCATGAAGAAACTCGAAAGCCTGCGTACTGGCAGAAGGCGAAGGTTCATGATGAGCGTGAGTCAGACAGCAGCCGACAAGTCCCTGGTGCAGGAGTTCTACGACCAGGTCTTCACTCGGGGAGATACCAGCAACCTCGACAGGTTCATGCGTGACGACTACATTCAGCACAATCCAACCTGCGCCGACAGGAAGGCGGGCTTCCCAGCCCCGGGTCCGCATATCGAGATCATCAGACTAAACGGCTAAGACGACATGGCCTACGTCTTCTTCAAGGTCGACAAGGTTTGCGACATTTACCGGCTGCAGGACGGCCAACTGGCTGAGCACTGGGACCCCATCGAGCATAATGTGGAAGACATACCGCCCCGCAACAGCAACGGCATCTTCTGACCCAGCGACATAATACATAATAAAGGGCAAAGCCAAACTCGGCAGGAAGACGAACGTGGCCGCTCCGGGACATGTATGCCTTGTCTGGCTGAATCCTCAATCCAAAATGCCGCCTCACTCACCCAGACGCCTGCAACGTTGATATGGTCACTCAGGACGGATTCAACTGCTTCCATGTCATTTTGCTAACGATATTATCGCGGTCTCCTCGGCAATCCGCCGGTATGGAAGAAACCCGTCCCCGCACTCATGGCCGTCTCCAGAATGGTCTGGGCCTCCCGGTCGCCTGGCGATCAACATCGACCGACCAGAGCCACACGGGAGGCCCGGAATCATGACCGTCCCAGACTTATGGCGCTCAAGCCCGATCATCCGTCCATGCCTGTTTAGTCTTGTGTGGTTATTCCAGCAGGTTGCGGCGCAGGGCCTCCACCTGGTCGGGTCCGAACCCTAGAGCCCGATGTGCATAGGCGAAGACGTCGCCGTAGGCGTCGATCATGAGCTGGCGGGCGTAAATCAGATATTCCTTCTTGACATAAAGTGCAACCGCCAGTGCGTCCAGTGAATCCTGGTCGAAGCCCTTGGCGCGGAATTGGTCCAGCAGCTGATTGTTGGCCGCGACCCTCTCCTGGTTGGTCTTCAGGTAGTCCGCGAATATCTGGTCGTCGTCCACCTCCAGCAGCCAGAGCACCAGAGCCGCGGCGAACCCGGTCCTGTCCTTGCCGGCAAAGCAGTGGAAGAGCGTGGCCCCCTGGGTGTTGCCCACGACAATGCGCAGGAAGCGCCCAAAACCTTTCTGAGCGCCTGGATTCAGGACCATGTCGTGGTAGGTACCCAACATATGGTCGTTGACCCGATCGACCGAACCTATCGAGGCGAAGTCGTTCAAGCTGGTATTGCGGGCACCGATCATACCCAGCAGATCGATGTTGGTAAAAGTGATGCCTTCGATTGAGTCGTCAGGACTCTCCTGTATCTCGAAGGGTCGGCGGAAGTCCACGACCTGCGTGACTTGGTAGCGTTCGACCAGATCCCTCCTGGTCTCCTCGTCCAGGCCGACCAGCTGCCCGGACCGGATGAACCCGTGGGGACGGACCCGGCGGCCATGGATGGTCCGCATGCCACCCAGATCCCGAAAATTGGTGATGTTCATCGACGACCTCCTCTGATACGTTTCTCTTCCATCAAGGCCACCAGGCCCAAAAGTACGACCGCACAGACAATGGCGATATACAGCACGATAAAAGTGTCATTCCAACCATGCAGCACATGTCCCAGCACGGTCAGCCCATCGGACGAGGAATCCGCGATCTTGGCCAGCAGGACCTTGGCGGTGGAATCACCGAACAGGTAGGCGAATGCGCCGACCATGCCGCCGGACAGCACATTGGCCCGCTTGGGAATTTGATTGAGCATGGAAATATTGATCAGCATCTGGGGTCCGAAGATGAACATGCCCAAGAAGAAGAGCGAGATGTAAATGACCACAGGGGTGCGGCCCAGCTGGTAGCCTGCCATTCCGAGCGGCAGGCAGATGGCGCAAAGCGTGGAGACGAGGGCGGGCCTGCCACCCAGGAAGTCAGACACCACTCCCCAGAGAAGGCATCCAATCAAAGCACCCATCTCGAAATAGAAGATGGTCCGCGCGCCGACCTGATTGCTGAAATGCAGCTGCTCAGTCACACGCAGAGGCGCCCAGTTGTCGATGCCGATGCGGATCAGATAGACGAAAACGTTGCTGACGCAAAGCACCCAAACCCAAGGGTTCGAAAGCAGATACCGGCGGAAAATCTGCCAAGTGGTATCATCATGCGACTCTTCGTCCTCCTGTTTGACAGGCTCATTGAAGATCTTTTCTGAGGGTTCCCACCCGAGATCCTCAGGCCGGTTCTTACCGACCAGGAAGCACATGATTGCCACAAGAAGCGCCACTACACCCGGGACGATAAACATCCCCGCCACCTTGCCTCCGAAGAAGGTTTGGGCACACCAGATGGCGAATACTCCAGCCAGGCCACCGCCTATATTGTGGGAAGCGTTCCAGACGCCCAAATATCGGCCGTAGGTCGTCTTCGTCGTCCAGTTGGAGATCACCGTGGCGCAGCTTGGGCCTCCGGCGCACTGAAAGACCCCATTCAAGGCCCATAGAACGATCAACCAACCCATAGGCACGTGGCTTAAGGTAAAGAGGAAACCGATGCAGATGACTACGATAGACGAGCAGAAAAGCATAATCGATGCAATCTTCTTGTTGTCTTTGCCTGTGACCAGATATCCCACAACGATTTTTCCGATCCCATAGACAACAGAGAAAACAAAACCGATTACGCCCAACTGCTGGGTTGTGATGCCCAGCTGCTGCTTCATCAAAGGCTGGGCTGCTTTAAAATTATTCCGAACAAGGTACATGGTAATGTACAGAATGATGACCATCAGATATGGTTTCATAAACTCACGGAACCAAAGATGTCGTTGTTCGGTTACCGATATGGTCGCCTTCGGCACATGTTTGTCCAAGTGGATATCGAATATCCTGCCAGCCATCTAATACCTCCCTGTATATGGTGGGCAACAGCTGACATTCTACTTATTTGCTTTAACGTTTTATGTATTGACACACAGGGGTTTTGAGACAGTGCTGAAATACCTCAAAACACAGTTTTCGGACGGGTTTCGCTGAAGGCACGGGGCGCCCCATGGATACAACACAGCCTTATGCTTTTTGGGCATGGTGTTTGACAGGGCACTGATCCCGATCAGAGCAGTTAACCTCAACAAATGGTTTATCAAAGTATCGTATGAGCCAGAATGTCATTAGTTTGCTCAACAGAAGTTTCATTTTTATTGTCCAATGTGTCCTGATGGCACTGGCTCAGATCTCATAAGGCGGGCAGGTATGTGCCGTTTGGCAGTATCGCGCCATAAAGCGTGCTGATATAGCTTAAGTACTGTGAGGTATAGAGGCGTGGCATGCAGACAGAAGGTGTTTTGTGGGGTATATGCCCTGAAATACAGTAAAGGCCCCTGGTGACTACTGTCATCAGAGGCCTTTGCTTTTCATGTGTAATGGCGGCGGTGTGCTACTCTCCCACACTCTTCCGGGTGCAGTACCATTGCCGTGCTGGGTCTTAGCTTCCGGGTTCGGA
>NZ_JACFSB010000041.1:0-378 GCF_016100645.1 Bifidobacterium sp. M0353 | reverse complement strand
ATGAAGCAGATATTTTCTGCATCCAGCGGATCAGCTGATAATGGCTGCTCTTCAATAGCAAGCGTGCTATTCATACCAAGAGTATCAGATTTCTCTACCGGAATAGACTCACCGGTCAGTACAGCCTGACTGATAAACAAGTCACGTGATTCAATCAGACGCACATCAGCCGGTACCATATCGCCGGCAGATAACAAAATAATATCTCCCGGTACCACTTCTTTAATCGGTACTTCAAGCTGTTCTGCATTGATATCTCTATGGCTGCGGCGCACTACTGTAGCAGTGGTGCTGATCATAGATTTCAGCGCCTGTGCAGCCTTATTGGAACGATATTCCTGCCAGAAACTGAGTACACCACTGAGCAGAACCATTACC
>NZ_JACFSB010000040.1:0-378 GCF_016100645.1 Bifidobacterium sp. M0353 | reverse complement strand
ACTCGCAATAGCCGGTTGCAGCTCACCAGCCTTACCGGCAAAACCTTGCAACAGGGTCTGGCATTATTAGGTATAGATACACTTGAAACCATGTAACTAAAACAAACATATCAGCAAAATAAAAATGCACCATTTAAATTTATATAATGGTGCATTTTTGTTTCAACTGACAAATAAGCTCAAAATCAGTCAGACAATATCTACAATATACTGTTTTTTTTACCTATTGATAAATATTATTTATCCGTAAACCATACCTTACGCATAAACTATATATCTGTATCAATACCTGTCAATAAAAGCTAACAACATATATATAAAATTAATTTAACTACCAATTCTGGCAAATTCGAATATCCTACCAAAGATAATTATACT
>NZ_JACFSB010000039.1:0-387 GCF_016100645.1 Bifidobacterium sp. M0353 | reverse complement strand
AATATTTTAATAGTATTGCCTAAGGTTTCATTGCCGGAGAATTTTCTAAATTAAATCAGTTTCAGCAAAAAACTGCTGTATTAATTGCTGCGCATGTTCTTGCAGCCCTGCTGGATTAAACGGATCGCATACATGTTCGGGATTCAGTTTACGCAACCATGTAAGCTGACGTTTTGCCAGTTGCCGGGTGGCAGTAATCCCACGTTCAACAAATGTACTGTAGTTAGTTGTGCCATTAAGATAATCAAAAGCCTGCCGATAGCCTACACAGCGAATTGAAGGCAAATCAGGATGCAATTCCGGGTATTGCAGACGAAGTGCTTCCACTTCTTCCACAAAACCCTGTGCCAGCATCGAATGAAAGCGGGTGGCAATCTGTGTATGCAG
>NZ_JACFSB010000038.1:0-387 GCF_016100645.1 Bifidobacterium sp. M0353 | reverse complement strand
AAACGGATACTGCTAATATAGGAGCAGTATCCGTTTTTTATTCAGTAAATAAAATGTAATAATTTATTATGGGTACAAAGTACAATAAATGATATAAACATATTTATAGGTTTTATTTGTTTAATATCTAAATTCGGTCTGATTGGAATAAATAAATGAATTTACTTATTTTTTAGCTTAATTTGTTGTTAAACTGAATCGTAAATCAGTCCAATTTTGATTGTAATTCAAATAGAATATTTAATTTAGAATGAATATTTTTAGTACTTGTTGTTGGCAATAATAAGAAAGCTGGAATTTTATTTTTAATTTTAAATCTGTATTCTACTTTCAGTTACTTAGCAGAAATTCTTTAGATTAAGTTGATAACTAAAAAACTGATATTGC
>NZ_JACFSB010000037.1:0-388 GCF_016100645.1 Bifidobacterium sp. M0353 | reverse complement strand
CTAACATTGATATCTTATGATAAATATTTTTATTAATTAAGTTTTCCAAACCTACATCACCTTTTAAGTAGTAGAATGTACAATTATCTTTTTGCCCTAAGCGATATATTCTTCGCTCTGCCTGTTCTTGTAATGCATAATCAAAGGTTTTGTCCCAAAAAACAATTGTATTGTATTTTTGTAGGTTAAGACCTAATGCTCCTTTGCCATATGTTAAAACTTTAACATCAAGATTACTTTCTAGATATTTCTTTGATCTAATAAACTTGCAAAAAACTATAATATTATTTTTCCCTTTTTCTTGTATTATACTTTTTAAAATTTTTGTCTTTTCAGGCTCTATACAATAGGAGTGTTGCATTAAGTGTGTATATTTTAGAAAGGCATC
>NZ_JACFSB010000036.1:0-399 GCF_016100645.1 Bifidobacterium sp. M0353 | reverse complement strand
ATATTGTTGAAAAGTTTTATGAAGCCGGCAATCAGCAGCTTATTCTGTGTGAGCGTGGCAGCAGCTTTGGTTATGATAATCTGGTAGTTGATATGCTGGGTTTTGGTGTGATGAAAAAAGTTTGTGCTGATTTACCGGTTATTTTTGATGTAACCCATGCATTGCAGCAACGTCAGGCTGATGCTGCCGCTTCAGGCGGGCGTCGCAGTCAGGTACTGGATCTGGCATTAGCCGGTATGGCTACCCGGCTGGCCGGTTTATTCCTTGAATCACATCCTGATCCGGATAAGGCACGTTGCGATGGTCCCAGTGCTTTACCTTTGAATTTGCTCGAACCATTTCTTGCTCAGCTTAAAGCTGTGGATGAGCTGGTAAAAACCATGCCGGTACTGGATATTA
>NZ_JACFSB010000035.1:0-403 GCF_016100645.1 Bifidobacterium sp. M0353 | reverse complement strand
ATCCTGATACGACAGGCTATTTTTTCACGTATCAATTGTATTGAGGTTTTATCGCTTTTTCTAATTACGTTAATAGGAGCGATAGCATATCCATAAGCACCAATATTTTTAAACCAATCATGAAATTGCAAATCATAACTCGCCATTCTAACTGGAGGAAATGGATGCTTCAGCATCGCTTTAACCTCTATCCAATCTCCGACATTAATTTGGGAATGATCGGTATGGAATAATGTAATTTGAATATATCGATGCCATTCTTTCTGTTCAGATTCTGGATATGATAAAAAATGAACACGATGCACTAAAACACGGGTTTTTCCACTTGATAAAATCTCTATTCGACGAATTTTTCCTTTCATTGTGGCCGCATGCGTTGGCAAACGGTAAAAAGGTTCCTGTC
>NZ_JACFSB010000034.1:0-408 GCF_016100645.1 Bifidobacterium sp. M0353 | reverse complement strand
CGGTTGGCATAAACATCTAGAGCAAATGTATTAGGAATTTTTTGGTTCATTAATGACTACCTTTTATAAAAAATACTTTTAAATTCGATTAAACCAATTTTATTTGACGCTTTTGATAGACATTCAGTATTTAGAATTAATCAATCAATGCGTTATCAATTTTTGATAAAACACTTTATTTAATCATTGTTTATTTATTTGCTATCTTAACACAATGCAAAACGATCTTTTATGGATTAAACTATTTTTTTACTTATCTTGACTTTTTATTTATTGATAAAAATGTCAAAAGATTAGCCAAATAATCAATGAATATGAGCTAATCCCTTTTTTGTTTTTTTTTATCATGTATTATAGCTAACCAAACGATCTTTTTTATAAATTTAGTTATAATCTATTTTACTCAGC
>NZ_JACFSB010000033.1:0-411 GCF_016100645.1 Bifidobacterium sp. M0353 | reverse complement strand
TTTGGGTATCGTCTTTTTCCCATGGATATTTATTAAAAAAATTATCATATTCTTGCTGTGTGTAAGCAAATGGGGGGGGAACCTTTTTCTAATGAAGGTTGTAGCCAACAGACTTTAGGTAAACCAGAACCAGATGATCTAATATAGTAAGTTTTGCTGACGCTAGGATAGTTATTAATATTAGGTAATCCATAAATGGTTGAAAGTTCTGAATCAGTAGTCTCTAAAGTTAGTGTATAATAGCCTACACAACTGTCTAATTGATCATTCAGTTTGATCTGATTATTTTTATTATCTTTAATTTCTAGTTTTAAAGTTCCAGTTGCTTTAAATCCATCATCACCATCATTATCTTCAAAATATTGTTTATCAGTTAAAATTGTTTCGAGCTCTACTTGTTCATTTTGATAA
>NZ_JACFSB010000032.1:0-411 GCF_016100645.1 Bifidobacterium sp. M0353 | reverse complement strand
AACTTAGCCTTCTTAGGCTTTTTCTTTTTCGAAGCATTGTAATCACCATTTAGCCAATCACCCATGCCTCCCCAAAAGTTATTCCAGCCTTTTTGAAGACCTTTAGCGGCTTTCTCCTGGTCTTTTTTACTAGTGCCTACATTATTCCAATAAGCGCCAAGTTGAGCCCACCAACTACTAGAATTGGCTGCCTTGTGACCATTTGTAAAGCCACTAAACAAGTTTTGAGCATTTTTAACAACACTACTTAAACCACTCTGTAGTCCTGGAACAAAAGATTTATTCCAATAATGAACAAAGCTGTCCGATTGGTGCCGTAAAGCTGAAAATATTTTTGGAGCATAGTCTGCAAAGGCTTTACCAAGAGAGGCTCCTAAAATGCCACCTGCTACAGTACCTATGCCTGGTATT
>NZ_JACFSB010000031.1:0-413 GCF_016100645.1 Bifidobacterium sp. M0353 | reverse complement strand
CGCTGATATGGTGCCGGAGACTGTATTACAGTATTGATTTTATTATAACCAAATACTTGTTGAACTTCAGCCGGCTGTTTTTGCATAATATCTTTGAGTGCTGTTTCAGGCTGGGATACAGAGGTGGTATGGCTGGCATTCGTAGAAGCCAGACATTTATTCAAAGTATGAAATACAAGCTGATGTACAGCCTGACCCTGGCGGAAACGCACTTCAGTTTTGGTTGGATGGACATTTGCATCAACTTCGGTAGGCGGCAAGGTAAGAAACAGGATAAATGCAGGTGTTAAAGCCTGATGTAAAACATCGTTATATGCCTGTTTAACTGCATGCAGAATAATTTTATCCCGTACAAATCGCTGATTGACAAAAATATATTGCTGGCTGGTTTTGCCATGTGTAAAAGTGGGTTT
>NZ_JACFSB010000030.1:0-417 GCF_016100645.1 Bifidobacterium sp. M0353 | reverse complement strand
CCGGCCATTCCGGAACACAACAACCAGACTCAGACAGAACTTTATCAGTCGGTCAAAGACAGGCATGAACATCAGCTGGTTATCGATAATATCCGGCATAAGCTCAGCAGCTATTGCTCAGCGTATCAGGCATCAGAAATACCCGAAATTTTAACTACATCAACCATGTTTCATCTGTCATCAGTCTTTCAGGGGCAACTGAAAGCCGATGCGCCCGATGCACTTAATCTGGCACTTCATCTGCATCCCACACCGGCCGTTTGCGGCACACCAACCGATATCGCCAGAGACTTTATTCTCAATCATGAAGGCTATAACCGTCATTACTACAGCGGACTGAATGGCTGGATGGATGCCAGCGGGAACGGAGAATGGGTCGTTACTATCCGCAACGGCTTACTGAATCACAATATTATC
>NZ_JACFSB010000029.1:0-420 GCF_016100645.1 Bifidobacterium sp. M0353 | reverse complement strand
CTTGAGCAACTAAAACACTTG
Organism: Bifidobacterium sp. M0353; assembly: GCF_016100645.1. NCBI lineage: Bacteria > Bacillati > Actinomycetota > Actinomycetes > Bifidobacteriales > Bifidobacteriaceae > Bifidobacterium > Bifidobacterium sp. M0353. The sequence goes on along the minus strand of NZ_JACFSB010000029.1, from coordinate 399 downwards.
CCTCAGCTTGTTTGGCATCAGCAGCAGCTTTATCATATTCTTGTTGACTGATTGATTTGGTATTCAAAAGTCCTGCGTAACGTTTTAAGGTTAGTTGAGCTATATTAGCGTTAGCTTTAGCGCTAGCTACACTGGCCACTGCACTATCATAATTAGCTTGATAAATAGCAGGATCAATTTGATAAAGTGATTGACCAGCTTTAACGTTTGAACTTTCTTCAAATTCTCGATTTAGTACAATCCCACTAACCTGTGGTCGGATTTCAGCGATTTGGGAAGCAACAACCCGTCCAGGTAAGTTTATTTTTAGGGTATAGTTTAAAGGTTCAACTTTAAAAACAGTTACCTTTGGTAATTGGCCAGCACCATCTTGTGATTGATTATTATCACAACTGGCTA
>NZ_JACFSB010000028.1:0-421 GCF_016100645.1 Bifidobacterium sp. M0353 | reverse complement strand
AATTCTCGAGATAGGGCTTAAAAGCTAAAACAGATATACAATGGGTATTTTAAAGAACAAATGCCGCATAGAAACACTGCGGCAATATAAACAGAATATTGCCAATTATACGACAAAAAGTGTTTTTGCCAAAATTATGCTCTCGTAGCAGATTGAGAGGCCTGATTTTGCTATAATACGCAGAATTTCTGCATTCAGCAGATGTCTGTATTAATCACTGATATGAATAAACCTGTTCTACCGGATTTTCTCAACAACATTACTATTGTACTTAGCCGAACCAGTCATCCTGCCAATATCGGATCTGCAGCAAGAGCCATGAAAACAATGGGTTTAACCAGACTTACTCTTGTTGCACCGAATTTGATGCAGACGCCAATGACATCTGACCCTGCTAAGTTCGATTATGCCAATCCAGCTG
>NZ_JACFSB010000027.1:0-435 GCF_016100645.1 Bifidobacterium sp. M0353 | reverse complement strand
AACGACTGACTGTTTGTGCTCCTGCATTTTTTTCAGATCAACTGAGACATTCTTAACAACAACCCCCAATTTTTCAAATTGATGCCGGGCAGCTTCATATTGCTCGGAAGCATATAATAAAGCTTTTGAAGGGATGCAGCCAACATTCAAGCATGTTCCACCCAATGTTTTCCGTTTTTCTACACATGCGACTTTCATGCCCAGTTGTGCGGCACGAATGGCGGCAACATATCCTCCTGGTCCCGCACCAATTACAAGAACATCCTAATCATATTCACTTGCTGGCGCGGAAGCGTCAACTGGTTTTTGCTCAGGATTTGAGCCCGAAACAGATGACACTCTTGTATCATTTCTTGTGACTGTTTCTCCTTTTCCCAATGGTTCCAATGTCACCAATAATGCACCTACTGAAACCTCACTGCCCGCTTCGACAAC
>NZ_JACFSB010000026.1:0-443 GCF_016100645.1 Bifidobacterium sp. M0353 | reverse complement strand
AGTAGAAACCTGTACAGCGGTCAGACCATCGTGTGAACGGTGCATACCACGTTTTGAAGGTGATTTTTTGTTTTGTTGAACTGCCATGTTAAAGCTCCTGGGTAATGTAAGTTAATTCGTTAGTGGCCGCTTTTCAGTCCTGCCAGTCTGGCAAAAGGATTACCTGAGTCTTGATTGGTTTGGGTTGCCAGAGTGTGATCACAGTCTTCATGTCGCGGTGCAACCGGAATGGCCATTAAAATCTGGTCTTCCAGCAGTGCAGCAAGATTATATTCTGCACTCCATACCGCGCCTTCAAGTGTTTCATCAGCGGCCATGGCCTCGTCCAGCAACTGTTCGCTGGTAAACAGCACCACATGCGACTGGTCATTCAGCGCCCAGGAAACAGCCTGTAAACAGCGCTGACACACCAGTTCCAGCTGACCTTCCACACTGATATCGAG
>NZ_JACFSB010000025.1:0-446 GCF_016100645.1 Bifidobacterium sp. M0353 | reverse complement strand
AGCAAACAAAAAAACTTTTTGGTTATATTGGAAAAATGATTAGTTCGGTGATAGAGATTGAGCCTTTTAAAACATTTGCTAAAAAGACTGATTTACAAATTCAAGCCAATCAAATAATTCAGAAAACAACAAATAATCGTATTTTGCGACTGAGTTATGAAGCAAATAGATATGATTCTACCCACAACGTTTTGGCAATTTATGACGAGGCTGGTGCATTAACTGATTTTGATCGTATTTCAGATATTATAGACGGACAGGGTCAAGTTGTTCCTTATCACCAATTTATTAAAATATCATCTGCTTATCCTGATCCTACAGGTCCATTTCACCAAGAAGAAAAGGCTATGCAAAATGCAATGGAACAAGATTTTAAACGTGAAGGCGACAATATGCTCTGCTGCATTTGGGCACAAGATGATATTGATGAAACTTACAAACCTGAG
>NZ_JACFSB010000024.1:0-451 GCF_016100645.1 Bifidobacterium sp. M0353 | reverse complement strand
ATCAATGGTCTCAAACAGAGGAACAATATTAATCCGGCTGGTCGGTTTCTCATTACTGATGCTCAGTAAACCAGTTTCTTTCAGCAATAACGCTACCACCAATATATCGCTAACGGTTTCAGCGTTAGAAATAATGCATTGATTGATAGCGGTTTCACCATAGTTATTTTTAATATTCGCCGCAGTCTGGAATATAGCCAGCTCACGCATGGTGTGCGGACTATACTGAATATAAGGGCTGTATAGCGGACGCTGGGTGCTTAATTCACGTAACAGCACGCGCTGTTTGGCTGCTTCACTTAATGTCTCAAACGTTTCAAGTCCGGCATGTGTAAACAGTTCGGTTACAACTTCGGCATGTTTGGCTGCATGCTGACGCAAGTCGATGGACATCAGATGAAAACCGAACAGGGAAACAGAACGAATCAGGTCAGCCAGTTTGCCCTGTGTG
>NZ_JACFSB010000023.1:0-458 GCF_016100645.1 Bifidobacterium sp. M0353 | reverse complement strand
CACGTTTAAGCGTGTATTGTCAACTAATTTTTTTGTTTTTCTTCGATTATTTTTTTTAAATTTTCTAGATCGTCTTGAGTAGCATAATTTCTAACAAAGCTTTTGGCTTGTGATTTAGCAGTAATATATCTTTTACGTTCTCTATTAGCCATATCCCACTTTTTGTTAGCTGCCTTTTTGGCTTCGCTCAATTTACCCATTATCAATTTACCTTTTTCCTACAAATTTATTCCCAACTTTTTGAAAAGTCTTCATCTTTAAATAATTCTGCAAGTCCGCCAACTTGTTTTAGTCTTAACAATTCATCTGCCGACATTCCAATGTTTTTCATAATCCATTTATCTGACATACCCGCATCTTTAAGTTCCTTGACTATATTGGTCATTAGATCTATATCATGACTGCCACGTGCTCTATTATGTCTAATTGTTGAAGCAATTCTATCTTCAATTGGCTTA
>NZ_JACFSB010000022.1:0-470 GCF_016100645.1 Bifidobacterium sp. M0353 | reverse complement strand
CCTAAATAATATTCATGATTGTCAATGGTTGCCATTACCCCTGAACCTGCAACCGAGGTAATATTCTGCGCATAATTATACGATTTAGCTTTCGCTAAAATTGCTTTAGCGAGTGGATGTTCACTTCCAGCTTGCATTGATGCCGCTAGTGCGAGAATTTGATCGGCAGTTTCTGTGCCCATTACATCCAGTTCAACTAATTCTGGTTTACCAATGGTTAATGTGCCAGTTTTATCAAATGCTACCGTATTAATGTTATGTAAGGTTTCAAGCGCCTCGGCATCTTTAATCAAAATACCATGGCGAGCAGCAACACCTGTACCAACCATTATGGCGGTTGGTGTCGCCAGTCCCAATGCACATGGGCAAGCAATCACTAATACGGCGACCGCATGTAGTAAAGCTTGCTGCCAATCATGAGAAATAACGCCCCAAGCAAGCAGTGTAATCAGCGCAATCAATAAAATCAC
>NZ_JACFSB010000021.1:0-475 GCF_016100645.1 Bifidobacterium sp. M0353 | reverse complement strand
ACAGTTATTGGTGACTTTATTATTTTTATTTTAATAATTAGATCAGCATATAAAAGTTAGTGGGGTGGTTAGGTGCACGATCTAGTTAGTGCAATACAGGTATTAACAGCCCTGGTTGGTGCATTTGCCACTCTTTTTGCAGTTTTGCATAAATCGCACCATGAAGATTACAGTGATAAGTTCAAAACGTTGCAGAAAGAAAGGGATAACTTAGCTGAAGACTACGAAAACGAGCGTAAAAAGCGCAAAGAGTTAGAAGAAAAATACGAAACATTAAAAAAGAAGTTAGAGAACACTAAATAGTGTTCTCTTTTTGTTGAAAGGATTTAAAAAATGACTCAGTTTATTAATCTATTAAATTCATTATTACCATACTTTGTTTTAGGAGCAGTCGGTGTTGTAGCTGTCTATCAATACGCAAAAGTGCATAATCCTGATTTTGCAAAGAAAATGGAATGGTTGTATGACGTGGCCC
>NZ_JACFSB010000020.1:0-478 GCF_016100645.1 Bifidobacterium sp. M0353 | reverse complement strand
ACCGGACGTTAGCACCCGATGTCTGTCTCCCGAGGAACCACTTGATGGTATTCTTAGTTTGCCATGGGTTGGTAAGTCGCAATGACCCCCTAGCCATAACAGTGCTTTACCCCCATCAGTGTCTTGCTCGAGGCACTACCTAAATAGTTTTCGGGGAGAACCAGCTATCTCCGAGTTTGTTTAGCCTTTCACCCCTATCCACAGCTCATCCCCGCATTTTGCAACATGCGTGGGTTCGGTCCTCCAGTACCTGTTACGGCACCTTCAACCTGGCCATGGATAGATCACTCGGTTTCGGGTCTACACCCAGCAACTCGACGCCCTATTAAGACTCGGTTTCCCTACGCCTCCCCTAATCGGTTAAGCTCGCTACTGAATGTAAGTCGTTGACCCATTATACAAAAGGTACGCAGTCACGGATTTCTCCGCTCCCACTGTTTGTATGCATCAGGTTTCAGGTTCTATTTCACTCCCCTCC
>NZ_JACFSB010000019.1:0-483 GCF_016100645.1 Bifidobacterium sp. M0353 | reverse complement strand
AGTGATAGTTAGTCTGCTTTTTCCTTTAGATACTTATTAACTTTTAATAACTGTGTCAATCAAAACGAGGCGTTAGTTATTAACAGTTTTTTATTTACTCACAAAGTATAACTTAAACTTTGTTAAAATGCAATTTAAATAAAAAACGTTTAAATTTAAAAATTTAACGTTTAAAATTAAAAAATAAACGTTTTAACGTTAAAATGTGGTATTATATATTCAGAAAGAAGGTAAGCCTATGTCTGCAAAGGTAATTTATAATTATAATTTTAAAGGCGGTACAGGAAAAACAACGCTGTCTGTAATAGAGGCCTATTTATTGTCACAGAACAATCGCGATATCTTGTTTGTTGACCTTGATCCGCAAAGCAATGCTACCGATATGTTTAATGTCACATTTAAAACAGAAATGAATCCAACTACACCATTAGTTGACGGATTAACAAAAGGCAATTTAGCTAACACGATTATTAAACTTGATGA
>NZ_JACFSB010000018.1:0-489 GCF_016100645.1 Bifidobacterium sp. M0353 | reverse complement strand
ATATATGTGTAGAAACTGCCGGAAATCGTCGTGGTATTCACTCCAGAGCGATGAAAACGTTTCAGTTTGCTCATGGAAAACGGTGTAACAAGGGTGAACACTATCCCATATCACCAGCTCACCGTCTTTCATTGCCATACGAAATTCCGGATGAGCATTCATCAGGCGGGCAAGAATGTGAATAAAGGCCGGATAAAACTTGTGCTTATTTTTCTTTACGGTCTTTAAAAAGGCCGTAATATCCAGCTGAACGGTCTGGTTATAGGTACATTGAGCAACTGACTGAAATGCCTCAAAATGTTCTTTACGATGCCATTGGGATATATCAACGGTGGTATATCCAGTGATTTTTTTCTCCATTTTAGCTTCCTTAGCTCCTGAAAATCTCGATAACTCAAAAAATACGCCCGGTAGTGATCTTATTTCATTATGGTGAAAGTTGGAACCTCTTACGTGCCCGATCAATCATGACCAAAATCCCTTAACGTG
>NZ_JACFSB010000017.1:0-492 GCF_016100645.1 Bifidobacterium sp. M0353 | reverse complement strand
GATTCACATTCTACTAAAAATGGTATTACAGCTATTCTAGGTAATTGGTCGCTTGAATCAACTCTTGATCCAAGTTCCGTTAATCCAGATGGTGGCGCAAGTGGCTTGGGTCAATGGTTAGACAGTCGTCAAACTGCCTTAAAAGCTTACGCTAAAAAGCACCATAAAAGTTGGCAAGATGCAGCAACACAATTAGAGTTTGCCCTACATGGTGATGATCCAGCTGATAGAGCCACTTTTAAGTCAGTTTTGGAGGGCAAAGGCAGTGTTGCTTCCCTTGCTGGTAAATTCTCAGCTGAATGGGAACGTGGAGGCTATAACGCTGGCCATATTGCTCGCGCTGAACAATTAGCTCCTTCTATCAAGTTTGCCAATGGCGGTATTACGGAAAAGCCAGCTATTTTTGGTGAAAAAGGTCCAGAAATGGCAATTCCGCTAGTTCCAACCAAAGCTACTCGTGCTTGGGAATTAATCGGCAAAGCAGTTGGCATA
>NZ_JACFSB010000016.1:0-495 GCF_016100645.1 Bifidobacterium sp. M0353 | reverse complement strand
AAAACTAAACACTTGCGTGATTCAATAACAAATAAGCCAGGCTATACAAGTGAAAAAGTGATGGCTGGTGATACCACAGTGGGCATTGATAATAAATACAAAGCAATGATTGCCAGATATGTTAATAACGGTACTGCTGGGATGAGTCCAAAGGAAGTCAGAAACATGCATTTTATTGAAAAATCACAGTTGCAAGCAAGGGATCCAGTTTTGAAAGCTGAAGCTAAAGCTTTAAAGGAAGTGATGGGATTATGACCGTTGCAAAACGGGTAGTTGATTCGCTGAACTCGGCTGGCATAGACGGCTTAGGTAAAGCCTACTCTTATCTAATACCAGCTAGTTCGCTTAATTCAGAAACCAAAGCATTAATTGCAGTTTCTGAAGTAACACAAATGCCTATTGAACATGGCAGTAATGCCTATGGTCAGATTCAAAAAAATTTACAAGTTAAAATTTGTTATCCAAAAAATAGTCAAATAGACGCAGATGTTTTAG
>NZ_JACFSB010000015.1:0-497 GCF_016100645.1 Bifidobacterium sp. M0353 | reverse complement strand
TCGTCTCAACTTTAGGATCTTGATGAATCGTCAATTTAGCTTGTTCAAGCTTTTGTTGATATAAATCCTCACGCATTTCTAACGGCGTCTTATTAGCCTTATTATCATCAATCACCACCTCTAGATTGAGTGTTTTTTGACGATAATTTGACAGCGCAGTTCGCAACTTAATACAATTTGCTGACGATTTAGCTAGATGCTCCACAGCCGAACGCGTATGCAAAATAATATGATTATCATCAATTAATTCAGGGTAGGAATTAATCGCAATTTGTTTAATTAATGGCGCAAGTTCTAATTGTTCAATTTCAGCACACCAAGCGTCTTTTTCAGCCATTTCGACAATTAATTTTTTAACCATTTCTGGCGTTTTATCAACTTTGAAAGAATCGCATAATGTTTTTGCATCAAGTGCTGGTTCATTTTTTGTTTCAACTATGCCACAAGCCTGCCATTGATAATTTTCAGCAGTTATCTCTTCTTGTTCCACTTCCTCA
>NZ_JACFSB010000014.1:0-504 GCF_016100645.1 Bifidobacterium sp. M0353 | reverse complement strand
GGCACTCAGCCTCGCCCAGCCTGAACCCCCACGTGTCCGTCCCTTTCACCAGGTCATCGCCATTCGTGCCCTGCCCCTCCACAATCGGATTGGCTGGGTCCTCGCCGTAGAGAACAACCTTGTTGGGACGCGCGGCATCCTTGGAAGGCGTACACTCACCACTGACCACCGGATCAAGCTTCGACGTATACACACTGCCCGAAGCATCCAAACCGGCATCAGCATCGTTTTCGATCTTCGTAATCGTCGGATCATCAGGACGAGGCACATCGTACTTATAGAAGGCACTATTGATCGTCCAGCCCGCTGAAATATTCCGTTCTATATCCGAGCTGTTCATGCCGTCACGTATACCGACGAGGCCCTTCTGATCAGGGTTGTACACTTCAGGGCTGACGGTACAAGCGCTGCCGTCCCGGTTCGTGGTGACAGGCCAGGTGACCATCTTGAAATAGCCGTCAAGATCCTGCTTCTCCTTGGCCTCCTTGAAATCAATCCCGCCAT
>NZ_JACFSB010000013.1:0-516 GCF_016100645.1 Bifidobacterium sp. M0353 | reverse complement strand
GCAAGCCAAGGCTTCAAAAGCAAATATAACGAAAGAAACAGCTGAAGGCATGATCGAAAAAGCTTACCAGGAAGGAGTTGCAAAAAATGAAACTAAATAAGAAGTATGCATTGGCGGCTAATGAGGGTGCCTCTGCTCTTGCTAAAAAAGATATTATTGTAGCTCACTCAACCGCAACACCTAATGGTGAAGCCTGGGCTATTGCTCATAATATGAAAGCTGGTATTAACACGGCACAGACCTACGTCCATTTGGTAGTCGACGACAAAGAATGTTACTTAGTAGGCGGTTTGGGCTATGTTGCGTGGGGCTGTGGTTATTATGGTAATCAGCTATCACCTATGCAGATCGAGCTGTGTGAGTTTTCTGATAAAACAAGGGCTAAGAAAGCCTATCGTAACTATATCGGCCTGATCCGTGAGTATGCTAAAAAGTACGGTATTCCTTTAACGCTCGATACGAGTGCTAAACGTGGTGTGAAAACACACAACTGGGTAACACATAATTTAGGCAATA
>NZ_JACFSB010000012.1:0-521 GCF_016100645.1 Bifidobacterium sp. M0353 | reverse complement strand
AATTTATCCATTCGTATAAATATGTTATAAAAGTATAGTGATTGCAAAAAACCATGCAACTTTTTTTGATGGTTTTATTGTTAACTTTTGTAAAGATTAATGTAATATTACCGCTTAATTACTCGCTTAAAACCTATTTCGGAGAAACTTGGACGGGATTTTTGGCTTTAAAAACCCCGTTCCTCAAAATTTTTTGGTTGTTTGAGTTTCGGACGTTTGTTGTTTTGCGGTTATTTCTATACGGTGATTACGTCCGAGTTAAGAGGGTTGGCGCGAACCCTCTTTACAATCTCCCGCGGCGACCACGCAAGTGGTCACGATGTGACTGCCTTCCGCCTTCGTTCGCTGTTAACGCTCCTTGCCAAACATCCCTGTTTGCCATGCTAACCTCACTCAGTTGTCAGCACATTGCGAATGTCGCACCACAAAATCGCTTTTATTGCCCACTTTGTCAGCCTCATTACTTTGGCAGGGCAATGATTGTTTAATGTCCTAACATTATTTTTCTTACCTCAGCTTCA
>NZ_JACFSB010000011.1:0-561 GCF_016100645.1 Bifidobacterium sp. M0353 | reverse complement strand
GAGAGCAGATGAATATTTGCTACAGGAATATTGTTCAGCTTATGACGTTTATCGCAAAGCTTATGATTCAATTCGAAAAGATGGCATTCAGCAAAAAGTTTTTAAAACAATGCTTAGTCCAGTTACTGGTAAACCAGCTGCTAAAGACTTTCAAGGTTTTAGAAAAAACCCTGCCTATCAGATGATGTCTGATTCACTTTCAAAAATGAATCAAATAGGCAAAGAACTGGGTTTGAGCCCAAGAGCTAGATCGCAAATGATGGAGTTGAATTCTCCTAGTGATAAGAAGAAAGAATCGGTTACGGATCAATTGAAGGAGTTCTTTAAGCAATGAAAGTTGATCTAACACAAACTCATGATGTTGAAGGTGCATATGAAGCTATAGACTGGTCAGAAATTAGACAAAAATATAAAGATCCAGGAACTCAATATTGCTTTGATATTTTAGATAAGAAAATACTAGCAGGCTACTTAATCAAGTTAGCCTGCTTTCGTCATTTAAGAGACCTTCAGAGACAAGGTAATAAAGATTTTCCATATCATTATGACGTTGAGGAAGAA
>NZ_JACFSB010000010.1:0-569 GCF_016100645.1 Bifidobacterium sp. M0353 | reverse complement strand
CCAAGCGTTCGAAAAATTGCAAAACGATTGGCAAACTCAAACTGACCAAATTAATGCTGATTATGAAAGCCAGAAAAAAGCAATTCAGAAAGATGCCGATAGCCAGTTAGCTAACAACAAAAAGGCTGCTGACGATGCTATTGCTAAACTAGAAAGTGACAAACAGGCAGCAATTGACAAAGCCAATATTGATTTTAATAACAAGCTAGAGAGTATTCAAAGCGACTATAATTCTTGGAAGACTACCATAATTGCTGATTTTCAAAAACAATTGGATCAGCTGCAACAGGAATTAAAAGACGATGAAGATGCCCAGAATAGCATTAAAGAAGCTATTAAGGTAGCTAATAATGCAATTAGTAAGATTAATGATGTCAACTTTGACTTGTATGTTAAAAAAGATGACCTAACCGCTGCACTTGCTAAAATAAATACTTTAGGTAATCCAATAAGCGTTGACAATAAAACAAATCCTGATTCTCTGACAGAACCAGGAATTTATTTTTCAAAAAATGGTTTAAATTTTGATAAATCGAAAATACCTGATGGCTATCGTATTGATGGCAAAA
>NZ_JACFSB010000009.1:0-605 GCF_016100645.1 Bifidobacterium sp. M0353 | reverse complement strand
AATAGCATATCGTGAATTTCCCCAATACTGCACTATTACTTCAATACCTGAAGGAATAATTAATCCGGAACAAATTTACAAATGGCTTTTGCAATATGTTGAAGACAATGAGCTTCAAGTTGTTTTTCTAGGATACGATCATTATGGAAGTTTTCAAGTTAAAAACATAACCGAAAGCTTGAGTAATAGTGAAGGCTGGTTAATTCAAGATATTGCACAAAGAACTAGTGAATTGGGTAATCCCACTAAATTTTTGCAAGAGAGCTTTGCTACAGGAAAAATAACACGATTTAATGATCCAATTATGGAAAAAGCGTTGCTAAATGCAACTATTAAAGAAGATAAAATCGGGATACAGGTTGAAAAAGACAAGGCAACTTTTAAGATTGATGTTGTTGATGCAATTATTGATGCAATGTATCGAGCGATGGATCACTTTGAAGAATATGGATTGACTAATGATAAATCAACTGTTGTTGATCGAATGACAGCCGAGCAAGTTAGGGATTGGTTTAGAAATCCAAAATCTGGATTAACTTAAACTTAAAGGAGAAAAAATGGTTAAAGAGCTTTTTAAGATTATTTGGAAATTTATTGATGTAATT
>NZ_JACFSB010000008.1:0-753 GCF_016100645.1 Bifidobacterium sp. M0353 | reverse complement strand
CTCTTCCCTACGGACACATAGCCCGGGGGGATATTAATTTTTGCTTTTAATTTTATTACTCAACTCTGATATTAATTTAATGTCAGTTAGTGGTGGATTGTCTGTAGGTGTGCCATGTATTCCAGTGCCATAGTATTGTTCTTCGAACCTTGTTTTCCAATAGTGGCAATTCTTACAGCACGTTACCATGTTGTTTATGTCACGTATCTTGTTTGGGAAGCGCTCAACTGGTAGCACATGATCAACAACGTTTCCTTCTTTAATTACGCCACGAGCCTTGCAATATTGGCACAAATGGTAATCACGACTGAAAACCACCTTGCGATACGATTGCCATTCTTTACTATGGTAGAACTTGTTCTGATTAGCCTTAGTTGCATTACGGTAGCGTGAGATATGGTTATATTTCCAGCGTGATTGCTGAGACTGTTTGGTTATATATCTATGCTCAAACTTGGCTCGCTCTGCTCTGTACTCTGCCTCATGTGCTATATGTTGTTGGCAATAATGATTGGGCACAAATGCTGGAGCTCTGCAGCCACGCACTCTACACTTTCTAATTCTTGGCATTGCTCGTTACCGTTTTACCAGTTAAATCATCTTTAGAAAATGTTTCATCTATAAGTTTTTTCAAATCAGAAAAGCTATAAAACTTATTATCACTTCCTGAATAAAAGCATGGTTTATCTGAACCAAAAGTAATTTTCATCTCACACTTATTCGCTGAAGATTTTAGTCTTTTTTTATCAAGCA
>NZ_JACFSB010000007.1:331-1034 GCF_016100645.1 Bifidobacterium sp. M0353 | reverse complement strand
AAAATGATATTCTTCGGCAAGCATGGCAACGAGTTGCAAATAATACGGATTGTCAAAACTTTAAAAAAGCAGCTGTTAATTCGAGAAAAAATGCACTGGAAGAGCAATTATTGGATGCAATTACGGGAGTTTTGGATTTAGGTAATAGCGTTAATGCTGAAGAACAGGAGGGTAATTCAGATGTTGACTAGATGGACACATTTTTTGAACAAAAATTTTGATTTTTACAGTTATGGCGGACAGCCATTATCTAATACTGGTGGACTAATTGTCCTGTTGATAGCAATTGTAGTATTCGTGCTTTTCCTAGCATTTTGCGCTAGTGAGCCAGAACCTGAAATTTAGCGAGAAAAAAAGCCCGACAAATTGTCGGACTTACTATAAGTAGAAATTACATTAAGTATAACACATTTATAAATTTTAGCAAAAGAGGGACTTACAAATGAATATTAGGGATGCAATACTTGAAGCTACCAGAGTTGGTGCTAAATATATTTATCGTAAACATGGTCCAAAAATTAAGCCAACAAATACTATTGATTGCTGTATTATTTGCACTCCATGGAAAAAAGTACCACGTTGGGAACCTAGATATGATGATTTAGTTTCAGTTGATTGGTATGTGGTTTCGGAGAAAGGCAGTGACAAGGATGTTTGAATATGAACGCAATAAGAAGCTTACTAAAGTTTATGAAAAGCTAAT
>NZ_JACFSB010000007.1:0-321 GCF_016100645.1 Bifidobacterium sp. M0353 | reverse complement strand
ATTAGTATTACTTAACTTTAAATTAATGGCAATCACACTTGTTGCTTACGGTATATGGCACGATGATTTATCACGATTTTTATCACTTTCATTTCTGTGTTGTTTTGGAATTGATCTTATAGAATTGCAATTCATATATTACAAATTAACAGAAAGGCGGAGAAAAAATGAACATTAGGGATGCGATTGTAAAGGCTGAATTCTCTAATGCAAAAGGTATTAGTCGCAAAAGCGATCCCAGTTTTTATATTCACGGCACAAACACGCCAGATTGCTGTCTTTTTTGTACAAAAAAAGAAAGAATACCACGCTGGGAACCTA
>NZ_JACFSB010000006.1:587-1202 GCF_016100645.1 Bifidobacterium sp. M0353 | reverse complement strand
GAAAAGATCAAAGGATCTTCTTGAGATCCTTTTTTTCTGCGCGTAATCTGCTGCTTGCAAACAAAAAAACCACCGCTACCAGCGGTGGTTTGTTTGCCGGATCAAGAGCTACCAACTCTTTTTCCGAAGGTAACTGGCTTCAGCAGAGCGCAGATACCAAATACTGTTCTTCTAGTGTAGCCGTAGTTAGGCCACCACTTCAAGAACTCTGTAGCACCGCCTACATACCTCGCTCTGCTAATCCTGTTACCAGTGGCTGCTGCCAGTGGCGATAAGTCGTGTCTTACCGGGTTGGACTCAAGACGATAGTTACCGGATAAGGCGCAGCGGTCGGGCTGAACGGGGGGTTCGTGCACACAGCCCAGCTTGGAGCGAACGACCTACACCGAACTGAGATACCTACAGCGTGAGCTATGAGAAAGCGCCACGCTTCCCGAAGGGAGAAAGGCGGACAGGTATCCGGTAAGCGGCAGGGTCGGAACAGGAGAGCGCACGAGGGAGCTTCCAGGGGGAAACGCCTGGTATCTTTATAGTCCTGTCGGGTTTCGCCACCTCTGACTTGAGCGTCGATTTTTGTGATGCTCGTCAGGGGGGCGGAGCCTATGGAAAAACGCC
>NZ_JACFSB010000006.1:0-577 GCF_016100645.1 Bifidobacterium sp. M0353 | reverse complement strand
GCGGCCTTTTTACGGTTCCTGGCCTTTTGCTGGCCTTTTGCTCACATGTTCTTTCCTGCGTTATCCCCTGATTCTGTGGATAACCGTAGTCGGTCTCACCCTGAATTCGCATCTAGATGGTAGAGCCACAAACAGCCGGTACAAGCAACGATCTCCAGGACCATCTGAATCATGCGCGGATGACACGAACTCACGACGGCGATCACAGACATTAACCCACAGTACAGACACTGCGACAACGTGGCAATTCGTCGCAATACCGTCTCACTGAACTGGCCGATAATTGCAGACGAACGTGAGACCAGACCAATAAAAAACGCCCGGCGGCAACCGAGCGTTCTGAACAAATCCAGATGGAGTTCTGAGGTCATTACTGGATCTATCAACAGGAGTCCAAGCGAGCTCGATATCAAATTACGCCCCGCCCTGCCACTCATCGCAGTACTGTTGTAATTCATTAAGCATTCTGCCGACATGGAAGCCATCACAAACGGCATGATGAACCTGAATCGCCAGCGGCATCAGCACCTTGTCGCCTTGCGTATAATATTTGCCCATGGTGAAAACGGGGGCGAAG
>NZ_JACFSB010000371.1:0-203 GCF_016100645.1 Bifidobacterium sp. M0353 | reverse complement strand
TCCCCGCATCCGCGGGGATGATCCTGCACAAGCCCAGTAATTTAATCTGGTTGTGCGGTGTTCCCCGCATCCGCGGGGATGATCCGGCCCAGCCTACACAGCATCGGCAGTGCAGGATGTGTTCCCCGCATCCGCGGGGATGATCCTCCGGTCACCCTAAACGCGATACTCTCTAACAAGTGTTCCCCGCATCCGCGGGGATG
>NZ_JACFSB010000370.1:0-222 GCF_016100645.1 Bifidobacterium sp. M0353 | reverse complement strand
ACTTACTGATATCATTAATTAATTATCAAAATATAATTAAAATATATTGCTTAAGAATTATCAAAAAAGGATTAACAGAATTTTGTTTTTTTAGGTTTTATATTGAATGTTTTGCTCAGAATTTTTATTAATAGTCATATCTAAAAAATTCTTTTGACTGAAACATAGCCATAACCTCAAACTTTTTGACAAAATGACTGACTGTACAACGATAAAAATTAT
>NZ_JACFSB010000369.1:0-225 GCF_016100645.1 Bifidobacterium sp. M0353 | reverse complement strand
TTGATTATCGTTTAGCACTTAAAGAGCAATACCCTGAACGTGAATTTATCACCCAGTGGCAAGAAAGTGACCTTGAGTTTATTCAAAGACTGCTTGCTGATGTGGGCGTCTATTTCCGATTTGAAACCCATGGTGAACACAATTGGATAGGCTACACTAATTAGTACCAATTTTATAAGGTCATTGTTATGATAAACCAACAATAAAAAAAGGTAACAATAATGA
>NZ_JACFSB010000368.1:0-234 GCF_016100645.1 Bifidobacterium sp. M0353 | reverse complement strand
GATTAACCAATCTGGTGAATCAATTAGGCAATGGTTTAAGTCGTGGTTTAAAGAATGGTTTGGTTAATGGCACGGGTCACAATCGTTACACATTAAATATGGACGGTTTGCCTGCTGAGATTTCAATCTTACAGGTTGAAGGTAATGAACAACTTAACCAGCCTTGGCATTACACTATTACTTTTACCAGCTCGAATAAACATCTTCTTGTTGAGTCATTTCTTAATCAAAATG
>NZ_JACFSB010000367.1:0-236 GCF_016100645.1 Bifidobacterium sp. M0353 | reverse complement strand
AAACACATTTAACCAGCATTATTAATGAACAAAATAATATTAATACCCAAATTTCACATGTTCAAAATACCCTTGCAACCCTTGCAGAACAAGGTGAATGGCTAAGTTTTTCAACGGCGTTAGGTGAAACTTTGCGCCAACAACTATTGCGATTACCAGAAAAACCTAAGTCACAACCACTTGATGCAGAAATCGCTGAGGCGAAAGTACAACAACTTAATTATTCAAATACCTTA
>NZ_JACFSB010000366.1:0-237 GCF_016100645.1 Bifidobacterium sp. M0353 | reverse complement strand
AACGGGCCAGTATAGTTGCCGGGGACATTACAATTCCATTAATCGCTACAGGATCACCAGCTTTGAAATCAATACTGATTTCAGTCGCCTTATCTGGAGCATCTTCCGGTGAAATTGTTCGCTGAAAAACAGCTTCATCAGGAGGAAGGGAAGGATCTTCCAAAATTTTCCCTTCCGAAGATGAATGTAAAAGATTGGCATCGACCGAAAAGGGAGCTTCCCCACGTTTGTCATGCG
>NZ_JACFSB010000365.1:0-237 GCF_016100645.1 Bifidobacterium sp. M0353 | reverse complement strand
GTCTATTTATCATAAACTGTTGATTATATTTTTTATTGGATTAATAAATACACACTTTGTGTATGCAGATGATAATCAACAATTACAATCGTTACGTCGTTCAATCGAAGAACAAGAGAAACGTCTAGCAGAGCAAAAAAAAGAGCGAACGCAATTGATTAATGATCTTAAAGATCAAGAGACAGAAATAGCAAAATTATTAACATCAATTGAGAAAAATAGTCTTACACTTAAAAA
>NZ_JACFSB010000364.1:0-237 GCF_016100645.1 Bifidobacterium sp. M0353 | reverse complement strand
CGCCGTTATCCAGTGTGCCACTTGGTTGTTTGTAGACAATATCAGCCACCTGCTGATAACCTTGTTCATAATCACTGATGACCATTACATCACAATTGTGTTCACCATGGGTTTCAAATCGGAAATAGACACCTACATCAGCAAGCAGTCTCTGAATAAACTCAAGGTCACTTTCTTGCCACTGGGTGATAAATTCACGTTCAGGGTATTGCTCTTTAAGTGCTAAACGATAATCAA
>NZ_JACFSB010000363.1:0-238 GCF_016100645.1 Bifidobacterium sp. M0353 | reverse complement strand
CATGTTAATGGATACTGGTTAAGACAGGCAGATGATGAAAGACTAACCAAAGATGTATTGTCTCGTTTGAAGGGACGGGAAGACCTTGATTTAAGCCAGAATAATGAACAGAAAATCAAGTTATTGATGCCTGGATTGAAAGAACGCGCAAAAAATCTGAATGAATTGGCTGAAAATGCTTCTTTCCTTTGTATGTCAATTCCATTAAATTTTACGGACAAGGCACAAAAATTATTGA
>NZ_JACFSB010000362.1:0-238 GCF_016100645.1 Bifidobacterium sp. M0353 | reverse complement strand
ATTACTATTGAAGGACGAATTTCTGATTTCGATGAGGCACGTACAGATAGTTATATAGAAGCAGGTGCAAACCGGTTTTCAATCGGTATTCAGACTTTCGATACCAATATTCGTCAGAAGCTCGGACGCCTATCCAAACGTGAACAGATTATAGAAACATTTGAACGGATTGCCGCTAAAGACAGTGTAGCACTGGTGTGCGATCTGATGTTCGGATTACCCGGGCAGACGCCTCAGA
>NZ_JACFSB010000361.1:0-238 GCF_016100645.1 Bifidobacterium sp. M0353 | reverse complement strand
AGTAAAAACCAAAATAGCTAAATATTATGGTCGCTCTATTCAATACATTTTTTTCTCTTAATTAATCACGTTTCGTGAATATGTATCCACATCACAATAAATATAGAAAACTATAACGTGAAAGGAAGGCTTTATGGAAAAAATTGATAAAGACTGGATTGATCGCAAACTACAGATGCGAGCTGAAAGCTGGTTTGCCAAGAAGTTTGAGCCAGAAAATATTGACCTGAAAGAAAAT
>NZ_JACFSB010000360.1:0-238 GCF_016100645.1 Bifidobacterium sp. M0353 | reverse complement strand
GCTTAAAATAATTAAAATTAGAACTCCGTTTTTATTTTAAAAAATAAAAATGACGCCTTTTTCATTTCCCTTTTAAGATAAAAACTTACTGTAACAAAAAAGTGCCTTCCGAGGCACTTTTTAATTTATTATTTTTGAAAATTGTCATACTCAACGTGCTCATCATTATAAACAAAAACAGCTCCGATGCGATCAGGATTATCATGCCAACCAGCTACCGGCTTACCTGCAAAAAACA
>NZ_JACFSB010000359.1:0-238 GCF_016100645.1 Bifidobacterium sp. M0353 | reverse complement strand
AGTGGTAAGCGGAGGCGATCTACTATTTCTTCTTCCAGAGGCAGGCAAACCAGACCCCGGGCATATTTAATCATGAAATTGATGGCTTCAGGTGTGACAAACTGTGCAGCCATGATTAAATCACCTTCGTTTTCACGGTTTTCTGCATCAGTAATAATAACCATTTTACCGGCTTTTATGTCGGCAATAATTTCAGAAATGGTGGCAATACTCATGATAGTAAACAACGCTCCCTTAA
>NZ_JACFSB010000358.1:0-238 GCF_016100645.1 Bifidobacterium sp. M0353 | reverse complement strand
ATCTGGCAGCATCTTTCTTTTACTCAGTCATATCCTAAAAATAGTAGTATCTGGACCGGTATTCTGCGAAACAGTTTAAATAAACTTAATGATAAAGACGGAGAGTTATTGGCAGAGATGCTATCAATGCAGGCTAATAATCCTTTTCCATATCCTTTAGATGAAAAAGAGTTGAAAAACTTAAAAAAACATACTGTGAATCGTGTAGATAAGATCGTTCAGGTTTCTGTGCCTGAAA
>NZ_JACFSB010000357.1:0-238 GCF_016100645.1 Bifidobacterium sp. M0353 | reverse complement strand
ATCCACTTGGAAAAGCTGCCAATTCATCAATATAAGTCCTGTTCCAGTTCGCTCTTAGCAGTGACACGTTTCCTATATTAACCTGTGATGCAAAAGGATCTGCTCTTGTGGCTTTATCTCCGGTTTCCCTGACAGCCTCAATTTTATAACCTGAAAGGATTTTTGCATAATATTGCGCTTGTGCCACACCGGCCTGTCCTGGGTCTTGTGGGATAACAATCTTAACATCATAACCATC
>NZ_JACFSB010000356.1:0-239 GCF_016100645.1 Bifidobacterium sp. M0353 | reverse complement strand
ATTCCTGTTCCAGTGACAGGCTGTCTAAATGTTTAGGTAACTGCATTTGGGTTTGCTGCACATAGTTCAGCAAAGCACCCGCAGCACCGATTGCTGCATCATGCACTCCCGGTTGTAAACCGAAAGCACGTAAATCCTGACTGCCAAAATAACGCTCAATCATACGGGCACCAGTATCAGCAGCAAATTGCCAAGCGTGTAACCGGGTTAGCTGCCGGTCATAGCCACTAAGATTCAAT
>NZ_JACFSB010000355.1:0-239 GCF_016100645.1 Bifidobacterium sp. M0353 | reverse complement strand
AAAGAGTGGTTCAGCCATGTAAGTCATTATTATCCTGTACTTGTTCCTGGTTTTATAAGCAGATTTAAACAGCAGCCTAAGGCCGTGGCAGTAATACCACAATTGCAACAAGATTGCCTGAAATATCAGCAGCAAAGCATGCAGAAAGTGAATTGTTTATAGAGTTCAGACAAATATTTAACATAGTGCTTTTTAATGAAAAAATGAGCAAAAGCCTTGTTATTGTAAAGATAATCTCA
>NZ_JACFSB010000354.1:0-239 GCF_016100645.1 Bifidobacterium sp. M0353 | reverse complement strand
ATCCAGATTCTGATAAATACTGATTAACTGCGCACAGTCTTCGACCCTGATCCACATTGAATCACGCAACAGTCTCCAGCGTTCAGAAGATTCTATCCAATCAGATATATCATCGCCTGCTACGAGAATGATGCGCTGGGATTTAGGTATATTGTATAGACTTACTGCACTTTGCTTGCGAAACCAGAATTGATTCTGATACCACAGAAATCCGCATGCCAGTACTATGAGTATACTGA
>NZ_JACFSB010000353.1:0-239 GCF_016100645.1 Bifidobacterium sp. M0353 | reverse complement strand
GCTTTTCCCGAGGGTGCGATTCACAATTATTATATTAAAGATGAAATGGTATTTAGTATACACTTAAAACCAGCTGATTGTGATGCAAAATAGTTAAAAATAATTAGTATTTTTATTAGCAAAACAGGGCTTTAAGCCCTGTTTTTTATGTAATTACTCTAATGCTTTGCCTTTGGTTTCTGGAATTAAGAAGATAAAGGCTATTGCTGATAACAAGTAAGCTCCAGAAAGTAGTGCTA
>NZ_JACFSB010000352.1:0-239 GCF_016100645.1 Bifidobacterium sp. M0353 | reverse complement strand
ATTCGGCAACGTATCGAAACCGTCTTAAAAAAATTAATCCAGCAATCCGATTACGCAAACGAAAAAAATAAGGAAGCAAGTTTTGAAAATTTCAAGAAATTAGTTGAAACTACCAAATTTGCCGCAATTTTTACGGCACATCCAACTTTTTCCCTTGCCAATCCGGTTTACACAGCCTTGGCAGATATGGCCAGTCATCCTATAGATGATGACACAAATATTCCTTTTTTTACCACTCA
>NZ_JACFSB010000351.1:0-240 GCF_016100645.1 Bifidobacterium sp. M0353 | reverse complement strand
AAGCTGCCTTCTCTGGAAGCAGTGACGCATTATCAACCCAAACTGCCGCTTACAATTTATTCGGCAGATAATAAACTGCTGGGGCAGTTTGGAGAGGAAAAACGTGCTTTTACAAGAATCAATGACTTTCCTCAGGTGCTGAAAGATGCAGTGGTAGCCGCTGAAGATAAACGTTTTTATGATCATGGCGGAGTCGATTTTATTGGTGTAACCCGTGCTTTGATTACAAATCTAACTGGT
>NZ_JACFSB010000350.1:0-240 GCF_016100645.1 Bifidobacterium sp. M0353 | reverse complement strand
AGAGCACAAATACCCCTTTCACTATTACTAGACTGTAAATCAATTAGATCTGTTGCCGTTAATTCGTGTTCAGGATCATAAAAATTAAGTAACTTTTGCGATAATAAACCTTTGGGTAAACTATTATCATCAGGAATTGCAAACCATTTTTCCGATGGATAATGAACAAATTCACCATTAGCGACTTTATCACCTAAATAAAAATCAGAAAAAAAGTAGTTAGTTGAAAGTCTCTCAAAA
>NZ_JACFSB010000349.1:0-240 GCF_016100645.1 Bifidobacterium sp. M0353 | reverse complement strand
AACTTAAATAAATCTGATAGCTATGGTAACACCAATTATCAACGTCATACCGCTGGCAAAAAATATTCAGGGGATAATAGAGTTGGTGTGAGTGTAAGTTTACCGCTTTTCTCTGGTGGGGCGACCGTATCACAAGTGCAACAAGCACAACATAATTTTGTCAGTTTTAGTGAAAAACTTGAAAGTACTAATCGTAGTGTGATTAACCAAGTTCGCTCATCTTATAACAATATTTCATCA
>NZ_JACFSB010000348.1:0-240 GCF_016100645.1 Bifidobacterium sp. M0353 | reverse complement strand
AACAAGATTATTGTTGAAAATCATTTAAAATCGATATTTTTGAATAAATTTTTATAAAAATGGCAGCCTTTATGTTTTGCCGGTTGCCAAAAAACTGCTTATTAATCAAAATTAAAGCCAGCTTTGAGCTGGCTTAAACATGTTATAGCATTATAGCTACCTGGAGTGAGAGGAAGACTGCAACTCAAATAATAAATTTAAGATCATTGAGGGGACTACAATCTATTTAACAACTCTAAG
>NZ_JACFSB010000347.1:0-240 GCF_016100645.1 Bifidobacterium sp. M0353 | reverse complement strand
ATCACCAATCAGATCATTGATATCCTCGAGACCCACAGAAATACGTAATAATTGATCGGATATACCCGCTGTTTTGCGTGCTTCAGCACTAATTCCTGAATGGGTCATTGTAGCTGGATGACATATTAAACTTTCTACGCCACCAAGTGATTGCGCTAAGGTAAAAATATTCAACGCATCTAGGAATTTAGGCATATCATCGGCAGCGCAAGCTAATTCAAAACTCAACAGTGAACCGAA
>NZ_JACFSB010000346.1:0-240 GCF_016100645.1 Bifidobacterium sp. M0353 | reverse complement strand
TAACTCACTCATATAGGGAAATAGAGTATCTTTCTCTAAAGGTTGTTTTCCCAAAGGGGCCATGGGTAAGTGAATAATAACATCATTACCATGTTGATGGGCAATAGTCGCAATCCGTCTAGCATTAGGCGAATGAGGTAGAACGGCAATAGTGATGTTAGGAGAAAATGAAATAATCTGTTCTTCATTGTGCTGGCGATAACCAAAATCATCTATAACTAATGCTAATTTTGCTGCTAA
>NZ_JACFSB010000345.1:0-241 GCF_016100645.1 Bifidobacterium sp. M0353 | reverse complement strand
TATGCCGGTTATTTTAACTAATATGCACGGTAAAATCCAAGAAACCACTGTTGGAGAATTGTTGCCTTGGTCATTTTCACCGAGTGATTTAGATTAGTTTTATTATTGAACTATGTAATTGAACTATGTAATTGAACTATGTAATTGAACTATGTAATTTAGCAATATTGAAAAATAAAAAAAGCGATTGATGATAATTAACCAAGATTAGCACAATCATCAATCCAAATTTTGGATGAGA
>NZ_JACFSB010000344.1:0-241 GCF_016100645.1 Bifidobacterium sp. M0353 | reverse complement strand
CCACTGCGCTAATGATGGCTGTCAGAATCCACAGAAGTGGCAGGGTGATACCAAGATAGATAATTAAGCGCCGACTAATAGCGGTGGTTGGCTTCAAGGTGCCTCTCCGAGCTGATAGCCCAGTCCGCGCCGGGTACGAATAATAGTTGTGCTGATTTTTTTACGTAAATGATGCACGTGTACTTCTATGGCATTGCTCTCGACTTCCTGTTCCCAGCTATACAGTTTATCTTCGATTTGA
>NZ_JACFSB010000343.1:0-241 GCF_016100645.1 Bifidobacterium sp. M0353 | reverse complement strand
ATTATCTTTACCATTCAAAACGCCATTAATCTACTACAAATATTAATTGTCAGACGATTTATCTCACCGCAACAGTGGATGATGGATTTGGTGATTTTTATTTTAGCGCATGTCAACTTGTTTACTTTTATCTTTATGGTGTTGGTATTACTACTCACTGTTTTATTATATACCAAAGCAAAAACCACCTCGCTGGTTGGTAATAATCCAGCCCAAATACGCAAACTTAAAGCAAGCTTAC
>NZ_JACFSB010000342.1:0-241 GCF_016100645.1 Bifidobacterium sp. M0353 | reverse complement strand
GGGTCACGCATTTCGCCTACCAGAATCACATCCGGATCTTCACGCAGTGCCGAACGCAGGGCATTGGCGAAACTATGAGTATGCTGATGCAGTTCACGCTGGTTTACCAACGATTTTTTACTTTGATGTACAAACTCAATCGGGTCTTCAATTGTTAGAATATGACCGGCATCATTATTATTGATGTAGTCGATCATTGCTGCCAGTGTAGTTGACTTACCGGAACCAGTAGGACCGGTTA
>NZ_JACFSB010000341.1:0-242 GCF_016100645.1 Bifidobacterium sp. M0353 | reverse complement strand
CCAATTCAACAAAAAATTAATCATCATACTAAGGTTGTTCAATCAGGATTAAGTATTTTTGCCTAAATAATGGTTATGGCAATATTTATAAAATAATTGATATCTACGTTTTTAACAGTGTTTAACGTTGATAACTTAATATTAAAAAGGTTGAATAGATAATATTTTTATTGCCTATTCTTCCGATTAATTCTTACGGCATGATTTATTATTTTGGTAATTTTTGGTTATTTAAATAGCTA
>NZ_JACFSB010000340.1:0-242 GCF_016100645.1 Bifidobacterium sp. M0353 | reverse complement strand
GATAGATCATGATAAAAAAATTATATCATGGCAAAAATCACCAATCGCTCAATTAAAAAAAGGCAAGGATTTTTTTCATCCAGATATCTGCCTTTTAAATAAGGATTTAATTCAACAAGTTTTTCAAAATTTAATCTTGTGAAGATTGAAAGAATTTTTAGAAAATTATAATCGAAGATTATTTCCAAATTTTTTTAATGCCTTGGATAATGATAACAACACATCAGAACTACGTGGAATTC
>NZ_JACFSB010000339.1:0-242 GCF_016100645.1 Bifidobacterium sp. M0353 | reverse complement strand
CTGGGTTAAATTCGGATTGATTTTGGCTGCTGCTTCCAGTGCACTTCTGGCTTGCTGATTATTGTGCTGTGATAAAGCTGATTGAGCCAGAAGCAAATAGCGGGAAAGCTGCTGTTTTTCCGGCAACTTTGCAATTTCATCTAAATAACGGTCTCGTGTTGTACTGTCATCCATCTGATCAGCACTGTGCGCAGCCAGTAATAAGGCCAGAGCACGACTGTGCTGCCCCTGTTTATTACGTA
>NZ_JACFSB010000338.1:0-242 GCF_016100645.1 Bifidobacterium sp. M0353 | reverse complement strand
GAATAAATAATCACCCATTCATCCTTTTGTTATCATTATTTAAAATATTTTGCGGTTATTAATATCTTATTATTTTCATCAAGCAACCTTAGATATTTTCCACCAATGGAAACTGATTTAACCAATTTTAACTTGTCAAAGAAAAATTCATCCTGCGCATTAACCTGGGGATCCAAACAGGTATTTTGCTGACGTTCAATTTTACTGATTGTAATCTGGTTTCCATTGTTTTGAAAAAATCC
>NZ_JACFSB010000337.1:0-242 GCF_016100645.1 Bifidobacterium sp. M0353 | reverse complement strand
ATACAACCGTATTTGGTAACAGCAATACTATCAATAATGCGATTGATGGTGTACATATTATTGGTAACAGTAATACAGTGGGTGCGGCCAACTCAGCCAGTACAGGAACTGGTGCCACTATAATCGGTAATAACTCCATTGTCAGCTCAGATAATGGTATGGCTCTGGGTAATAATATAACCGTTGGTGGTACTGAAGCGATTGCCGTGGGTAATAACGCTCAGGCTCTGGCTGACGGAGCA
>NZ_JACFSB010000336.1:0-242 GCF_016100645.1 Bifidobacterium sp. M0353 | reverse complement strand
AGCGTTCCTCAGAACCGCGCCAAGATTCTGGCTCTGTACGAAGTAGTATATTACATGTCGTCAGCAACCAGCGTTCTGCTGCTAAGTCTGAATATGACCAGTAATAACATTTTTACACTGGCTGCTATTCTGGTGATTGCCGCCACGTTACCGGTAGGGCTAACCCGTATGCAGCAACCGGAAATTCCTAAACGTGAACGTATCAGCTTGCCGCATGTCTTTTCCATTGTACCACTGGCATG
>NZ_JACFSB010000335.1:0-242 GCF_016100645.1 Bifidobacterium sp. M0353 | reverse complement strand
CAGGGCAACGGCGGACGTACTCATCTGGTTAGTCCGGCCATGGCAGCGGCTGCTGCCATTACCGGACATTTTACCGATGTGCGACAGATATAAAGTGAATAACTTGCAGTTTTAATCCAGCAAGTGCATGATAAGCATGTAGTTCTGATTGAATTTGTTAATATTTATCTTTGTTGAAGGAGTACGGTATGAAAAAAATGTTGTTAATTGCTGCAATGGTTATGGCCGTAGTTACTGGTTGC
>NZ_JACFSB010000005.1:0-2196 GCF_016100645.1 Bifidobacterium sp. M0353 | reverse complement strand
TGGTGACAGGCCAGGTGACCATCTTGAAATAGCCGTCAAGATCCTGCTTCTCCTTGGCCTCCTTGAAATCAATCCCGCCATCAGCCTTCTGGGCAGGCATGGGCTGGCCGTTCTTGTCAGTGGCAAACATCTCATTGGGATTATCCGGCTGTTTGGGCAAGTTGAAAGCCGAATACTTACTGACTTGGGCCGCCTTGCTGGTCGTGGTAGTCGCCGTATTGGGGGACGGCTGCTGGCCTGTCACCAGGACCGGCTCAGGGGTCAGCTCATTAACTGGCACCCACTCGCTATCCTTCAGAGCCACCCACTGGTAATAGTAGGAATTGGTCTCAGAACATATGCCATCAGGGTTAGCTTTGGTACTGCCGCGCACATTGAGCCAGTACACGAAGAACGACCGTGCCGGAGCTGTGCCCGGATCAGTGCCGGCGATTGGCCCAGTAGCATTGCTCTTGTAGTCAGGAAAACCGTAATCGGTTACCATGCCCCAGTTAGCCTGATTGCCTCCGTAGAGATTTGGGTTGCTGTTCCAACCAACCCAAGAATACGGGCCGCTGCACTGAAGATCAGCACCCGTGCCAAGGCATTCTTGCATATATAGGGTGAAGTTCTTGTCGTTCGCCGCTAAAGTTGAAGTAATGTTGGATACCCTGTCCGGCGCATTGATCATGGTGTCAGGGTCAAAATTGCGACAATTATCGATTCCGCTAGACCAACTCCACGAGTTGCTAGGGCGCAGGCAGGACAGTGCATCGTCCTGTTTACCAACGACTGCGTAGATATTCACCGGCTCGTTGGCACCACCAGGTTGGTAATATGACGCATCAGCAGAATTCTTCAGCGCCAGATCACCCTCAATGGAAATGGTCAGATAGTCATATAAACCGGAGTTTATTATGGTGTGCACGGTGAAATACTCATCTTGATTTTGCGCCCACTTGTAGGCTCCGGACCAGGGCTGATCCGAGGATGATGCTGAGGCTATGGTGTTCAGATACTTTATTCTGCGATAAAAGGAAGTGTCATCTGACCCCTTGTACTGATAGACAAAGGCCAGATTGCAATTGCCCTTGGTATCGGCACCAGAAGTGGCGTCGGCGCAAGAAGGGTCAAACTCGTTGTGTTTTACCCGCAGGATGAAGTCCATGCGCAGCTCATCCTGATAGGAATCAATCTTGTTGTTGTAGCCCAACATCCTATAGAGCAGCGGCTTCCTGCTGGCCGTCTCGTCCTGCCCATCGATGGCATTGGCCTGACCGGCCGAAAGCGCGCTCAGCCCCAGCGGAACAACCATGGCCAGCGTCGCCAGAAGGGTTACCAGAACGGCAATTATCGGACGGTTCACACCTTGTGAACCCTTAGCGCCCCGTTCTTGCAAACGCTTCAATACAATACCCCCCAAACCACAATGAAATCATGCTCCAGAACAAATCAAGTCTGCTTTTGACCTACCCCCAATTAAGGCAACTGCACATAGAGCACAACAATGCATATAAATTTTCTTTGCCTTTCCAAGGCTACAGAAATCAAGGGCATAATCTGGGATTCAGGTGGGGTGTTTTGCGTCCGTTCAAGTTCTTGACCACGGCAGGGCCAGTACACAGCTGCGAGAGGCAAAATGTTGTCGTCTTCCGACCGGTCTGGATTGGGGGCGAACACTGCCTTGGCAACGGCAGCAACACGGGAATTAAAAAAACAGGGCCCGCGCTCATCTCCATGAAATTGGAAGGATGAGGGCGGGCCCTGTCTTATACGACCGAGGTCAGTGCCGGCTTTCCTGCCTGTTCCTCAGGCAGGCCACGAAGCCCACCAGGCCTAGGGCTATCAGCAGCAGGATCCTGAGCACGGAAAGCGGCCATCCCCCGGTAAGCGGCAGGGAGGAGGTCGAAGGCCGGAAGTCCAGCTCATGCGACACCGAGGCTGACTGGTTCCCGCCCTGGAACCTGCCCTGCGCGTCAGAGCCCTCGGCATCATCCGAAAGCACCTGAGCAGAGAACTGCCCCTGATTGACGCCCTCAGGCGGAGTTGCCTGCCACGAACCCTGATCCCCCACTGCGACATCAGTGCTGCTATTGGTCTTGCCGGGCCAGGTTATATGGACCAGGGTGCCTTTGGTCTCAGGAATCTTCCTGTCCCCGTCCACATACTTGTAGGCCCTGCCGGCCACCTGGAAGACGTCATGGCGGTCAATGGTCA
>NZ_JACFSB010000334.1:0-242 GCF_016100645.1 Bifidobacterium sp. M0353 | reverse complement strand
GTGGCGAAGCTAAAACTTCGGCAGTATTACCATATTCGACCACTTCACCATTATGCATAACAATAATTTGGTCACTAATATGTTTCATCATACCGATATCTTGTGTGACATAAACATAAGATATCTGTTGCTCTTCTTGTAATGACAACATTAAATTAACAATTTGTGAACGCATTGAAATATCTAATGCAGCTAAAGCTTCATCAAGAATTATCACTTTCGGTTTTAAAATTAGAGCTCTA
>NZ_JACFSB010000333.1:0-242 GCF_016100645.1 Bifidobacterium sp. M0353 | reverse complement strand
ATATTCCGGTCAGATGGGAATAAAGGATGGCAAAATATTTGTTAATCTGTTCTGGTTTGACTGTAGTCTGTGGTATTTTGCCGGTCATTACAACTAACCGGATATTTGTTGTAACAAATTTGGGTTTCTTTAGCCGGAATGCAGGTTAAAAATAAATGAGCTGTTATTACCGGCAGTATTTTCTGATAAAACATAAATAGCGGATTTATCTGTATATGCATACTATTCATACTTTAAGGAAA
>NZ_JACFSB010000332.1:0-243 GCF_016100645.1 Bifidobacterium sp. M0353 | reverse complement strand
CCATTCCTGTTAAAGAGCCTATTGCCCCTAGTCCAATCAGTAAATTACGGCGATTAAAAGATTTTTTTGTTTTATTTGAAAAAGGGGTCATAGAGCAAATTCTAGAAAATGAAAAAAATTGGATTTTATATAAAAAAACACTTTACCATTAATTTTAAATTAGGTATACAAAGTCTACCAAATGATCCCGAATAGCTCAGTTGGTAGAGCAAGCGACTGTTAATCGCTCGGTCGTAGGTTCGA
>NZ_JACFSB010000331.1:0-243 GCF_016100645.1 Bifidobacterium sp. M0353 | reverse complement strand
GAAGGTAATATTTCCGCTACATCTGGTAACGGAATCTTTGTTAATAATGGCAATAATACAAAAGACCTGACTATTAATACTCATGCTATATCAGGTGCTGATAATGGCATATATGCAACCAATAATGGTACAGGCGCAACTACAATCCACAATAAGACATCCGTAACAGCAACCCGTAATACCGGTATCAGTGTAGTAAATGCAAACCAGGCTACGGGATTAAATATTGAATCAGCGGATATC
>NZ_JACFSB010000330.1:0-243 GCF_016100645.1 Bifidobacterium sp. M0353 | reverse complement strand
AGACTGGTTCATCACTATGCTTATATACATTTATTGATATAAGCATTTTACCGGTACATACCGGTTCGAGTTTGTAATACTTTATCACAGTTTATTGTTGTTGCCGGCAATATCTGAATATAGTTGTTGAGAATGAGAGGCTGTTGTATTAAGGTAGTGGTGTTACCGGTTTTAGACAGGTATAAAAAGACATAATAACAGATAAATAAGGAAGGAGAGCTTGTCCATGCGCGCAATCCGGAC
>NZ_JACFSB010000329.1:0-244 GCF_016100645.1 Bifidobacterium sp. M0353 | reverse complement strand
ACAATGGTGTATAAGGCACATCAGCCAGATAATCATCGGTAACACCATCACCGCCAAAACCACGGTCAATACCATAATTGGCACACATCAAATCAAATACTGTGGTTACCAGTATTTTTTCGCCATCTGCATTAATTATCTGCTTAACCGGTATATTTTTAACAATTACTTCTGCTGCATCATCTCCGCCGAAGTAATCAAAAGACACACCCATGATGGCATCATGATTATCTTTAAGTGATAT
>NZ_JACFSB010000328.1:0-244 GCF_016100645.1 Bifidobacterium sp. M0353 | reverse complement strand
GGAGAAAAGGGCAGTTGTTGATCATGCGGTACATAATGCCCATATGGCGCTTGATCGAAAATTGGCTGAAACTGCATCACAAACAAAATTATTAGAACAGGTTCGTGATATTTTTCATCTGTCTGATATTCCGAAAAGAATTGAGATTTACGATAATAGTCACATAATGGGTACCAATGCATATGGGGCAATGGTTGTGGCTGGACCTGAAGGTTTTATTAAGTCTGGTTATCGTAAATTTTCA
>NZ_JACFSB010000327.1:0-244 GCF_016100645.1 Bifidobacterium sp. M0353 | reverse complement strand
TATGGTTGCTGCTCTGCTTCCCAAAAGAATTAATGCCATCTGCGCTTAGACCAAACCATACGCTCCTTGCGTCATCTGCAAACCCCTTCCCATACTTTCTTTCGATTTTTCTCCACTGCGACCCGTCAGCGGGTACTCTCAACTTTCCGTCTTTCTTACGGTCTTCTCTGTGCCATCGCATCGCCTTGGCATGCTCTTTGTTTGTATAACCTTCCTCCTTGGTTGTGCATGAAGCGGAAGTTCA
>NZ_JACFSB010000326.1:0-244 GCF_016100645.1 Bifidobacterium sp. M0353 | reverse complement strand
AACAGTTTTTTTGCCATTGACCACCAGAGTATGCCCTGCATTATGTCCGCCCTGATAACGTACCACGCCGGAGGCACGTTCAGTCAGCCAGTCTACAATTTTACCTTTGCCTTCATCACCCCACTGGGTGCCGACAACAACGACGTTTTTTGCCATATGGTTTTACCTGCTCATACTAAGGGTTAATTATTGCTACAAAGGAATCAGCTGCCATTGCTGGTTTTGCCATACCAGCTGGCGGTCG
>NZ_JACFSB010000325.1:0-244 GCF_016100645.1 Bifidobacterium sp. M0353 | reverse complement strand
GGGATCAACATTCAGATCGGTTTTTTTCGAACCGATAGTATGGAGCAGGAATATGCCTTCCGGTTTCAAATTACGATCCACCACCGCAAAATAGGTATCGTAATTTTTCGGTCCGACGTGCTCGAACATCCCCACAGAAACAATACGATCAAACTGGTCGTTCAGGTCACGATAATCTTGCAGCAAAATGGTGACATCCAGGCCTTCACAGCGTTCCTGAGCCATTTTTTGCTGTTCGGCAGAA
>NZ_JACFSB010000324.1:0-244 GCF_016100645.1 Bifidobacterium sp. M0353 | reverse complement strand
ATTTTAATTCTTGATGAAGCCACTTCTTTTGCTGATCCTGAAAATGAATACAAAATTCAGCTTGCCTTGAAAGTTTTGATGCAGGGTAAAACCGTTATTATGATTGCTCATCGTTTATCAACAATAAAAGATGCAAATCAAATTGTGGTATTAGATAAAGGTCGAATTGTTGAAAAAGGAACGCATGAGCAGCTAATTGATAAGCATCATACCTATTACAAAATGTGGCAATACTATAAGCAAA
>NZ_JACFSB010000323.1:0-244 GCF_016100645.1 Bifidobacterium sp. M0353 | reverse complement strand
AGAAAGAATATTTCAACACCCTGCTAGAAAATGTGAAAGTAGTGGCTGTGCGTCCTAAAATGCACAACATTAAAGAAACCAGTAAAGAACGCTATAACCATCTTGAAGAAGTGGAATTGCGTTACGAAAAAATCACCTGGGCTTACAAGGATGGCAATATTGTTCATTCCGACAGCTGGGTTGAGAACCGTTAATTTTAATTAACTCAAGGCGCACGCATCTGTGCGCCTTTTTATGTATTTAG
>NZ_JACFSB010000322.1:0-244 GCF_016100645.1 Bifidobacterium sp. M0353 | reverse complement strand
GTAAAGTGATTAAAGGAATGGATATTGTTGATAAGATTGTAAATGTAACAACTCACCGTGTAGGACCTCATCAAAATGTACCTGTTGAGCCGGTTTATATTAAAAAGGCAACTGTTATTGAAGAAAAACAATAAATTATTAAAAAACAGATAAAAACCTAAAAAACCATCTTAATCATTTAAGATGGTTTCCCTCAAAAATTTAATTATTTTTTAATTTATTACAAGCTTTTTCAAAGCCCAAC
>NZ_JACFSB010000321.1:0-245 GCF_016100645.1 Bifidobacterium sp. M0353 | reverse complement strand
AAATTTTGGATAACTCAGGACTCCGCTTAGGACATGAATATCACACTCAGGTTAATTTAACCAATGAAAATAATCAACGATTACAACCAGATGTAATTGTTCATTTACCTCAAGGCGGTGATGTTGTCATTGATTCAAAAGTTACTTTAGTTGCCTATGAACGTTATTTTAACAGCGATGATGATGATATTAGAACTAAGGCTATTGCCGATCATTTAGCTTCAGTACGTAATCATCTAAAACAG
>NZ_JACFSB010000320.1:0-245 GCF_016100645.1 Bifidobacterium sp. M0353 | reverse complement strand
TACCAACAATAGCAAACTGCAAAAGCTGGGTGCTGCTGCAATCGACATTGGCACCCAGATCCAGCACCAGTGTCATATGATTATTGCGGCCGGGCAGGAATTTAGCAATTGCCGGACGATCAACACCGTCAATGGTTTTCAATACAAAGCGGGCAGTTGCCATCAGTGCTCCGGTATTGCCGGCTGATACAGCTGCCTGTGCCAGACCTTCTTTAATCTGGTTGATGGCTACACGCATCGAAGAA
>NZ_JACFSB010000319.1:0-245 GCF_016100645.1 Bifidobacterium sp. M0353 | reverse complement strand
GCATCCAACAACTTTCTATGGCGTCGTCAAGAGGAAGATATGGATATTAATTGTGGTGATGTAGCTGATGGACAAGAAACATTAGAGCAAGCAGGTAAGCGAATATTTGAAACAATATTAGCTGTTGCTTCTGGTGAAAAGACTAAAAGTGAAAAATTTGGATACGGCTCACTTGAATTCGTCCCATGGCAGCCCGGTGCAATTATGTAATATTTTGTTTTAAATCTTAATTATATTACAAATAA
>NZ_JACFSB010000318.1:0-246 GCF_016100645.1 Bifidobacterium sp. M0353 | reverse complement strand
TAAGTTCTGTCTATTTACATAAAGTTTGCTATTTTTTTCTGATCGGAATTTATTTCCTGACCCAACATTGTAATATAGCCTATGCAGAAGTTAAAGTGAATAGTTCTGTTTTGAATATACCCTCTATCGGTTCTGATCCTTATGCACGTTATAAAAAGCTGATTCCTCCTGATTTGTGGTGGGAAATGTCGGATCATGCCCGTATTCCCGTGCGTATATGGCGGGCAATACAACAAAAGGCAATTA
>NZ_JACFSB010000317.1:0-246 GCF_016100645.1 Bifidobacterium sp. M0353 | reverse complement strand
AAATGAAACAAGGCTGTTGGTGCATTACCAATGACCACAACCGCCTGTTTCAGGGTGTCCCCCCATAAATGGATGGCAGCAGCGGAACGCGTGTTTTTTATATCTTGGGCAATCTTGACTGTATCGGGATGGTTCAGGGTGCAAATAATTTTATTATTGGCGGGCAGTCTACGTCGAGTAATTCCATGCGCAACCATTTCTGAATCACAAAAAATCATGGAACCCATGAACAGGGCCTGTTCACTT
>NZ_JACFSB010000316.1:0-246 GCF_016100645.1 Bifidobacterium sp. M0353 | reverse complement strand
GTTCTTTAATTTCTTGAGCCATACGATCAAGAACGGTTGGATCAATACCAAAACCTTCATCACCTTGCAGCGCTTCACCACTAAGTTTGAGAAGGATACGTTTATAGAAAGGGGTTACCATATGAAGTCTCACTATTTCGTTATTTAATTACTTAAAAAGCTAGCATAACTAGCCGGCAATCATTTTAAAATATTTTGTGGATAAACAAAACCGCCATGAAGGCGGTTTTGATAAAACAATTAAGA
>NZ_JACFSB010000315.1:0-246 GCF_016100645.1 Bifidobacterium sp. M0353 | reverse complement strand
AAAGATAAATGCCCGATGGAAAGCATCTTTAAAATAATCTTTTAGTCTGACACAGTCATCATTTTTGTATGCATAAACTAATAAATCTTCTCCGTCACGTTTGAATACTACATCAGTGCTTTTAGCCTCTGTAAATTTGAGCTGATTGCTCTGGGATAAGAATGGCAACTGATCGTAGCCCTTATCTTCTATAATGTCTTGCCCATGACCTTTATGAAAAATGTAAGAATCACTTTCCCAGTCACC
>NZ_JACFSB010000314.1:0-246 GCF_016100645.1 Bifidobacterium sp. M0353 | reverse complement strand
CTTGCCTTACTGGACGGTTATGCCGTATCTGGAAAAAGGCTATGTAGTAGCACGGCAGATTGGCGATATACCGCTGCAAAGTGAATTGTATGCCGCCATGCGCGAAACAGACAGTAATAAAAGCTATCTGGATAATTTCTGCCAGATTGTGCGCGAACGCAGCTTTGCCGACTTACCCGGACTCAGCCCGCTCAGCACGCCGGACTAATCTGCAACCGGCAATCTGATTTATTAAAGGAGCAGGGC
>NZ_JACFSB010000313.1:0-247 GCF_016100645.1 Bifidobacterium sp. M0353 | reverse complement strand
CCCAATAATTCTTCTATAGCCTGAGACGGCTGCCGCAATAAACGCCCAATTTCATGGTCATTATAATTAACCAGTCCGCGGGCAATTTCTTTACCGGTCTGATTACATACTGCCACTAATGCGCCACGATCAAAATGACCACTGACAGCAACACAACCGATAGCCAGCAGACTGGAGTGCTGTGTTTTCAGTGCCTGTTCTGCACCCTCATCAACGGTTAGCTTACCAGCCAGTTGTACCTGCCCAA
>NZ_JACFSB010000312.1:0-247 GCF_016100645.1 Bifidobacterium sp. M0353 | reverse complement strand
AGTTTAGATATATATGTCGATGGAGCCGATGAAATTAATCATCATATGCAAATGATTAAAGGAGGCGGAGCCGCGTTAACTCGTGAAAAAATTGTATCAGCTTTAGCTAAACAATTTGTTTGTATCGTTGATGAATCTAAAGTTGTCGATGTCCTTGGCAAATTTCCTCTTCCCGTAGAAGTGATACCTATGGCTCGTTCTTATGTTGCTAGAGAATTGTTCAAACTTGGTGGAAAACCAATTTATC
>NZ_JACFSB010000311.1:0-247 GCF_016100645.1 Bifidobacterium sp. M0353 | reverse complement strand
AATTTAAATATTTATCAAGAAATTGCTCCTAAAAGTATCCAAAAAAATGTCACACAAATTCTCAATGATTTAAGGGATTATAAAATTGATGAAGCAAAAATAAAGCTTACCACTTTACAGTCACTTGGTTGCCTAGATGAGGAAAGTTCTGCAATAATTGAAACACTTTCTATACATGCGGATCTCATTGCAAAAGAAAATATAGATAATGCCTTATCAGTAATTAATAGATATCTGTCAAAATATA
>NZ_JACFSB010000310.1:0-247 GCF_016100645.1 Bifidobacterium sp. M0353 | reverse complement strand
CAATGTATACTGAAACTGTATATAATGTTAATTTCAATTATTTATCAGTTAATGCTGATCTAAATAAATTGAATCTGAATATTTACAGTTATGGTCAATAAACCTTACCAGTATGATTAACATACTAAATTAATGAAAAATTTTATCGAAATATTAAACCAAAAAAATATTAATTATACAGTTGAAAATGACATTATCCGCGTACCGGATAATCTGTGCTTTTATCAAAATCCAATTAAATCACTGC
>NZ_JACFSB010000309.1:0-247 GCF_016100645.1 Bifidobacterium sp. M0353 | reverse complement strand
AAATGATGCTTTAATTGCAACGGCTAAGGCTAAAGCTGAAGCTGTCAAAACAGAAGCTGAAGCTGAAGCATATCGGATAGATCAATTGCAAGCCAGTCTGGCTAAAGCAAGTGACGGCTACTTTAAAAATCAGAGTTTGGACAGTTTCAATAATTTAGCTAAGGGACCTAACAATCTAATTGTAGTTAATAAAGACGACCTTACGAATTTGGGAAGCATTCCTGCGACTGCAAAGATCTGGCATGAG
>NZ_JACFSB010000308.1:0-247 GCF_016100645.1 Bifidobacterium sp. M0353 | reverse complement strand
ATAAAAAACTTGTCGCTGTTCTTGACCTTGACAGCAATGACTTTGACAGATTTGATCAAATTGATGCTCAATATTTATCAAAAATAGCAGAACTACTATTTAATTAAGCGAAAGAAATAATCTTGCATAAAATAAAAGACCAATAAATCATCTTTTAAATGACTTATTGGTCTTTGTAACTTATAAACGACTTTAGATCTCTGGCGAAAAATTATTCCGTTTCACTTTTTTATTTTTTACCGGAGAG
>NZ_JACFSB010000307.1:0-247 GCF_016100645.1 Bifidobacterium sp. M0353 | reverse complement strand
TAATGAACTAAAAGAGCCAGTTCGAAAAAATGAACACTGGTGGCAAAAGATTTTTAAATAATTGGGCATAAGACCTTGAGGCATCTTAAGATCACTTCTAACTGACTTATAATCATTCGCTAACAATAGGGAACTTAATGTTTAAAAGTAACGTATTCAAAGTTATTTTGACAATAATTTCACCCACTATAATATTAATTTTCACTGTATTTTTTTAATAAGTAATCAATATTTCAAATGACTTGTA
>NZ_JACFSB010000306.1:0-247 GCF_016100645.1 Bifidobacterium sp. M0353 | reverse complement strand
GCTTTAAAGATGCTCAAAAGTATTTACCAGAAACTGGAGATAATATAGATTTTGATTTTGAAAATGGAATAAAGATAAATTCTAATACGAATTTACTCAAATACATTGATTTGCCAGTAAAAAAGTAAAGAAATCATTGTTTAGAGAGGGATGCAAAATGAGCAATATTAAATTTAAAGATACTGAAGGCAAAGTATATGGTGTCAATATTGATAGTATTGATGACGTTCAAAAAATGTATTATAAC
>NZ_JACFSB010000004.1:0-5292 GCF_016100645.1 Bifidobacterium sp. M0353 | reverse complement strand
CCCGACCTATTAACAACCACCCAACACGCTTACAGCCACAAGGCCAAACCCCCAACATAAACAACGCGTTTAGTTCCTATAGCCCTATGATGGTGTAACGGTGGTGCTACTGTCACCGTTGATGTAATAACTCAAGAATGATAGTTAGGCCTATCTATCAGTGCAGTATTCCAGTTTTAGCTGGGTTGTCAGAGGTGCCATGGCTGACACCGCTGACTTCGTTATTGGTTATCAAGGATGAATTGACTCAACAAACGGAAAGGGGCTTATGATGAAAGCTCTGAACACTATCAAAAGTAGGTTGCTCGCCAGCGTTGCTGTTCCACTTGCGCTGTCTATGGGAGTCGCCATGGTTCCCAGTCAGGCGATGGCTGCAGAGCCTGTGGATACCGCTTCGACATCTATCGTGAGTCAAGTCACCGATTCGCTGACTCCGAGGGATGTGCTGGAGATAGCGGATACCGCATGGGAAAACGGTGATTATGAAGGTGCTGGCATCCTGACCGAGTATGCATTCTCGATGCATGATGGCACTGCCGGTAATGGCTTCCAATCGAGGAATTGGGCTACGACGATCGCCAAGAAAGCTGTCATTAAGCTTCTGCGCTGGGGAGGTTCCAAGCTTCCTGCCAAGATTGCTCCGTGGGCCGGTCGGATTGCAGACTTCCTGGAAGCCACCGGCGTCTGGACTCATGCCGCTATCGTCTCAGGTTTGATGCAGCTGGGCATCCCTTACGATATTGCTGAATACACGGCGACATGGGTTGATTTGTTCCTCTGATTCATGGAGAGAGGGGTGAGCGATGAGTGACCGTGGACGATCAGACCATGTAACGGTTTCGGATGCGATTACCGGTGTTGGTTTTTTCGGAACTGTGTTGTTGGGTTTTGTCTTTCCTTTTGCGGTCGGCATTGGTGTCACTTATCGCTTGCTCCCTTTCGGTGGCGTTCGTTCCTGGGTGCATGGGTGGCGTGGGGTTTTGGGTACCATCGTTATCTTTCTGTTGTGGTTCTTTGGTACCTACATAACTGATGCGTTGGTGGATGTGTTGTTTAGCATGAGCAGTCACAAGGTCTTGAAGAAGCTTGTTAGCGAAGTTGTGAGTTTTGTGTTTCTCATGGGGTTGATGGCCTTGGCCTTCAGCAGGTGGGAAGCCATGGCGCTCTCATCTTTGATAACTGAGGTTCTCACCATTCTCATCTCCCTACTCGTCATTCATGCCGTTGATGCTGCAGACAAGCATGATTAATCTAAACAACGATCATTCCTAGGGAATGAAGCGGATTCGAGTGCCCCTTTTATGGGGCGGGAGAAACGCATCGGACGCGGAGAGGTCTCCTCCTTGGTTTGGGAGGAGACCTCTTCGGTTTGGTTGTGTGTGGTGTTAGTCGTCGGTGGGGTTGATGTTCTTACTGAGGGCCAGGGCGATGAGCGCTGCGAGGTTGTTGGTTCGGTCGAGGGTGAGGGCTTGGACCATGTATGAGCTGGCTTGGTCGGGGTCGCGGGCGGCCCAGGCCAGGTAGGCTCTGGAGGCGCTGAGGTGTGGGGTGGGGCCGACGGCGGCGGTGAGCTGGTCGAAGAGGTTGTAGGCTCTGTCGGCGCGTTCCTGGTTGACGGGGGTCCGGCCTTCGAAGCAGGTGGTGAGGCTGGTGAAGATGAGTTTGACGGCGGCGGGGTCGTGGGGTTGTTCGGTGATGGTGGTCAGGTCGTCTCGGGTGGTGTCGGGGTTGATGGCGGCGACCAGGAGCGCGTCGCGGTGCGGCAGTGAGGTTTCTATCAGCGCGGCCATGCGGGTGAGCCGGTCGTGTCCTATGGCTTCGGGCTGGTGGGTGCCGTCGAGTATGCGCATGATGCTGTCGAGGGCCTGTCGGCCTGCGGTGAGCATGAGTTGGGGGTCCTGGCTCAGTTGCTTGACGTCGTCCTGGAGGCTGGTTGTGGTGTTCATGGGTGTTCCTTTCCTTGGTGCCGGGACTGTTTGTGCCGACGCCTGGAATGGCGGCCCGGGTATAGCGGAGAGTCAAGCCCCCGCGTGGATCCGAACACTCCCCCGGAGGCCGAGGGGGCATGCTGTTCGGCCCCCTCGGCCGGAGCGGGGTGTGGGCGGAGACGCTCGGGGCTTGAGTCGCAGCGGCCCGGGCCAGAATGGAAGGGGGCGGCACAAACACCACATTCCCAACCCCTTCAGCAGCACGCCGCAGGCGTGCGACAGCGGCGGCCAGACATCAAGGCGCAGCCGCCGATGACCACAACCCCGGCCGAGCCGAGCATGGAAAAAGGGACCCCGTTGAGGGGTCCCTTGATGATGTTGCCCTGATGGGTCAGGCCATCTGGCTTCGGAGTCCTGGGTAGTGGTGTGCCAGGTATTCGGCGGTGGCTTGGCGGATCAGTGCCGATAGGTTGGTGCCTTCTGTTTTGACGGCGGCTTCGGCCCATTGGTCCAGGGCCGGGGTGGTGCGTACCTGCCAGGTTTTGCTGGTGGGTTGTTTGAGTTCGTCGCGGGGGCGGCCGGCGAAGATGGAGAGCAGGTCGTCGTCGGTCAGGGGGCCGGCGTCGTAGCCCCGGTATACCCGGGTGCCTTCGATGGGTGTGAATTGGCCGGCGTCGGCCATGCGGTCGAGTGCTTCGGCGTGTGCTGCCCTGTCGGCGGGTGTCTGTGTGTTGGTCATGGTCTGGCTCCTTGTTGGTTGTGTCTATTGGTATCTGAGATGTTGCCACCGGCTGGTCAGCGGCATGGCGTGGAAGGCGTGGAGCTGGCCGTCCTGCCATTTGCTGACGATGACTTCGAGCAGGTTGTCGGGTAGGGCCCCGGGGTGTGGCTGGCCGACGAAGACCACCGTCATCTCGTCGCCGTAGCCCTCGATTTGTTCGTGGCCTATGGAGTGGAAGACCGCGTGCCTGATTTCGTCGTCGGCGCAGCCGTGCTTGCGGGCTGATTGCTCTATCTCGATCTCCATGACCATGAGTGTAGTACAAATTGCACATACAAACCAGTCGTGCGTTCCTCGCGTTGCGGTCTGGCTGTCCGAACGCGGGGCGTTCGACGATGCCGATTCCACCCCGTGGGGTGGCGCGAGGCATCGCTGCGCCGCCGCCGGCAGCCGGCCCCGCTTGGTGGCGGGGCCGGCTGCGGGGTTCATTCACTCTTTGGTGTCCTCCTCCTGGTCGCCGTCGTCTGTTTCATCTTCGTTCCCTTCGTTGTCTTCCTCTTCAGGTCGGGGCACCAGGTCGCCGTCGAGACCGGATTGCTCTTCGTCGCTGATGGCGTAGCCTGCGGTTTGGAGGGCACGGTAGAGGGGTTTGAGCAGGCCGTCTATGTCGTCTTGGCTGCGCCAGGTCTCGTGGTTGATCTGTGTCTCCATGATGGCGTGGCACAGGGCGAAGGCCGTCTGGGTGCGGCGACTCTCGTCAAGGTCGGCCTTTTGCGCCAGCTCGGCTTCCTGGTCCTGGACGATGGCGCGCCATGTGTCCCGCACCTGGTCCCGGCTGACCCACCAGGTGCGTTGGCTCGCTTGGGCGATGACCAGCATGGACAGGGCCTGGGACTGGTTTTTGGCGGGGCGTTTGAGGGACATGAGCCGTTGCGTGTAGGCCAGCCGCAGGTCGTGGCTTGCCGTGTCCAGTTGCTTGGCCGGTGCGATTTCGGCTTCTTGTTCGGCTTGCCACCTGGCCAGGTCATCCTCTCTTTGCCGGCGTTCGTCCTCCTGGTCCTGTTGGGTGTATGGCTCCAGCAGGGTGATTTTGACGCGCCACTGTCCGCCACGGTCGAGCAGTCCGGCGGCCGTGGGTTTGTCGCCTTCCCATTCCTCCAGCCATGTGTCGAGGGCCTGCTTGGGGTCGGGGTCGGTATCCGGGGAGAATCGGGCGATGGTGCGCCAACCTTCCGGGTCAGACCAGGATTGTGATGGTGTCAGCGGCACGATGGGCAGCCCGGCCTGCTTGATGGCTTCCTGGGCCTGTTCGATCCACTTGTCCAGCGACCGTTTGGCCTGGACCTGGTGCAGTGTCATGTTCCAGTTGTTGGTGCCTGCGGCTTTGATGAGCTGGTCTTGCAGGCCTTCGTCGTCGCGGAAGTCGGCTATCGTCTCCAATTCCTCGAAGCTCAGCTGGGATGGCAGCGCGAGTATTTTCTCGTCGTCGATGGACGATATTTTGAGCCGTCGCTGCACGGTGCTGCGGCTGCGGCCAGTGGCTTTGGCCATCTGGTCCACGTCTTCGCCAAGGTCCAGGAGGTGGGCGTATCCGCGTGCCTCGTCCAGGGCGGTGAGCTGGTCACGGTGTATGTTCTCTACCAGCATCACCTCCGCCTGGGTCTGCTCGTCCATGTCGGTGATGATACAGGGCACGGTTGCAAGGCCGGCCTGCTCGGCGGCCGCCAGCCGCCGGTGTCCGATGACCAGGGTGTGCCGCCCCTCCTGGTTCGCCGGTGTGACGACCAGGGCCTGCTGTATGCCTTGGGACGCGATGCTCATGGCCAGCTCCGACACGTCTCCTATCTCGCTTCGGGGGTTGGCGTCGTTGGGCCTGATGGCGTCGATGGGCAGCATGGTCACTGTGGTTGTGGTGTTCATGGGTGTTCCTTTCCTTGGTGCCGGGACTGTTTGTGCCGACGCCTGGAATGGCGGCCCGGGTATAGCGGAGAGTCAAGCCCCCGCGTGGATCCGAACACTCCCCCGGAGGCCGAGGGGGCATGCTGTTCGGCCCCCTCGGCCGGAGCGGGGTGTGGGCGGAGACGCTCGGGGCTTGAGTCGCAGCGGCCCGGGCCAGAATGGAAGGGGGCGGCACAAACACCACATTCCCAACCCCTTCAGCAGCACGCCGCAGGCGTGCGACAGCGGCGGCCAGACATCAAGGCGCAGCCGCCGATGACCACAACCCCGGCCGAGCCGACCAGTTTTATGTTTGCCGATTGAAGGGTGATCTGCAGTAGCTCATGATAGAAGAAAGACCATCCGATAAGAAATGTGTTTATATTGTGAAGCTTTATCTTGATGAAGCTTTCTAACTGATATCCCGAGTATATTAAAGCTTGTTAGAAGCCGCCACTGCCTCTATCATATTTATATGATATGCACACTAGGGCGGCACTTTTTTATCTAAAGGGGTGTAACTGAGATGGACACCGCTCGTATTCCTTACCCTTCGCATCCTTATCAGAGCTCAGCCAATCTAGCCTCTATGCTGATACAGAACGGTCTCTCCGGCATCAGGGCCTATAGGAACTAAACGCGTTGTTTTAGGTTCTGTGTGTGGGTTTGGTTGTGTGTTGGTCAGAGTGTGGTGTTGGGGTATCT
>NZ_JACFSB010000305.1:0-248 GCF_016100645.1 Bifidobacterium sp. M0353 | reverse complement strand
AGCGAAAGCAATATCATAAGTGATGAGCGGATAAGCTGCTATGTCTTCGAGCCGTAATGGCCGCTTTAAATCAAGCAGAGGATGATTATCAGGAACTACGATACTGCGATTCCAGGCTTTACAGCTCAATTTGCGTAATTCAGGATGCTCACTTTCCATTTCCATACCAATGGCAAAATCAACTTCTCCCTCCAGTACCATATGACTAATGGCTTTAGGGCTGGCTGTATGGATGCTCAGCTGTACCT
>NZ_JACFSB010000304.1:0-248 GCF_016100645.1 Bifidobacterium sp. M0353 | reverse complement strand
CATGAATAATCTGCAACGGTGGCTGTTTACCATAGTGACGGGCAAAAATAGTGCTGGTTAGTTTCAGTAAAGAAGAGTCTGCATTCGGTGCCCAGCCCGGATAATCTGCTGTTAACTCCAGATTTGCCCCGGCCATTCGCGCTAATGCAGCCAGACGCAAACTGAATTCATCTTTAGGTGTTTCCAGAAGCGAACGCATCAGACAATGTATCAGTAAACCATCGGTTCCGGTTTTCACTTCCCCCATA
>NZ_JACFSB010000303.1:0-248 GCF_016100645.1 Bifidobacterium sp. M0353 | reverse complement strand
ATATACCTATTAAACTGTTGTTATGAAAAGAGTAACATTTTGAGGAAAGGGGTTTTTTATACTTTCCTCATGTAATAAATTATATATTGAAAAACTTTAGATTACTAATAAATGTCTTAAAAGACATCTTTGATAACTTGCACAACTCGACCGACAATATTGTATTTTTCAAAGTGAGCTTTAGGTACTTCAATTGTCGGATATTGGTCATTATTACAGATTAATATCCAGTTACCGAGTGTTAAGCG
>NZ_JACFSB010000302.1:0-248 GCF_016100645.1 Bifidobacterium sp. M0353 | reverse complement strand
CTGCATGTAAGTTAACACATACTTCCTTAAGTAGACACATAAATCAACACTAATGAATTTGAAACTATTCCCTCAATTTATTTATGATGACGTTATGAGTGTAACTCTGAGATTACAGCTACTCTTTGTGCCCCTGCAAACTCAAAAATCAGACAAGACCCATTCTATTAGGTGACATCTCCACAGCCCTGCAGTGTTCAGTTGCTTGCTGAAGCATTTTATTTCAGCCAACTTCTTCCCATTACCCA
>NZ_JACFSB010000301.1:0-248 GCF_016100645.1 Bifidobacterium sp. M0353 | reverse complement strand
GATTTATCACTCTGGCTGCAACCTTATCGGTAGTACCTTCTGTACCGGTGGAAGGAATGGCACTGATTCTGGGTATTGACCGATTCATGTCTGAGTGTCGTGCTCTGACTAATCTGGTAGGTAATGCCTGTGCCACTATTGTGGTTGCGCGCTGGGAAAAAAGCCTTGATGAAGAACGTTTACATGAAGTACTGAAATAAGCACTTCATACAGCTTCAAATTCTGCTTACAGAAATCTGATTTCCTTA
>NZ_JACFSB010000300.1:0-248 GCF_016100645.1 Bifidobacterium sp. M0353 | reverse complement strand
CTTACCAAGAATATAAATAAAATTAGCTGAAATCAA
The DNA here is from genome assembly GCF_016100645.1 of Bifidobacterium sp. M0353. Lineage (NCBI taxonomy): Bacteria > Bacillati > Actinomycetota > Actinomycetes > Bifidobacteriales > Bifidobacteriaceae > Bifidobacterium > Bifidobacterium sp. M0353. The sequence continues at coordinate 212 of NZ_JACFSB010000300.1, read as the reverse complement.
AAATTCCTGCAATGAAAGTCATCAGTATGAAACCGCCTTTTCTCATACATATTTGTTATATTTTTACCTGATAAATCAAATTAATAGCTTAATTACCACTTCTTTAGCAGCTATTACTCCACCAGTGAAACCACTGAAACAGGCAAAGTTTACACAGGCACAACATAAATAAAACTGATGTCCGTATTTATGATTATGAAAATAAAAACAAA
>NZ_JACFSB010000299.1:0-249 GCF_016100645.1 Bifidobacterium sp. M0353 | reverse complement strand
AAATGTAAGACAACCCTATGTTGAACTAAACATTGATAAAGCAATGATAAGGAAAATAGCTAATTATTTTCAACTTCATGATTTAAAAGATATTCCTGCATCACCTTGTTTATCTAGTCGCATTGAAACAGGTGTTAAAATTTATATTAATCATCTACAAACAATTGATAAAATAGAAAATATTATTCGTTTAGAATTAAAAGTATCTTTGGTTAGATTTAGGATACGCAATGATAAAGTCGTACTTGA
>NZ_JACFSB010000298.1:0-249 GCF_016100645.1 Bifidobacterium sp. M0353 | reverse complement strand
AATGATAATTTTGGTATGATATATTAATGAATAAGTGCTAATAATTGGCACATTTTTCTATCTAATCCAATCTGGGATCTGATAACAATTTAATTTGTTATACTGTCTGCCACAAGCATTGACTCAGAATTAAACAAAGCAATGTCTGCGAATTCCGCAGTCAGAGCACATCCGCTCACTGAACCTGTCCAACGCCGCCGCCATCGTCCTCTACGAAGCGCTGCGTCAGCAGGCCTTCCCCTCTCTGGC
>NZ_JACFSB010000297.1:0-249 GCF_016100645.1 Bifidobacterium sp. M0353 | reverse complement strand
CTTGGTAATATCGAGAGAAATATGAAAATCTGATCCATAAGTACCGATGGCACTTCCAGCCAAAACTTCCATACCTACATAGGTAAAGATACACAAAACACCAAACCATAAACGAGGAGAGGTAGGAATTCCTCCACTATTTCCTTTTTGCTGGCCATCATCTTCATTGTTGATTTCTGGTAAAGTCGAACGATAAATTCCAAAAGCAACCAAAAGCAAAATCAATGCCATTCCCATATATGGATAATA
>NZ_JACFSB010000296.1:0-249 GCF_016100645.1 Bifidobacterium sp. M0353 | reverse complement strand
AAATCGCTGAATGATGAGATAGTGAAATATAATCCTGATGTGCGGGGAACAGCATGGGAGCACGTGACAATTCGTCAACTGCTTCAACATACTTCTGGTGTGAACTGGAACGAAGATTACACTGATCCGAAATCAGATTTTTCACAACTTACTCAATGTGAGGCTAATCCTGATACTTATACGTGCGTTAACAGTCTGGTAAAAGCACCCGGCCGCAAATCATATGCTAAGCCCGGTAAAGCATGGTCT
>NZ_JACFSB010000295.1:0-250 GCF_016100645.1 Bifidobacterium sp. M0353 | reverse complement strand
TGACTCATTGGATAAATTAACTGCTACGCTATTTTTTTAAATAACTCAATCAGTTTTTGTTTATCAAAAAATACTGGATTTGCTCCGGCACAAGCATCTTTCATCGAATTTTCAGCCAATAATTCAAAATCTGGATTATCAACACTAATTTCTTTTAAGGATTTAGGAATACCTACCTCTTGAGCCAAATCTTTGATCCTTTTTATCACATAATCAACACACTCTTGATCTGTTTTATTTTTAGTATCCA
>NZ_JACFSB010000294.1:0-250 GCF_016100645.1 Bifidobacterium sp. M0353 | reverse complement strand
AAAAGAATACGGGATAAAAATATTAATCGTCTGACGGTTATTGCCAATGAATCTTATGATGATTTCGCAAAAGCTTTACAAAGTGAGATTGAAGAAGATTGTGGCGTTAATTTTCAAGGCCGGATTAAAGATAGGGCACAAAGAACAAAGGTTATTTATAAAAAAAATTTTCAGGCAGACCCGTTATTTTTAGCAATATGGAATAAGATTAAATATAAAACAACCTATCGTGTTCATTATGATACTAATC
>NZ_JACFSB010000293.1:0-250 GCF_016100645.1 Bifidobacterium sp. M0353 | reverse complement strand
TAATCATATTGCTAATTTTTATCAAACACGATTTCATATATACTGCATTTATATTTATTATTAATAAATTCAAATTAAATAAATATCCACAATTTGAAATTTAATTAATAAATTAACAATAACTTATGTACTTTATTAGAAAAAATATGATATTTTTATTAAGAGTTTTAAATACCTATAACCATGAATTATGATATAACTCTTTCTTTTCAGAATAGAAAAGTCAGTTATGGAAGAAAACCTTGCGATA
>NZ_JACFSB010000292.1:0-250 GCF_016100645.1 Bifidobacterium sp. M0353 | reverse complement strand
ATAACAGCTTGTCATAATCTGTTACCTGACCAACACGGGTTGGCTCAACTTTATAGGAAACACGACGAACAGGTGAATATATCGCGTCAATTGGAATCATCCCAATCGGAGCATCCTCCTGACGGTTAGTAGAGGCAGGCACATAACCTTTACCCATTTCAACGGTAAATTCCATACCCAACTTTATTCCATCATCAAGTGTGCAAATCACAAGATCAGGATTCATGATTTCAATATCATGATCTGTCTG
>NZ_JACFSB010000291.1:0-250 GCF_016100645.1 Bifidobacterium sp. M0353 | reverse complement strand
ATAGGATTAACATTTGATAGATCTGTTAATCGTTTTTTATATTTTTCAAATATATCTTTAAATGTCGGTTTAAGTTTAGTTTTAGTTGGAAGTGATGTAATCAACTGACTAACTTTTACTAATTCAATATCATCAGGTAAATTAGCTAATTTTGTACGTAAGACATTCACAGTTTGTGGATGAGGATGACCAATAGCAATGGCATGACCATTTTTGTGGGCAATTTTTATTGCCAAATCAAACTGCTGAG
>NZ_JACFSB010000290.1:0-251 GCF_016100645.1 Bifidobacterium sp. M0353 | reverse complement strand
TAAGCAAAACCATGAATACATCTGCCTTACGACAACTTTTATTTGTACGTATTCCTGCTGCTTTACCCGCTTTTTCGTCAGGTTTGAAAATCGCAGCAGCTATCGCTCCCATTGGTGCGGTCATTGGAGAATGGGTCGGCGCGTCTTCCGGTTTGGGATATTTAATGCAAAACGCCAACAACCGTTTTCAAACAGATTTGATGTTTGCCGCTCTTTTGATATTATCATTCATGACAATGAGTTTGTGGGGA
>NZ_JACFSB010000289.1:0-251 GCF_016100645.1 Bifidobacterium sp. M0353 | reverse complement strand
ATTTTAGCTTCTTTCATTTTTTGGTAGAGTTTTTGACGATATTCCAAACTATGAGCGGTAATTGAAATACTATGAATAGCCACCACGCGACCATGCATACCATGCTCAATGGTTTTATCAGTAAGTTGCTCGGTTTCGATTTCATCTGATGAGTTAAACTGGTCAACATGGACATGTACCATTTTGCCTAATGCTTTACCGGTCTTCATTAACACATCTAAATGTTTTAATCCCATTCCTTCACCATGATC
>NZ_JACFSB010000288.1:0-251 GCF_016100645.1 Bifidobacterium sp. M0353 | reverse complement strand
GCGCAGCAATAGCCTGTGCAGCACTGTCTTTCGGCGGATCTAGAAAAGTCAGAAAGCCGCACAGAGTAAGCTCAGTTTCATCAGCAACTGCATATTGTGCTTTCTGAGCTTCAGTACTAATGTATTTTTTACCAATCGCCAGTACCCGGAAACCTTCCTTATTATAGCTTTCAGCTAAAGCCAGCAATTGTTCCCGCCGCGCTGCATCTAATGGCAGATATTCTCCGTGCTCATAAACACAGCTGGAAATA
>NZ_JACFSB010000287.1:0-251 GCF_016100645.1 Bifidobacterium sp. M0353 | reverse complement strand
GTTTAATGTGAGTATGGGTAAAAATGCACGTTATAAGATTCGAGGAATCAAATCAACAGTAAATGGCAGTAATATCGACGGTGAAGATAGCTATGCGTTTATTGGTACAAGTATTGAAAAAGTTGAAGGTGCACCTGAGCACGTGAATTGGCAGCAAGTATCTATTCCTGAAAGTGCATGTGCTGGAGACCAAGGTTTCTTATTACAAGTTATTGCTTATTAAAGTTAAAAAGTTTTTTAATTATCACAAA
>NZ_JACFSB010000286.1:0-251 GCF_016100645.1 Bifidobacterium sp. M0353 | reverse complement strand
AAAAATCTCAGCTTATTTTCTTTCGCAGAAACAATTTTTGGCAAGATTATTATTTAGAGATTGATCCTTTTAAAAAGATTATTCGGCTAAAATATAACGTTTTGCTTGAGCCGCTAACAAATAAAGTTCACTTTCAAGAAGAAAACTTTGGTATCTGTGCAAAAGGTTTAAAAAAATTATGGCATTTTCAGCCATTGTTACAGAAATATTATGTTAATCCCAAACAGCAAAAACAATATTTGCAAATGCAG
>NZ_JACFSB010000285.1:0-251 GCF_016100645.1 Bifidobacterium sp. M0353 | reverse complement strand
TATCCAAATCCATAAATACACCACTGGAAGACATTCCCGGCACACTGAACCGTGCCCATGCATGATTAGCAGCAATACCTTGTGCCAATACCAAACCTGCATATGAAGCCAATAAAGTCGAAAACAAAATTTTTTTCATAATTATCATCTTTATAAAAGCAGATATAAAATTTGTTGTACCCGAATGACCTTAACCGGAGCAATTTGCCATAAAAACATTATACAGCTAAATGCGGAGCAATAATTTGTAA
>NZ_JACFSB010000284.1:0-251 GCF_016100645.1 Bifidobacterium sp. M0353 | reverse complement strand
ATTACTGTGAATGGCATATGTGTTTTTGGAGAGGATTTCCGTTACAAGGATGGCCCCTTACCCCGATATTTAAGCGTAAGGGCCAATTTTGCTTTGGCTTTGATATATTCAGATTGTTCTTTATGGATTTATGTCTGGCGTTATATACGTTGGATATTTATTTCCATTTTAACCTATCGTTATGCTTCTGCCCGAGCTACTAGCATTGCTTTGCAACATGTTATGCGAGGTCCAGAATTCTGGACACGCTA
>NZ_JACFSB010000283.1:0-251 GCF_016100645.1 Bifidobacterium sp. M0353 | reverse complement strand
AGCTATTTTCGCACCAGTGGTATTAATCATTGTTGCGTTTATCATTCCTTTTGGTGACGCAATAACGCGTTCATATATTTTAAAGTTAGCCAATACTGAATTAGGTAAATTATTTTTGTGCTTAATGATTTCGCTACCAATTTGGTGTGGATTGCAACAGATTCTAACTTTGTTACATCAATTTAATATCTATCCAAAGCGAGAAAAGCTACTTACGTATGGTTTAGCGTTAGCATGGACAGCTCATGCGA
>NZ_JACFSB010000282.1:0-252 GCF_016100645.1 Bifidobacterium sp. M0353 | reverse complement strand
GCTGTATCTATTTTGGTTAAGAACCCAAATGCAAAACAGTTTGGTCAAATCCATTTCCATGATATCGGTGATTACCTTTCACAAGCCCAAAAGCTGGAAATCATCCAAGAGCTGGGAAGTATTAAAGGCATCACTGATGCGAATGGCTGGAATGATATCGAGCCTGATGAGTTTGGTGACTGGGTCAATCAACGTGACCCAAATTTTGATGCGTATATGAGCTTGGGAGATAAGAAGGATAAAACTGCCATA
>NZ_JACFSB010000281.1:0-252 GCF_016100645.1 Bifidobacterium sp. M0353 | reverse complement strand
AGCCTTTATGTTTTTTACTCAATTCGAGAAGATTAAACATTTTCATTTTTTTACGTAATGTATTTCGATTTATTCCCAGCATCGAAGCCGTTTTTATTTGATTACCCTCAGCTTCCACAAGGGCCATTTCAATCAATGGTCGCTCAACTTCCATTATAATTTTTTCATGTAAATTTGAAATTGGTTGACCTTTATTTTCAATAAAGTAACGGTTTAGATGACTTTCAATCAGTTTTGACAAAGGTTTTAATC
>NZ_JACFSB010000280.1:0-252 GCF_016100645.1 Bifidobacterium sp. M0353 | reverse complement strand
AAATATCGTCGCTATAATATTACAACCGCAAAGGCCGGTGATGATTATGCCGCCATGCGCGAAGTATTAACCCGTCGCTACGGACGACTGGCAGATAATGATGACAGTATCGGTGCGTGGCCGGATCTGGTGCTCATAGACGGAGGTAAAGGTCAGGTGCATATGGCTCTGGATGTATGGCAGGAGCTGGGTATTCATATTCCGATAGTCGGTATTGCCAAAGGTCCGGAACGAAAAGCCGGTCTGGAAGAA
>NZ_JACFSB010000279.1:0-252 GCF_016100645.1 Bifidobacterium sp. M0353 | reverse complement strand
ACCGAACCAGATCCTCGTGATGACTTATCAGGGACAGATGTAGCCAGAAAATTGTTGATTTTAGCCAGAGAATCAGGATTACAACTGGAATTAGATCAAATTAAAGTTGAATCAGTTCTGCCTGCGGAATATTCTCAAGGTAATATCGATGAGTTTATGTCAAAATTACCACAACTAGATGCTGAATTTAAAGAAAAATCAGAAAAAGCAGCCAAAGAAGGAAAAGTATTACGGTATGTAGGTAGTATTGAT
>NZ_JACFSB010000278.1:0-252 GCF_016100645.1 Bifidobacterium sp. M0353 | reverse complement strand
AATTCCTGTATTTTAGAGTGTATGGTATATAAATGTTGAAATTTTCAATTTATTAGTAAATTATAAAAATTTACTTGTTAATATTTTTAGAATCTTATATTTATATATTAAGTCAAATGCACATTTCTGGCACTCGACTTAATATCTGATGAAAGCATTTATTATTGATATTGAGGTTGTAATTAAAGAGTTTATAAAAAGCCTCCTCTGTAAATGATTTGGCCGATTAATTCGATATCTTTTAATGTTACA
>NZ_JACFSB010000277.1:0-252 GCF_016100645.1 Bifidobacterium sp. M0353 | reverse complement strand
AATCTAAAAACAAATAATCACTCCACCAATGATTGGTGAGGTTGATAAAAATAGTTTTTTTCAGAGAAAAAATAACAACTAAAATTCATTATAAATTATTATCAAATGGGTAATTAATCTGCTTTTATAGCAGTATATTGTTAGTTATTTAACTAATAATTAGAAGTATTTGAAAAAAATTTTCAATTTTGTTTTTATAATTTATTGATTATAAATTTATTATTTATTTAAAAAAAAGTTTATTTTTATTCT
>NZ_JACFSB010000276.1:0-253 GCF_016100645.1 Bifidobacterium sp. M0353 | reverse complement strand
ACAGCAGCATCTGTCGATGGACGAATTATCATAGTATTAATATAAATATCATGTCGTCCCCAATTTTCAATTGGTATATCAACATCTAAACCATTTTTATCAATAGTTATTGATTTTTTCCAAATGGTACCACTATTGCTTTCTAAAGAGATATAACCGGAGCCAGCAACTGGTGCCTGCACATTCACTCTGGCTATATCGCCAACTTTATAAGATGGTTTATCAATAGTTAACTTAACTTGATCTGGCCGTA
>NZ_JACFSB010000275.1:0-253 GCF_016100645.1 Bifidobacterium sp. M0353 | reverse complement strand
ATATGCATCCCAGTGAGTATCATTTAGTTGATCGGCTTGGGCGTGGTAAAGCCGATGAAATGAAGCTAGAAAAAAACCGCTATATCATTCTAAAAAATGGTAGTTTTACTTCCTGTCCAGTAGATGATAGTACTTGGAATATTAAAGGTACTACAATAATTCATGATAACGAAGAACAATTGCTTGAAGCCTGGAATGCAGTATTTAGCATCGGCAAAGTACCTGTTCTATATTCGCCTTATTTACAATTACC
>NZ_JACFSB010000274.1:0-253 GCF_016100645.1 Bifidobacterium sp. M0353 | reverse complement strand
ATGGTGAGATTGAGAATATAACCTTTCATTCCCAGCGGTCGGTCGATAAAAAAATCGAGATAACCGTTGGCCTCAATCGGCGTTAAACCCGCCACCAGATGGGCATTAAACGAGTATCCCGGCAGCAGGGGATCATTTTGCGCTTCAGCCATACTTTTCATACTCCCGCCATTCAGAGAAGAAACCAATTGTCCATATTGCATCAGACATTGCCGTAACTGCGTCTTTTACTGGCTCTTCTCGCTAACCAAAC
>NZ_JACFSB010000273.1:0-253 GCF_016100645.1 Bifidobacterium sp. M0353 | reverse complement strand
CTTGGCAAATCAATTCAGCCTATGATGAAAATGGAAACTACGTTAGTTGTAGCTATAATGGCGATGAAGTCCAATTAGTAAAAAAAATCGATCCATCGATGAAAAGTTGCTGGGCGGATTATTCAAATGATAAAAACCAAGCCATAAAAGCCAAACTTATCTGTAGTACCAGCAAATTGCAAACAGTGGAATAAATTTCACTGTTTAATATTAAGCGATTTAACTTATTTAAATACAATTGTAGCAAAAAATA
>NZ_JACFSB010000272.1:0-253 GCF_016100645.1 Bifidobacterium sp. M0353 | reverse complement strand
GAGTTATGTCAACAGCAAGAAGCATTAATCCATGAGCTTTTATCGGCAGAATTTAAGCAAATTATTGGCAATGCCAAACAACTTAATATTCAACCACTACGTGATTATTCTGAATACAAACGTAATGCAATATTGCGAATGTGGTTTAGAGAGCAACATATCGGCATGCCAAGTCAAAAGCAACTGTCGTTAATTTGGCAAACCGTTATTCAAGCAAAAGAAGATGCTAATCCACAATTTATTTTGCATAATC
>NZ_JACFSB010000271.1:0-253 GCF_016100645.1 Bifidobacterium sp. M0353 | reverse complement strand
AAGAATTTTTGGTTATACATGATGATGATGATGCATGGCATCGAGATTTTCTTAAAGAAACAGTTACATTTTTAAATCAAAATAAAAATTCAATAGCAGTAGCTACTAATTATACAGTTGTAAATGAAGAAATTCAGAAAAATCAAGCAATACAAATTAATACGGAAAATTGGCTATATTGCTTTAAACAAATTGATATTTTTGCATTACTTCAATTTAATGTACTACCACAAATTTGTTTAATCATCAGAAT
>NZ_JACFSB010000270.1:0-254 GCF_016100645.1 Bifidobacterium sp. M0353 | reverse complement strand
GAAAAAGTTGAGTTGTCTTTTCATATTTTTACCTTACTTAAATTGAATGATAAAAGTAATTATATGCTTTGATAGACAAAATTAAAAGATGATGATTTGAAAATTAAAAAAACTTTTTCTGAAAGCGTTACGCAGTATTTGCTAATTTATATTTACATAACCCATTTGATCGGGTAAAATAAACATGACTATCGGATAGTTATTACTAATGATTATTAAGTAAGCTAAACCTGTTTGTCACACAATTTAAATCA
>NZ_JACFSB010000269.1:0-254 GCF_016100645.1 Bifidobacterium sp. M0353 | reverse complement strand
AGATAATTCTGGGAACCGACAAAACCATATTTTTCTACAATGGCATCGACAACATTATTGACATGTTCATCAAGATCAACCGGCGTGATCATCAGTATATCGCGCATGGCGCGTAAAACAGTTCTAACCGGCATTGGTAACATGATGAGCGCGATGAGCGCCAGAATAACCGGATCAATATAGGGTAAAATCCATTCGTAGCCGGTACCTTCTATCAGATTGGCAAAGGTAAAAGCACATAGAAGAGCCAAGCC
>NZ_JACFSB010000268.1:0-254 GCF_016100645.1 Bifidobacterium sp. M0353 | reverse complement strand
CCACCGTAGGCACCACTGTAGACCGTAGCCATAAAACCACCGACAAAACCAGGCATTAAAGCGGGCAGGTCACCGATTGATTCAGCGATGTAACCTGACAAAATTGGTACCATGAAAGCAAAGGCCATGTTACCAGCATTATTCAAGAAAATAAATGCAGGAGATTTTGGACCACCAGCATAGTTTTCCACAATAAAGGAAATTGCCATTAAGATACCGCCACCGATAACAAATGGCAACATGTGGGAAACACC
>NZ_JACFSB010000267.1:0-254 GCF_016100645.1 Bifidobacterium sp. M0353 | reverse complement strand
GACTGATTACTTTTTTTTCGATTAGTTGTAATTTAATACGGTTATAATCATCAACCAAATTTAGTGGTAATGGTGATTGAGCTCGATAGCCTAACCATAATATTCCTTGAATGGGTAAGCTCAAAGCAAATAAAATGGTAACAATAGTTACCGCTAATTGTGCTGGTAAATAATATTGCCAAACAATTAAGCCAATAATAATTGGTGGTAAGATTTTTTTCGCGGTTTTTATGTGGTTAATAATTTTTAATTCC
>NZ_JACFSB010000266.1:0-254 GCF_016100645.1 Bifidobacterium sp. M0353 | reverse complement strand
TCTAATGATTTTGAATTTGTTCGTCCTATTCATTGGCTGGTATCACTTTATGGTAACGAAGTAGTACCTGTCAAAATCCTCGATATTACGGCGGGAAGAAAGACAGAAGGTCATCGTTTCCTGGGCGATAGTGTGGTTTTGGCTAATAGCAGCGACTATGAAGACGCTTTAAAAGATCAATTTGTAATTGTTGATGCAACAAAACGTCGCAAAATGATAGTTGACCAAATGAATAAGTTAGTAAAAAAGAATAA
>NZ_JACFSB010000265.1:0-254 GCF_016100645.1 Bifidobacterium sp. M0353 | reverse complement strand
AAATTAATCAGATGAAATTTATCGTAATTTAATGATTAAATGAATATTAATTATTCCAACTAAAACAATAGTTGATTGAGAAATTAGATTTATACACAAGAAAGAAAGATGTTTAATTAAAAATAATGTAAATGTTTAATTAAAGTCACGGTTAAACTGATAACTATATTTTTAACACCAGATTCGTTACCATTATTGCCTGCGTTCAGGTCTTAATTTCTTGGTGCTTTTAAAGCAATACCCTAGTCCTGACC
>NZ_JACFSB010000264.1:0-254 GCF_016100645.1 Bifidobacterium sp. M0353 | reverse complement strand
AACCATACTTGCCTGCAATATTTAGCGCCATTGTGCCTCCACTGCTGGCACCAATTTGAGTAATGTCAACTTTTTTATTAATTACATAATCGCTTTGCATTAGCCATTTGACAAAGTTAATACTGTCTTGGTGTGCGGCTGGAAAAGTATTCTGTGGAGCAAGAGAATAGTTAGGTGCAAAAACAGTAAAACCTTTATCAGAAATTTTTTGACATAAGTCCTTAATACTGTTTTTATCTCCCCGAAACCAGCCA
>NZ_JACFSB010000263.1:0-254 GCF_016100645.1 Bifidobacterium sp. M0353 | reverse complement strand
TAGAACAATGTCAGCAATGGGATGCCGCCGATATTCTGGCTCCCCTAAAAAATCAGTTTGAATTACCACAAGGGGTTATATATCTGGATGGTAACTCTTTGGGTGCGAAACCCAGAAAAGCTGCAGAAAATGCTCAGGCAGTGATTAATCAGCAATGGGGTACCGATCTGATTAATAGCTGGAATAAAGCCGGCTGGTGGGATTTACCGGTACGATTAGGCAATAAAGTCGGTCAGCTGATTGGTGCTCAGGAA
>NZ_JACFSB010000262.1:0-254 GCF_016100645.1 Bifidobacterium sp. M0353 | reverse complement strand
GGCCATCATTAGTAGCTGTGCCGACAACAGCAAACGGACAACGTTCACGCTGGCATATGGACTGAAATATTTCCAGATTTTCAGGCTGTACTGCCAAAACATAGCGTTCCTGAGCTTCATTACACCAAATCTGCAACGGATTAAGGCCGTGTTCTTCAAGTGGTATGCGGCGTAACTGAAAGATTGCCCCGCGGCCGGCATCGTTGACCAGCTCCGGAAAAGCGTTAGATAAACCACCTGCACCAACATCATGA
>NZ_JACFSB010000261.1:0-255 GCF_016100645.1 Bifidobacterium sp. M0353 | reverse complement strand
AAGGGTTGGTGAGCCGGCTTGAACAAGTTCCATAACCTGTAGTATTGCTACTATTCCTTTAAAAATACCACCAGCAACAAGTACAACTAGCGCAGGGATAAAGATACTTGAAACTAAATCAATCAGTTTTGATACAATACCTTTAGGTGCAGCGGATGGAACATCGTTGGTCGGTTTTTCATTAAGATTAGTTAATTGCATGATGGCATTAAACACATCTGCAACACTGTTACCGATCACGACTTGGAATTGTCC
>NZ_JACFSB010000260.1:0-255 GCF_016100645.1 Bifidobacterium sp. M0353 | reverse complement strand
CATAACCATCAAAATAACACTGAGCAAACTTATACTGTTCACTGTTATAACCGTATACAGTGCCTACATCGGCGGCACTGGCATACTGATTTATCGGGTAAATGCTGCTGTCTGACAGTACAACGGTATTTAAGTCCAGCGCATCACCGCCTGTACCGATTACCGCCGGATTGACGGTAACAATATTACTTGCAGGAATTGAAGGTAACATAATATTTCCTATGGGTTTTTCAAAGTTATAACCGGCATGTCCAA
>NZ_JACFSB010000259.1:0-255 GCF_016100645.1 Bifidobacterium sp. M0353 | reverse complement strand
ACATAACAACGTTGAAATTGCTGCAACTTTTAATGATTGTAAATAAGAATCTAGGTAGATTGTATCTTCAAGTAGATTAAAATAATTACCCAAATTTAAAACAATATTAACTAAGCCATCTTCATAGCTAAACAGTTCAGTATAAGGTGGCACAGCTATCGCTACTTCGGAAAAACTGATTCGAAATACAATCAAAAACGGTAATAAAAATAGCAACAACATCCAACAATATGGAATAGCTATTACTAATAGACG
>NZ_JACFSB010000258.1:0-255 GCF_016100645.1 Bifidobacterium sp. M0353 | reverse complement strand
GATTATGATAAATTAAGCTACAGCTTGTTTTAATGCCGCCGTAATTTCTTTTGTCGTTACATTACCTCCCAGGTCACGGGTTCTGATTTTATCCTCGACAACAACCTTATGAATTGCCTTATCAATTCTTTTTGCAAGATCATCACGTTTAACATGTTTCAGCATTAAGGCTGCGGCTCTCAACACAGCGATAGGATTGGCGCAGTTTTTACCTGCTATATCTGGAGCGGAACCATGAACAGCCTCAAACATTGC
>NZ_JACFSB010000257.1:0-255 GCF_016100645.1 Bifidobacterium sp. M0353 | reverse complement strand
CCGAAAACACAGAGGTCTGTCTGTCGGTGAAGTTGCTGAGCGCTTAAAACTACCAGCCAGACAAATTGAGGCGATGGAAAGCGGTAGTTATAAAGGTTTGCCTGAGGCTGTATTCATCAAAGGCTTTCTGAGCTCATATGCCCGTTTGCTTGAGCTGGATGAAAAAGAGTTAAAGCAGTATTTTCAGCAGATTTTTCCAGCAGCTAATCATTATTCAACTGCAGACAGCAGTAAAGTTGAGTCAGCTGATCTTGA
>NZ_JACFSB010000256.1:0-255 GCF_016100645.1 Bifidobacterium sp. M0353 | reverse complement strand
GGGAATTATTAATTAGTTGGCAAACTAAATATCAGCAGTTAGCACGTGATATTCAACTCAAAAATGGGTTAACTACTATTGATAATATACCATTATCACAACAAGATATGATTCAAATGTATATCAATAATATTCTTAGTTATCATGAGCAATTAAAGCAATTAATCCATCTGCGACATAATGAATTAAGCCAATTAATTGGTGAACAGGTTGATTATCAAGCAAAAATAGATAGCTACCAAACAATCGCCAATT
>NZ_JACFSB010000255.1:0-255 GCF_016100645.1 Bifidobacterium sp. M0353 | reverse complement strand
GCCATCACATGGATACTGCGGTAGTAGTTTGATCATGGTTTGTCCATGAATAATTCGATCATCAATACGATATAAACTAATCATTAATATATCCCTTCTATCTTTTATTACTTTTACAATTTTTAACTTGCTTTTCTACTCCTTTCCAAACTTAAAATAGTTATTCTTTTTCAATCACACTAAATATAACATTGAAATTTTTTAAAAAAATTTTACTTTTAGATCAAATTAGCCTAAAAAAAAAGAGAAATTTTT
>NZ_JACFSB010000254.1:0-255 GCF_016100645.1 Bifidobacterium sp. M0353 | reverse complement strand
TAAATTTTAGATTTTTATTTTTAGCGTACAAATATTCATTAACAAATACCAGCATGTTTTTATCATATGTTAATATCGCGTCCTCAACCTCTTTGACATTCCATTTATCATGTATATGATCATAAAAATCCTGACAAACAACATGTTCTGGAATATTAAAATCGACCATCTTTATAATTTCTGCATATAAAAATATCTTAAATTTATTGCTTGAATAACCAGCATCTCCCAACTCTAATAATGAAAATAATTTCA
>NZ_JACFSB010000253.1:0-255 GCF_016100645.1 Bifidobacterium sp. M0353 | reverse complement strand
TACTGAATTGTTCAATATCATCAAAACTGAAATAAACAGAAGCAAAGCGTATGTAAGCAACTTTATCAAGATTTCTAAGCTCTTCAATTACAAAATCACCAATTAATTTTGCCTGCACTTCACGTTCGCCAGTAGCTCTAAGTTTTGATTTAATACGCGTAATAGCATCTTCAATTGCATCAAAACTAACCGGACGTTTTTCAAGAGCTCGTTTTATACCATTACGAAGTTTTTCTTCATTAAAAGGTTCTCGAA
>NZ_JACFSB010000252.1:0-256 GCF_016100645.1 Bifidobacterium sp. M0353 | reverse complement strand
AGCATAAACAGAAACATTGAAATCATATAAAACACCATTTTTATAATGGTGTTTTATATTGCATATTTTTTGATTTAGTAATTGTATCTGTCGAAATAAATTTTATCAATTTATAAACTATTAAGTAAAAGAGTAATATTTATTTCATTATCAGGCTAAAGAAGTTTGTATAGAATTTTAGTGCTTGAAAAAAGAATTACATATTAATTTAGCCAGAATTTTATTTAATCTGACAGGTAAATAAGATTTATATTTC
>NZ_JACFSB010000251.1:0-256 GCF_016100645.1 Bifidobacterium sp. M0353 | reverse complement strand
AACCCTGAATCAGAACGTATTGTAAATTTAACCTATCAACAAAAACCAATTGATCCAAATCAAGCATTTTTAATTGCTACCAATAACTATCGTGCTTATACCGGCGCATTTCCTGGTACCGGTGGAAAAAATGTTAAATTTAATTCACCTGATGATTTAAGAGTTATTCTTTCAGCTTACATAACTAATCACACTAAAAAGCATGGACAAGTTAATGTAACTGTTGATAATAACTGGCGAATTGCACCAATTACCA
>NZ_JACFSB010000250.1:0-256 GCF_016100645.1 Bifidobacterium sp. M0353 | reverse complement strand
CATCACAGATGAATTAGAACCTAGCTCTTATGTATATCAACGGATGGCAGTGGCGCCCGATGGCACCCTCTATTCGGTATCATTTAAAGACGATAAAACCGATCACAGCAATAACAAAAATAAAACTTTATTTAATATGCCGACCCCTATTTTGTTAATGGGGATCTGTGTTGGTTTAGTATTCAGCCTATTTTTAGCATGGAACTTAACTAGACCAATGAAATTACTAAGACAAGGATTTTTTCGCGTCTCGCAA
>NZ_JACFSB010000249.1:0-256 GCF_016100645.1 Bifidobacterium sp. M0353 | reverse complement strand
CAGCCTGGCTTCAGTTCGGTTCAGAATAGCATTTTTCATCAGCTGATGAATCTGAGGAGGTAATCCCTGAACTTTTGCCAGCCACAATAAAGTATGAATATCGCGTAAACCACCCTGAGTGGTTTTTACATTGGCTTCCAGCAGACTGGCTTCACCGGCCGCTTTGGTATATCGTTGCCGCTGTTCCAGTATTTTACCTTCGATAAAAGCAGCCACATCCCGCTGTAAATCAAGCTGATGAATCAATTCAGCAGCC
>NZ_JACFSB010000248.1:0-256 GCF_016100645.1 Bifidobacterium sp. M0353 | reverse complement strand
AATAGGAGTAAATATAATGACAACCCAATATTTGATTGTTGCAGATGATTTTACAGGGGCAAATGATACAGGAATACAGATGAAAAAAAGAGGGATAAATGTAGATGTATTATTGTCTCCAGCATTTCATTCAAGTTCAATAGTGCTTGATACTGAATCAAGAAACCTTAATGCTAACGATTCATATTATAAAGTATTTAAAATGGTATCAGAAGTTTGTGCATTAAGTAAATTTGATATTATTTATAAAAAAGTA
>NZ_JACFSB010000247.1:0-256 GCF_016100645.1 Bifidobacterium sp. M0353 | reverse complement strand
ATTAAAATCTTACGCAAACCAGTACCAGCTTGTTGAGCTTCTAGACCTGAGTTAGAAAGCACACCCATTGCACTAGCAGTTTGAGTTAATGTGATACCTGCTGTTTTAGCAGAAGTACCAACATAGTTCATCCCTATACCTAGTGACTTAAAGTCAGTGGCAGTAGCATCAGCTGCCATAGCCAGCTTGTTTGCCACAATTCTGGTATTTTGCAACATACCAGCAGTCGACTTGGTACGCATACCGAAAGCTTCCA
>NZ_JACFSB010000246.1:0-257 GCF_016100645.1 Bifidobacterium sp. M0353 | reverse complement strand
GAAACAGGTACCACCCAAGCGGGTAGTCGAGGTTGAACATATGACAGGTATCCCCCGTGAAGAATTGCGTCCTGATATTTTTAAAAAAATACAGGGGAGTTAGAAAAAATTCTCAAGCCCATACCTTCTTCCTCCATAACTATTTTGACGAACAGTTATAGTTATGGAGGAAATTGTTGAAAATTTTTAGTCAAAAAAAGTGTAAAATTTTTACCATGGTTACCAATGAATTTTGTGTTGAGATGACACAACGACAC
>NZ_JACFSB010000245.1:0-257 GCF_016100645.1 Bifidobacterium sp. M0353 | reverse complement strand
ATATGACACAAGCTGCAGCTATACGGTTCCAGTCAAAACTATCCATTTTATTTTTCTTTGGTTTCTTGAATAACAACTATGATTATTAAATTGATTATAGAATAAAAGCTTATTATTAATAATACAACATAAAGAAAAACTGATATATATTTTTTATAGAGAATTGTTGATGAAGCCTGCTTTGATCCTTATTCCAACACGATTGGCCTCAACTAGACTGCCACGAAAACCTTTGGTTGATATCGGTGGAAAACCTA
>NZ_JACFSB010000244.1:0-257 GCF_016100645.1 Bifidobacterium sp. M0353 | reverse complement strand
GGATCAGCCCCTTTTTGCCACGGATAATTAAATGAATTTGCACCAAACATGTCGGTGCCAGCCCAACAAAAAGTGTGCCAATAACAGATAGAAAAGCGTAAGTGTTCAGCCATTGTTTTTCCCAAAATTATCTGCTCTGGATTGTAATGCCTGAACGCAAAAGGATTATTAGTTTGTGTTCCTTCGTATTTAACTCTTTCTATTTTTTCATAATATTGACTCATAATGTACCTCTAAATACCATTAATTAACTTAAA
>NZ_JACFSB010000243.1:0-257 GCF_016100645.1 Bifidobacterium sp. M0353 | reverse complement strand
AACCATGAATTGGCTGTATCGATAGTTTATTTAATGCTTGTTGAATTGTCCCGGAATATCCTACATCTACAACTGCAGAATTTTTACTTGAAAAGAGACCGGATGTTTTCAGATATGCCATTAAAGGTTGCTTTTCAGTATGTGCCAGACTTAAAATATCTGTTTGCAGGTATTCTAATAAAGGCTTTATATGATCAATTTGTTTTTGTTTTATAATTAATTTTTTATTCTTATCCCATAAATTTTTTTGATATATA
>NZ_JACFSB010000242.1:0-257 GCF_016100645.1 Bifidobacterium sp. M0353 | reverse complement strand
ATATATTGATTAATTTCAATGGATTTTGGTTGCTGCGCATTCAATCCTCACTTTTTGAGCAATAATAAAACAACAAAATAGAGTGAAATTATAGCAAAACTAATAAATAAGTAAGTATTGCTTAATGTGTCCATTATAAAAGCTATCACTGCCGGAGCAACTAGACTTCCGAGTGTATTGGTTAATAGCATGGCTTGGTTCATCGATACAATTTCTTGTTTGCGAACACATGAGCAAGCCCACGCCATGGAGATTGG
>NZ_JACFSB010000241.1:0-257 GCF_016100645.1 Bifidobacterium sp. M0353 | reverse complement strand
GACAATGGCGCGAGAGCTTGGGGCAGAAGCGATGGCAACAGGTCATTATGTGCGTCGAATTGTGGGAAAAAATGGTCCAGAGTTGCATCGTCCAGTTGATTTAAGTCGAGACCAATCATGGTTTTTATTCGCCACCACACTTGAACAGCTTGAATATTTGCGTTTTCCTTTAGGGGACATGCCAAATAAAGATAAAGTTCGGGAAGAAGCTGAACGTTTTCATTTGGCTGTTGCTCAGAAGTCGGATAGCCAGGACA
>NZ_JACFSB010000240.1:0-257 GCF_016100645.1 Bifidobacterium sp. M0353 | reverse complement strand
ACCTCTTCTAATTTGAAAGGTTTTATAACTACGGTGACAAATTTCATCCATTACTCCTTATTACTATTAATGTTATTTAAGTTAATGCAAGGAGCATGCCAAAATTAGCATAGAATGATTAACCATTGAAATATTTGTTATTTTTAAAATTGGTTGATGATTATTATTATGTAAAAAATTTTGAGGAAAGGGGTTTTTAAAGACAAAAATAGGCTTTCTAGCGCACCAATTTGGTGCTTATGCCTATTTTTGGTGCC
>NZ_JACFSB010000239.1:0-257 GCF_016100645.1 Bifidobacterium sp. M0353 | reverse complement strand
GCCTTTAATGCGGCTACGCAGAATGTTGAGCCGGGTCTGCCGGTTCCGGTAGTGATTACTGCGTTTGCAGATAAATCATTTACCTTTGTAATGAAAACGCCACCGGATTCTATTTTGCTGAAAAAAGCAGCTGGTCTGCAAAAAGGTAGTTCAAATCCATTAACCCAGAAAGTGGGTAAAGTGACTCGTGCACAATTGGAAGAAATCGCCAAGACTAAAGAGCCTGATTTAACTGCTGCTGATCTGGATGCGGCGGT
>NZ_JACFSB010000238.1:0-257 GCF_016100645.1 Bifidobacterium sp. M0353 | reverse complement strand
CAAAGCAGAAGAACTGGCACAAACAGTAGCTGAAGCCGGAATTGATCTGGTGGTCTTTAACCATGCGCTGACGCCTACGCAGGAGCGTAATCTTGAAAGGCTGCTCCAGTGCAGGGTATTGGATCGGGTTGGCCTGATTCTCGCTATCTTTGCCCGGCGTGCACAAAGTCAGGAGGGGCGCTTGCAGGTGGAGCTGGCTCAGCTGGTTCATTTATCCAGCCGGCTGGTGCGTGGTTATAGTCATTTGCAGAGCCAGA
>NZ_JACFSB010000237.1:0-257 GCF_016100645.1 Bifidobacterium sp. M0353 | reverse complement strand
AAAATGATAAATATAAATTGAATAATAAATTGAATCAGTGAAATAACTTGTTATATTTTACATTTATTTAAAATGATTTCAGTACTTTACTTATATAAGGTATATCTATGACAAACTATAAAATTGAAGTTGACCTGGCTGAAAATGTTTTACGGGCTTATGAATATTGTATGAAAGATACTATTAAAAAAGGGCATTGCAGAAGTATTGAATGGAAATACCAGGCACCGGCAGCTTCAAAAGGGGTTCAGCAAACT
>NZ_JACFSB010000236.1:0-258 GCF_016100645.1 Bifidobacterium sp. M0353 | reverse complement strand
CGCCATTTACAGTTAGCTTTCCCACATTATTATTAAAAGTGCCATTATTTGTAAGTATTATTCCGGTTGTAGTTGTATTTTCTTCTCCCGTGTCTTTATCCGTAACAGTAATTGTGGTATCACCATTTGTCGTGTAGGTACCGCCTCCAACATTAATAACGGATGGATTTTTATTATTACTATTAGTAGACATGTTAATAGTTGTATTACCGTCAACAGTGATTGTTCCTGACTGAATATCTATGGCTGAGGCATTAC
>NZ_JACFSB010000235.1:0-258 GCF_016100645.1 Bifidobacterium sp. M0353 | reverse complement strand
AAATCAACTGGAAAAGATTTAAATTCTATGCTTGAGTCTACAGATGCTCTTACCGTAAAAAGCGTTGCTGACATAAAAGCAAAAATAAATAACTATGCGATTGACTTCGATACAACTAAAGAGCAAGCTCAAAGTATTCTTGAGATGATGTCTGAGATAAGAGCTGAAACTGATTCAATAGAAGCGACAGAAAAAATCAATAAACTTATTAATGAATTAAGCACGTTGTACAACACTACAAATAACCCTTCAGACGGT
>NZ_JACFSB010000234.1:0-258 GCF_016100645.1 Bifidobacterium sp. M0353 | reverse complement strand
CAAATCAGCCAGCTGTGTACTCATGGGCGGATACATTTTGGCATCACAACCAGTTACTTGATAGCCTGCCTGTTTGGCTATAGCGGCAATTCCCCCCATAAATGTTCCGCCGATACCAATGATATGGATATGCTGCATTTCTCTGTCTCTATGCGATGAAAACCAGCATTATAGACTTTCCTCATATTTACTACATGGCTGTTTTGTATTTTCTGTACACTGTCACCGCTAAAATTAAATTCAAAATACAAAGCCGGC
>NZ_JACFSB010000233.1:0-258 GCF_016100645.1 Bifidobacterium sp. M0353 | reverse complement strand
CAAGTGGTGGTTGTTTTTCAGCACCAGCCTGCATGGATGACATTGGGATATCAAGCATTTGCCCAATAGGATCAAGTAATGATTCTAAAGGAGTAAATTCACCAAACGGTACCAGATGATGTTTTTGATAACGGTTGGTGTTAGGGTATTGATATGGTGTTTTTCCACCTAACACTAGCAATGTGTTATAAATATTAGGGTTCTCTTGATAACCGTAATTTCCTAAACGGTAATCAATAATACCAACAGCTATTTCAC
>NZ_JACFSB010000232.1:0-258 GCF_016100645.1 Bifidobacterium sp. M0353 | reverse complement strand
ACCAATAGTGGCATCGCCCAGATAGGTAAGATGATTGGCTTTGCTGCCATAGCCAATGGTGCTGTTTTTAACTTCGACAAAATTACCGATATGCACTGCATCACCAATCTGTGCCTGCGGTCGCAGACGTGCAAACGGACCAATCCGGGCATCGCTGCCAATATTGCAGTTTTCCAGATGGGAATTGGGGTGAATGATGGTACCGGAGCCGATGGTGGCGTTTTTAATCACACAATTGGCACCAATGGAAACGTTGTC
>NZ_JACFSB010000231.1:0-259 GCF_016100645.1 Bifidobacterium sp. M0353 | reverse complement strand
AACTTAAAACAAAATATTAATTACTAGCAGAATGCTTCTTGCACAACAGTTATATTAATTTGCCGTCACAGATCAATTTTAAAGTCGTTTGGCTGACATCTGATTAGAAATACACCCGTATTATGCAAGTAAATATCATTGCTTTCGTACAATAGCTGTTTTCTTCTCAATTCAGCTAATCAACAATTGAAATTACTCGCTAATTTTTGGTTACTTTATTGCTTCAAATATCTTCGAATAAAAGAAAATTTTAAAATAT
>NZ_JACFSB010000230.1:0-259 GCF_016100645.1 Bifidobacterium sp. M0353 | reverse complement strand
AATCTTAATCAATTCACTTATTAATTCTAGAAGATATAAATTAGACTTCACGTTTTGCTCTTTTGTGATTTACAAAAACCTAAAAAAAGAAACGCTAAACTTGAAATTTGCTGAAAATAGAGGAAACTGGCTGGTTAGCTGAGCATTTTGGAGACACTTTCTCCCTGATATTAACAGAGAGAAAAAAAGTCCAAATTAAAAAGGCGACTGGCTTGGCCCCTTCGCACCCCATCAACACTGCTCTACTTCTTAGCTAATC
>NZ_JACFSB010000229.1:0-259 GCF_016100645.1 Bifidobacterium sp. M0353 | reverse complement strand
AACAAAACAAAGAAAAATTGCCAGATGAATATTTTTGGGTCGCAAATAAAAATATGATCTAGGTCACAAAAGAAACTTTTTTATATTGCAATAAAAGATTATAATGACAAAATGTTACCCGTAACAAAATGGTTTAGAGAATAAACTAATGACCGAGAAGAAAAATATTTTCATTTTTATGGGGGTATCCGGAAGTGGTAAATCAGTTGTTGCTAAACAAATTGCCGATAACCTAAATGCGGCTTTTTTAGATGGCGAC
>NZ_JACFSB010000228.1:0-260 GCF_016100645.1 Bifidobacterium sp. M0353 | reverse complement strand
ACGTTTGGCAGTCTCCGATTTAGCCTGAATTTGCTGACAGCGACGCTCAACTTCCCGCACTGACCAGCCATTTTGTACCGCTTTCTGTGCCAGGTCAATCTGCCGGATAACCGGCAAAGTTAATAAAGCTCTGGCATGTCCCATTTCCAGCTGACGGCCATACATCAGGTCCTGAACCGGCTGAGGAAGGTTAAGTAAACGGAGACTGTTAGAAATACTGCTGCGGCTGCGACCGACTGCTTTGGCTACTGTATCATGTG
>NZ_JACFSB010000002.1:0-667288 GCF_016100645.1 Bifidobacterium sp. M0353 | reverse complement strand
CCGTCCAGGTCGGGGTCGTTGATCAGGCCCTTCCAGCCGACCGTGGTCCGGGGCTTCTCGAAGTAGACCCGCATGACAATAAGGAGCCGATCCTTCAACCGCTCATTGACGGCCGACAGACGACGGGCGTAGTCCAGCGCGGCATCGGGGTCGTGGATGGAACAAGGGCCCACAATGACCAGCAACCGGTCGTCCCGCCCATGCAGACAGTCCACAATCTCCTGCCGGGAGCGGATGACCAGGTCCTTGGCCGGCCCATCCAAGGGGTATCGGGTCAGCATCTGCGCGGGCGAAGGCAGGCGGTCAAGCTCAAAGACCCGCCTGTTGACGATCCGGCCTATGCCTACCTCGTCCTCCCACCTGGGCACGTTCCCGGTCTGCAAGGGGTTGACACCGGCCGCCAGCGCCTTGTGCACCAGTTCAACCTCGTAGGCCTTGCTGGGTCGGGGCAGAGGCTCCTGTGGCTCATCCTTCATCCCACTCATGCCTTCATCCTTTCCCGACGGGCTTGCACGGCATCGGCCAGGATCTGCAGCAGTTCCTCGGTCCTATCCCAGGCAATGCAGGCATCGGTGACGGACCGGCCGAAGACCAGCTGATCCAGTGGAGCCGGTTTCTGGTGACCGCCCTCAAGAAAACTCTCCATCATGATGCCCGACAGGCCCTGCTCGCCCTTGGCGAGACGGTCTGCCAGCTCCTCGACCACCCCGGCCTCACGTACGGGATCCTTGCCGCAGTTGCCATGGGCTGCGTCCACAATCAGACCTTGGCAGGCACCAGGACCCAACGGCGCCTGATGCATGACCTCCAGGGCGGACCTGACGGATTCCGCATCGTAATTGGGGCCATGACTGGAACCACGCAGAATAATGTGGCAGTCGGGGTTGCCCCTGGTCTCGGCGGCGATGACATGGCCGTCCAGGTTGATGGACAGGAAGTGATGCTCGGATGCCGCAGCCAGACAGGAATCGACCGCAGCCTCTACACTGCCCTCGGTCGAGTTCTTGAAGCCCATGGGCATGGACATGCCGCTGGCCAGCTCCCTGTGGACCTGACTCTCCGTGTTCCGAGCGCCGATGGCCCCCCAGCTGACCGCGTCGGAAAGATACTGTGGGGTGATGGGATCCAGCCATTCCGTGGCAGCCGGAATCCCCTGGCCCAGGACCTGCCAGAGCACCTGGCGGGCCAGGCGGATCCCCTTGCGAATGTTGAATGTTCCGTCCAGGTCGGGGTCGTTGATCAGGCCCTTCCAGCCGACCGTGGTCCGGGGCTTCTCGAAGTAGACCCGCATGACAATAAGGAGCCGATCCTTCAACCGCTCATTGACGGCCGACAGACGACGGGCGTACTCCAGAGCAGCCTCCGGGTCGTGGATGGAGCAGGGGCCGGTGATGACCAGCAACCGGTCGTCCCGCCCATGCAGAACATCGCGAATGGCTTGGCGGGAGTCCCGGACCAGTTCCATACGCTTCGAATCCAGGGGCCGCGAGCGCAGAAAGACCCTGGGTGCCGGGATGGGATCCAGCTGACGAATATTGACATCCACTGTCTCGGGAAAGACGGCCGTATCGGCAAAATACTGCCGCTCCTCTTCCGGGATGATATCCGGTTCCTTGACGAATGCCACGGTCGCTCTCCTCTCTGTCGCGCTACGACGATCATGCCCGAATTACTTATGGCCGTCCACATCCGGGCCAATGTGGACGGTCCGTTCCCGCGACCCTTATAGGCCACGGGAGCGAACAGTTAGATAGGTAGGCTCAGGCCAAGGCACCCATGGGGTCCCAGGCGGGCAGCATGATGGCCTCCTGGTCGAAGGCCTGGCGATACTCCTCGGGCAGCATGGACTTGGGCACGGCCACCTCGTAGACATACTGGCTGAACCAGTCGTCGCTCATGGTGAAGTAGCCCTTGTTGGCGATATCCCCGCCCCAGGAGTTCTCCACCCGCCAGCGGTTGGTGGTCCGGCCGTCATCGGCCACATCCACGCCCACGAATGCCATGGCATGGTTCTGGGCCGAATCGCCGAAGCGCACCCGCTGCTCCTTGTCCATGTCGAAGTCCACACCGTAGACCCGGCCGTACTCGAACAGGTCGGTGGCCCACTGACCGGCCTTGCGGTCCATCATGGGATGGCAGTCGGCGCCGAACCAGACCGGCAGACCCTGCTCGCTCATCAGACGACGGGCGCAGTCCTTCATGACCTCCACCGGGACGTTCAGGTACTCGGTGGGATCGCCGCCAGCCACGTTGCCCAGGTGCTCGATGCCGATCTTGCGGCCCTTGGGATGCTCGGGGCGCGGATCGTCGACCAGGCAGACATAGTCCTCAAGCCCGGCATTCACGTAGCGCTTCCAGAACTCCTGCGGGGTGATCCGCCCATCACGGTGGAAGACGCCGTCCTTGTCGGTCCACTCCCAGTCGAAGCTGGTGGGCGGAGTGCCCAGGTGAATGGTCAGAATACGGTGACCGGCCTCCAGGGTCCGGTCGATGATCTCGTCGATGCCGTCCGGATTGGCCACCATGTGAGCCGTGGCCTGATGGAGCAGGCGACGCAGCTGATCGTTCATCTGGCTGGTGTTCTGGGAGGAAGCGGTCTCGGGATAGTACTGCTTGGGCACTGCGCCGTACTTCTTATAGATGTTCATGGCCATGATCCACTGGCCGCCATCGCCCATGACATCGCCCATCAGGAAGCGCATGAGCTGGGAGTCGACGGGCTCGCCGGCACGCACCAGAGCCGCAACGTCGCGCAGGAAGTAGTTGACGCGCTCAAGCTTGTCGTAGTACATGGCGTAGTTCTGGGACAGCTCGAAATCGCCCATCGGGTTGGCGGTGCTTTCGCCGTCAATGTTCAGAGCCTTGCGGGCCACGAATCGGGCTACATTCAGCGAGCTGAAGAGCCAGCAACGGCCGGAGTGCGCCTGCGAGGTGACCGTGCCATTGTCGATGCTGACCGAAAATCGGTGCTGGAGCAGGCGGGAGCGATTATAGTTGTGGGCCACTTCGTCAATGCCTACCTGAGTGACGGCGTTCATGGCGACGTGGTTGGCCTCGCGCTCGTCGAAGGCGGTGCGCAGGCCCTCCAAACGGGTCTGATCCAGTGGTGTCAGTGCTGATGTCATACGGTCTGTCCTTGTTTCCTTTCATGCGGATGTATCTGCATCCCTGCATCCAGCATAGCGGGAATCAGTCAGGAAAGGTTCGCTCGAAGGGAGATGTGGACAACTGTACCTGTCATCTCAAGCCAGGGAGAAGCGCTGGGCCGCATTGACCACTGCCAGGATCACCAGGACGGCCAACCCGAGGGAGATCCAGCCCTTATAGGTTCCGGGGCGTGAGCGATTGGCGCGCAGACGGTCTGCCAGCTGTCCCCGAATCAGCCAGAGGACGACCAGTCCCCCAACCAGGCCCACAAGGGTCATACCCTGGTTGATCACCATGCCGGTGCGGGCCGGCACCGTCTGGGTCAGCCACATCATGGCGTCAGCCAGGACCAGGTTGTTGAAGATATGCAGCGCCATGGACCAGATGATCGAGTATTCCATGGCGATGAAACCCAGGACCAGACCCAGCAGGAAGGTGAACAGGCTCTGGGTGATGTCTCCGTGCAGGCAGGCGAAGATAAAGGAGGAGGTGACGATGGCGAAGGTCCGACCGTAGGGTCTGAGCCTGCCCATGACCACGCCGCGCAGCAGGAACTCCTCGACGACGGGGACCAGGATGGCCGTGTCCAGGGGCGACAGGAACCCATGCTGGCCCGCCGCGATCTGGGAAGTTGTTGAATGGTAGACCAGCCCAAGGGCTTGGGACCCCTGGTTGACCACCCAGGTGAAGCCCGTCTCGATACTGCTGGCCAGCATGATCAGCAGGATGGCCCCGATCAGCACGGCCGGGCCGGGATTGGTCTGAGCCTTGTACCCTACAGGGTTGGAGCCACGGCCGAGCAGGTCCTGGCCACGGGTGCCGAAGAGGAAGACCAGCATGACCAGATCGCCCAGCAGATCGGCCAGCCCTGGCTGACGGGCAATTCCCAGGGCTGCGGCCACCGAGGGCAGATTCAGAACTCCCGCAATCAGGTTGGCCACCACCAGATACACCAGGGCATAGAGGGATTGCAGATCCACCCCACGACGAACCTGGGCGATCCATGAGCGTGCGGGTCCTGGAGATGCGCCCGATCCTCCCCGTCTTCCCGCATCCGCCTCGGTCGAATCCGTGACGGACGAATCTGATGATGACTGATTTGGCTGCTGCATGATGCTCTCCCAACCCCGTGACCCTTGCCTGCACCTCTTCACCATCGACTCTAGGCCAGAGCAAGGGTTGGAATCGAGATTGACGCCCGCGCCCGTTTCGACATGCGGCCAGGCAACTTCCAGGCAAAACAGAGGCCGGGTCGCAGACCATGCCTGCAACCCGGCCCTGTTGAATTACCGATGTTCCCTAATCAGTCCCGATCTGTTGGGTGCACGTCATCGTTGATGGGCGGAATGACCGTAGTCTCCTGGTCGGTGACCGCCTTTTCCGCCGGTCCATCCTTGGCCTGGCCGGATGCACCGGGCAGGACGCTCGGCGCCGGGGAGGGCAGAACCTGAGTGGGCATATTGGCCGAGGAACGGACAGTCACGGCCGCGTTGGCCTTATCCTCTGAATTGCTGGTGGAATCAGTTGCCGCGTCATCAGCTGTCAGGTCATCGGCCGGCTGGCCCACTGCGACCTGATCGATCGAAGTCCGAGTGGCTTCCTCCTGGGTGTCGGTGACGGGCTGGCCGACACCTTCATCCTCGCTTTCGGCATTTGGGGCTGGAGCCGGCAAAGGATCCGCGGCAGGTACAGCGTTGACCACGGGTACGCTGGGCGCCTGCCCCTCGTCCTGGTCACTGACCACAGCCTCATCGTGGAAGCCGTCGAAGTTGCCGAAGGACTTGGAGAAGATGTTCCGCAGCTCGTCGACCCGGGAGGTGATGGTGGCTTCACGGTGCTGCAGCTTGGTGATGTGGTCCTTGAGTCCGTCCAGCTCAGCCTGGGCGGCCTTGCGATGGGCCTCGACTTCATCCTGGGCGCGCTGCTTGGCCTCCTCCAGCAGCTGGCTGGCCTTGCGCTCGGACTCCTCACGCTTGAAGGAGGCGAACGAGTCGGCATCCTTGCGGGTGGCCTTGGCCTGTTCAATCAGCTCCTGGGACTCCTTCTCGGTCTTGACCCGCCGTTCCTCAAGGCTCTTGAGCAGCTCGCCCACCTTCTTGGTGGCATCCTCCTGCTGGGCGGCGATGTCGGAGCGGACCTGCTCGGCCTCGGCGTTGACCTTGGCCATGGTCTCGGCACTGGTGACCTTGGACTCGTCCACAATCTGCTGGGCCTCGGACTTGGCCTTGTCGGTGATCTCCGAAGCCTGCCTGCGGGCATCATTCAGGCTCTTGGAGACCTGCTCGCGCACGTCGGCCAGCTTCTTGTTGGCCTCGGCCAGGGCCTTCTGAATCTGATCGTTGGCATCCTTCTTGAGCTTGGCGATCTCCTCGTCGCTCTTGCGCCGCTTGTCGGCGATCTCCTTGGCGGCCTTGGCCTTCTGCTCGGACAGCTCCTTGTCCTGGGTGGCCTTGCTGGTGGCCAGTCGCTTCTCATGCTCCTCGCGGGAGTTCTGCAGCTCCAGATCCAGGGCCTGGCGACGTTCGGCCACGACCTTGTCGGCTGCTGACTTGCTCTGCTCGCTCTGCTGCTTGGCGGTGGTGGTGACGGTCCTGGCTTCGTCATTGGCGGCTTCGACGATAGATTTGGCCTTGGCATTGGCCTCGTCCACGATGTGCTTGGCTTCAAGCTGGGCCTCGTTGACCAGGGTCGTCGCCTTCTCCTGGGCGGAGGTCTTAGTGGATGCCGCATCCTGCTTGGCGCGGTTGAGCAGCTCGGTGCTGGTCTGCTCGGCCGAGGCCAGCAGCTGCTGGGCGTTGGCCCCAAGGGAGGCGAAGGAGTTGCGCGGCTGTTCGACCTTGCGTGACTTGGCCTCCTGAAGTTCCGCCTCCAGCTTCAGAATGCGATCATCGTCAGCCTTGATCTGCTGACGCAACCGGGCCAGATTGCTCCGCGAGGCCGCCAGGGTCTGGTCGACCCGCTCCTTGTCATAGCCTCGCAGGACAACGGGAAACTGATCTTCGGCCATGGAAACACTCCTCTTCGCCACCAGGACATGCCGGCCCGTGACAAGAATGTCTTCGGTCCGGTGGATTTACCTCGACTCTACCCCATGACAGGCCGGAATTCGCCGTCTGACCTGCCGCCGACACATTGGCCTTACATACGGGTCTCAGGCAATAAGAATAGGGCTGGAGGAGGGCCTGCGGTAGTAGCGAATGGTCTCATTGACCACCTCGCGCACAGCCTGTATCTGCTGATCCAGGGGCAGGCCGCACTCCTGACCGCCGTTTTCATTGACCAGGGGAAGGCTGACGAACCCGGCCAGGACATCCTTGTGTCCTGCAGCCCATGCCAGCAGATTGTAGAAGAGTGCGTTGCAGACGTAGGTGCCCGCGTCCGAGCTCAGCGTGGCAGGGATGCCGCAGGTGCCGAAGTCGTGCAGGATGGCCCTCAGCGGCAGTCGGGTCCAGTAGGCGGCCGGACCCTGGGGATCGATGGGCTGGCGGCTGGTCTGGCGGACGGTATCCTGAGGCTCCTGCTCCCCTAAGTTCTCACGGTCGTCAGCGTCGTCCTCCTTGAGGTTGACGGCGCAGCGCTCCATGGCGATGCCGCGAGCCCGACGCTTGAGCCCTGTGGCAATGATGATATCGGGATGCACCCGCTCTATGGCCTCATGCAGTATGGGCCAGGCCTTGGCGAAGCTGACAGGCATGGTGACGGAGGAAATAGCCAGGTCCACACCCTCCAAGGGGTCCTCCTCGGTGGGGCCGACAGGGCGCATGCCCTCCATGCCATGCTCGGCCAGAGCCTGTGAGACCTGGTAGGAGGGGTTGACGTCAACACCCTGGTAATGGTCGTATCCGGCGACGATGACCTTGATCTGCTCCATGTGCCCCATGGTACACAGGGCTTCACCCCGCCAGGGAGCGCGCTATCCATTCAGCCATGGGCACGTCCGAGGGCAGGGTGATCTTCATGTTGGTCACACTGCCGGTCACGATGGCCACCGGCTCCTCGGGCAGGTGGTCCACCACGACCCGGGTGTCATCGGTGGGGTGGAAGTCGGGATCCGCGGCGGCCAGGTCGTAGGCCTTGCGGAGGGTGCTGAAACGGAAGGCCTGTGGGGTCTGAGCCCTGAACATGTTGTCGCGGTCGGGCACCTGGCGCACCACCTTGCGTTCGCCCAGGTCGCCGGCCATCAGCATGGTGTCGGTCGAGGCCACGGCCACGGTTGCGGCGTTGAAGGTATCCAATGCATCGATGCAGCCATTGATGGACTCCTGGCTGACGAAGGGACGCACAGCATCGTGGATGAGCAGCTTGGCATCCCGGGGGATCTCCGCATCAGCCAGGGTCTGCAGGGCCGCCTCGGTGCTGTCCGTGCGCTCGATGCCGCCCTGGATGACCGTGCGGACCTTGTCATAGGCGTCATCTGCCACAATGGCCTCGACAGCCTCACGCACCCGATCGTTGACCACGACCAGGATGTCGGTGACCCGGTCATTGGACTGAAAGGCGTCAATTGACCAGGTAATGATGGGTTTGCCGCCCACCTGCACCAGCTGCTTGGGGTTGTTCTCGTCGAATCGAACGCCCAGCCCGGCCGCCAGAATCACCGCCACAACTGGCTGAATCTGCTCTTCCGACTCTGCGTCATCCTGACTGACCTCGGACCGGGCTGCCGATGCTCTGCTCTCACTCATAGCTTCAACGGTACTCATACGCAAACAGAGAAAGGTGCAGACCCGGCGCTATCTGCACCGAACATCTGCACCCGAGGCCTGTTCCGGCTGCTGGGAGCAGGATCAATCAATCTACAATGTCAGTCGTCTGCCAGGATAAGGGCCAGCATGCGGCCTTCCCCCGTCTTGCTGGCCAGCGCGGCCCGGCGGTGGGAGTACCAGAGCGGATTCTCCAGGGTGCACAAGGGCCGACGCAAATCCTCGAGACGCTTGGACAGGTCGGGACCCTCACCGTCCTGTCTGCACAGCTCTGCCAGGTCCGGGTCCTGACGCAGATAGCTGGTGGCGGCACCGACCCGGGGGGCGGAGTCTACAATCTTGGTCACTCCTGCCGCCTCCAGTTCCATCCTGGCTGCAGCGGCGATGTCAATGGCGATTCCGCCGAACCGGCATGGTCCGGATGCGCCGGGGAAGCGCTTCTCGAAGTCATCGGCCAGGTCCGGGCCCACTTGATAGCAATCCACGCAGATCCGGGGCCCCAGGGTTGCCACAATCCTGGACGGGTCAGCACCCTTGTCGGCCATGGCCTCGACTGTGGCCGGAATGACTCCGGCAACCAGACCACGACGACCGCAGTGGGCCGCCCCCATCACGCCAGCCTGGGGGTCGGCCAGCAGCACGGGAAGGCAGTCAGCGGCGAAGATGCCCAAGGCCAGGTCGCGACGGGTGGTCACCTGAGCATCAGCCTCGCAACGCCCCTGGGGCTGACCCTGGTCGGCATCCCAGACCTGGGCTGAGTGAACCTGGTCCACCAGGACCACAGGACGGTTCAGCTGGCGACCCAGAGCCTGACGGTTGGCAGCAACTGCCTGCGGGTCATCGCCTCCCTTGCCGCCCATATTCAGCTGGGCATAATCGCCTGAGGAGACCCCGCCCAGCCTGGTGGTGTAGACCACCTTGATCCCTGGCGCTAAGGCTATGGGAATGGTGACTGGGATCGGCCGGCCCTGATCGTCCAGTGACGGCAGGGAACTGCTGTCCAGTAAGGTCCGTTCCCGATCCCAGGCTTGGCCCTGAGCGCTCTGGGTGCCCTGCTCTCTTGGTTCAGGCTTGGGACTCATGCAGTCGCCGCCCGGTTCAGGCGGTCCATCTCGTCCTCGCTCAGTTCCATGTCGGCCGCCTGCAGGGAGTCCAGAATGGTGGCCGCCCTGTGAGCCCCGGGAACCACAAAGACGTTGCTGTTCTGGGACAGTTCCCAGGCCAGGACCACACGCTGGTGGGAGACGCCGCGCTCCTGGGCCACCTGCCGGAAGGCATCATAACGGGTTTCGTCCTTGGGTGCTCGGAAGCCTCCCAGGGGGCTCCAGCAGACGAAGGCCAGACCCAGTTCGGCCGCATGGTCCAGCTCCTGGCGGGAGCTGGTGAAGGTAGGCGAGAACTGGTTCTGCACGGCCACAAGGTCATCGCCCAGAATCTTGCGAGCCAGGTCCATCCGCTCAATATCTACGTTGGAGACACCCAGGGTCCGGGCCACGCCCTGCTTGGCCAGCTCGGCCATGGCCTCCAGGGACTCCTGGTAGGGCACCTGCGGGTCAGGCCGGTGCATGTAGAGCAGATCGATGGTGTCCACGCCCAGGGCCTGAGCGGACTCCTTGGCGTATGTGATCAGGCTCTCCGGTCGACCGTCCACAGCCCAGGTTGGCCGACCATCGGTGAAGTTGCGGTAGTGTCCCACCTTGGTGGCCACCAGCACATCCTGACGAGGTCCCTTCCAGGAGTCCAAAGCCTGGCGAACCAGTCGCTCGTTGGTCTGTTCGGGGCCGCCCGATTCGTAGTATGACCAGGCGGTATCCAGATGTCGGCAGCCAGCATCCAGGGCCTGGTGGATGACGTCGATGGCCGTTGTCTGGTCCGGTTTGCCCTCAATGGACAATCCCATGCAGCCCAGTCCGACCGCTGTCGTGGTAAAGGGCCCCAAGGCCCGCATCGCCGATGTCATGAATGCACTCCCGTCTTGTAGATTGATGCCAGCTTCAATGCCGCCGGCTTCCTATCGAGCTTAGCTTGTGGCCCAGTATCAACGACCGCCGAAGGAACCACCACCGGAGCCGCCACCGGAGCCGCCGAAGGAACCACCGCCGGAGCCAAACCCACCAATACCACTACCGGAACTGTTGCCGCTGGCCTGGCCGATCAGGCCGCCGATCTGTTCGAGTCCCTGGGTCAACTGAGTACCCAGATCAACCACCCCGCCTTGGCCAAGCATTGAATTTGCAGCCAATGTTTCAGGGCCACTCACGGAGGAAGCCACCGGAACATTCTGGCTGTAAGGCAGGAAGGTACAGTAGAGCAGGCTCCCGCGCGCATTATTATTCAGCCAGTCGAAGTCGGTCAGTTCAGGGCTGGCCTGTGCCAGCTGAGCGACAACCCGGTCACTTATACCGAAGGCCGCAGCGTAAACCAGGTAGCGGTCCCAGAGCACCAGATCCTCCACGCCCCGGTGGCTAAAATCGCTGAAGTCCAGCAGATAGCGCCGAAGCCCTGACACCTGACCAGCCATGAGCTGTCCATTCCTGCTGAGCACTTGCGAACTACCATAACGAATGGAGAATGCTGCAACAGCCACCAGAAGCACGGCCAAGGGCGCACGTACCAGCACGGTGCCCGGCAGGAATCCAGCCAGCAGGATGAAAGCGGCCAAGAGCACGGCCAGGAAGGGCAAGACCTCTATACCATGACGATAGGCACGTAGGTCAGCATTGTTGGTCTCATACTTGACGGCCTTGTCGAAAGCCTCCAGATAGACCTTGCCATGATTAGCTTCGGTGCTGGAGAAGAGAGCAATCATCTCGTACAGGTCGAAACGTTCATCCTTGGAACCCATCAGAGCGGAAGCACCTTCCAGCATGGTCAGGCAGGCTTCCTCGCTTAAGGACAGGGCCAGGGAGGCTCGATCCTGACTGCAGACCGGATTGATGACCACTTCCATGGACTGCAGTTTGCCTTTGTGGAACAGCGAGCGCATCACCTTGGTCACGGCACCTCCGCCTGAATTCGCCCGGTCCTCATACCTGACCGGAATCAGAGCGATGGCCCGCTTGTAGGCCAAGGAGAGAATGGTTGCTGACAATTGCCTGCCAATAGGGGATTCTCGGCTCAGCATCAAATCGTTGATAACGGCGGCCACGGCCGGTGACAGATCAGGAGGCTGACGGTAATAGATAATATCGCCTCGGTACTGGGAGTCCCCATAGGTGCGGAAAGCCTGCCAAAGCATGACCGCAATCAGCGCGATAGCAGCCAAGAGTGCCAAGATGCCCGTCAAGAGTCCAATCCGCGCCCGTCTGGTCTGCTCGGTATGCCAGCGCTCATACTGCTGGCGCTCCTGCTGGACGATACGGTCACGGGCCGGCTGAGAGTCGGTCCTGACCACCGAAGAAGTCCTCCCCGCATCGAAGAGCACCACCAAATCCAGATGCTGACCAGGCTCGATATGATCTGCGGAGAATTGGATACGGCTATCATCGCCCACCTGGTAGGAGCCTCTGCCAGCGAAGTGCAGCCAGGCCTTGGCATCCTTGTCCTTCTCTGTTCCTATTTGCTTGGGAAGCTTGACGTCGGCGCTCATATGCTCAATGGGAATCTGGTTGGTGTCGCCCACGGGCTCCCATTGGAATTCGGCCACATCGGGATGGGCAGTGGTGACCCCGTGGAAGGTCATGTCGATGCGGAAGCGCCGTCCTGAATCCTTGGCAGTCTGTGGAATGTTCCAGCCCAACTCCACCTGGCACTGGTTTCCTTGATTGCCACAGGCGGAACCCTGACCCGTATCGCCCGGATTGTAGGATTCCAGCCCCGAATCCGAGACCGTGCCCATATACCAGGTGCCAGCCATGGTCTTATCCCAGTCGGGAACCTGATCGAGGTTATCAGGATCCGTCGGCGGATCGGCTTGCCTATATGTAGAGCCATTGGTCAGGTCGCGCACGCTTATATCACTGATGCCCGTCAGCCGGTCAGGCTTGATCTGATAACGCTGGTAGAGCTCCCTCCAGGGACGTTTATCGCCGTTGTCGTCCTCACGGGAATTCATGGTTACGGTCAGGTTCTGACTGATGCGCAAATCGCCGTTATCCAGGACCTGGACATCATAATCCACTGAATCGTATACCAGGTCCGGCCAATTCTTGTTGAAGATAAGCAGAGCAGCGACTATGCACGTCACCAAGGCTGCCACCAAAGCCAGTGCCAAGGCTCGGAAGAAACGGGAGGTACTCCAAGAGGGATGGCCTGAGACTGGTTTCCCAGAGGAGGCCGCTGGGGCGTTCACTGTCCGAAGTCCACTACGGGCGCCTGGCGGCTACCCTCGTCAGCCTGGAAATACTGGGCCTGACGAAAGTGGAAAAGGGATGCGATGATGTTTGAGGGGACCGTCTCGATGCGGGTGTTGAACTTCTGAACCACATCATTGTAGAACTGCCTGGCGTAGGCGATCTTGTCCTCCAGGTCCTTGAGCTGACGCTGCAAGTCCAGGAAGTTCTGGTTGGCCTTGAGCTCAGGGTAGGCCTCCGCCCGAGCCATCAGAGTGACCAGGGATTGGCCCAGCCGCTGCTCGGCATCGGCACGGGCCTGCATCTGATCCCCGCCAGCCGCCTGGGCCTGAGCCACGTCGGCGCGGGCTTTGGTCACCTCTTCCAGGACGGTGGACTCGTGTGAGGCGTAGCCCTTGACCGTCTGAACCAGGTTGGGCACCAGGTCGGCACGCTGCTTGAGCTGGACATCAATCTGGGCCCAGCCATTGGCCACCCGGTTGCGCAGATTGACCAGACCGTTGTAGGCCCCGATGCCCCAGATGACCAGCAACACGACCAGCAGGACAATGACGATAAGCACGATCAGTGATACGGACATGTTCCCAATTCTCTCACGGAAGGGTCTGCAGACAAAACAGGACCCCGCCCATTGGAACGGGGTCCTGTCGGAAAACGCCGAATCAATCAACATCCGGCATCAGTGGGAATCAGTCCTCACTGTCGAAGGGATCGAAGTCCCTGCGCACGCGGCGACGGGGACGCTCGGAGCGCTCCTCCCGGTCTGCCCGGTACTCGTCATAGTGCTCGTCGGCGGCATAGCGCGGGTTCTCCCTGCGGCCACGATAGCCGCCACGTCCGGAAGACCGACGCTCGTGACGACCGCCACGATCACCGCGGTCATCACGCTCGGAACGGCTGCCACGGCCACGGCGCTCGCCACGGCCACGGCCGCCACGATCCTCGTCATCATCGCGGGAGACCCGACGACGATCGCGACGGGAGCCGCGGTCCTCGTCCTCAAACCAGTCACCGCCATCCTCAAAGTCGCGGTCGCGGCTCTGGCGACGGTGCCGGGGACGGTCCTCCTGGTCCTCGTCGTCGTAGTAGCGGTCATCACGCTCGGAACGGGAACGGCGCGGGGCCTCATACCGGTCCTCGCGTTCGGAGGAACGGCTGCGGCGATCACGACGGTCACGGTCACCACGACCGCTGCGCTCACGACGGTCGCCGCCACGGTCCCGACGGTCACCACGGCCTCCGCGATCGCGGCCGCCTGCGGACTCCTGGTCCTCGAAGCCGGGGATGGCCAGGGAGATCTTGCCGCGGTCGTCCACACCCTGCACGATGACCTCGACGGTGTCGCCCTCCTTGAGGACATCCTCCACGGAGTCGATACGTTCGCCGTTGGCCAGGTTGCGGATCTGCGAGATATGCAGAAGCCCGTCGGTGCCGGGGGTCAGGTTGACGAAGGCGCCGAAGCTGGTGATCTTGACCACCTTGCCGTTGAAGGTCTCCCCCGCCTCGGGCACGTGCGGGTTGGCGATCTGGTCGATGACCTCCTTGGCCTTGGCTGCTGCCTCGCCGCCCTCGGAAGCGATGTAGACCGTGCCGTCGTCCTCGATGGAGACATCGGCACCGGTGTCCTCCTGGATCTGGTTGATCATCTTGCCCTTGGGGCCGATGACCTCGCCGATCTTGTCGACAGGAACCTGGGTGGTGATGATGCGCGGCGCATAGGGGCTCATCTCGGCGGGCCCGTCGATGCACTCGTTGATGACGTCCAGGATGGTGGCCCGGGCTTCCTTGGCCTGCTGCAGGGCTGCGGCCAGGATGTCGGCGGGGATGCCGTCCAGCTTGGTGTCCAGCTGCAGGGAGGTGATGAACTCGGAGGTGCCGGCCACCTTGAAGTCCATGTCGCCGAAGGCATCCTCGGCGCCCAGAATGTCGGTCAGGGTCTTGTAGGTGGGCCGACCGTCGACCTCGCCTGTGACCAGTCCCATGGCGATGCCCGCCACGGGGGCCTTCAGAGGCACGCCGGCAGCCAGCAGGGACAGGGTGGAGGCGCAGACGGAGCCCATGGAGGTGGACCCGTTGGAGCCGATGGCCTCGGAGACCTGACGGATGGCGTAGGGGAACTCCTCACGGCTGGGCAGAACCGGGATCAGTGCGCGCTCAGCCAGGTTGCCATGGCCCACCTCGCGGCGCTTGGGCGAACCCACGCGGCCGGTCTCGCCGGTCGAATAGGGCGGCATCTCGTAGTTGTGCATGTAGCGCTTGGTGGTGGGGCCGGACAGGGCGTCGATGGTCTGCTCCATCTTCAACATGTTCAGGGTCGTTACACCCAGCACCTGGGTCTCACCGCGCTGGAAGAGGGCGGAGCCATGCACGCGGGGCACCACGTCCACCTCAGCGGACAGGGTGCGGATGTCGCGCAGGCCACGGCCGTCGATGCGGTAGTCCTGGGTCAGGATGCGGCGACGGACGATCTGGCGCTGGAGCTCCTTGAAGGCATTGCCCAGCTCCTTGTCCTTCTCGGCCTCGTCCATGTCGGTGAACTCGTCGGCCAGAGCCTCGCGGACCTTCTCCTTGATCTCGTGGATGCGCTCCTGACGGGGCAGCTTCTCCGCGATGGACAGGGCCTGGTCCAGGTCGGCATGAGCCACCTGGTCGATGCGAGCATAGAGCTCGTCGGTGTACTCGGGGAAGAGCTGGAAGTCCTTGGTGGGCTTGGCGGCCTTGGCCTTGAGCTCGCTCTGGGCCTCGCACAGAACCTTGATGAAGGGCTTGGCAGCCTCAAGACCCTGGGCGACCACCTCTTCGTCGGGCTTGATCTGGCCCTCGTCATAAATCAGGTTCCAGGCGTTCTTGCCGGCACCTGCCTCGATCATGGCGATGGCGACGTCCCCGCCCTCGACCACACGACCGGCCACGACCAGCTCGAAAACGGCGCGTTCGCGCTCACTCCAGCGGGGGAAAGCCACCCACTGGCCATCGATCAGGGCCAGACGCAGACCCGAGACCGGACCCTCGAAGGGCAGACCGGAGATCAGGGTGGAGGCAGAGGCCGCGTTCAGAGCCAGCACATCGTAGGCATCCTCGGGGTTGACGGCCAGGATGGTCTCCACGACCTGGACCTCGTTGCGCAGGGTGTGCGGGAAGAGGGGACGCAGGGGGCGGTCGATCAGCCGGCAGGCCAGGATGGCCTCGTTGGAGGGCCGACCCTCGCGACGGAAGAAGGAGCCGGGGATCTTGCCTGCGGCGTACATCTTCTCTTCCACATCGACGGTCAGCGGGAAGAAGTCGTAGTTCTCCTTGGGGCTGGATCCAGCGGTGGTGGTGGACAGCACCATGGAATCGTCATCAAGATAGGCGGCTACTGCCCCATCCGCCTGCTGGGCGAGACGACCCGTCTCGAAGCGCACCGTGCGCTTGCCATATGATCCGTTATCGATCGTGGCTTCTACAGCCGTGATTTCGGGACCCTCCATAGGGTTCCTCCTTTTGTTTACTGCTTGTTTACTACCTGACGTCAGGATGCTCGGCATCAATTGACTGCCGGAGATCCTTGTACTTCGGTCTGGTCCTGCCGAACCCCATGTCCGGCTATCTTCATGCCTTGCGGACCAGCCTTGCTTTTCAGTCCGGCACCATCTTCTGCAATCCCGTCCCGGGATCGACAGTGCCTGGTTCAGTCATGCAAAAGCGCCCGAGCGCTAGGCCCGGGCGAAAGCATGCATATCAGTGGCGCAGTCCAAGACGCTCCACCAGGGAACGATAGCGGTTGATGTCCACCTTCTTGAGGTAATCCAGCAACCGGCGACGATGGCCGACCATGAGCAGCAGGCCACGACGCGAATGGTGGTCGTGCTGGTGCTGCTTGAGGTGCTCGGTCAGGTCGGAGATGCGCTTGCTCAGCAGAGCCACCTGGACCTCGGGGGAACCGGTGTCGCCCTCGTGGGTCGCGTATTCCTTGACGATTGCCTGCTTCTGCTCACTCGTAAGAGCCACGGCTCCTCCTCTTGCATTCTTCCGTTACGCGGTGCACCAGCCCTATGCTGAAGCGCTCTCGATCCGCGGGCGAAACACGCCAAAAGTCCATTATACACATTTTGCGGACCAAACGAACAATGACGGAATCAACAAAATGAAGGAGAGCACAGCGGAAATTGGATTAACGCCAATGAGGAATGAGCCATTTCACTCCGATGTAGCGAAGATGTCGCACTTTGTTGCACGAACTGACCCTGATTTACCTTGTAGTACCATTAAAAGTGGTTAGAGAAGTTGAAGGAATGCAACTTCATTCATCCATCAAAGAGAGGCACCTAATGAAACAACCCGAGCAGAACTCCATCAAATCAGAAGATACCATTCTTCCCTTGGGATCCGTGGTGAAAACCGGAAGAGACCCGGGTACCCTGCTGGTCATCATCGCCCGCGCTCCGTTGACAGTCATGAATGGAACAACGGGTTACTTTGACTATGGTGCCGTACAATTCCCGTATGGCATGACCGATCCGGCCAAGACCATTTTCTTCAACCGTCCAGACGTCACGGAAATAGTGTTCATGGGATATATCAACGCCGAGGAACAATCCTATGAACGAACATTTGATGAAGTCACCAAATCAACCGACTACCCCCATCTTCATCTCTGATTCAGTTACCGGCCACATAGGACAAACTCGATAAAAGGAATAGACGGGAGAAGACCATGGTGGACTTTTCCGTGGATTACGGCCAGCTTGGCGACATGAGCAGAACCTTAAATCAGGCCGACGAAAACTGGGAGTCCGAAGTACACAAGATTGACGTCGATAGCGCTCAGGGTGAAAACGGATTAGGGGACGACTCAGTAGCCGACAGCACGAACCGGGTCAATGACAACCTAAAACAGCGTTTGTTGAACCTTCAGCAATCTGTTCACGTTCTTAATCAGTTCATTAAGTCGGTAACCATGCAGACAAGCAATGTCGATGACAAGCTAAGCATCGAAATCAAAAAACGCAAATAAAAAATCACAACTTTTAGTATTTGCATCGACGGGGATGACACTATTTAAGGATACGACATCATGCGCGCTTCAGATTTGGATTGGTCGGCTCTTGGCCTATCAAAGAACCCTGTACCAGGAGGGAAGAACACAATTGACAGACTGGCCTCACAGTTTGCCGAGAACGGTGACCGTTGCAAGGAAGTGAGTCACTCCATTACCAGCGCTTGCGGAAAGGCACCTGATTTCAAAGGCGATTCAGCGAAACAGCTCCAGCGGTCTCTTTCTCAGGTGGCACAGTTTGCCGGACGCCTTTCGGATGTCTGCGCGGACATCGATCAAGCATTAAGAAGCTGGGGGTCTGCAGTTGACGCGAGCCAAGATACCGCATACAAAGATTGCCAAAGGGCAATGAACCTTCGCGACTCAATCGCGCAGAATCAGAAGAAACTCGACCAAGCAAAACAGACGTTGCAAACGAACAGCGACAACCTGAAAAAGGTCAGGCAAACCAACGGGGATAGCATGTCGCGGGAGACCAATCGTCTGCTTGATGTCATTGATGCGACAAACGAGAGCATAACTCAATACCAAGGGCTCGTTGCTGACGACAAGGCCGAAATCAAGCGGTTGAAGGGTGAAGTCAACTGGGTCAGGGAACAATATAAGGACGCTGCCAAGAAAACCAAAAACGACCTTGATGGATGCATTGATGAAGCAACCGCCAAGGCTATGCAACTCAATACATTGAACCACTCTTTCACAGTCGGCGATTTTCTTTCTGGCGGTTTTGAATCATTGAGCGGCATCGCTGAACTCATGAAAGCCGATCCTGCCCTTATTGAGGGGTTGAAGACAGCAGGCCTCATTGGGGATGAGTTGGCGGGCGACTGGCTGGGACCGATAGTTGGCGGGCTTATTGAGGGGGGAAACCTGGTTGCACCGGCAACCAAAACCACGGGGAGTTTAGTTCACGCTGCCGGCAAGGCTGCCGGCACGGCTACAAAAGTTGGTGCCTTCGGCTCCATAGTCGGCGGCATTGCTGATTCCGTAGGCACATACTATGCACGCAAGGAAGCCTACGGAGAACAGGCAGCTACCCAAGATGCTGTAGCTCATGGCCTGATCACTGCCTCTGGTGGTTTTGCAGGTGCTGCAGCAGGAGCCGCCGCTGGAGCAATTGTAGGCTCAATCGCCCCTGGACTAGGTACGATTCTAGGAGCTGGAATTGGTTTAGTCGTAGGATATCTCGGTGCAGCAGCCGGCAACGCTGTTTACGACGATTCCGTCAATCGCGGGAACGGAGATGACCTGCAGGGCCACATTAAGGACAATCTATGGTAGCTTTCCTGCTGTCTCCTGCATTGCCATGTGCGCGGCTCGGACTGAAACCAGGAATGATATTAGGAGGTGCATACTGATGCTGTACCTATTGATGGATGTCCTATTAGGCGCTCCGGTGTTGCTGGTCTGGTTGCTTGCGGTGGTGTCGTTCAATGCGTGGAGGTCGAGGCGGCTGATGGACCGTGTCCTGGCACCCTACCTTCTGGCGCGGGGCCTGTGCCTGCAGACCTTCCAAGGGCATGTGTGGAGGCGGCGCGGCAGGATCGGCCGCCCCCGGCCCGGGCAGGTCCTGCCCCTGGGATCGCTGGTCGTCCTGGCCGACGGGCCCGCCACCGTATCCGGGGCCTACAGAGGCACCGGATGGTTTGACGGGCTGGGAAAGGATGGGCTGGTGGTTCGTCTGGTCGGCCAGTACGTGCAGCCACCCGAACAGGCCACCGAGTCATCCGGTCCATGGTATGCAGGCAGAATCTGCTCCGTGGGCGGCGTTGCCTGCGGACCCGGCGTGGTCCCCGGCGGCGACGCCCCCCTGCCCGAGGTCGGCGTCGGCCACACCCCCGACCCCGGCCTGGTCATCTTCACCCAGGACCAGGTCAGCCTCCTAGCCTGGAAGGGACCCGACAACCCCGTCACCAGGCTCCTGCGCGCCCGCCAGGTCCGCGCCCTCGCCCGCGACCATCGGCGGGAGGACCCGGTCCGCCACCGGACACGGCCGACGCTGCACTGGCGCGCCAGCCGCCCCGCATGGTGGCGCTACGAAGCCATCGGCTTCCTGCCCGACCGGTTCACCCGCGTCTACTGGGACCGCGTCCGCAACCAGCCCGTCAAGGCCCCCATGCTCTACCGGACCCCGGAAGCCAGGGAATACAACAGACGACACTACTCTGTCCCCATATACACCATCGTACTGATCGTCAGCATCCTCCTGGCCGCTTTCAACATAGCCCGCGCATGGCACCGCTCCAGACCGCACCGTCCCCTTCAGGGAGGCGATGTCCTCCTGGGCATGCCCCCACGGACCTCGGCGATCGTCAGCTGCGTCCTGGGGCTCGCCATCGGCATCGGCACATGGGTCTGGGCCACCCACCGGCAGTTCCCCCAACGCCATATGACCCCGGCCAGCAGCCGCGAACTCCAAACCGCCCTTGACAACTACTGGATCGGCATGCGATACATCACCGGAACCACTATCCCCTACACCATCCACGTCCTCGGCTACACCGCATTCGTTCTGCTGCCGCTCATGTTCATCATTGATTTCTTCACCCTTCCCGAATGGGTCCATACCTACCTGAGCTGGCCATTCTTAGCTCTGCTTATAACCTGCATGGACCTACCCCTCATAGATATCTTCTACGGTGGTTCGATAGCCAAGCGCCTGAATCGGGAATTAGCGGAGTAAAGCCTATATCCATCGGCCCCATCCCCACGGTCAATTGCGCTTTGGTCTTACGTTCGCACCTCTTGACAGTGTGCAGACAGGAATCAATCCAAAACCACAACTGGCCAGTTACTGAGACCCATCGCGCAGCATATTCTAGTAAATTCAGCAATCCTATGATTCAAACAGCGGTGATGAGGCCTCCGAAGAGGACGATGGCGATGGCCGCCAGCTCGATAATGAAGAATAAGGAGAGAGCCGACCAGCTGTGGGTCAGCGTGTTCCAGGGGGAATCCTTGCGTACGCAGACCAGGATGGCCACAAAAATAACGGCGAAGACCGCCACCCCCAGCCCGGCCGCGATGATGCCCAAGTTGGCCGCGTTGGCCAGGATGGCCTGATGCTGGTAGACGACGAACGTGCTGTACCAGAAGTTCATCTTGAGCAGGCAGAGGCCGGCAATCAGCTGTTCGGCGGCCAGGCCCAGCACGAAGACCACCCGCCAGAACCAGGAGGACGACTCGATGATGGACATGCCGATGCCCATAAAGGTCAGCACGGTCACAGTCCAGGCAATCAAGGCTATGCCTCGCGGGTCCAGAACCGAGGCATAGTGGAGCACGCCCTGGGTATGGTTGATGGCCAGCGAGCGCCCATATCCATAAGGAATGACGATGGCCAGGAGGACCGCCAGCGCGAAGACCACCCAGCGGACCGGGCGGGCACGGCGCTGCTCGATCTCAGCCAGCGAATATTCAGAGTCAGGAATGGTCGCCTCAGGATGGGCTGAAACCTTGTTCGCCGCAGTCGCTTCATCCGGGTGCGATGGTGCGACTGTGGAACCAGCTGAATCGCTTCTGCCGAATTCCGCGTCATCCGCATCGTCGAATTGTTCCATCGGCGACCACACCTCCAAGTCCGCTACTCGTGGACACATCGCCTACAAGCTTATACCGGGCGGCGCGCTCACGCTTAGGAGCGGAAAGTAAAATTCGCAAACACTCGGCATCCAGGCGATAGCGGATAAATGGATTCATTCTGCAAGCGATATAGTCCATCACAGCGGGTGCGGGGAAGACCTGAACTCTGCGACCGAAAATGCAGCAGACCCAGAGTCATCCACTACGTGTGCGAGGAGCACCCGGACCGTGTCTTCTGACCACCCGATCATGCGCATCTGAACACCATGACACTCCGTGTTCTAACACCCTGCTAGTCATCTGCAAAGCGGCAATCGATGCCTTGATGGGCAGACAAAACCTTCAATCAGGGCACACCAATGCGATTACTGGGACTTAAAGAGAATCAAACACTCATGTTCGAACTATGAAGCGGTCATGGATTCTTCCCGGCGCTCCTATAGTGATTCTTTTGATGATTGCAGCAACATGTGGAAGCCCGGGATGAATCAGTCGAACTGCCTGATGCCGAGCACATCGTAGAAACTCACCTTGCTATTGCCGCCGAAGCCAGCACCATAGTTTGTCCCATAGTATGTACGATCCGACTGAATCATTTTCCTGTCCTCGTCATCCAGCAAATCCCAGACCCGGCGTTCGGTTTCATCCATATCATCAGTGATGGGATAGCATGACGCGTGACTGTTGATCCGGTCATCAGGAATATGGTCATGAGTAGTGGTGCAGGCCTTATCCTTGGATGCCATTTTTCTCATGAAATCCTCATCCATAGTCATTCGTCTCCTCTCATATTTGTGAACCTGCAGGGCATCCATCCGATAGCCTGTGGAATCATCCTCGCGGATGCAGGGAACACCGATAGTATTTGTATACTCTTAAGAAGCCACGGTCCACTGCTTGGGATCATCCCCGCGGATGCGGGGAGCACATGGGATAGATAGGCAGCGACTCGTAAAACCAGGGATCATCCCCGCGGATGCGGGGAGCACATGTTGACGTGGAAGATCTTGCCCAGGATCCCGGGATCATCCCCGCGGATGCGGGGAGCACCAGAGATGAACAGAAAGCGAAGGCTTAAAAATGGGATCATCCCCGCGGATGCGGGGAGCACCGACCGAGCCACGCGCTGGCGACGTATCGGTGTGGATCATCCCCGCGGATGCGGGGAGCACGCAAAAGGCAAGGGCCATTCAACGCGTGGGAGGGGATCATCCCCGCGGATGCGGGGAGCACGGTGAAGTTGCTTTCATTGTCCCAGGCACCCAGGGATCATCCCCGCGGATGCGGGGAACACCCCCAGCAAAGGCAGGAATGCAAGTCCTACCCAGGATCATCCCCGCGGATGCGGGGAGCACCTGCTCCAGCGTGCTCACTCGCGCGTAGCCGACGGATCATCCCCGCGGATGCGGGGAGCACCTTCCGCGTACCTCTTGTAGGCACCCGAGTTGAGGATCATCCCCGCGGATGCGGGGAGCACGCGGCCATGGCTCAGTTCGAGAGAGACCTGATACGTGAACGGACAAATGCTGGTCTGAAGGCTGCCCGGTCGAGAGGTAGGGTTGGTGGCCGGCGCCACAAACTCAGCAAGAGCGATGAGGCCATGGTCCGACAGCTCTACGCGTCCAAAAGCGTCACTGTCAACGAGATCGCACAGCGGTTTAGGATATCCAGAGGAACTGTATATGGAGTGCTTTGGCCACGAATTAGAGCACATAAGGAAAAGCGAACAGGGCGAACTATAAAACATGTGGCAGTTCGCCCAACTCACACATTTCAGCATCTTCAAATGACGCTAGTCTTTATCGTGTTTCCCTCGGCGTTCTATTGCCATAAAGATAATCATCGCCACCCAAGCCACTGGATAAGTGCATAAAGCCCAGAACTGTGAATCAGTAACAAACGATATAATATGGGCAAGGACTAACGCTAGTCCGAAAAAGCTGACAGCAATATCTATTGGTTTATTGGACATCAGAAAAGGCATCCAGCAACTGCATCGCCAACACGAACCCAGCCATTCGCGTCAGAGCGGTACCATGCCCATCCGGCGCCAGTTAGGCACAGGACTGCAACGCCTGGTCCAACCTTCTTTGCGAGGAATTTTGCGCCCCTTCCAACCCACTTGAAAACTGTGGACCAGCTGGGGTCAGCAGTTACGGGATACGCGTAATCACCGGCATTGTGCTC
Organism: Bifidobacterium sp. M0353; assembly: GCF_016100645.1. Lineage (NCBI taxonomy): Bacteria > Bacillati > Actinomycetota > Actinomycetes > Bifidobacteriales > Bifidobacteriaceae > Bifidobacterium > Bifidobacterium sp. M0353. The sequence continues at coordinate 644,339 of NZ_JACFSB010000002.1, read as the reverse complement.
AATAACTTGAGTAAGAACATTTCCGTTGACTTCGTAATAGGTTGGAACACTCTTGCCCTGAGCATCGACTGCCCACGGTACATCAACACCACCACTTATCTGGTTGTCTTTACCGATTATCGTGACACTACCATTTTCATGGATCGTAAGAGATGAGGCATCTGCGAAGGTGTAATCAAGGCGTTCTGGAGCTGCCTTGGAACTCAATACACTGGTAACTCTCGTGATGCCTTCGTCAGAAAGGTTCACAGCGAAATCCGTCATGTTCTTGCCGGCAACCACTCCGGTGCCGTCCGATACACCGACATTACCAGATGCTTCCTCTGGCAAAACTAAAGTATCTCCAGATTGACTTGTGACTTGAGCGGTGTTTCCCTCTTTTTCGAGTTTGACGCTTACGTCTTTGGATGTGGCAACTATCTCACCGGAGGAGGAAGAGAAATTAATATCTGCTGCGGTATCAATACCCACAGCATCAGCACCGCGCAGAGCATTCTGCGCAATGGCTTCAGTCTCGTCCATAAAGGATACGGGTGATGCCGATGCCGTGCTCACACACATGAAGGGAACAGTCAGAACGGCGACTGCAGTAAATAGCTTTTGTTTCAAAGATATATGTGTCATGGCGGTTCCTTTGCCGTCGCAACAAAATGCACGATTTGTGCATAAGCGAATTATGATAGAGAATTGTCACTTTGGCAATATCTGTCCATATATTGGATATGTACTACACCTTCGGAAGACGATCATTCCAGAAGGCGGATCATCCCCGCGGATGCGGGGAACACTCTACGTGTGGCCCGTGGTCCGGGCGGTATAGGGGATCATCCCCGCGGATGCGGGGAACACGGCCAGAATCACGGGGTAAGCATGAGACAACGGGGATCATCCCCGCGGATGCGGGGAACACCTGGATGTGAAAGGACAAGAAATGAGTGGAGCGGGATCATCCCCGCGGATGCGGGGAACACTACAGGCTGCGGAAGTATTCACTGCTGAACGGGGGATCATCCCCGCGGATGCGGGGAACACTCATCCCCAGGCAGGCCACCATCCAGGACCTGAGGATCGTCCCCGCGGATGCGGGGAACACTTCGGCGTTCCTCTTGCGTTTCTTCTCCACCTGGGATCATCCCCGCGGATGCGGGGAACACAACGCCCAGGCTGCCCGAGATTCGGGAGCCTCGGGATCATCCCCGCGGATGCGGGGAACACTGCATGTCAACCCCGTCCTGAACCCCGGCCAGCGGATCATCCCCGCGGATGCGGGGAACACTCGTTGACCACGGTCATGACCTCTTCGTAGCGGGGATCATCCCCGCGGATGCGGGGAACACCCATGGGGAGGAGACGGCGATGACGAACCCGAAGGATCATCCCCGCGGATGCGGGGAACACATCCACGTTGGTGAATGTGACGCTGCTGATGGGGGATCATCCCCGCGGATGCGGGGAACACAGAAGCCACATCCTCGTCATGGATGAACTTGCAGGATTATCCCCGCGGATGCGGGGAACACCTCCAATCCCGATACGCGGTCAGGGACGGGGCCGGATCATCCCCGCGGATGCGGGGAACACTCCATCTGGGCCTGGATGCTGTTCCTGCCCGTGGGATCATCCCCGCGGATGCAGGGAACACTTGCGCTGATGCCTGTAGTATTCCCGTTCCAAGGGATCATCCCCGCGGATGCGGGGAACACGTGCCACACTTACCGCCGCGCAGACCCCGACCCGGATCATCCCCGCGGATGCGGGGAACACCATCATGCCGCCTCCGTCGTAAACGTGACACCCGGATCATCCCCGCGGATGCGGGGAACACACCCTGACGACATCAAGCGGATGCTGGGCGGCAGGATCATCCCCGCGGATGCGGGGAACACCCATCACTTATCGCCCTCCTTAGCCTTGTAGGGGGATCATCCCCGCGGATGCGGGGAACACGGGTCCGCTTCCGGCCCTCCCCCGCGTTTCGTGGGATCATCCCCGCGGATGCGGGGAACACGCTGCTATAGCGAGTTTTGCTGACTCGAGGATAGGATCATCCCCGCGGATGCGGGGAACACGAATAGTGATCCGACGGTCAACTTGGATAGTGCGGATCATCCCCGCGGATGCGGGGAACACCGGCATACGCAGGGCAAGTGGGCCGGCCGCCACGGATCATCCCCGCGGATGCGGGGAACACTTGTGTAGGCCCTTGAAGTTGAATTCCGTACCAGGATCATCCCCGCGGATGCGGGGAACACGCAGCATGTCCATTTGTCTTTCTGCCCGGATGAGGATCATCCCCGCGGATGCGGGGAACACTCGTTGAATCCTGGATTATCTTCTTCCGGCGGAGGATCATCCCCGCGGATGCGGGGAACACCGTCTCTTCAGCGAGCGCCGGCGGCTCCTGTGAGGATCATCCCCGCGGATGCGGGGAACACTCGCTGGTGCCCGCACCGTAGCGGGTGACAGCGGGATCATCCCCGCGGATGCGGGGAACACGTACCCACAAAACGAGGACGCCCATACACGCGAGGATCATCCCCGCAGATGCGGGGAACACATGTGATTCGTTTCAAGGGTTCGCCTGCCGAGGGGATCATCCCCGCGGATGCGGGGAACACGCCGTGCGTTTACTTGATCTTTGTTATACGGAAGGATCACCCCCGCGGATGCGGGGAACACACGGTGTTCCTTGACGACAAGGGTCAGGGCTGGGGATCATCCCCGCGGATGCGGGGAACACGCCGGGCACGCAGGCCAGTGTCCGCAATGTCGGGGATCATCCCCGCGGATGCGGGGAACACACATCCAAAGGGTTCTTGGCTTTGACGGGCAAGGGATCATCCCCGCGGATGCGGGGAACACCAGTATCCTTATAGTATGTAGCCTTATTGATTGGGATCATCCCCGCGGATGCGGGGAACACTCTATACTTCGCTCGACACCATACACGAGAGCAGGATCATCCCCGCGGATGCGGGGAACACCAACGAGGGTGCGCAGGAACCACGAGGCTACGGGGATCATCCCCGCGGATGCGGGGAACACACATTGAGATCATCGACGGCGTCATGCACAGGAGGATCATCCCCGCGGATGCGGGGAACACGCCAAGACAATGACGTTTGTACAGGTCAATAAGGGATCATCCCCGCGGATGCGGGGAACACTAGTGGAAAAGCACGTCGTCGCGCCAGACGAAGGGATCATCCCCGCGGATGCGGGGAACACACAAGTATGTCCAAGTGTGATTGGGTGAGCATGGGATCATCCCCGCGGATGCGGGGAACACTAGGTCGAACTCTCCACCCGCCTGAATCAGAGCGGATCATCCCCGCGGATGCGGGGAACACCTGATCACGGTTGGTGAGCGTTGAGGTTGTAGAGGATCATCCCCGCGGATGCGGGGAACACTAAGACTCAATGCTGACGGTAAGGGCTGTGAGAGGATCATCCCCGCGGATGCGGGGAACACCTGGTGCATAGGGAGGCCATCGGCGTCAACCCGGGATCATCCCCGCGGATGCGGGGAACACACAGCGTCAAACCCCTTAATAATCTCATCACGCGGATCATCCCCGCGGATGCGAGGAACACTTTAATCTCTTTTTGTACGTTTTTTTGGATTGTGGATCATCCCCGCGGATGCGGGGAACACTGGACGTTGGGCACCTTGCCGCTGCGGATGGCGGGATCATCCCCGCGGATGCGGGGAACACCTGCCGGGGATGGATCGTATAGGGTGGACGGATATTGGGATCATCCCCGCGGATGCGGGGAACACAGTTTCCTCGCTGGGGGCCTCACGCTCGGCGCGGGATCATCCCCGCGGATGCGGGGAACACGTCCTCGTCCGGCATCATACTCATGCTGGCCTGGGATCATCCCCGCGGATGCGGGGAACACAGCGTGCGAGGCTTACAAACAGCGGGTATGGTGGGATCATCCCCGCGGATGCGGGGAACACCGACTTGGTGGATAGGTATGGCACCCGTGCTGGGGATCATCCCCGCGGATGCGGGGAACACGATGGCACTGATTCTTGGATTCGCGCTTATCTGGGATCATCCCCGCGGATGCGGGGAACACTGTGCTGTAGAGGTCCATGGTGGGGCCGTAAAGGGATCATCCCCGCGGATGCGGGGAACACCCGCTGCTCTTGACAGTCTGGGACAAATTCCAAGGATCATCCCCGCGGATGCGGGGAACACTTCTCCTGGGACCTGAGCATCTCCGATTTCGGCGGATCATCCCCGCGGATGCGGGGAACACCAGGGGGAACTGCCAAGTGCTGAAATAATCCCGGGATCATCCCCGCGGACGCGGGGAACACCGGTTCGCGGCCAGCTGGCAGTCGGCCGCAGGGGGATCATCCCCGCGGATGCGGGGAACACCTGATCCAAGACTCGACAGACAAGCCATGACCAGGATCATCCCCGCGGATGCGGGGAACACCGCACAACCAGATTAAATTACTGGGCTTGTGCAGGATCATCCCCGCGGATGCGGGGAACACTTGTTAGAGAGTATCGCGTTTAGGGTGACCGGAGGATCATCCCCGCGGATGCGGGGAACACGTCGCAGTAATAGACCGAATAGCATTCAAACACGGATCATCCCCGCGGATGCGGGGAACACAAGAGGACAATCTCAATCGGCAACAGAGACATGGGATCATCCCCGCGGATGCGGGGAACACCGTGTACGACATCGACGCGGACCCGGAACACAAGGATCATCCCCGCGGATGCGGGGAACACTTCCAGGGTCAGCGTCGTGGTGTTCGGTGCCAGGGATCATCCCCGCGGATGCGGGGAACACCACATGCGAGCACCGATCTTAGGGTCGGTCTGTGGATCATCCCCGCGGATGCGGGGAACACAAGATGCCGGCCGCTCCGGATGTGAGCGGCGTGGGATCATCCCCGCGGATGCGGGGAACACAATGTGAGCTCAGTGTCATTGGGAGACAGCTTGGGATCATCCCCGCGGATGCGGGGAACACCGCTGCGCATAGGTGAGTGCCGCGGACAAACGGGGATCATCCCCGCGGATGCGGGGAACACGCTCTCGGCAAGGGCATAGTCAACGGCGACGAGGGATCATCCCCGCGGATGCGGGGAACACTTTTCGGCAGTACAGCCGAGAGCACTCACGGGCGGATCATCCCCGCGGATGCGGGGAACACCCGTCCCTGTTCCGGAAGATTAAACCGTATGGGGGATCATCCCCGCGGATGCGGGGAACACCGTCTGTCCTCGCTCATCACCCACCAGCCGTGAGGATCATCCCCGCGGATGCGGGGAACACACTGTCCTGTGTCCTGTGCTGCTGTGTTCATGCGGATCATCCCCGCGGATGCGGGGAACACGACGATTCCGCCCGCCTGTACAAGTACGTGCAGGGATCATCCCCGCGGATGCGGGGAACACAACAAGAGGGTGGAATTCCGTGATTCACTCAAGGGATCATCCCCGCGGATGCGGGGAACACTGTGACGCCCGGGTCGCATCGGATCGGATGGAAGGATCATCCCCGCGGATGCGGGGAACACCTGTTCTTGCGGAATGCAGGAGACGGTTGAATCGGGATCATCCCCGCGGATGCGGGGAACACTCGAACAGATCCCAGTATTTGTTTTCGTAGTGGGGATCATCCCCGCGGATGCGGGGAACACAAAAACAGGCTGACGAGCTCGTCGCCGCCGGACGGATCATCCCCGCGGATGCGGGGAACACGGGTTGTTGGCACTAAGGACGGTGTGGCGTGACGGATCATCCCCGCGGATGCGGGGAACACTAATCCAGGCTCTGATCGGTGCCATACCCGTCAGGATCATCCCCGCGGATGCGGGGAACACCCATTGATGTCCTGACCGCTCATGCTGAAAGTAGGATCATCCCCGCGGATGCGGGGAACACACCACGACGAAATCGCCAGGCACGCTCGCCGTGGGATCATCCCCGCGGATGCGGGGAACACATTGTGATTGGGTCTCGCAATCGCGGTGATGAAGGATCATCCCCGCGGATGCGGGGAACACATGTAACCAAGGAAAACAGCGTGTACGGAACTGGGATCATCCCCGCGGATGCGGGGAACACAAAATGAAACACGGCGAGTTCCGGCAGATACGAGGATCATCCCCGCAGATGCGGGGAACACCATCCGGGCATGTCAAGCTGGGAGGTCGCTGAAGGATCATCCCCGCGGATGCGGGGAACACGGACGAAGCTTCTAAGGCCCTCAAGCAGGTGGGGGATCATCCCCGCGGATGCGGGGAACACTTTCCCGATGGTCGACCCCCCGAGCGACACCGGGGATCATCCCCGCGGATGCGGGGAACACCTTCCGGCGGTGTGGTCGATGATGGTGGCGAAGGGATCATCCCCGCGGATGCGGGGAACACAAGCGGCGTTCATCTATCATGGCTGTCCTCCTGGGATCATCCCCGCGGATGCGGGGAACACAACCCAGAAAACCGCCCGAGTGCAGACCGACCGGGATCATCCCCGCGGATGCGGGGAACACCGACACCGTGTACACCAACGGGATCAAAAACGTGGATCATCCCCGCGGATGCGGGGAACACGTCCTGAAGCGCCCTTTCGATACGGTCTGCCGCGGATCATCCCCGCGGATGCGGGGAACACTGGCCAAGCTGAACAGCATGAGTGACGACCAGGGGATCATCCCCGCGGATGCGGGGAACACGTAAAACTACATGTATGTGCTATGCACATGATGGGATCATCCCCGCGGATGCGGGGAACACTTTTTCCTGCTTTTGTGGGTGGTTTCTTTCAGGGGATCATCCCCGCGGATGCGGGGAACACTCGACCTCGGTGCCTGCGAAGATGGCGCTCAGGGGATCATCCCCGCGGATGCGGGGAACACAGGGAGATGCGCACCCTAACGAGCAGACTCCTAGGATCATCCCCGCGGATGCGGGGAACACACGAGTTCGAGGGCAAGCATGTGCGGGTTGTAGGGATCATCCCCGCGGATGCGGGGAACACTCGGCTCGGTTGAGGAGGCTCAGCGCCTCGGCGGGATCATCCCCGCGGATGCGGGGAACACCAAAACCATCCGCGACCGGATCACAGATACCTAGGATCATCCCCGCGGATGCGGGGAACACGCATTGAGCTGCCTTGTCGCAGGCCGGTGAAAGGGATCATCCCCGCGGATGCGGGGAACACTTTTGACACTGGAATTGAGCAGATATCGATTTGGGATCATCCCCGCGGATGCGGGGAACACATCAACGAAGCCATATACGGTAAGCCTGGGGTGGGATCATCCCCGCGGATGCGGGGAACACATATGCGTTCGGCCTGCTGTGCGTTGGCGTAGGGGATCATCCCCGCGGATGCGGGGAACACCAGTACCCCAAGGTGGTCACGGAAAAGGGGTCAGGATCATCCCCGCGGATGCGGGGAACACTGATGTCCACTATGTCGCGTGTTTTCATGGTCGGGATCATCCCCGCGGATGCGGGGAACACGATGGCCGGGGCAACGATTGATTAGAAGCCGTAGGATCATCCCCGCGGATGCGGGGAACACGGCTGGCCCAGCTACAAGGATGCCATCGAAGTAGGATCATCCCCGCGGATGCGGGGAACACGGAATTACTGACTACCTATGATGTGGCCGATAAGGATCATCCCCGCGGATGCGGGGAACACCATTCACGAAAGACCCGCAGAAAGGCGTTCAGGGGATCATCCCCGCGGATGCGGGGAACACACCACGTCGAAACGGTCGACATAGGTGGACTTGGGATCATCCCCGCGGATGCGGGGAACACATGGCACGCCAATACCCCAAATATGCAAGCGCCGGATCATCCCCGCGGATGCGGGGAACACCAGGCGACCACCGCGGAAGCCATGGCTAACCAGGGATCATCCCCGCGGATGCGGGGAACACACATTCTGCCCGGTGGCGCGAACAACGGAACGAGGATCATCCCCGCGGATGCGGGGAACACCCGGGTCTGCTGGCAGCGGCCCGGTCTGTGCGAGGATCATCCCCGCGGATGCGGGGAACACTGATGATGGAACTCAGAAAACCTAGTAATGCTGGGATCATCCCCGCGGATGCGGGGAACACATTGACCACCGACCGCCACGCCATCATGTCCACGGATCATCCCCGCGGATGCGGGGAACACGACCACGGGGATCGGGTCCCCTTTGGCCTGCCAGGATCATCCCCGCGGATGCGGGGAACACCAGCCTGGCAGCCGACGACATAGCCATCATCGGGGATCATCCCCGCGGATGCGGGGAACACCTTGACGGGTCAGAGCGAACTCGTTACCGGGGAGGATCATCCCCGCGGATGCGGGGAACACCCGGACAGATGGTCAGCCATGCTCTGGATGGACGGATCATCCCCGCGGATGCGGGGAACACCCGGTGAGGGAAGCGCGTTCGGTAAGCCGCTCAGGATCATCCCCGCGGATGCGGGGAACACTAAATATTTTGAGGAAACTACCAAGTCCACTACGGATCATCCCCGCGGATGCGGGGAACACTCCTGCTGGTGTCGTAGACGGCCTGCAGGTTGGGGATCATCCCCGCGGATGCGGGGAACACCCGATGTCCAGCCCGTCCTGCTTGGACAGGGCGGGATCATCCCCGCGGATGCGGGGAACACTTTGAGGACCGGACCGATGTTTCACGTGAATCAGGATCATCCCCGCGGATGCGGGGAACACCGACCGCCGAGGAGATGCAGGAGATGGCCACGCGGATCATCCCCGCGGATGCGGGGAACACGGAGCAGTGACCGGCTGGACGGTGCCGCACACCGGATCATCCCCGCGGATGCGGGGAACACTTAACGATAGTGTCGAATCCGGTGGTATCTGTAGGATCATCCCCGCGGATGCGGGGAACACTCTTCCGAGGCTTCCGCGAGTGCCGAGACAAAAGGATCATCCCCGCGGATGCGGGGAACACACTTAGAAATCCTTGCAATCCCAACAATACAATAGACAAGATCTCCGATTTTTAATGAGTTTGCATTTCGAATCCCTCCTCTATCCCCTGTCTCAGTTACTGCAATTCAGACCATCTACACTGAGCTTCTTCACAATGCACTGGCCCAGTAATCGATACTTAGCATGCAACGGCAAAACTCATCTTAAAAGTGCAGACTGCTTGGACTCAGCTGGATCGCGAACGCCGGAACCTTGCCGCACGTCTGTACTTGCTTGCATTGCTCCAACCAGTTCGGCGGTATCGGTTTCCACCACCCGCAGATCTGCCATCGCCGCCATCCGTAGGCCTCTCCATAAGAGTCAATCCTTCACAGTCTACCGGGTTCCAATCTGAGCGATGCACCTTGAAACTCAGATGCTGCTCATTGCGGGCAGAATAGACCATGATGGCCTTGCCAGTTCGGATCTGCCCTGTGATACGTTCCCAAAGCCGGTCCCGGACCCTAGCGGTGACGTGGCCAACGAAAACCCCAGATGCTATCTCTAGAAGCCATCGAGTCAAATCCCCGCGCAGACCCACTGGGCATGCCGTCAAAACAACGACCACCATCAGCCCATCCCCTCCTCCTCATCTGCATAGGATCTCCCGGCCGGAACTCCGCCAACCTTCTCATCCCAAAGCTCCAAGGTCCCACCCTCTACATCAGAAGAGGAAGAAACAGGTGCTCCAAGCAGTCTTGGAATATCGCGAGCCATCCGTCGCATAAGCGAGAGGTCATAGACAGCATCCCGCATGGCATGCCGGGTAGCCGATCCGATGTCGTCGGGCTGCTTTGCAGCAGTCTTGAAAGCTACAGGAATCGATATCTCGGCCTTATACAGATCAGCCACATCATAAACAAAGGAACGCTCATGGCCCACATGGACGAATCCCAAGCCCGGAGAACACCCAAGCGCAACGATCACCGAGTGAGCGATTCCGTACAAGCAGGTATGAGCAGCCGACAGGGCCTTATTGATCTCGTTGCCGGCATCGAAATCCTCATGATCATAGGTTCGTTTATCCCAAGCTACGCCAGTCAGTTCCGACCAGTGACGGTAGACCTGTCGAACTCGGGCGCCTTCACGCCCACGCAGCTGCTGCATGGTACAAGAGCTGACATCTTCGTTTAGGAAGCGCATCTGGTACATGGCCCTCGCTACAGCCAAACGTTTGCGGGTGTTGGAGACCAAAGCCGCCTGCCTTTGCAGAAGGGCAGCCGAATGCGTCAGAGGACGGCCGAACGCATACATCCTCACACCGCGCTCCCCCACCCATACCACGCTGGCACCATTGTCACCGATTACCACCATGGCCTGGTGGCTGACGGTGGTGCCGGGACCAAGCATGAGCACACCTAGATTGGCGGCAGGCAGCCGTATAGTCCCGGTATCTCTGGTAACCGCGATGGCATTGTCCTCGCGAGTGATAACACAGTGCTCGAAATATGCGAACGAGAGCCTATCCTCGGCCCGTACCAGATCACCCAATTCAGGAGGGGGACTGCCGGGAATCTCGGTTCTCCCGGCAGACCCCATAAACTGATCCTTAGTCATCGGATCGGAGCCACCGTCAGCAACCCACAGCCGAAGCTCTTGGCCCTGCCGATGCCTTGCCGTAGGCAACGCTGAAAAGCTTGCGCATCGGTTACACGAAGCTGTCCGTCGAACTGGGCTGTGACCAAGGTGACCTTGCCGTCCCCGTGGTCGAACTGCTCCTTGCGGCGCTGGGAAACAAGGCAGGATAGTCCAGCCTCCTCTTCAGAGCTGCCTAGGAGGGCAAATCCGTTGCGTTCACTGTGCTTCTGCAACCAAGACAACTGATAACCCACAGTGACATGCCCCATCACCTTGCCGACTACTGCATGATTGGACCGCCGCCCTTTGTCGACATAGACCTGTCTGGCGGGATTGGCCCGAAGCCTGAAGGCCCACTCCTGTCCCTTGGCTATATGAGTGATTAACGGCTCGTAATCCTTCACCTCCCACTCTGCATGGGTCGGCCAACCGGCCTGCTCGACAATATGGGTGAAGTCAGGACGCTCAGGACTCACCACATACAGCCAGGTCGAATCTCCATCACGGGAGAAATCCAATCGCCACAGGATACGTCCCCCATCGCCGCTGCGTACAGCACCCGGCGGGAAGGACTTCTCCACGGCGGCATGAAGACGGTAAGGCGAGGCAATCAGTTGCTTTGCCGCATACCGTGCAGTGTTCAACGGCATTCTGGATATATACATGCCTGCCTCCTAGAAAAACGACATTGGATCGTGATCCGGAACGGCTTTAGTCCGCTGCTCGTCAGAGCCGGGACCATCCGGATTGGGGATTCTGTATCGGCAAACCGTTCTGACCGCATATCTGCGGGCAGCACCGAAACTCAGCGGAGCATCTGCCTGGGAAGAGACAATCCCATTGTCTTCGTCCTTAGCGAAGTCCGCGTCACAGACAACCTCCAGTCGGCAGCCTTGATGGCGCCTCTTATACCAAGAAGCGGCCATCCAGGGATGCGTGCGCAGGGCCTGATCCACACGGTCCTTCTGAACCAAACCAAGCGAGACCGGGTAATCCGGCGGGCAAGCCCGGCGACCCAAATATAATGGCCAACGGGGATGACGCAGAGCCTGGTCCAGACCTTCCAAAAGCGCAGAATCAGCGCCTAAAGCCACCAGGAATTTCGCATCGGATAAGTAGTACCGTGTGGTCAATGGCATGGCTTTGACATTGGCACCGTGCTCTGTTTGCATGTCATTGACCAAGATGCCCGGTTGATCGATGCGGACACCGAAGCTTAGATGCAGCAGATCCTCAATGTCGTCACCGCGTTGACGCCCTTGCGCCGAAGCAAGCAGACCAATCACCGCGCTCTTGGTGGGCTCCCGTTGTGTGGTGCGAATCGTAAAACGCGAGGAGCTCCCCCAGGACTGCAAAGGCCCCGACAATCGCAACAGCAGTATGCTCATAATTACTCCTGCTGACCCAGCACGCGCATAGTCTCAGCATCCACCTGGCTGGTCAGATCCTTGAGACCGACAGACTCAGCCACCGGAGCCAAGTCCTGCGCTGACAAATCCGTGCTGATCGCCCAAGCACGCACAGGTTGCTCATCATAAGCATCCTGAATCCTGCGCAACTCCTCAACCAGCCTGCGGCCAGCGACCTGCGAGATAGGCTGATCATGCTCGGCTACAACCGGACGTTCAAAGGCTTCCACAGCATTGATGGGCTGGCTGTCACGGAAGGCCACAATGCAGGTCTCGGGCAGAGTCCTATTGGCGTAGGAATTCTGCTTGCCGGTCGGCATGGATCGGATGAAAGCCTCTACGAAGACCGAAGCCACTCTCGCAGTGGCCTCGGCATTGCCAATCTGCTCCTGCAGGGCATCCAGGTTCACGGTCGCGTAGCGATACAGTGTGGATGAGTTGAAGCCGACGGAGTCGATCATAGCCGCACCGGCGTTGTCCGCTTCCGCGCAGTCATCAGCGGCAGTGAAATAGTCGTACTCAGGCTTGATGGCATCCACGGAGATGGCATGAGCCACCTGAGCGCTGGCATCCGTATTCAGGTCAGGGGCATCAGCCAGCATACGGCCGAACAGGGCGATGTCGACCGCCTGTTCACCGTGGAAGACCGCCGATACTTCCTTCTTCATGGCCGAATCCGGAGCTTTGGCCAGATCCTTTCCCTGATCCATCCATTCCAGTGCGATAGCAGCCAGCTTGCCGATTTCGGTGTTGCCGATGAAGATCAGATATTGAGTGACCGGCTTACCACTGGCTGCTCCTGCGCGAGTGGAAGCGACGACCTTAACACCGGTGGCCTTCAAGACCATGGAAGCGTAGCTTTCAGCCCGGTCCGCCGATTCAGGCCGTTGATTAACCATGGCCTTTACGATCAGCTCGACTGCATTCTTCGTCCGTACCCCCAACTGTTTCTTGTCCAGCAAAGACTTGAAGGTCTCGCGCATGGCCCGCTTCCAGGCCTGGCTGGAGACTCGCGAGCGCAAGACACCGCCATACTGAGCTGTCTTGGGATTACCCGTTTCGTCACGATTGATGTTGCTCGGCGGGACGTTCTGAACTGCATAAATATCCATAAACATGGCTTTTCTCCTTAATATTTATTTTTTGAAAATCAGTGATCTTGTGTATGTGTATCTACTAGATGGCGAATCATTCGAGACAACCTGTCACCATTGACCGTGTTACTAGACTTCAGCTGTTCTATTGGCCTTCTCACCCTCTTTCGCATCCGCTGCCTTGTGCACGGCGTAATACTGACGAGCCCAACGGTGAAAGACAGAGGACCTCCGACCAGGCAGCTGCAGCAGATAAAGATCTTGGGCGAAAGCCTGATAGTCCAGCTGCACATCCTGATTCCTCATCATCCTTATCAACGAATACAGCTGATGCCGGATGCCATCGAAATCAGGAACATCCTCCATGATTTGCAGTCTTCGAAGAACTGGGGTGGTCTTAGAACCGTCCTGGTTGGCGTCGATCATGCGGCATGCGTGGCCGAAACTGTAGCGGGAGCGCTTGGATCGCGCTAGCTGCTTAGCTTCGGTGTTATTCCCTGTACCCTTATGATCAGGCATCCAGGCCATACCCTGAGATTTCGACTGCTGATGAAGCGCATACATCTGCAGGGCAGTGGCAATAGCCCGTGTTTCCGTGACGATATTACGGTCATTGTCGAGGGCCGGGTTTCCCAGAGTATCCTGCGGCCAATCCTCATATAGATCAAACCCGACATTCATCCACCGCACCCTGCCATCGTCAATGCCCCGACGCAGCAGGGCCAGATGAGCCCTGGCCACGCTGCTGGCCTGGACCGTGTAGGCGTACTGCAATTTCCCAATCCGGTAATTGACATACCGCCCGACGGCCTGTTTGCGGTCGTCGACTGACAAGACACGATCGTTCGTCATGGTAGCTGCAGTCATCATTGAACCTCCTTTTCATTTGCGGTCTCGCCCTCACGAGAGGGAAGGGGACCTAGATATTTATTCAATTGGTATAAGAATCTGTCGAAGATTGGCTCAGCAGATCGGGCGCCATTGACCTTGGGCAGGAAAGACGGCGCCGGAGACTGGTCGCGGTACTCACCAGCTATGCCGATCAGATCCCGATGAATGGCCTGGAACCAGTCATTACGGTAACGTTCGACATCCTCTGAAGGACCGAACTCCGCAATCCTCTGTCTGAACAGCTGATCCAGGGAAGCATATGCACGCTCCTTGACGCGAGCTATTGCAGCATAGAAGCGGTCCTTCTGCGCTTTGTCGCCTGCGGATTGGTTCAACTGGGCAACCATGGAGTCCAACGCCTTGACGGAATCCTCAGTACGCTCAACAACTTGAACCACCACATCCACGGCGGCAGCATCCAAATGAAGCAGTTGAAGGTTTGCATCGAGTGAATCATCGATAGCATCCGAGAAGAAGCTGTTCTGCGGACCATAGATCATGCTCTGTGTATGGATGCGAGCCATTTGCATCACTTTTCCGGACCCTGCATCATCCCGATTCCAATTCAACAGAGTTTCAACCCACCGAATAACACCAGGACGGGTGTCATCAGTCTGACCTGCTCCGTTGCTTCCCGCGCTGATCAAAGGTTGCAGCTGCCGCCAAATGGCCTTGTCGGAAGTGAATGTGACTGGCATGCGAGGCGCTGTCGGCAGTCCCAATTTCTTCCGCAGGTTCTCGCTGCCGTAACGCCAGGCCGTCATAGGCTCATAAGCGTCCATGTTGTCAGCGCTGATGACATCGCCATAGCAGACGACGATGCCGACCACACGGGAACCTGAGTCGTCAGGCACCAGCCTTACCCTGCGTGATTGCAGAGTGAGCATGTCCACAATGCCCGTGGGTTGATAGTCAGGATCCATGTCAGGGCCGGCCGGCTCGCGCTCCCAGGGCGCCAAATCACCAGGCTTGCCGAACCAGATATCATCATCTCCACGGCCGCGGGGATTGATCAAGCACCAGTTGAGCATCAGGGTGGCGAACAAGTTGTCCTGTTCCAAATAAACGTTGCCCAAGGCGCCCAGCCAGCCGGTTCCCACCTTGGACTTGGGCGGATAAACCCTGTTGCGCAGAATATGGGTCTCCCCATCTACCGGCGATTTGATGCCTGCAGGGTCATAGGCCTGGAGAAAGACCAACCATCGGGCTGCCTCAGGCAATGTAAGCGAGTCCAGGTCGTTCTTGGCGCGCATGGAAAAGAGAAACTTCTTGGGCTTAGGAACGTCAGCCTGAAGTTCGCCAATGCTGTCATACTCTTTATCCTCGGACGAGTAGGTCAATCCCGGCGTCTGGTAAAAAGGATGCTCCGGGTTGAACAAATCGAACCGATCGTGATAGCGCTCAAGGTAATCGTCAATTACTTGAGGGTCGAACTGCCCAGTCTGCCAAAGCGTCCACCACAGCTGCAGCAAGGCCGTCGGATTATCATCCCCGATCATAGGACGAAACCGCTGAGCGTATGCCTGGTAAAGCACAGCCAAGGCATTCCTCAGTATGGGCAAGGTCTGCTGAGGCATGTCACTTGAAATCTCACGGATTCGATGGGCTTCAACCAAAAGGTCACGAAGGGAGACCAGGCCGACTTGTCCTTCCAAATATGTAACCCTGATCCAGGGCTGGTCCAAGAGATTGAACGACGGCCGGCCTCCGCCGGTCGCTCCAACATCATTCATTATCATTGTCCTTTCTGCTTGTTCGATTATTCATAAGTGGAAAATGCCTACACTGGCGAGGCACTGCAACGTTCAGCTCTTTTCGTCCTCGTCGGCTTTCACACAAGTAAGCCCATCCTCACGGGTGTATCCGATAAGGTAACCAAGTACAGTGGCGACAAATCTCCGGCGACCCGAATCGGATTCTTCCTCATCCAATACCAGAGGTAAACAGCCATCCAGCCAAGGAGATTGATGCCATGCATCAACACAGTCACTGGCTCGGAGCTCTAGTTCATTGATCAGCGCATCAATGTCGTGACAGATGCGATCTGACAGATTTACCGAGCAACGCAACACCACTTGCGCCAGCCGGTTTTCAGGTTCGGTTTTTGTGGGCACAGGAGCCCCGCAAGGTACTGTATCGCTTCCGATCCATGGCAGAAGCGCATACTCATCACCACACCGGCGCAGAAGCACCACCTCCACCGAATCATGAGTGTCTCTGACAGCCTGTCTGGCTTTGGCTTCAGACCTGGCGTCCACAGTGCCTGTAAACAGGTCCACCAAGGTGTGAGACTGGTGCAGCAGACGGGCCGAATCTTTCATCAAATAGACTTGGGCCTTATCGATCTCTTCCGCATCCTTTTGGGCACGCTTGTGTACATCCAGCCGATACCGTTTTTGCCAGGCTTTGGGTATCAACTGTGCAATTGCATCAGAGTCATAAGCCGTGCGGACCAGCGGAGAGATGTCATCAGGAAGATGCAGCAAGCGGTGGGCGCTAACTGTTTGCAGACAAAGCACAGCAAGAGCTTCAAGCAGTGATGCCGGTGGATAGACGCTGTCTATATAGTCAGGAAATACTGGCCCATCCGCGTTCCAGGAGGCAATGCCTCGCAGATAGCAGAAGGCTTTCCGCAGACCAGCTGGACGGTCGCCCTCACCTTGTCCTCTGCGATGGCGATGCAGACGACCCATGCGCTGTAACAACAGATCGACCGGAGCTATATCGGTGACCATAAGATCGAAGTCGACGTCCAGGGATTGCTCCAGAACCTGCGTGCCCACAACAATCAGCCGGTGAGGACGTCCTCCATTGGCTAGGGTTGCATCCGGGCCAAGGCGTTCTCGGAGTTCTCGTTCGTTGTCCATACGATCCCGGTCGATGAAGCGTGAATGCGTCAGTCTGACCTGGTCCGAACCAAATACATTGGTCAAAGCTGCTGCAGTTTGCTGGGCACGGTCTACGGTGTCGCAAATCACAGCGGCGCAGCCACCTTCAGCCAGACGCTCTTGCAGCAAGTCTGACAAATGTTCAAGATCGTCATCAATGACATGACAATCGATGTCTACCGCACGACCTGAAGATCGCACCGAGCTGGTCCGGCAGGTCGTTCCAGATGTGTAGGTAATCAGCGGATAAGCATGCAGGTCGTCAGGGTCCTTTCCCTCATTAAAGGGCTGCCTGTCACCCGGCTGTGAAGAGTCAGAAGCCTTATCATTACGTTGCTTGGAGTAGCGGTCAGCAAATGCCTCCATGCTTGCAAAACGACGCGGTGCAACTTGGGGGGACTGCTCCGCAAGGTTACTCGACCCGCCGAGCACCGAGGCATACCCCTTAATATAAGCGTCCACCAGCTCACGTCGCATCGATGCAGGCAGGGTTGCCGACAGAAGGATGACTGGGTTGTGGAATCCTCCCAACCATTCCAGGGTTCTCTTGAGGTATTCACGCATGTAGGTGTCGTAAGCGTGGCATTCGTCGATGATGACAACTTTGTTGGCTAGAGCCAGCTGCCGCAGACTGACGTGCTTCATCTGCAGAGCGGCCATGAGCACCTGATCGATAGTGCAGATCAGGAAGTTAGCCAGCACCCCTTTCTTTCTTCCTCGCAGCCAGTCGTTCACCACTGCCTCGGGGTAGGTGGCCTTTCGTGCACCAGAGCCTTGTAGGACATCCTCATCGAAAACTGATGAGGTGGCCGACCCCCTGGCTGAAGTCATCATGGACATAAATTCCCTGTTGAGAGCAGCTTTGCCATGTCTGAGCGAGGTGGATTTCTCAGAGCGCCCCTCAGGTTGAGGCAATCTATCGATCCAACTCTTGCACCGCGAGAACATGGCATCGGTGGTGGCCATTGTCGGCAGGGCCACGCAGACTCCTCCCCTGCCTGTTCGTTCAGCCAGAATTTCCGCACAGGCCAGGGCTGCTTCGGTCTTGCCTTCGCCCATGGGCGCTTCGATGACCATAATGCCTGGATCCTTGGTCGTTTCCGCCAGATGTGCGGCCTGCTCCTGGACTGGTCTGGGATTGGCACCTGCCGGCAGATCAAATCTGGAGGCGAAGCGCTCCCCTACGCTGATCTGCTCGTGAATCGGTTGCCACTTAGGAGGCAGATCGAGGTTACGCCATCCGCGCTCCTGACGTGCCTTAAGACCAGCTCTTGTACGTACTGAATTCATCCGGTCCCAGGTCTGTTCGTCATAGCTCTTAGGGTTGAGCGGCACCAAGGGAAATAGAGCATCGTCGCTGTTGCTGGCGATCCAGTCGGCCATAATGACCAGCCCCTCCAGCACAGATTCGGCATATATGTTTAGACGCCTTCTGCTCAGCCGAGCGAAGTCATCATCACTAAGCTCACACTGCTTGGCCACGAATTCAATCAGTTGGCGCTGGACTTCAGCCCAGTCCTCATAACCCTGAGCAGTGCCCATCCGCACATCCATATCGGACTTGCATAGAGCCTGACGCGTAGGAGGCTGACCATGATGCCCTCCAACGACACAGGCATAGGATTCGGCCACTGACCTGTTCCAATGTCGTACCTGCTTCAGATACGACTCCAGAATCCTTTGGCCCGCTATGGGATGGGTAGGATAATTGGTATCCGTAATCGGAACATCAGGGAACCGCAGACCAGCCTGTCTGGGCTTCCACTGTAGGGAGAGATCCTGCATACCAGGCGCATGCGTCAACGGCTTGCTTTGGAAAACCGGGGTTGCCTTACCGATATCATGGACACCGGTGATAAACATGCAGACTTTGCGAGCCAATTCCGGATCACCAACATCGCGGATGATGATCTCTCGGGTGCCCCGGGGCACCCAGTCACGCCATAAGTACCCAGCCACTGCAGCGGAATCACTCAGATGCGCGAAAACTCCCTGCCAATCATTCTCGTCATGCAGATTTGTCTTGCCCCACAGGGACATGGCTTTAGCGTTCAGACCCAAGTCTGTTGGTATCACTCCGCTCATTGTTCCCCCGATCTCAACTCAGCGATCCTGCCAATTGGACGACTTCGTTGTAACAATTTGTAAGCATAGCACGAAGATATGGAATATACCAAATTTATAATCTCTTAATGGCACAAGTTGACTTATATACCCTGACTATTCAGGGAGCACATAAAATCCTAATGGCACAAAGGATCATCCCCACAGAAGCGGGGAACACACCTCAAGAAGAAGCTTTATGTAGTCTACACGGGAACCACAGTCAACCCTTGGAGCGAGGCATGTAATACATAGAACTGACTGCATTTGTAGCCTTGAACGTCGAATTCGACTTCGACACAGTAAAAGCATCACCCCCACATGCCGAGGACTTCTATTTGGTTGTCGAACACGACAACTAGGAATTAACGCCACATGCGCCACATGTCCTGGCCTAATTGCAGATGCACCTGCATAAAAGCACAACCGCCGAAGCCACCGGCCCGTCATGGCTGAGAGCGATGTGCCAGCACAACTGCACTCGATCGACCTGACCACCGGGTAGAGGCAAGGAATCGTAAAGCCTGGCTTCCACGGAGGACGCTAGGTTGACGCTCGGCCGACCCCGGCCGTCATCCAGAATCTCCACCCCGCTCCAGGGAAAATCATCCAGATCATAGGGCGATGGCTGAGTTCCCAGCGCCTGCGACCAGGCCTTAAGCACCGACTCCTTGCCGGCCCAGCGCACGGCCAAGTGCGCCGTTATACCGTCATGCTTAAGCAAAGCCCGCTGTTTGGCCTGCCGCCGCTCCCGTGGCGAGAACAAGCTCGTCATGCGCGTGCCAGGCATAGCCAGCTGCCGGCCGAACTCCTTCAGGTCGACCAGGTCATGTCCCAACCCCAGCACTTGTCCAAACCCGGCATCTTCCATAGGCCCGAGTATGCCTCTCATCTGCCCCTACAGCAAATCATCCGGTCAGGAGCTTGGAGACCACACAACCCATGGTCCTAATCGACGATCACTGCAATCGTGCAGAAATGACCCTGGACAGGAATAAAACCACAAGGAACAAGAGGTTAGCAAGAAGGGAAGGTATGGATAAGAATAGATAGAGTGAGAGTCTGCCACTTCTCATAGAGCGCAGTCGGCAACATACTCGGAAGTCAGCGGGCTGGGCCAACCGCACACAAATCATTGAGGAACATTCAGCGCAGCAACTCAGAGACTCTTCGCAGGACCTGAAGCCACAGGAATCCCATCCAAGCGGTGATGAGTACGCATTGTCCTTAGCTTGCCACGTTCCTGCGAACGGAGATACAGAAAACAGCGGCAAAAGAATCATGAGCAACTAGACATTGATCAGGAGTTCAACTCACTCGGTCATGCCCTCATGCCTATGCGTGAATCTCGGCCAGAGTGGTTCACACCTGTTTGTTTGTTCGGGAAGCACTGCGACCTTTTCCAGCTCGGAGTTGAGTTGCTTGAGTCCTTCGCTCTCGACGAGCAGCCGAGAGAACGTCATCATAGACAATGCAGGACTACGCTTGTCATACCGAAAATAAAAGCAAGAGGATGATATTTGAGGGGAGGGTAATAATGTCAGCTTTATGGTGGCGCAGAGTGGCGTCGTACCTGCTTCGCATAGTATTGCCTGCGTCGTTGCTGTCACAGTTGGTGGGGACCATTGCATTTGGAAAATCTTCGCCAGGCGGATCTGCTCAACCTTGGATCGATTGCGTTTCTGTGGCTGTTGCCTGCGTGATTTCCGCATGGTCCACGCGCAATGGGCAATCCTGGGCGCACCTCTCCTCAAGCTTCAGGTATGCGACCAGGATTCCAACCTGCCCATATCCGGTCTGAGAATGGGCGTGCGGGAG
Organism: Bifidobacterium sp. M0353; assembly: GCF_016100645.1. Lineage (NCBI taxonomy): Bacteria > Bacillati > Actinomycetota > Actinomycetes > Bifidobacteriales > Bifidobacteriaceae > Bifidobacterium > Bifidobacterium sp. M0353. Next base: position 623,571 of record NZ_JACFSB010000002.1, on the reverse strand, counting down.
ATAGCGCATCTTGCTGATTTCGCATCGCTCTTCATTGGTTTTCTTTAACCTTTATGGGATGGCAGAGGGCAGACCTTCGCCGATAAGATCATGGGAACAACAGTGACCAGAAAACAATAGGCGTGCCTGCAATGTCGCGACGACGCCCTGCACCCATCGTGCAGGCATGCGAAAAAGATACGGCTTCCAGCAGCAAGCAAGCTGCAGGCATTAGTGCGCATGGCGCAGCAAACTATAGCTGGTTTTCATCCGTATCCTGCTAGCCGCTATGTATCTGCTCGACAATGGAGAACGCCGACCGTACAGCCACGTATATCACCAGCAGCGCTATAGAGATAATCCAGTTAGTCATGGGAATGGAACCCTTAGGGCCACCCATGAAATGCAAGGAGACAAATCCCAGAATTATCAACGCCAGGCATAGCAGAACAACCAAGACTGCCCGGCCAGTGGTCACTCCTTTGGGGAATAGACGAGTCACACACTCGACCAGGCAGATAATTGACAGCGCAAAACCGACGGATGCCACAATACTCACTATCATCACCCCGCCAATCCCTTGAACAATGCCCAACAACCATCAACACCGAGGGCTGCCAGCAGTGTCTTTCCTTAAGTGTTCTCGAAATTCTTTCAATCTTTAAGGAAGCGGCAACTTTCTTGTCAAGCTTCATACCTCTTAATGCACCAAGCATACTTGACTGGATATAACAACTCAATTAGCTTTCCATTCTTGGCGGCCCGTTTTATCAACTGTCCAACCTGGTCATAGGGCCCAGAGATGGTTCCAGTGGAAATGCCAGTAGCCTCTCCCGTCCTGGACGATTACGATACCTGTGCGACATCTGGGAGGCCTTGTTGCTGCAGTCAGCCGAGCAACTCCGTGTGTACCCTAACGTGTACCCATTCAGCCCGTAAAGTACCGAATACTGGGGAAGATTTCGCTCAGTCAGACCCAATCCTGACCGCTCCAAGTTGTTGGAAAACCCGCCGAGAATGGCGGAATATCAACGATTATCGTGGAGCGGGCGACGGGAATCGAACCCGCGTAATCAGTTTGGAAGACTGAGGCTCTACCATTGAGCTACGCCCGCAAAGCCGTTGGCTCGGTAAAGAGCATAGCACACGGGCCAGCCGGAACATGCAGCAAATTGGTCATCGCACGGTTTAACCCAGTAACAAACCTATGCAGACTTCACTGGGCAGTACCCCCCCCCCGCACACTCCGGTTCTTGTAAAGGCCACTATCTGCTAACCGCTCGATTTGATCGCCCAATCCGACGACATCAACAATCAGCACCTTCCTGCCTGCAGGAGTCCTGCCCACAGCTGAAGGGAAAAATATCGGCGTGGCTATGGTAATCGAGCTTCTCGCCATGAGTATTATGGCAACGAACCTCAGCCGCAGGAATTCCGTAACAGCGGCCACTAACACTAACACTTCGCACGAGTAAGAGGCCGGACGACTGCCCCAAGACAAGTCTGGCCATTCGGGTGGCCCAGCATTAATCCCAAGTAAAACCTGGGCCACCCATTTACTTTTTATACCTTTTCACGAACGGGGTCCAATCACAATCGGGCTGTAAGGGCCACCCGTCCCTCAAGCAGCATTGAAGCATCTCAATGGCAGCAGGGAAAGATCACAATTCGCGCCCTTCTTAATCACTCCGATGCCATATATGACCCGTCTTAGCCCGTATACCTATCTGGGACTCTCTACGCTTAGGGCACGAGGCACAACAAGTGATGGTCATAGCCAAATCTGACGTACCCAGAGACATTTCATCCACGCTCCCGTGAAGGAAGCGCCATAAGGCAAGTTCTCAGGTTCGGGCTTGGTTTTTTATTTCAATCCATGCTTCCACGAAGGAAGCAGCCACCCTAGTAGGAGCAGCTGCATCTATCCATAACAAAAGGAAGATAAGGCACAGAGAGCCTCGATTAAAACGGGAGGTGAGCCGTCTGGCCCACCTCCCTGATCAGCGCAGTGATTGAACTCTCACCGATTTCCCATCTCCCACTGCAGAAGATGGGGAATCGACCAACTCAGGATGCTCTCAGCTCAGGTCGTAGTAGCCGTCAGCACCCAGTCGGGCCTGGGGATCCAGCAGCATGGCCTTCTCGATCTCATGGCCCACATACCCGTGGCCGTCCTCATGGAAGCGGCGGTTGTCGATGGGCTCGTAGAGCGGGGCCCGACCCATGCGGCCCTCCTCCAGACGACGCTGGCCAGCGGCCAGACGGTCGTTGGCCCGGCGACGCCACTGGTCCAGGGCCTCCTGGCCGGAGGTCCGGAGCACGGCTGCTTCGAAGGCTCCAGGGCTGACGATGACCACGATGCCGGAGACGTGGCCAAAGCCCAGGGAAGTGACCAGCCCGGCCTTGATCCTGCCCACCTTCAGGGGCTGTTCCAGCCAGACCAGATGGTCGTCGCGCTTGAGGACCGGATCCACGCAGTCCAGGGAGGCATTGGCAGGGATGACCCCGGACCGGAAGAGCTGGGTGAGCCCGTTGATCTGGAAGATGCAGGCACCACCCTTGGCATGGCCGGTCAGGCTCTTCTGGGAAATGACGTAGAGCGGGTTGCCGTCCGTCCGCCCGATGGCATGGGCCAGGGTGTTGTGCAGCTCGGACTCGTTGGGATCGTTGGCGTTGGTGGAGGTGTCATGCTTGGAGACCACGGCGATATCGTCGGGGTCCACACCCAGCTTGGCCAGCGAGTGCACCAGTTCCGAATCCCTGCCGCCCATGCCGGCGGCCAGAGCCCCCAGCCCGGGTGCAGGGATGGAGGTATGGGCGCCGTCTGCGAAGGAGTGGATGTACCCGACCACACCAGCCACAGGCAGACCCATGCGCAGGGCGATGTCGCCGCGGGTCAGCAGGATGGTCCCGCCGCCCTGGGACTCCAGGAAGCCGCCGCGCCGACGGTCGTTGGCCCTTGAGAAGAAGCGGGGCTGAATGCCCTTGGCGTACATCTCGGCGGAATCGGCGGTGGCGTTCATGTTGCCGAAGCCGATGACCGACTCCACGCCGATGTCGTCGATGGCGCCCGTGACCACGAAGTCAGCCTTGCCCAGGGCGATCTTGTCAGCGCCCTCCTCAAGGGAGACCGCAGCCGTGGCACAGGCCGAGACCGGCTGGACCATGTTGCCGTATCCGCCGATGTAGGACTGCATGACGTGCGCGGCCACCACGTTGGGCAGGGCCTCCTGAAGGATGTCCGTGGGGATCTCCTTGCCCAGGAAGCGGTCCAGGTAGAGCTTGCGCATGGAGGCCATGCCGCCGAAGCCGGTCCCCTGGGTGGAGGCCACCTTGGAGGGGTGCACGGCCTGGAGGATTTCCACCGGGGTGAATCCGGCCGACAGGTAGGCGTCCACGGTGGTCACGATATTCCAGAGGGCGATCGGATCCACGTCCCCGACCATGGAGGCGGGAATCCCCCACTTGACCTGGTCGAAGCCCTTGGGGAACTGGCCGCCCACGGTCCTGGACATGGTGGCCCGGCGCGGCACGCGGATGCGGGAGCCCGGCAGACGGGTGACGGTCCACTCGCCGGACTGCTCGTCGCGGGCGACGCTGGTGTGGTCCGGATCCTGGGCCACGTACTCCTGAGCCATGTCCCTGGTGGGCACCGAGAAGGCCACGTCGTGATCCAGGAAGACGTCCACCTCCTCCTCGTTGGTGCCCTGACGGTAGTCGGAGCCCATGCCGTCGTCGAAGGGACGGATGCCGGAGCGGGCCACCACCTGGTCGTGGTAGCGTTCGGCGATGTCCTGCTCTGGCACCAGCTCACCGTCGGTGTCATACCAGCCCGGCTTGGGGCTGTCCTGCCACTCGACCAGACCCATGTTCCAGGCCAGTTCGAGGACGGCGGCGGCACTCAGGTCGACCTGGCCGTCCGAGTGGATACCCATCTCGGCCTCGAAGCGGGTGCGGCCGGAACCCCAGGGACCCATCTCGCCGATGGAGACGATGACGATCTGATCCTCGGGCCGAGCGGTCACGCCCTGCCAATCCTGCAGATCCACCGGGGCCTGGGCGGGCACCCGGGGTGTGGGCAGGGCCTTGATGACCCGGTCCGGATCCTTGTCGGCATCTGCGGGCGCATCACCGGACTTTCCGGCTGGGGCCGGTGTCGACGGATCGTCGTCCTGGGCAGCCTCGGCCTTCAGGGCCTTGAGGTCCAGAGGGCTGGAGCCCAGGCCGCCGGTCAGGTCGGCCTGAAGCGGGGCCTGGAGGGCCTGCTGACGTGCTTCTACAGTGCAAAGCTCCAGCAGGGAATCAGCCATCTGCCCGGTGGAGTAGGTGCGGATGCCGTGGCGCTCCACCACCTGGACCAGCGGGTCGTTGCCGCCCATGAGTCCGGTGCCCCGGACCCAGCCGATCAGCGGGTGGGCGAAGGTGACCCGACCGGACCAGTCCTGCTCGGGGCGGGACCGGTTGACGATGGCATCCAGGGCGGCCTTGACCTCCCCGTAGGCTCCGTCGCCGCCGAACATGCCGCGGTTGGGAGAGCCAGGCAGGACCACATGCAGACGGTGGTCGACGTCGGTGTCCGCCCCGATGGCGGCGAACCCGGCGATCTGGCGTTCCAGGCTCCAGAGCATGAGCCGGGCCTGGGACTCGAAGAGCCGGCCCGAGTCGGCCATGGTCCCGTGCATGGCGGGGGCTGCGAAGGGCAGCAGCAGGGTGGGCTCGTAGGCGGGCTTGAGCACGGTGGTCGTAGCCCCCGTGGTCTTGCGCTGCTCGTTGCCGACCCAGTCGACCAGGGCATCCACATCCCGGTAGCTGGACAGGTTGGCGGGCACGATCCAGAGACGGGCACCGCCCACGGCATGGCGACGGTAGAGGTCGCGGGCCCAGATGACGGTCTGCGGCTTCAGGGAATGGCAGACGGCGATGACCGTCGCCCCGCCCTCCAGGAGGCCGGCAGTCAAAGATCCCGCGATGGACTTGGGGGCCACGCCGGTGACCACGGCCACGTCCTTGGCGAACCGTGCGGCGGTCTGGTCCGAATCGGCTGGGGTCATGGCCTGGTCGGCGATGCCGCTGAAGACCCGGGCCAGATCCTGCTCGCCGCGTTTACGCGCCTGCTCGGCGTACCAGACGGCCTGATCGTGCACCTCGCGTCCGGCTCCTACGAAGCTCAGGCGGCTGCGGTCGTCGTCATGCTCGTGGTAGATGTGAGCCAGATCCTCACGGGCGCTGGCCCAGCGGTCGTCGAAGAGGACGGCGCGCGAGGCCTCGAACCGTGGCGCCACCTGCTCGGGCCAGTCGCTGCCCATCTCGGCATCGACGGCAGCCACAACGGCAGCGTCCTCATTCTCGCCAGGCTGGACGGCCGGGGGTTCAAGCCCTAGCTTGTCCAGGAGGAAGCGGGCGGTGGAGGCCAGCACGCCCTCAGAGCCGGTCACCTGGGCCGCGAAGGCATCCAGGGCGGCGGAGTCAACCACGGCACCGCCAGCAGCACCGCCTGCAGAAGGCATGGAGACCGTGACGCCGTGACGCTGGGCCACCTGCTGAACAGCCTGGTCGATCAGCGCATTGGCCGCAGGCACCGTGGAGACAGCCTCGGTGGGCAGAAGCGCCAGGTCGCCGCCGCGCGAGGAGGCACCCTCGCGGGTATCCAGAACCAGGCTGGCCACGGTGGCCGAGACCCAGCCAGGGCCCAGCTGCCAGACGTCGGAGACCCGCTGCTCGACCTGCTGCAGCTTGAGGCCGGAGGGGCCGAAGAGGTCGCGGATGCGCTCACGCACGATGTCGGAGAGCACCGGGCCGAAGGGCCGATAGTTGGGGGCCACCTTGTTCACCAGGGCACTCAGGTCGGTCATGCTGGCCTCGGCGGCACCGTCCACGCTGGCCACACCCAGCTCGGAGCTGATGTCCATCAGCAGCTGGTTGCGCCTGGAGGAGACGCCGTTGGTCAGGGTGTCGGTGGTGTCGGTCTGTCCAATCTGTTCGGGGCGGATCTTGGTGGAGTAGGCCAGCAGAACGGCGATGGCATCCGAGGCCTTGAAGGGCAGGTCGGCCACATCGGCACCTGATGGGCCACCGGCGGTCGGGGCGGGAGCGGGAGCAGGGGCCGAGTCCTCGGCTGCTGCAGGGACAGGGACCGGAGCCGGAGCCGATGCAGGTGCAGCCGCAGCTACCTCAGCAGGTTCAGGGCTGGATTCCTGTACCGGAACTGCGGGCTCCTCCTCCACCGGGGCCATGGGATCGGTGTCGGTCAGATAGACCCGGCTCTCGTCCCTGCCCAGGTTGTAGACGCTTACGTGACGCTCGCGGAAGTCGGGCAGCTTCAGGGTCTTGGTGCCCAGGTTGGCCAGGGTGGGCGAATGGCCCAGCCCTACCTCGATCAGCTGCTCCACGCCCAGGCCGCCCTGCTCGGGGGCATCGAACATGAGTGCCTGGGTCTCGATCCAGCGCACCGGGGAGGCGAACTGCCAGGAGAGCAGCTCGGTCAGCAGCAGACGGCCCAGCTTCTGGTCGTCGGCCGCATACTGATCCCAGACCTTGGGATCGTCCAGAGCCTTCTTGATGCGTTCGGAGGGAACCACCTCCAGGATGGAGGCCGCAAACTCCTTGGTCATCTGGAAGGGCCGTGCAACCAGGTTGGGTATGTAGCGACCCTCCAGGCGGGAGTAGTCGATGTGCTCGGGCAGCAGGGCATCCAGGGTGTCGCGGAACTCGGGCACCCCCTTGCGCAGCAGTGTGGAGTGGAAGGGCACATCGATGCCGGGCACGTACATGAAGGCCGGCTTGCCGCCCGCATCCTTGGCCCGACGGTTGGCGTCGGCACGCAGATACTCCAGGCCTGCGATGGTTCCGGCTATGGCATACTGCTGGCCGGCCAGGTTGTAGTTGACGATCTCCAGGAATTCGCCGCACTCCTTGGACACGGACTCCACATACTGCTTGACACCGGAGTCGCCCACGCCGAACTGGTTGGGACGCAGGGCGCCCATCCGGTAGTTGCTGCGCCCCTGCTCGTCACGTTCGATCAGGGAGTGCATGGTGGACCCGCGGTGGAAGACCAACTCCAGGACCGTCTCCAGGGACATGACCCCGGCGAAGGAGCTCAGGGCGTTGTACTCGCCCAGGGAGTGGCCGGCGAAGTAGGCGGGCCAGATGTCCATACCGGACTCGCGCAGGCGGGCGGTCTGGGCGAAGGCCACGGTGGCCAGGGCCACCTGGGTGAACTGGGTCAGGTTGAGCAGACCCTCCGGATGGTGGTAGGTGACCCCCTTGGCCGTCAGGGTGTGGGGGTTGTCACGCACCACGGCCAGGATGGAGAACCCCAGCTTGCTGCGGGTCAGGGCATCGGCCCGTTCCCAGGTCTCGCGGGCGGCCGGGGACTTGGCACGCTCGTCCAGGACCATGCCCTGCTGCTGGATTCCCTGGCCGGGGTAGACGTAGGCGGTCCTGGGGGCGCGGGCGATCGCCGTGCCGCGGGAGACCAGCTGGCCGGCGATCCTGCAGGTGACCTCCAGGACCAGGCCACCATGGCGGACCTTGCCCACACGCTCCAGGCTGATCTCCACCTTGTCGCCCAGCTGGACCATGCCGTACATGTTGTAGGTCCATCCGGCGATCTCGTAGTGGACGCCCTGCTCGTCGGTGGCCTGAGCCGCGTACTGGGCGGTGGCCGACAGCCACATGCCGTGCACCAGCGGCGCAGACAGACCCGAGACCGCAGCACCCCGCCTGGAGGTGTGGATGGGATTGAAGTCCCCGGAGGTACGTGCGAAGGCGGTCATGTCCTTGGGGGCAGTGACGGTGACGCGGCGCAGCAGCCTGCGTGGTGTGTCCACCGTGTCGGCGCGGATGCCGCCGTACTCGGGAGCCTCCTGGGGCAGCTGGTCGCTGTAGGCGCGGCCACGGATGGCGAAACGCTCGACCTCGCGGGCCAGCACGGTCCCGTCCTGGGCGGCGTGGACCACATGGATGGTCACCACCCGGCCGGAGGAAGATTCCTGGTAGGGCTCGGCCCAGCTGGTCAGCTCGATCCGCTGGCCGGTGTGTTCCAGCAGGCGCTTCTCGCTGACCTCCAGCTCGATCAGGTGGTCCAGATGGACCGCGTTTAGCAGTCCCTCGATGATGGGGAAGCCATTCACATAGACGGATCCCAGGGCTGCGTAGATGGCCGGCCAGGCCGGACCCACCAGGGCGTCCGGAGCGAAGCCGGAGGGAATCAGCGCATCGGGTAGGGCGCCTCCGGTGGCCGCCTCATGGTCGAAGCCCAGGTTGGATGCCAGGGTGTAACCGCTGTGGGCCAGGCCGAAGGGATGCTCAGGGTCGTCACCGTCCTTCTCGATGACAGGCATGGCCTCAAGCTTGTCGCCGGTGACGGAAGTGTTGCCGATCCCGGCTGTATCGGCCAGCAAGGCGTAGACGTCCTTGGGCAGGCGGCTACGGTCGACCACCGGGAAGAGGCCGACCTGGTCGCTCTTGAGGGTCAGCGGTACGACGATGTCGCGCACCGCATGCCGGTCCAGGCCGCCGTCGGGGTCGTCGTCCCAGTAGGTATCCAGGTGGATGTCCAGGTCGTAGTACTCGCCCTGGTCATCCTGGCCGGTGGCGGTGATGGTGTAGTTGGGGTCGTCCATGGCCGTCCCGTAGGCAGGATTGGCCATCAGGTGGCCCACCCAGGAGATGTTGGGGCTGCGGCGGATGAACTCCTGCGCGTCAGCGGCGCCTGCCAGCTGACTGTAGGCCTTGGCAGGACCGCTGTCCAGGTCGCGCACCCGGTCTATGGCCGCTTGCTCGAACCGTCCCAGAATGGAGGCCACCGGCTCGTCCACCGTGGTGATGCCCGCCACGGAGATGGGTCCGGGGATGGCCCTGACCGAGTCGGCGCCGTAGCGGGGGTCCTCGGACTGCCAGAGCTGATCCTGACCCCACCAACGCAGCAGATCGTTATCGATGACCGGCACGAAGGGCATGGGCTTGGGATACTCGCGTACCAGGACGGGGAACCAGGCCACATCGGTGGGCACCACCTTGAGCTCGGCTGCCTGGGGGTAGGCCTCATGCAGCCGACGAAGCGCCTGCCCCGGCTCGGCCACATCCTGCCTGGAGGCGAAGATGGAGTCGAACTCGCCGCTCTGACGCTCGCAGACACGGGCCTCGATGCGCCGTAGCAGGTGCAGGAAGCGGTCGATGTAGGTGTCGTCGGCCCAGGGGTAGGCCAGGTCGGCGAAACGCTGGGCCCAATCCTGGTAGGTCATGGTCTCCAGATCGCCGAAGTAGGGCTTGGCGGTCTTGTTCAGAGCCTCGATGATCTCCCCGCGGCGGGTCTCCAGCTCCTCGGGGTGCTTCATGACCCGGACCAGCAGGCGGCCGCACTCGGCGGAGGAGTTCTCCATCTCGTAGATGTCGGCGTGCAGATGGCTCAGGCCGGAGCCCACACCCCCCACGGACTTGCCGCTGGGCACCCACTTCTCGCCCATGGGGGCGAAGGGGTCCGGATCGGGGGTGGAGGTGTCGATGCCGGGGGTGGCCACCAGAGCCCGCTTGATCTCGGGATTGGTGTGGGCCTCCTTGGCGGTCATGGCCGCCGTGCCGATCATGACGCCATCCACAGGCATGTCCGGCAGATGGTATGCCCGGGACCACTGGCCGCTGATGTAGTCGGCCGCCCGCTCAGGGGTGCCGATGCCGCCGCCGGCCACCAGAACGATGTTGGGGCAGGCGCGAACCTCGGCGTAGGTGGTCGAGAGCAGGTCGTCCAGGGACTCCCAGGAGTGATGGCCGCCGGCGGCCCCACCCTCGACCTCCATCAGAATGTGGGTGGGGGCTACCTTGCGTGCGATGGCCACGACCTGGCGGATCTGGTCCACCGTGCCGGGCTTGAAGGCCACGTAGGGGAAGCCCTCCTCGTTGAGTTGACGGATCAGGGTGATGGCCTCGTCCAGCTCGGGGATGCCGGCAGAGATGACCACTCCGTCGATGGGGGTGCCGGAGGCGCGCTTCTTGGGCACGATGTGCTGGCTGCCGAACTGGAGGTTCCACAGGTAACGGTCCATGAACATGGCGTTGAACTCGACCGTGCGGCCCTCCTGCAGCTGGTCCTCCAGCTGGGACACATGGCGATCGAAGACTTCGGCGGTCACCTGGCCACCACCGGCCAGCTCGGCCCAGTAGCCGGCGTTGGCGGCCGCAGCCACGATCTCGGGCTCCACGGTGGTCGGGGTCATGCCGGCCAGCATGACCGGGGGCTTGCCGGTCAACCGGCTGAAGGCCGTCTCCACCCGGGGACCGGCCGGGGTCTCAAGCAGACGGGGGGCAAGCTTGGACCAGTCCTGGGTCCTGGCCGGATCCTCCTCCATGGTGGACAGCTGTGCACGCCGGGCCTGGTTGGAGGCCTCGACCACGCCCACGCCGGTTCCCTGGACCAGGTTGTCCACCAGCTTGCCCAGGGTCTCGCCCGGGCCCAGATCCACCAGCCAGAGGGAGGCGGCATCCTGCTGGTCCATGACCTCGGCGATCCGGCCGGCCCAGTCGGCATGGTTGAGCAGGACCTCTTGGGCCAGGACCCGGGCACGCTCGGTGTCCAGACCGCAGCGAGAGGCCCAATCCACGCTCAGATCCACGGCGTCCTTCATGAGCGGCGAGTGGAAGGGCAGGGTCACATCCAGGTACTCCAGAACCGGTGAGAAAGCGGTTCCACCACGGACCTTGTCCTCGCGCAGTTGGCGCTGATGCTCGCTCTCCTTGCCCGCCTCGATGGCAAAGGCGGCCAGATCCTCCGGATAGCCGGACAGGACCAGGTTGCGATCCGAGTTGGTCACGGCCACGCTGATAGGGCCGCGAGCGCTGGGCACCCGATCGATCAGGACCTCCACCTGACGGCGGGTGGCACCGCGCACCGAGAGCATAGGCGTGGCCTCACCCTGGCGGTGGATGCCCAGACGACGGGCCTGACGGGTGCCGGCCGCGCCGATCAGCATGGCGGTGGCCAGGATCTGGTCGATGGCGCCCTGGGCGGCTTTGAGGGACCCAGCCGCCTGGATCTCTTGGACCATGTGGACGCCGATGATGCCCTGGGAATGCCCCAGCAGGGCCACCGGACGAGCCTGGGCCGCATCGTAGCCCAGCTGGTCCATGTCCATGAGGGCACCCAGCTGCACCAGGGCGATGCCGGGCACGCTGACCGCCGCGTCGGCGGCCGGTCCCAGTCTGACCGGGTCAGGCTTGTAGCCGAACAGGTCCAACTGACGGCCGTTGGTGGCCAGCAGGTCGGGTTTGACCGCCCTGAGCAGGTCGGTGGCCGCCGCCATCCGCTCCCTCAGGGCCTTGTCGATGTCGGGATCGCCCTGCAGATCGGCCAGGGCCACGGTCCAGGGGTTGGACTGGCCGGCGAACATGAGCGCGTGCGGCTGCTCGGCGAGACGGTTGATGAAGAATGTACTGGTCATGATGTCCTATTCATAGAGAGTTGGGGATTGCTGATAATGACGAGGGGAAGCTCATAGAGGCTGGTTGCCGTGGTGCTTGTCGTTGACCCTGACGCGCTGCTTGTCTGCCAGGAGGTCCATGGCCTGGATCAGGACCGGTCTGGTCTGCTCCGGGTCGATCATGGCGTCAAGTTCGCCCATCTCCAGGGAGAGATTGGCGTTGACGGTGCTGGTTTCATACTCCTGGGCCAGCCGGTTGCGCAGCTCATCCACGTCCCGGCCGGCCTCCTTGGCCTCCTGCAGGTCGCGCCGGTGGATGATGTTGACCGCGCCCTGGGCCCCCAGCACTGCTATCTGCGAGGAGGGCCAGGCGTAGTTGAGGTCCGCGCCGATGGCCTTGGAGCCCATGACGATGTAGGAGCCGCCGAAGGCCTTGCGCAGCACAATGGTGACCATGGGCACCTGGGCGTTGGCGTAGGCGTAGATGACCTTGGCCCCCCGGCGGATGATGCCGGCGTGCTCCTGGTCCGATCCCGGCTTGTAGCCAGGGGTGTCCACCAGGGTGATGACCGGCAGGTTGAAGGCGTCACAGAGGCGGACGAAACGGGCCAGCTTCTCGGAGGATTCCACATCCAGGCTGCCCGCGTCCACCATGGGCTGGTTGGCCACGATCCCCACCGGACGGCCCTCCAGGCAGGCGAAGCCCACCACGATGGACCGGGCGTAGAGCTCCTGGACCTGAACCAACTCGCCGTAGTCGACGATGGCGTGGATGACGTCCAACACATCGTATGGCTGCCGGTCGTTCTCGGGGATGACCGTGGCCAGTCGCTTGGCGGCCTGGCGCTCGGCATGGCCGGAAATGAAGGCGTACCGGGGAGGCTCCAGGCCGCTGTTGGCAGGCAGGTAGGCCAGCACGGTCCGGGCATAGTCGATGGCGTCGGCCTCGTCCTCGCCCAGGTAGTGGGCCACGCCGGAACGGGTGTTGTGCACGTAGCCGCCGCCCAGCTGGTCCATGCTGATGGTCTCGCCGGTGGCCGCCTTGACCACGTCGGGACCGGTGACGAACATGTCCGAGTTCTCCTTGGTCATGATGATCAGGTCGGTCAGGGCCGGGCAGTAGACGGCACCGCCGGCGCAGGGTCCCAGGATCAGGGAGATCTGCGGGACGAAGCCGCTGGCCTGGCAGGTCTTGCGGAAGATGCGTCCGTACTGGGTCAGGGCGGCCACACCCTCCTGGATGCGGGCGCCTCCCGAGTCGATCATGGCCACGATGGGGACCTTGATCCGCAGGGCCATGTCCATGAGCCGGCAGATCTTCTCACCCTCGGCCCGGCCCAAAGTGCCGCCTCGAACGGAGAAGTCCTGGGCGTAGACGCCGACCTTGCGCCCGTAGACCAGGCCGAAGCCGGTGATGACCGCAGAGCCCGCCCGGTCCCCGGCGATGTCGCCGCCGGCGAAACGGCCCACCTCCTCGAAGGTGTCCTTGTCGAAGAGCAGATCCAGGCGCTCCCGGGCGGTCTGCTTGCCCTTGGCATGCTGACGGTCGCGGGCGTGCTCCTCGGCCTGTTTGGCCAGGGCGGCGGCCCGATGGATGCCCTGGCGCACCGGCTGAGAGCCCAAGGTGGATTCGGTGACGCTCATGCCTGCTCCTCTCCGCCCAGATCCAGGGTGACCAGGGTCTGACCCGGATCCACCCCTTGTGCCACGGACACTTCTATGGTCTTCACGCGGCCCTTGGCCGGGGCATAGACGTAGTTCTCCATCTTCATGGACTCCAGAACCACCAACAGGTCGCCCTTGTCCACCTCCTGGTCGGGGGCCACGTTGATGCGGGTGACCACCGCCTGCATGGTGGCCACGATGACGCCGGACCGGGCCGCATCCTGCCGGGGGGCGCCGGGCTCCTGATCGCGCAGCCCGCGCCCGCGCAGGGGCTGCCGGGGCCGGGAAATGCCGCCGTGGCCGCCGACGCCGCCCATGCCGCCAAGCAGCGACTGGGGCAGAGCAAGCCTGACCCTCTTGTCGTCTATCTCCACGTTGTAGGTCTCCATGGGATCGCTGTCCCTGTCCTGTTCCTGGGCCGAAACGCCGGAGACCGAGGCGGGCTGGCCGCTCCCGTTGGAGGCAGGCTCCACGTTCAGGTAGACCCGTTCCAGCCACTTGGTGGACACGTCGAAGGAGTGCCCGTCCTCGGCGGTGAACTCGGGGTTGGTGAAGATCTTCTGGAAGAGGCCGGCCGGGGTGGGGACCCCGCTGATGCTCATCTCACGCAGGGCCCGACGGACCCTGGCCACGGCCGCCGGACGGTCCTGGGCGGTCACGATCAGCTTGCCCATCATGGAGTCGTCCCTGGGCGAGACCGTGTCGCCCACCTCGACACCCGAATCCACGCGGATGCCGGGGCCGGAGGGCCACTGAATCGACTCGATGGTCCCGGAGCTGGGGGTCAGGTTGGTGGCCGGATCCTCGCTGGTGATGCGCAGCTCGAAACTGTGGCCTCGGGGCGGAGGCGCCACGTTCAGGGAGCCACCGTCGGCGATCCGCAGCTGCTCGCGGACCAGGTCAAGTCCGCAGACCTGCTCGCTGACCGTATGTTCCACCTGCAGCCGGGGGTTGACCTCCATGAAGTAGACGTCGTCCCTGGGGGTGACCAGAAACTCGCAGGTGCCCAGGCCCACGTAACCCACCGTGTCGAACAGGCGGCGGGAGAACCCCTCCAGCTGGGCGATCACGTCGTCGGAGAGGAAGGGGGCCGGCGCCTCCTCAACCAGCTTCTGGTTGCGTCGCTGTACCGAGCAGTCCCTGGTGGAATAGACGGTGAACTGTCCGTGGCTGTCCCTGCCGGACTGGGTCTCCACATGCCGGGCCCGGTCCACGAACTTCTCGATGAAGTAGTCGCCCAGGTCGCCGCCCTGAAGGGCATCATGGTTCATGTAGAAGGTGCGCAGCTCGTCGCTGTCGTTGATCAGGGTGATCCCCCGGCCGCCGCCGCCGTCAGCCTTCTTCATCATGACCGGATAGCCGTGCTCGTCGGCGAAGTCCAGCAGTGGGCGCATGTCGGTGACGGGCTCGCTCAGGCCTGGCACCACGGGCACCCGGGCCCGCTCGGCCACCTTGCAGGCGGTGATCTTGTCACCCAGCTCGTCCAGGACCTCCGGATCCGGCCCCACCCAGGTGATGCCCGCCTCGATCACCTTGCGCGCGAAGGAGGAGAACTCGGACAGGAAGCCATAGCCCGGGTGGAGGGCGTCAGCGCCGGACCTGCGGGCGATGGAGACGATCAGATCCTCGTTCAGATAGGTCTCCATGTTGGTGTCCCCAGGCAGCAGGTAGGCCTCGTCCGCCATCTGGGCATAGGGGGCATCCCGATCCTGGTCGGCATAGACGGCCACGGTGGCGATGCCCATCTCCTGGGCGGTGCGCACAACCCGCAGGGCTATCTCGCCACGGTTGGCGATCAGCAGTTTTTTCATTCCCCTCTCCTCACTGGTTGCTCAAGGGTGATTCGGACTGACGGAAAGTATGGACAGGGTGGGCTTTAGGCCCCCACAGCGGCCACTTCAGGCAGGACGCCCACATCTGCCGTGGAAACGTCGACCTGGCTGCCGTCGGGCAACCGCACCCGCAGGGAAGCATCCGGATTGATCTGCAGGGCCCGGCCCTCCACAGGCTCACCGGCCACCGGAACGACCCTGACCCGCCTGCCCAGCGTCCAGCTGAGTTCGACAATCCGCGAGCGCAGCCCCTGTGGCCCGTTCAAGGTCCTGTCCAGCGACCCGTCAAGGCCGAGGGGGGCCATCTCCCCGCTCAGGTGCCAGCTGATGGCGTCAACCAGATCGTCGCGCAGGGTCCGGTAGTCGGGCATGTCCTGGTAATGCAGCTGCAGGGAGGTGGACTCCGCAATGGGCAACGCCTGCCGGGGTAGCAGGAGGTTGATGCCGATGCCGACAGCCAGGGCCGACCAGTCCTGATCCACCCGGACCAGCTCGCAGAGGATGCCCCCCAGCTTGGCCCCGCGGCAGAACAGATCGTTAGGCCACTTGAGGGTCAGGACCCTTTTCGGGTCGCCGCCGTCGGCCAGCCGGCAGCCGTGGTACCCAAGCACATCCTGCAGGCCTTCCAAGGCAGCCAGTCCCGCCACCATGGGCATCCATCCACCTAAGGGTCCGGTCAGCAAGCTGGTGGGCAGCGGCAGGGCCCAAGTGGCCAGCAGGGAACGTCGGGGCTGATTGACCCAGGTTCGGGCAAGACGACCGCGGCACCGGGACTGCGCATCGGCAACCGCTACGCTCAGCGGCATGGTGCTCCCCCCGGCGCCCGGCCATCGCCGAATACCTTTACTTGCGACTCTTCCCTCGTATCGTGTAGTCGTAGAAACACCCTGACGGGCATTTTTTCGAGGCGTATCTTCGGCTTTTCCCCTTGTGCCAGAGGCCAGTCCCTTCACGGTCTCCGTGCTCGTTGTCGATTCACCGCCCCCAAACAGCCGCTCGACCCGGTCGCGCGCATCCGAATACGTCGAGGCTTCCAGAGCATGAGCCACGAGCGTATTGGTCGAATCGACGGTGTCGAGCACCACGATCGAGGAGAGTACGCCACTGTCCAGCGATGCCGATGGCTGCCACTTGATATTCTGATGAGGCACGCGTTCCACTATACGGCACAAGGGGTCAGCCCCGGTAGCGAACCACCCACAAAAGCGGCTGCCGGTTTTTGTATCTTTTCACAGGAGACCCTTGGACAGCTCTGAGCGCATCCTCGGATGGGCACTGGATAAAATGGGGAAGCCGTAGACCAGGCATGACCCGCGAAAGGGGTTCTTTTGAGCGCAGACAGCGGAAGGGCGCAACCGAGAGAGGCGGGCGAACAACCTGTGCGGACATCAGCCTTGCAGACCGGAAGGCCTGGTTCCCGTTCATCCCGGACCCTCGGCCTTGTCCTGGCCCTGCTGGCCTGCCTCTGGATTGCCTGCTGCACCGGTCTGGGCCCCATCTACCGTCAGCAGGGTTCGCTGGCACAGGTGGGTCTGCCCCAGGTGCTGATCATGCTGGGAACCCTGGCCATCTGCCTGGCACTGGTCCTGGCCTGCCGCCGGATTCTGCTGGGCTGCGGACCCCTCCGGATGCCACAGCGCTTGACCGCCCTGGCACAGCGCCCACGGATGCGTACCTACGCGGCCTTCATCACCAGACAAACCAGTGGCTGGCGACCCATCATGCGTCTGCTCCTGCTGGGATGGGCCTGGGCCTTTCTTACCCTGCTGGCCGCCTACGGGGCCGACCTGTACGCGCAGGCCCAGGAATGCGCCAACTTCCTGGCCCAGCTGCAGGGCGATCAGCCCCCCTACGGCGGCAATGCCTTCACCCAGATGGACGTCTACCCCATCGGCCACTACCTGTGGCCGGGGCACCCCACCTTCCTGACCGACCAGCACAACATGGTGCTGACCTTGTTCTACGGGATGACGATCATGGCCTCCAACCATCTGACCGGATCCTATGATGCGGGCATCGTGCTCCTGGCAGGGCTGCAGGTGATCTTCGCCGCTTTCTGCTGCGCCGTCACCGCCGACCGCTTCCTGCGCGGGGGCGGAACCGAACATGTCGGGGCACTGGCCCGCACCCTGGTCATGCTCTTCTTCCTCCTCTCCCCCTTCGTGGTCTTCAGTACCTTCAGCCTGACCAAGTCCCCCCTCTTCGCCTTCGCCTTCATCTGGTGGTTCGGCATCTGGCACCAGCTGGAATCTGTGGACAAGAACTCACCGCTCTACGCCAGCCAAGCGGCCCGGTTGCGGCCCGGCCTCGCCTTGAGCACCCTGGTCATGCTGATCAGCGCCAAGTACGCCCTCTACATCGTCCTGGCCCAGCTGGTCCTGGCCCTGATCGTCCACCGTCGCCAATGGGCCACCATCCTGATAGGGCTTCTGCTGCCCCTGGTCCTGTTCACGGGGGTGACCGGGGCTCTGACGGCTACGGGGACGGTCATCCAGGGTGACCCTGTGGAGAGCCGCAGCATCCAGCTGCAGCAGATCGCCCGGGTGGCCCAGCGCAACCCCCAGGGGATTCCGGCCCAGGCGAGGGCCGACCTCGAGCCCATCATGGACCTGGACAATGCCGCCATCCAATACACCCCCTGGGAGGCCGACCGGGTCAAGTCCTCGGGCAACCAGCCCAAACTGATCGTCTATCGCTGGAGGACCGTCACGCCTGAGCAGCTGTCCCGGCTGAATCGGGCCTGGCTCCAGGTGGGACTGCGCAACCCGGTGATATACCTGGATGCCTTCATGGCCGAGTCCTACGGCTACTTCGACCCCGGCGACCCTGCCTACGTGGCCATGTCCTACTACCTGAACAACGGCTACGTGCAGAACTCGGGCTCCTGGCTGGCGGCCTGGTGCCACGACTGGCGCAACGGGGTGACCGGATTCGTCAGAACCTGGGCCGACACCCCCCTGCTGGGCCTGGTAGCGCGTGCCAACTTCTGGGTGGTGGCCGCCCTGCTGCTGATCGTCGCCCGCCTGGCAGCCGGTCACTGGCGCGGGGCCCTGTGCTGGTTCCCCCTCCTGCTGATCATGGGGGTCATGATCACGGCCCCAGCCAACAACTTCGAACGGCACATGCTGCCGGTGGACATGGTGGTGCCCTTCCTGATTCTGGACATGGTCCGGCAGAGCCGCCGTGCCCGCGCCGCAAACCTGATGGACCGGCCGACATGATCGGCAAGTCGAAGCGGTCCAGACCGAAGGACGACGACCCTGCCGAGGCGCAGCAATCTCACCGGGCACCTACCGCCTCCGATGCCGCCATGGAGCGGATCCTCCGGAAGACGCTGGACCATCTGGAGGAGGCGCTGCCCTGGGCCAGGTCCCTGCCCGCCGACGGGCGCAGAACCTTGGAGGGGGCCGTTCGAACAGCCCTGGACGACCTGCTCTCCCGACTCGACTCCCAAGGCAAAGAAGAGGGCGAAGTCCCCTCCCCCGTGCCAGCCGAACTCTCCAGGAGCCTGGGCCCGCACCGGGCCATGGAGCTGACCCGGGTCATTCTGGACATGCTTGAGGAGGCTGGCCGGACCATGGGGGCCGAAGGGGAACGAGCCACACTGGTCTACGCCCGTCATGCCGCCACCGCAGCAGCCGGTCTCTACGCCGACCTGGCCGAGGCGCGGAGCGGACGTAAAGCCGTCACGGAATCCAGGATCATTCGGCATCTGATCGAGAAAACAGCAGACACACGGACCGTCGACGATTTGGCCCGGCTGGGCTGGCCGACCGAGTTCGACTGCTTTGCTGTCGTTGGCGAGGCCCGGGGCAACGATGACGGACAGGGCATGGAGAACGCCCGCCAGCCCATCCATACCACGGTGGCGCATGAAGGCGGCAGGGCCTTGGTGGGCGAGAGCGATGGGCTCATGACGGTCCTGATCAATCCCGACCGGTCGGGCACCCCAGCAGACTTCTGTGCCTCCATCCTGCGCTTCTTCGCTGACGGATCAGCCGTCTGCCTGGGACCTCTCCGCCATGGGATCTCCGGTGCGGAAGCCTCCATCGGAGCCGCACTGAGCACCCATGCGGCGGCTCCAGCAGTGGCCGACCCCATCACCGCCGCCCTGCCCAGGCCACTGCACGCCGACGACCTGCTGCCCGAACGAGCCCTGAACGGGGACACGGACGCTGCCGACCAGCTCTACCAGGAGGTCTATCTGAGCCTGGCCGGACAGGATCCGGACGGGCCCCTGCCGACCACCCTGCTCACCTTCCTGCGCTCGGGCAACTCGTTGGAGATCACCGCCAAGAAGCTGGGAATCCATCCCAACACCGTGCGCTACCGACTCAGGCGCTGTGTGGAAGTAACTGGCTGGGATGCCATGGACCCCCGAGAATCCTTCGTCCTCCAGGCGGCCCTGATCATCGGTAGAATCCGTAGGTCGCATCCGAGCGCCGACTGACTGGTGCCGGGCCAAGTGCTCCTGGCCAAGATATAAAAAGAGCGGGGACCCGAAGGTCTCCCGCCCTGGAAGTATCAGCCGAACCGGCTCAGAGCACCGCGATGTCCAGGGGGACGCCCGGGCCCATGGTGGTGGTGACGGTGGCCTTGGTGATGTAGCGGCCCTTGACCGTGGCCGGCTTCAGGCGCTTGATCTCCTCGTCGACCGCGTGGAAGTTCTCCTCCAGAGCCTGCTGCTCGAAGGAGACCTTACCCACGGGGAAGCTCAGGTTGCCGTTCTTGTCCACACGGAACTCGATACGTCCGGCCTTGATCTCGGTGACCGCCTTGGCCACATCCATGGTCACGGTGCCGGTCTTGGGGTTGGGCATGAGGCCACGGGGACCCAGCACGCGGCCCAGACGGCCGACCTTGCCCATCATGTCGGGGGTGGCCACCACGGCATCGAAGTCCAGATAGCCGCCGGCGACCCTGGTCACCAGCTCGTCGTCGCCCACCTCGTCGGCTCCGGCCTCGGCGGCTGCAGTCGCCTGGGGACCACGGGCGAAGACCAGGACGCGCACGGTCTTGCCGGTGCCGTTGGGCAGGCTGACGGTGCCGCGGACCAGCTGGTCGGCCTTGCGGGGATCCACGTTCAAGCGGTAGACGGCCTCCACGGTCTCGTCAAACCCGCGCTTGGGCATGCTCTTGAGCAGGGCGATACCCTCCTCGGGGGTGTACAGGTTGGTGCGATCGACCTTCTCGGCCGCCTCGCGATACTTCTTGGAACGCTTGGTCATCTGCTTCTCCTATCAGCAGTCGCGGTGCGGGCAAGCGTGTGCCCTACCGCTCACAACGAAAATTTCAGTCAGTGACGGTGATGCCCATGGAACGGGCGGTGCCTTCGATGATCTTCATCCCGGCCTCGACGTCGCGGGCCGACAGATCCTCCATCTTGGTCTGGGCGATCTCGCGGACCTGGGCCTTGGTGACGGATCCCACCTTGGTGGTCAGCGGGTTGCCGGCACCCTTGGAGACACCGGCCGCCTTGCGCAGCAGGTCGGCTGCCGGCGGAGTCTTGGTGATGAAAGTGAAGGAACGATCCTCGTAGACGGTGATGATGCAGGGGATGACCTGGCCCATCTTGTCCTTGGTGGCATCGTTGTACTGCTTGCAGAAGTCCATGATGTTCACGCCGTGGGAACCCAGAGCCGGGCCCAGGGGGGGTGCGGGGTTGGCCTTGCCGGCCTCTATCTGCACCTTGATCAGCGCGGTGACTTTCTTCTTTGCAGCCATATGCTGGTTCTTCTTTCTACGAAGCGGTGATGTCGGAGACCATAGATCCCCTCCCGCAACCTGTTCTTTCCAAATGCGCTCCACAGGGGAGCACAAGCTTGACGATTATCGCATCGACCGGGGACCGGCCAACGGCGCTCAGACGATCTTCTCGACCTGGTCGAAGCCCAGCTCCACAGGGGTGTCCCTGCCGAAGATGGAGACCAGAACGGTCAGCTTCTGCGTAGTGGGCTCCACGTCGGAGACCACGGCGGCCATGGTGGCGAAGGGTCCTTCGGTGACGGTGACCTGATCGCCGACGGCGTAGGAGACCTCCACCGTGCGCTTCTTGGCGGCCTCGGGCTTGTCCCCGGCGGCCTTCAGGGCCTCGGAGGCAATCATGGGGGCCATCATCTGGACGACCTCCTTGCGGGTCAGCGGCGCCGGCTCCTTGCTGGGGCCGACGAACCCGGTGACACCCTCGGTGTCGCGGATGATGCGGCGGGCATTCTCGTCGGGCCACATGCGGATCAGCACATAGCCGGGCACACGCACGCGTGTGACGACCTTCTTGCCCTTGTCGGTATGCTTCTCGACCTCCTCCATGGGAATCTCCACCTGGAAGACCTTGTCCTCCAAGCCGAAGGAGGCCACGCGGGATTCCACGTTGGCCTTGACGCGCTTCTCATAGCCTGAGTAGGTGTGCAGAACGTACCACTTGCCCTCAAGGGTGCGCAGCTTCTTGGAGAACTCGTCCACGGCCCGCTGACCGGGATCCTCCTGATCGGTCTGGTCGTCGGAATCGGAAGAATCGGCCTGGGTGTCATTGGCCTGGGCGGATTCGGCGGGTGTGCTGTCCTGCTCAGCCTGCTCAGAAGGGGACCCGAGAGACTGATCCTGGACCTGGGCATCCTCCTGCGTGGGGGCATCGTTGGACACCGACGAGACCGGCTCAGCGGCCTGATCGGGGTCCAATCCCTCTCTGGTCAGATCATCACTCATGGATCACTCCACCTTCTACCTTGTCACGGCTCAGCCAAATATCAGGAAGGCCAGTTTGCCCAGCCCGAAGTCCATCACGGTCACGAAGACCATCAGCAGCAGCACAAAGATGAAGACGGCCACGGACCAGCCCACCAGTTCCTTGCCCGTGGGGGTCACGACCTTGCGGATCTCATCGATGACCTGCTTGATGAAGAGCCCGATACGCATGAAGAAGTTCGGCCTGGCTTCCTCAGCCCCATCCTTCTGTGCCATGGTCATCCGTCCTTCGTTTGTTCTGCATCATCTGCTGCAAGCCTTGGCAGGGAAGGCGGGACTCGAACCCACAACCTACGGTTTTGGAGACCGTTGCGCTACCAATTGCGCCACTTCCCTATCGGAACTTCCCACCAGCCTACTCGACCGGGAGGAAAAACCGCCAAATCGCTAGTTTAGCCTAAAGGATGGATTGCGTCCAACCGTGTTGCCCCGAGGGCATTTTGCCCAGGAGCCGGATCAGGCGCCGACCCAGTCCCCAAGGCGCCGCATGCCCTCGGCCAGGTCGTCGTCGGCCAACGCGTAGGAGAAGCGCAGGCAGCCGGGCGCGCCGAAGGCCTCGCCTGGTACGGCCGCCACCTGGATCTGTTCCAGGATGACCTCGGCCAGATCACCCGAAGTAGAGCAGACCGTGCCTTTCGGACCCACCGGCCGATTCAGCAGACCAGTCACGTCGGCAAAGGCGTAGAAGGCACCCAGAGGCTCAGGGCAGGTCACCCCCTCCATGGCGTTCAGGGCATCCACAATGGCCCGTCGACGCAGTGCGAAGGCCGACCGCATGGCTTCCACGTCCTCCAGGCCACCGGTCAGGGCAGCCAGGGCCGCCTGCTGGGAGACGTTGGCCACGTTGGAGGTCATATGCCCCTGAAGCTTGGCGGCCGCCTGGGCCACCGGCAGCGGTGCGACCAGCCAGCCCACCCGCCAGCCGGTCATGGCATAGGTCTTGGCCACACCGTTGACCACAATCAGTTGATCGCGCACCTGGGGCGCCAGGGCGCCCGGATAGGGGGTGTGCGCCCCCTGGTAGGTCAGGTGCTCATAGATTTCGTCACTGATCACCCAGATTCGGTGCTCCATGGCCCAGCGGTCCACGGCAGCCACCAGGTCGTCGTCCCAGACCGCCCCGGTTGGATTAGCGGGCAGGTTGAGGATGATGGCACGGGTGTGCTCGGTTCGAGCCGCCTCCAGCTGCTCCAGGGTGGGGATATAGCCCTGTTCGGCTCCACTGAGCACCGGTACCGGCCGACCGCCAGCCAGCAGAACCATCTGGGGATAGCTGGTCCAGTAGGGTGCGGGGATGATGACCTCATCGCCTGGGTTCAAGAGGATCTGGAAAGTCTCGTAGACGGCCTGCTTGCCGCCGTTGGTGACCACCACCTGATCCGGGTCGATTTGATAGCCCGAGTCGCGCAGGGTCTTGTCGGCGATGGCCTGCTTCAGCTGGGGCAGACCCGCCGTAGGCGTATAGCGGTGGTTGCGCGGATCCAGACAGGCGCGGGCCGCCGCCTGAACGATGTGGTCAGGCGTGGGAAAGTTGGGTTCGCCGGCACCGAAGCTGATCACATTCATGCCCTGGGCCTTCATGGCCTTGGCTTTTGAATCCACGGCCAGAGTGGCACTGGGGGCCACCGCATCTATGCGTCTGCTCAGGGTCTGCCATTGCGCCATAGTCATGTTGCCATGCTACCGCCCAGCACCCCCAGGGCTGTGCTCAGACCAGGACCAGAGAGTCCCTATGCACCAGCGGGTGGGCATAGTGGGCGCCCAGTCGACGGCGGAGTTCCTTGGTGTTTAGGCCCAGCATGTCCTGGGCCTCCTCGGAATCGTAGCCGGACAGGCCCTTGGCCACCTGGTGGCCTGACTCATCATGGATCCAGACGGGATCACCGGCCGAGAACTCACCCTGGACCGATCTGGCGCCAGCTGCCAGCAGGCTGGCCCGGCCGCCACGCAGGGCTTTGACAGCCCCCTGATCCACCAGATAGCCGCCCCGGGGACGGGAGGCGAACTTGATCCAGAGCCGATGCGAGGAGCCCCGTGGACGAATGGGGGCGAATAGGGTGCCCACCATGTCGCCGGCCAGGGCGGGACCTGCAAGGTCGGCGCGGGTCAGGACCACGGGCATACCGGAGGCCGCAGCAATCCGCGCCGCCTCCAGCTTGGTGGACATGCCCCCGGTCCCCAGCCCGGAGACGGACCCCTGGGCATCCACCTGGTCCATGATGGCCGCCACATCGGGCACGAAGCCGATTCTGCGCGCCCCCGGCCTGGATGGGGGCTCGGTGTAGAGGGCATCCACGTCAGTCAGCAGGACCAGGGCATCGGCACTGACGATGTTGGCGATCAGGGCCGAAAGATGGTCGTTGTCGCCGAAGCGAATCTCGTTGCTGGCCAGGGCATCGTTCTCGTTGACGATGGGGATGACCCCCAAATCCAGCAGCCGGCAGAGGGTGCGCCGGGCGTTGCGGTACTGGACGGCATGGGTGGTGTCACGGGCGGTGATCAGGATCTGGCCGACACGTAGGCCATAGCGGGCGAAGGCAGTCTCGTACTGGGCCATGAGCAGACCCTGGCCCACCGAGGCCGTAGCCTGCTGGGTGGCCACGTCATCTGGGCGTTCGTCGAATCCCAGGGTGCCGAAGCCGGCTGCGATGGCCCCGGAGGTGACCAGGACCAGGCGGGCGCCGTTGACGGCAGCCGAGGCCAGGGCGCCCACCAGCGAACGCAGGCGGCCAAGGTCCAGGTGCCCGTGGGGATCGGTCAGGGAGCTGGATCCCACCTTGACCACCATGGTGCGGGCCTGGGCCACCCGGGAGCGGACCGCGGTCTCGTCGGATCCCTCCCCTCCGGTCATTGCCCGGCCTCCTCCGAACCGGCGGACTCCGTGTCCCCGCGCCCCAGCAGACCCTGCCTATCGTGGGGATCGTCGTCCACGGAGGGATCGGCCCAGTGCCCCTGGCGCCGCTCCTGCTCCATGACCTGACGCACCGCCTGCCGGGCGTCCATCATCTGGTGGTACTGGCGGCGGCGTTCGCTGTTGGTGCGGCGGCGGTTGAGCCCCTGGCTCTCCTCCAGACGCAGGTCACGGCCCCGGGCCACCTGGGGGGTGCCGTCCAGCATTTCAGCGCCGGCCGCCACGCTGGGATCCCAGTCGAAGGCCACCGCGTCATCGCCAGGACCGATGCGGACCTCGTCCCCAGGCCTGGCACCGGCCTTGCGCAGGGCATCCTCCACGCCCATCCGAGCCAGGCAGTCGGCCAGATAGCCCACGGCCTCCTCGTTGTCGAAGTTGGTCTGGCGGACCCAGCGCTCGGGCTTGGCACCGCAGACCCTGAACCAGGTCTGTCCGGACCGGGTCTGATGCCGCTCAAGAGTGAAGTCCCCGGACTGGTCGGCATTCCTGCGCCGACGCTCCAGGGGGCGGATGACCACACGCTCCTCCTGCCTGGCCTCCTCTTGCTCGCGCAACTGCCTGCGCAGGCGGTCCACCAGACCGGCCAGGTAGTAGCCAAGTTCCTTGAGCCCCTGATGCGAGGCTGTGGAGACTATGAAGACCTTGAGGCCCAGGGCCTCGAAGTCGGGCCGGACGAATTCGGCCAGTTCGCGGGCCTCCGGCAGGTCGGCCTTGTTGAGGATGATCACCCTGGGCCGCTCGGCCATGGGGATGACCCCCAGCGGAAGCTCCAGACGGTCGGCGTAGCGGGAAAGCTCCTCTTCCAGGGCCCGATAGTCGCTCATGGGGTCCCGATCAGGCTCCAGGGTGGCGCAATCGATGACATGGGCGATGATCTCGGTGCGCTCTATGTGCCTCAGGAACTCCAGCCCCAGGCCCTTGCCCTGGGAGGCTCCCGGAATCAGCCCTGGCACGTCGGCCATGGTGAAGCGACCCTCCCCTGCCTGGACCACGCCCAGGTTGGGCACCAGGGTAGTGAATGGATAGTCGGCGATCTTGGGTCGGGCCGCACTCATGGCCGCCACCAGACTGGACTTGCCCGCACTGGGAAAGCCCACCAGGGCCACGTCGGCGATGGATTTGAGCTCCAGCACCAGATCGCGCTCCTGACCGGGGTCCCCCAGCAGAGCGAAGCCGGGAGCCCGCCTGGCCTTGGTGGCCAGGGAGCGGTTGCCCAATCCGCCCACGCCACCCTGGGCCGCCACAAACCGGTCCCCCGCATGAGCCAGGTCGGCCAGGCGCTCACCCGGCTGCTTGCGCTCGCCCTGGCCTCCCTTGGCGGTGAAGACCACAGTGCCCACCGGCACCGGCAGAATCAGATCCTGGCCACGGCTGCCGTCCTTGTCGCCGCCCAGACCCATGGTGCCCGATCCGGCCTGGCGGTGAGGCAGGAAGCGGTAGTCCAGCAGACTGGTGGCGTTGGCGTCGGCCTGAAGAATGACCGAGCCGCCCTGGCCACCGTCGCCCCCATCGGGCCCGGCCAGGGGCTTGTACTTCTCGCGGCGGATGGAGGACGCCCCATTGCCGCCGTCGCCACCCTTGACATGGACGGTGACCTGATCCACAAATGCACTCATAGGGGCCCATGGTACTCAATCCGGCCTGACATGCGGCCCCTGAGAGCTGAATGCCCGGCATCTCCATACATATGCAAAAAGGCCACCCCTATGACAGGGATGGCCTTCGGCCCATGCCGATAAGGGGCAATCAGGCGGTAAGCACGTCAACGACCTTGCGGTCACGCCGGTTGGCGAACCGAACGGTTCCGTCCGTCAGGGCGAAGAGGGTGTGGTCCTTGCCCAGGCCGACGTTCTGACCGGGATGGAACTTGGTGCCACGCTGGCGGACAATGATGTTGCCGGCCACTACGGCCTCGCCGCCGAACTTCTTGACGCCCAGGTACTGTGCATTCGAATCGCGCCCGTTGCGTGAGCTGGACGCGCCCTTCTTATGTGCCATGTCTGGTTCCTTTCCTACCTCGACCTAGGCCCTCAGGCGATGGCCGTGATCCTGACCACGGTCTGCTTCTGGCGGTGACCCTTGCGGCGCGCCACGCCGGTCTTGTTCTTGAACTTCTGGATGTTGATCTTGGGGCCCTTGGCCTCGTCGTCCACGACCTCGCCCTTGACGGAGATCTTGGCCAGATCCTTGGCGGCCATGGTCACCTTGGATCCGTCGACGACCAGCGCGACCGGAAACTCGACCGACTCGCCCTTCCTGGCAGCCAGACGGTTGACCGTGATCTGGTCACCGACCTCGACCTTCTCCTGATGGCCTCCGGCCTTCACAATCGCGTACATAGCCCTACCTTGCCTGTTGTCCAAAGCTGTATGCGCCCGGCATCCGAGTCCCGCCATTCGATTGACGAACCCGTCCAGACACCAGCTAACCAGTATAGAAGCAAACACACCGCGTCGTCAAATGTGCCTGCCCCGCCGACAAAACGAAATTCAGTCTATGACTCCTTGGCGACATCCGCCGACCCAGCCTGGGCGTCGTCCTCGTCCGAGGCCGCCTGGGCCGCCGCAGCGATCCTGGCCAGCTTGGCCTTGACTGCAGGAGTCGAACCAGTGGACAAGGTCTCCTTGGAAGAGGAACCATGCCCATGCTTGTTGGTCTTGACGAAGGGATCGCCGCCCTTGACCGCGTATGGATCGGCATAGGAGGCGGAGATGGTCGGCTTGTCGTGGAGGATGAAGCCTCGACCATGGCAGGTGGGGCACTCCTCGGAGAAGGCCTCGACCAGACCCTGACCCACCCGCTTGCGGGTCATCTGGACCAGCCCCAGGGAGGTGACCTCGGCCACCTGATGCTTGGTGCGGTCCCGGGCCAGGCACTCCACCAGGCGGCGCAGGACCAGGTCGCGGTTGGCCGGCATGACCATATCCACATAGTCGATCATGATCATGCCGCCGATGTCGCGCAGGCGCAGCTGACGGGCGATCTCCTCGGAGGCCTCCAGGTTGCAACGGGTCACCGTCTCCTCCAGGGACTTGCCCTTGCCGATGAAGCGGCCCGTGTTCACATCGATGGTGGTCATGGCCTCGGTGCGGTCGATGACCAGGGAGCCTCCGGAGGGCAGGTAGACCTGACGCTCCATGCCCTTGCGCAGCTGGCTGTCGATGCTCCAGCGGTCGAAGACATCCTTGCCCTGGTGCTCGGCCGGATCCCAGTGTTCGAGCTTCTCCTTCAGGTCGGGGGCCATGGTCTCCAGGTAGTTGCGCACCCTCTCGTAGACCCCCTGGCCCTGGACCACCAGCTTGGCGAAGTCGTCGTTGAAGATGTCGCGGACCACGCGGATGGCCACGTCCGGCTCGCCCTGCAGGAGCTTGGGGCGCTTGCCGTGCAGGAACTCCTTGCGCTTGTCCTCGATCTTGCTCCACTGACGCTGCAGGTTCTCCAGGTCCTTGGTCAGGGCCTCCTCGCTGGCCCCCTCGGCCGCGGTACGGATGATGACGCCCATGTCCTTGGGAGCTACCCTGGAGACGATGCTCTTGAGGCGGGAACGCTCGCGGTCGGGCAGCTTGCGGCTGACACCGGTCATGCCGCCCGAGGGCACCAGGACCAGGAAACGGCCGGCCAGCGTGACCTGCGAGGTCAGGCGGGCGCCCTTGTGGCCGATGGGATCCTTGGTGACCTGGACCAGCACGGGATCGCCGGACTTGAAGGCCAGCTCGATCCGGCGGGGCTGGCCCTCCAGACGGGTGGAATCCCAGTTGACCTCGCCGGCGTAGAGCACGCCGTTGCGGGCCTGGCCGATGTCTACGAAGGCGGCCTCCATGCTGGGCAGGACGTTCTGGACCCGGCCCAAGTAGATGTTGCCGACAGTGGAGACCTCCTGGATGTCGGAGACGTAATGCTCGACCAGGATGTCATCCTCGATGACCGAAATCTGGGTGTGGTGCTCCTTCTCGCGCACCACCATCAGACGGTTGACGTTTTCGCGGCGGGCCAGAAAGTCCTGCTCGACCAGCTGGGACTGACGGGAGCGTTCGCGGCGGTTGTCCCGCCGACGCTGCTTCTTGGCCTCCAGGCGGGTAGAGCCCTCCACGTCGGTGATTTCGTCGATATATTGCTGCTTGCGCGAACGGCGGGCGCCGGACTCCTCCGACTCGCCCTCAGCGGACTTGGAACCCCTGCGACGGCGACGGCGACGGGTCAGCGGGGCCTCGTCCTCGTCATCCTTGTCCCTTTCTTTCTCCTGCTCGTGCCCACGACGGCGGCGACGAGTGGAAACGGACTTCTCAGAGTCCTCGTCATCGCTCTTGGAACGGCGACGGCGACGGGTGCGGGTGCCGGACTCCTGCTGATCCTCGTCCTGCTCCTGGTCCTCGTCGACCACGAAGGTGATGCCCTCGTGATCCAGATCCTCCTCGATGCGCTCCACCTCGTCAGCGGCCCGGCGCTCCTCGGCGTTGAGCCTGCGGGAACGGCGTGAACCACCCTCCGAAGTGCTCCTGGACCTGCTACGGCGGGAGGTCTTGGGCGATTGCTCGGCATCCTCGTCTTCATCGTCCCGCTCCTCGCGCTCATCCTGCTCAGGCCGGGAGACGGGTATGACGGGCTCCTGGAAGAGCAGGGATGTCATAGGGCGGGGACGGGAGGCACGGGCGGCGCGCGGATGCTCATCCTGCTCCTCGGCCTTCCGGACTGCCTTCTGGCTGCGGCCCGAGGTCAGTGCCTCCACAGCCTCAAGGGCACGCTCCTGACGCTCCTGATCAGGTTCGCCCTCCGGGGCATGCTCTTCGGTGCGTCGACGGGCAGTAGTTCGGGTGCGACGACGGGTGGTCGTCCTGGCCGGTTTGGACTCGTTCTCATCCTCCCGGGCATCCTGGCTGGAGTGTTCCTGCAGGCTCTGATCGGCAGCCTGATCCTCCTTGGGCTTGCGAGCGCGACGGCGACGGGTGGCGGCGGGCTTGGACTCATCGTCCTCCTCCTTGGCCTTGCGGCTGGCCTTGCGCTTCTCGGCCTCGACCTTCACGGGCACGTCGGCACCGGCGGCGCCGGCCACCCTGACCACACGCCGTCCGGCGCGGCGACGGGTGCCGGAAGCGGCGGTCTCCTCGACCTGCCGCTCCTGCCCATCCCTGATGGTGGACCTATTATCCTGGGTATCCTCGTTATTCGCTTTTTCGGGCACAATGCTCCTTGCGGCACGCCGCCTCGCGCCGCTCTCACGGTCCCGATCCGTCCTCACGCTGCACTCTCACTGCAGCCGCGCACCTGCGTACGCCCGATCGAAACGCCTTGGCAAAAAGTCTTCCTGACGCAGGCGGACACCGACGCCCGTACGGATCACTGGGTCTCCATCCGGGGGGATCAACGCCTACGCTGCAAGTGGTCAGGCAGAACCACCGTCCTCTAGTATGACACAAATCAGCGGCCTTCAGGTCCATTGAGCCACTCGACCAGTATTGCCTCCAGCCGGACCAGGTCATCCAGGGGCACTTGTTCGTCGGCCTTGTGGGCCAGCAGGGGGTTCCCTGCACCCAGGTTGACGGCTGGTAGGCCAAGGGCTGAAAACCGCGCCACATCGGTCCATCCCAGCTTGGCGCGAGGCTGTTGGCCCGTAGTCCGAGCGACCAGGTCCGCCAGCGAACGCGCCCATGGCGAATCCAGACCCGGACGGGCCGCGGGAGATTCATCGCACATGCGCACCGAGAATCCCTGGAAGACCCCGCCGCGGGCCATATGCTCGCCATTGCCCAGCTCGGCGCCTGTCCCCTGGCCCATCATCAGCTCCTTGGCCTGGGCCAGGCTCTTGTCGGGGGCGAACCGGTAGTTGACATGCACCCGGCAGCGGTCGGGAATGACGTTGGTGCCCAGACCGCCCTCGATCATGGTGGCGTTGAGCCCCTCCCTATAGTCCAGGCCGTCCACCCGCACCGTGGCCGGACGGTACTGCTCCAGCCGGTCCAGGATGGGCGCGGCGGCGTGGATGGCGTTGCTGCCCATCCAGGCCCGGGCGGAGTGGGCCGTCGTGCCGTGGGTGATCAGGTCGAAACGCATGGTTCCATTGCAGCCGGCCTCTATGGCGCAGTCGGTGGGCTCGCCGATGATGGCGAAATCCCCCCGCACCCAGTCAGGGTGGGCGGCCACCACCCGGCCCAGCCCGTTCAGGTCGGCCTGGACCTCCTCATGGTCGTAGAAGACGAAGGTCAGGTCATGGACCGGCTCCTGCAGGGTGAGCGCCAGATGGAGAAATACGGCGTCCGAGGCCTTCATGTCGGCGGTGCCCCGACCGTACAGCACCCGGGATCCGGGGTGGGCGGCGGCCGGATCGGTGCGGATATGCGGATCGCCGGGCTCCAGCCAGCGCGGGGGCAGGTTCCCATCCACGGGCACGGTGTCCAGATGCCCGGCAAGGACGATGCGATGGGGACGGCCCAGCTGCGTGGAGGCCACGACCGTGTCGCCCAGCCGTCGGACCACGAGGTCGGAGCGTGAGGACAGGGCCCTCTGGACGGCATCAGCCAGGGCGCCCTCCTGACCGCTGACCGAGGGCAGGGCGGTCATGGACTCCAGTATCCTTGCCAGGGCCTGGGCAGGTTCAGCCTCCCGGACGCCGGCGAGAAGATCAATATCCGTCTGTGTGTTCTTGGCCATAGTGCCATGCTAGCGGGCCGAAGGAGCGCGGATGGACCTGCAGCCGCAAGCATGAGGTCCGGGTGGCACAATGGGGAGGACGGAAGCGGTGGCACTCCGCCTGGAAGGCCGCCGTCCACCCTGCGAGACGAGGAGGATGCCGGAGTGCCTGGACTGCTCAGTGCCATGGAAGGGTTCTTCATCATCGGCGTGGTCATCGCCGTGGGGTATGTGGCCGCCCGCTTCCATGTAGGCGGTCCCACAGCCCAGCTGGTGCTCAACAAGTTCTCCTTCTTTGTATCAACACCCTGCCTGATGTTCGCCATCCTCTCCAAGCAGAAGCTGTCGGTCATCTTCCACCCCAGCATCATCGTGGCCTTCCTGTCGGCGGCGGCTGTGGGCCTGCTCTTCGTGGCCCTGAACGCAGCCAGCTTCCACCTGCCGGCAGCCGAAGCCACCATCGGCGCTCTGGACTCGCTGTATTTGAACTCCAACAACATCGGGCTGCCTGTAGCCACCTATATTCTGGGCAATCCCACACTGGTGGCACCTATCCTGGTCATGCAGCAAGCCCTGTTCACTCCTATTGGGCTGACCGTTCTGGACGCGACCACCTCTGGCAGGCTCTCGATCAAGACCATCCTCAAACAGCCCCTGAAGCAACCCATCCTCATCGGCTCCATAGGCGGCATAGTGATTTCGGCCATCAGCGCCCAGGTCGGACATTTCATCATCCCCGACTTCGTCTACAAACCCATCGACATGATCGGACAGTCGGCCGTGCCCATGATTCTCATGGCCTTCGGCATGTCCCTGCGGGGTTCGCGGCCCATGGGCCAGGGCACCGACCGTCGTGCCACCCTCTGCGCGGTGATTCTGAAGAATCTGGTCATGCCCATAATCGCCTACCTGCTGGCCCGGTTCATGATGGGCTTCAGCGGGGCTGAACTGTACGGGTGCGTGGTTCTGGCGGCCCTGCCCACCGGCCAGAACGTCTACAATTATGCGGCCCGCTACGAGGTGGGAACCACCTTCGCCAGGGATGGCATCCTGCTGAGCACGATCAGCTCGCCCGTGATCATCGCCCTGGTCGCCCTGCTCCTGAGCTGATACGCCTGAACAAGGCCTCCTGCTCAGCCTTCGGCCGCCAGGGCCTCCAGGCGTTGCCGGAAGTGCGGCCAGTCCTGACCGAAGGCCTTCAGCAGGGGCAGGTCCGCGACCTTGTCCAGATCCACCCATTCCAGGGCAATGCTCTCATCGTCATTCATTCGTGGATCGACCTGATGGCCGGGACGCTCGAAGGCCAGGATGGTCGTGTAGCCCCAGGGGCCGTGGTCCTCCAGGTAGGAGCCCACCACCTGAATGTCCTCCGGGCGGATGTTGGCCTCCTCATAGCTCTCGCGCAGGCCGCCCTCCAGAGGATTCTCCCCGTCCGAGATGGCGCCGCCCGGCACACCCCAGGTGCCGCCCTCGGCGCTCCAGCGCGCCCGGTGCTGCAGAAGCACGCTGACCAGTGCGCCGGTGCGGGCATCACGCCGGGCTAGCAAGACGCCGGCAGCCCCGTTGAGCCCCCAGTGCCGCCTGCCGCAGGCACAATCCACCCACCCGTCGCCAGGCTGGTGGACGTTCTCCGCAGGGGCGACCAGCCTTTCAGAGCCATGCGTCGATCCGTCTGCCTGCTGCCGCTCGGGCAGGACCCGCTGGGCCCACAGGTCAGGCCAGGAGACGCCCAGCTCCTGGGCCAGGGAGCGCAGGGTGGACATGCTCAATCCCATCACGCCGCTGGGATCGCCCTGGATGCCCTGGATGAAGGCGCTGCCCAATCCCTCCAAGGTGAAGGATCCGGCCACCTCAAGCGGTTCGCCGGTGGCCACATAGGCCTGCATGGTGGTCCTGTCATAGTCTCCGAAGGTCACTTGAGCGCTGCTGACCGCCCTGGCCCGTCGGCCGGTGGCCAGATCGATCAGACAGTGGCCGGTGACCAGGGCGCCGGTTCGGCCGCGCATGGCCATCAGCCGCTCCAGAGCACGCTCCGGTTTGTGAGGCTTGCCCATGACGACCCCGTCCATACTGAATAGCGAATCACATCCCAGCAGGAGGGGTCCGCGCTCGGCATCGATCATCCCGCCCCAGGCCCCAAGGACCTGGCTCATGGGATTCCGGGAGGATGCACCGGAATCGCTCTGATTCAGAGGCCTGAACGTGACCAGTTCGCCCCGCGAGCGCCTTTCGGCATCCTTGACGGCATCCATGGTCGCTTGGACAGCCGAGGCCTTGGCCTCAGCCAAGACGCCGACCCGTTCGCGCGCATCCAGGTCATCCAGGTGACGACCTGATTTTCCGGCCTGTTCAGCCAGGACGGCTGGCTCATCCACCTTTGAGGGTCGAATGATGGGGTCAATGCCTGCCTGGACCAGAAGCCGGCGCCTGGAGGGGGAGGATGAGGCCAGGATGAGCGGAATATGTCTGTCTTCAGTGTTCACGATTGCCTTCCTGGTCCCGTTCCACCTGGACACCCTGGCAGTCCACATCCAGGGGCAGAATCCGCCAGCGACCGGAATCCAGATAGTCCTTGGTAAGGATCCGCAGCTGATTTTCAGCATCCCCGTAGTGCAGGACGATAATGCATGGTCCAGCCCCTGAGACGGCCGCCGCGTAACCCTGACGGCGCAGGAGCTGCAGGAGCTTGGTCGAGGAGGGCATGAGCCCGGCCCGGTATGGCTGATGGAGCCGATCCTGGGTGGCTACGAAGAGCAGGGCGTTGGCCCTGGCGGCCTGCTCGGCTGCCTCGGTTCCCAGGTCGTCCAGTGACCCTGGGTTCAGGGCGCCGGGAATCAGGGCCGCCCGCGAGAGGTTATGAACGGCATCCGCGTAAGGCACCCGGTTGGGCAGGGCCTGCCGGGCCTTCTGCGTGGACAGATGAGCACCAGGGACGAAGACTGTGGCTTTGATGGCCGGGTCCACCTGGTAACGCAGGGTATGGTAACCGCCCTCCAAGGGCGCGCCCCCGGCTATGGGCAGGGAACCCACCCCCTCGCCAGTGGCCAGATCATAGGAGACGGTCAGTCCCCCATAGACGGCAGGCGCCACGTTGTCGGGATGCCCCTCGATCTGGGCGGCCAGCGTGAAGACGGCATCACGGCGCAGGGGACCGACGTGGGCGAAAGCCGCAGCCGCAGCAATCCCGGCCACGATGGCCTCGGCGCTGGATCCCAACCCCCTGGCCTGGGGGATACGGTTGACGGCGCGCATGATGAAGCCGAACCTTGGCAGTCCGAAGACCTGACAGGCCCGACGGAAGGCGGAAACAACCAGATGGGTCTCGTCTCGGGGCAGGGTCCGCTCCCCCTCACCCTTGATAACCACATAGGCGGTGGTGTCGCCCGGGTCCACGGAACGGGTGAAGACGATTTCGTCATGGTAGTCCAGCGCCAGGCCGACCGCATCGAAACCCGAGCCCAGGTTGGCGCTGGTGGCTGGCACACGCACCCGCACAGTGGACGGGCCCTCTGCAGCAGTTGCCATCATCGGGCCTGCCGATCGAAGACGCGCAGGATGGATGCCTGTCCGGTGACCGAGTCAAAGGTGGAGATCCGTTCGACCACCTTCCGCAGGGTCACCTCGTCACACAGGTGGGTGACCACGCGCAGCTGCTGGATCTCGCCGCTGTAGCCCGGGTCATGCAGGGTGGGCTTGATGTCCTGATTGACTCCGTTGATGGAGATGCCCGCCTCGGAGAAGACCTGGGCGATGGCCGCCAGCACGCCAGGCTTGTCGTGGATCAGGAAACGGACGGCAAAGGCGGCTCGGGATGCATCCAGCGGAGCCATGGGGATGTTGGCGTACATGGGGATCCCCGGGCCCATGCCATGCTGGACGATGTGGCGGGCTTCGGTGACCACATCCCCCACAACGGCCGATGCCGTGGGCGCCCCGCCTGCACCCCGGCCGTAGAACATGAGGTCGTCGGCGGCCTTGGCGGTGACGAAGACCGCGTTGAAGCTGCCATGGACCGAGGCCAGGGGGTGGCTATCGGGGATCAACGCCGGGTAGACCCGGGCGGAGATGCCCTGTTCGCCACGTTCGGCCACTGCCAGAAGCTTGATGACCCGGTGCTCGGTCTGTGCGGCCGCAATATCGTCGGCGGTGATGGCGCGGATGCCCTCCACGGGGACATCATCCAGGCGCACATCGGTGTGGAAGGCCAGCGTGGCCATGATGGCGGCCTTGGCGGCTGCATCCAGCCCATCCACGTCGGCAGTGGGGTCCGCCTCGGCGAAACCCTTGGCCTGGGCGTCGCGCAGGGCCTGGTCGAATTGAAGACCCTTGGTGGTCATCTCATCCAGAATGTAGTTGGTGGTCCCGTTGACAATGCCCACCAGGCTGGTGATGCCGTCACCCACCAGGGATTCGCGCAGGGGCCGCACGATGGGGATGGCCCCGCCCACGGCCGCCTCGAAGTAGATGTCGACGCCCCGCTCTTCGGCAGCCCGGTAGAGCTCGGGACCGTGCTGGGCCAGCAGGGCCTTGTTGGCGGTGACCACGCTGGCGCCGGATTCAATGGCCTTGAGCAGCAGGGTGCGGGCCGGCTCAATGCCGCCGATCAGCTCGATGACGATGTCCGCCCGGGTGACCAGACCGGCTGAGTCTGTGGTCAGCAGGGACGGATCGATCCAATCAGCCTTGACCTTGTCAGGATGGAGGACGGCGATGCCCACCAACTCCAGGGGACGACCCACTCGACTGGCCAGATCCTGGCTCTGCTCCACCAGGAGGCGAGCGGTCTGGGATCCCACGGTCCCTGCCCCTAGAAGTGCTATGCGGATAGGCCTGACGGCCTCCTGCTGTTGCGTATTCCTGGGCATATGGATCCTCCATCCGCCCCAACGGGGCCGGTCACCGTGTGTTGCTCCATCTTAGAAAGCCAATCCGACACCCGTATCCACCCCGGCGGCCGCTTCCATCCGGGGCGGGACTCATCCCTGGTCCAGGGCCAGCAGGTCATCCATGGTCTGCCGCCGCATCATCAGATGGGCGCCGGACAGGTCCAGGCCCACCACAGGAGGGATCAGAGCCTGATTGTAGTTGCTGGCCATGGTCCGCCCGTAGGCGCCGGTCACCGGCACCAGGAGCAGGTCACCCCTGCGGATGTCCGCAGGCAGAGCCACATCCTGCACCAGGATGTCCCCCGATTCACAGTGCTTGCCCACCACACGGGCCTGGATCCGGTCCCCGCTGCCATGTCGGTTGGCCAGGACGGCGGTATATTCGGCCCCGTAGAGGGCCGGACGGATGTTGTCGCTCATGCCGCCGTCGACCGAAACGTAGGTGCGCACGCTTCCGTCAGACAGGGGGACGGGCTTGACGGTGCCCACCCGGTACAGGCTCATGCCGCAGGGGGCCACGATCCAGCGGCCGGGCTCGAAGGCAATGACCGGCATGGGCATGCCCAGGCGACGGTTGATGGCGACCATGTCAGCCCCCAGACTGGTCAGGGTCTGGTCCAGGTCCATCCGGTCCTCATCCGGGGTATAGGGCACGGAGAAACCACCGCCCAGATCCACTTCGGGCATCAGGTAACCGTCGGTGGCCCAGAAGGTGTGCCGCAGCAGCATCATGCGCCGGGCGGCCTCGATGAAGGCCGAAGAGTCATGGATCTGGGAGCCGATATGGGTATGGATGCCCACCAGCTCCAGTTCCTTCTCGTGGGAGCGAATCTCCTTGAGCAGGGCGATGGCCGGTCCGTCGGCCAGGGCGGACATGGCTTTGATCCGTGCGGGATCGGCCGGTTCAGCGGGCCCGTTGGCAGCCGAATACAGGGCCGAAGAGGAGGGTGAGAGCACGGAATCGACAGGAGCCGAGGTGCCGTTTTCGTTCGTGGCCACCGAAGTCGCTGCCCCAGCCTGTCCGGAGGATCCAGGCCCAGACCCAAGGTCCAGCAGGCCCACGTCGGTGCCCTGGGGCAGCAGGGGGATGCCGAACTTCTGATCCTCGTGGGCAGTGGAGATGTACTCGTGACCGCCGGCGTGCACGCCCACAGTCACCCGGAGCATGACCTTGGCGCGACGACCCTGAGCCCTGGCAGCAGCGGCAATCCGGGCTGGCTCGTCGGGCGCATCGATGACAATGGCCCTGTAGCCCTCCCTCACAGCCAGGTCGATCTCCTGATCGGACTTGTCATTGCCGTGCAGGACCAGGCGGCGACCGGGTGCGCCGGCGGCCCGGGCGATCAGCATCTCGCCCAGGGAACAGGTGTCGATATCAAGCCCCTGGCGCAGCATGATCCGCACGGTCTCCTTGCTGAGGAAGGCCTTGCCGGCGTAGCTGACCCTGGTGGTCGCACCACCCAGATCCCGCAGGGCCGCCTGACGGAAGGCCGAGGCCCGTTCCGCCATCATCGCGGTATCCATCAGATACATGGGGGTGCCGTAACGCTTGGCCAGGTCCTCCATGGAGCACCCGTGCATGGTCAGCATGCCCTGGTGGTCCCGCTGCAAAGACTCTGGCCAGAACCCGTCGGGCCCCAGCCCGCACATCCCTGTTTCCATCGACGACCTCCCGGTGACCTTCAGACTTACATACGGTCCGGGGCCTGGACGCCCAGCAGACCCAGACCGTTGGCGATGACCTGCTGCACAGCGTCATTGAGCCGCAGACGCGCTGCCGCGCGGGCCGGCTGTGGATTCCTGTCCTCGTTCTGGTCCAAATCCGCCCGGCCAGTGGGCTCCATGGGCACCACGCGCTCCAGGTTGTACCAGCGGTGGTATACCCCAGCCAGCTGCTCCAGGTAGTGGGCCACCCGGTGAGGGGCCTTCTGGTCGCCGGCAGTCTGAACAACATTGGGGTAAAGAGCCAGGACGCCCAGAACATCGTTGTCGGCGGCAGTGTCCAGCAGGGACAGGTCGGCCCCGGACCGGTCGATACCCGCCTGGGCTGCGTTACGATCCACGTTTTTGGAGCGGGCGTGTGCGTACTGCACGTAGTAGACGGGGTTGTCATTGGTGTGCGAGGTCAGCAGGTCCAGGTCGATGTCCACGCTCTGGTTGTAGTCGGTGCGGGCCAGGGAATACCGGGCGGCATCCACACCCACGGCATCCACCAGATCATCGATGGTGACCACGTTACCTGCCCGCTTGCTCATGCGCACGGCCTGGCCGTCCTTGATGACATTGACCATCTGGCCGATCAGGATCTGCATGTTCACGCCTGGTGTATCACCGAAAGCCGCGCAGATGGCCATCATCCGGCCGATGTAGCCATGGTGGTCGGCGCCCAGCATGTAGATGGCCTCGTCGCAGGGATCCTTGGCCCTGCGCCGCTTGTTCAGGTAGTAGGCGATGTCGGCCGCCACATAGGCTGCGTGGCCGTCGGACTTGATGATCACCCGGTCCTTGTCGTCGCCGTAGGTGGTGGAGCGGAACCAGGTAGCCCCGTCCTTCTCGAAGATGTCGCCCTTGGCCCGCAGCTCGTCGATGGCCCGGTCCACCTGACCGGACTCGTACAGGCTGTTCTCATGGAACCAGACATCGAAATTGACCCGGAAGTCACGCATGGACTGCTGGATCTCGGCGAACATCATGGGCACAGCCCGGGTGCGGAAGGCCTCGCGCTGGGGGCTGTCACCCTCGGCGCCGTCCTGGTCGCACACCCTGGGCATGGCCAGGATGTCCTGCCCTTCGTCGGCGGCCTCCTTGACCACCCGGGAGGCAATCTCGTCAATATACGAACCCTTGTAGCCGTCAGCGGGCACAGGCTCGCCGTGGGCCGCCGCCACCAGCGAACGGGAGAAGCGGTCGATCTGCGTGCCGTGATCGTTGAAGTAGTACTCCCTGACCACCTTGGCGCCGTTGGCCTCCAGGACGCGGGCCATGGAGTCGCCCACAGCCGCCCACCGTGTGCCGCCGATGTGGATGGGACCCGTGGGGTTGGCGGAGACGAATTCCAGATTGAGCGTGCGCCCGCTCAGGTGATCGTTACTCCCGAAGGCGGCCCCCGCCTCCAGGACCGCATCGACCACTGCAGCCGCCGAGGCCGAATCCAGGGTTATGTTGATGAAGCCGGGACCTGCCACGTCCACCTGGGCGATCCCGTCGGCCTCCCGCAGGGCCTCGGCCAAGGCCTGCCCCAGTTCGACAGGCCTCATGCCGGCCTTCTTGGCCAGCTGCATGGCTATGTTGGTGGACCAGTCCCCGTGGGAGCGGTCCTTGGGGCGCATGACCGCCAGATGGTCGGCGTCTGGAACCATGTCGGGCTCCAGGCTTCCCAGGCGGCCTGACTGGGCCATCTTGACGGCTGTCGAAGAGATGATACGGGCAAGTGCTTCAGGACTCATGCCCTCAAGTCTAGCGATGGCGGGGACCAGCAGCCGGCCCGTCTCAGGCCAGAGCCACCACCTCGATCTCGACCAGGGCCCCCTTGGGGATGTCAGCGCCACCGAAAGCCACGCGGGCCGGCCGCACCGAGCCGATGAAAACCTGGGAGTAGGCCTGGTCCACCTGGGTGAAATCCTCCACCCGCCGCATAAGGATGGTGGCCTTGACCACCTTCTCCATGCCGGTGCCGGCTGCATCCAGGATGTTCTTGACGTTCTTCAGCGCCTGGGTGGCCTGGTCAGCCGCAGTGCCCTCCACCAGCTCGCCGGTTCCCGGGTCGATGCCCAGCTGTCCGGAGACAAAGACAAAGCCCCCGGCCTTGACAGCCTGGCTGTAAGCCCCCAAGGCCTGGGGCGCATACGGCGTGCCGATCTCTTCCGGTCCATCTTCCATGAGTCCGTCCTTTCTTCAGGTCCGCCGCACCCATGCCGGGCCGAAGCCCCGGGCGGACACCGTCCACTATAGGAGTGCCCGCCCGGTAGAAGCGGCACCAGTCTCAGCCCTTGCGAGCCTCCTGGCCCATCCAGTAGGCCAGGGAGCGCAGATCGCCGGCCTCGTAGGTCTTGACGAATTTCTCGACCTGGTCCGGATCCGAGCAGGTCTCCGGGAACCGCATGTAGCGGGTGTCCAGAGGGCTGGCTCCCGTCAGCTTGACATCGATGACCGAAGACCTGTCGGCCTTGCGGGCCTCGGAGAAGGCGTGGCGGGCATCGGCCACCGTGCGCACGGTGAAGCCCAATGCGCCCATGCCCTCGCCGACCTTGGCCCAGTCGGTGTCGGGCAGATCCACTCCGCTCAGAGGCTGATGGCTGTCGTCGCGCTGCTCGGCCTCGATGTAGCCCAGGGACCGGTTGGAAAAGACCACGTTGATGACCGGTGCATGATACTTGAGCTGGGCCAGCACCTCCTCGCCGAGCATGGCGAATCCGCCGTCGCCGCTCAGGGAGTAGACGGTCGATTCAGGATGCTCCAGCTTGGCAGCCAGGGCGGCCGGCACCGCGTAGCCCATGGTGGCGTGCTTGCCGGAGACGGTCCAGCGGTTGGTGGGCTTCAGATGCAGCAGACGCAGGAAATCGATGTCCACATTGCCCACGTCGGGGATGACGATGTCATTGTCCTCAAGCTGCTGATCGATGACGTGGTAGACGGGCTCGGGCCGCAGGGGCGTACGGGTGTCTTCGTTGAAGGAGGCCAGCCACTGGTCCCAGTTCTCCTTGCTGCGCAGGCAGGCCCTGTAGAAGACGGACTCCTCCTGGTCCTGGCCAGCGGCGGTTATTGCCTTGAGGGCCTCGCGGGCGTCGGCCTGGATGGCCAGGACCACGTTGGCCTGGAAGCGCTTGCCCAGTTTGACCGGGTTCAGGTCGATCTGGATGACCTTGGTGTTGGGAGTGACGAACATGGACCCGAAGGGGTTATCCGAACCCACCCAGACCGTCAGATCCGAGGTGTAGATGGCCTCCGTGGCGGTCTTGGTGGCCACACGGCCGGCCGACTGCAGGTAGGCAGGATAGGTGTCCTCCACAATCCCCTTGGCCGGGAAGGTGGAGACCATGGGCATCTTGAAACGCTCGGACATGGCGACCAGCTCATCGCGGGCCCCGGCAGCGCCCTGGCCGAAGTAGAGCAACGGCGCCTTGGCGGACTGAATGATCTCCACCGCCTTGCTGACCTGGTCGGCCGCGGGCTTCAGAGGCTCAGGCTTACGGAAGTTAGGCGCAGAAGCCACCGGGCGGTCGTCGATCTCGGCCCAGGCCAGATCCTTGGGAATGATGACCACGGAGACCCCGTTGCTGGCATAGGCGCGGCGGATGGCCTCGTCCACCAGGGCCGGCAGCCCCTGGGCGTTGGTGGCGGCCCGGGCGAATACGGCCACATCGGTAAAGATAGGCACCTCGTCCATGGCCTGGAAGAAGTCCATGTTCATAAAGGCCTGGGGCACCTCGCCCACCAGGGCCAGCACCGGCACGCCATCCTCGCGGGCATCATAGAGGCCGTTGAGCAGGTGGACAGCCCCTGGGCCCGACGAGCCGAAGCAGACACCGATCCTGCCGGTCAGCTTGGCCTCGCCGGCGGCAGCCAGGGCTCCGGCCTCCTCATGACGGACCTGGATGAAGTCGATGCGCTCGCGCTCGTTGTGGATGGCGTTCATCATGGAGTCGAAGGAACCGCCGGGCAGGCCATAGATGCGCGGCACCCCCCACTGCTCCAGGACGTGAAGGACAGCATCCCCTGCATTGATTCGATTGGCCATGTGAACTCCTTTGCTTCACCGGGGAAAGGAGGCTCCGCCACAACGCGGAAGCGTCGGTCCTCCCCGACGTTCGGTCTTACCCCTTCACTATGGCACCTGAGAACGAAGACACGAGCGGGCCAAGGGCCATGTTCCTCAAAAGCTTAGTGATTCACCACACATATCGTGACGCATAGGGGGTGCGCTTACTTCATCCAGTGAGCACCAAGACCATAATCCCAGGCACGATGGCAGACGGGAGTCGCATAAGGAAAACCCCCGCACTCTTCCTGGCCGCAGGGATTTCATCCTGGTGGGCTCGAAGGGATTCGAACCCTCGACCTTCTGTTCCGGAGACAGACGCTCTATCCGCTGAGCTACGAACCCGACAGCCACTTTCCAGTGGACAACAGAGACTATACTAGGACACTTTGCGCATTTTCGCACCCATGCGCGTCCTGACGTGTCGGTCCGGCTCCAGCCACTCTCGGCGTGTTGCCGCAAAATTCCGGGCGTTTCGTAGGTATCGTGATGGCAAGACTTCGTGCCACCGCCCCGGTTGCGCCATTGCATCCTCATGCGGTGGCGCGAAGCCGCCAACATTCCCGGATGATCTTCTCTCGGGATAGTCTCCACTGTAGTTCCTTCACCCGGCCATCACAAGCGGCCTTCACATACCTGGACAAGTCTGATGGGCTGTGGACGGCAAATGGTGGACGCGACAGGCCTACCGTACCATGGGAGACATGGCCATGAATGAGGACGAGGACGATTTCGAGTTCGAGCGCAGATTCTTCTGCCGGGACCTCCCCCGGGAGCTGCTCGGGGAGAGTCGGCCGACCCTTATTGTGCAGAGCTACTACGTACATGAGGACAACTTCGCCCTGCGTGTTCGCCTTCAGGGACAGGTGGACCCGGTGGTGCCCATGACTGCCCGGACCGATGCCCTCCACACCTTGCTTGAGGAAGGCGACCACTTCGAGGCCGCCTCAATGACGGCCAAGGGCCCCTCTGTCGGCGGCACCCGCTACGAGGCCGAACGGGCCATAGACCCGGGAATCGCCCTGGAGCTGGTTCTGCGCGGCGGCGTTCCCATCGTCAAGAACCGATATGGAGTCTGGCTGGACGAGGACTGGTGGAACCTGGATGTCTTCGGGGACGGCAACACCCCCCTTGTGGTGGCCGAGGTGGAACGGACCGGTCCGGTGACCGACCTGACCATCCCCGACTTCTGCACCACGGAAATCACCGACGATCCGCGGTTCTCCAACGACGGGCTGGCCGACCGTCCCTTCGGTGACTGGGCGACCGACTTCGACCGGGAGCTGAAGGCCAGCGGACCGCGCTTCCTGACCAACTTCGACGGGAATCGCGAGTCCTGACCCAGGAGCGGTTCAGTACATCAGCGTGGACAGACGGCGACGGGCCTTGGCCAGCCGGGGATCGGTCGGTTCGGGAATGACGAAGTACTCCAGCAGACGGCGGCGGATGGGATCGGTCTGATCCCGGTGCCCGGCCAGAAAGTCGAGCAGGCGATCAAAGGCATCCTGGATCTGGCCGCCGATCATGTCCACATCGGCCACATCCAACTGAGCCTGCAAGTCGTCAGGGGCATCGGCAGCCGCTTGACGGACCTTGCGAACATCGGCCTTGGCCGACCTGGCCATCAGCAGGCACTTGGCCTGTTCACGCTTGGCCAGATCGTCTGTCGAATCTGCCTGGACCAGCTTGCCATAGGCCTCGGCTGCAGCTGCATAGTCGCCCTCCTGGGCCAGCCGGTGGGCCTCTTGATGGGCAGGGGGGATGGCATCAGCCGCTGACTGGCCGGCCTGCTCATCCTGCCCCTGGTCGTTGGTCTCCTGGTAGGGGGCACTGCCGGTGATGCCGGCCTTCTGTGCCATCTGAACCACCTGGGGAATGAGCTGATCGGTGATCTGGTTCATCTCCTCATCGGTGGGCAGCCCCTGCAGGATGGGCATGGGCCTGCCGGCCAGCAGGGCAAAGAGGGCCGGGGCGCCCTGCACCTGGAAGGTCTGGGCGATCTGCGGATTGGAAGCGATGTCGATGCGGGAGAGCTGAATGCGCCCCTCCTGGGCGTTGACGGCCTGGGCCAGACGGGTGGCCAGGGGGAAGAGACGGTCGTCGGTGGGCACCCAGAGCAGGATCAGAATGGGGAAGGTGGTCGAGGTCTGGACCATGGCCTGGAAACTGGCCTCGGTGGTATCGATCACGTAGCCGCCGGCCGCAGGCGCACCTCCCTGTTGGCCTGGCTCGGCATCGACCTGGTGCTTGAGCGCGCCCAGGTCGACCGCTCCTGCCAACGAGACGCCCGGCTGCCCCTGCCCGTTCTTGTTCGCCATGTCAGTCCTCCTTAACCCCGCGGTCGCCGACTGCAGCTTCGGCCCGCCCTCGATTGCAAACTCCTGAAAGCCAATCTAGTCCAAGGCCCGGGCGTTCACCCAGCGCAATCCCGCCCCTCAGACCGCTTCCACCTTGATGGGCTCACGCTCGGCGCCCACGGCCCTGATAGGCTCATGCGAGTCCGCCGAAGGCACGTAAAGAGCGATTACGTTGACATAGGTGACCTTCATGGTGCTGGTGGGCTTGCC
This sequence comes from Bifidobacterium sp. M0353, assembly GCF_016100645.1. NCBI lineage: Bacteria > Bacillati > Actinomycetota > Actinomycetes > Bifidobacteriales > Bifidobacteriaceae > Bifidobacterium > Bifidobacterium sp. M0353. The sequence continues at coordinate 579,188 of NZ_JACFSB010000002.1, read as the reverse complement.
CTGCCCAAAGAGGGCCGTCTCGGCATCCGAGGCCGGCGAGGATTCACGGCCCTCCCCCGCCTGCCTGGTCCAGACCGAATCGATTCGGGCCACGACCAGGTCGCCCCCATCGGAGGAGTGCATGACCCGCAGCTGCCCCTGTGCCGGGGTGAAGGTCTGGGACTGACTGCCCTTGTTGGCTTCGATTCCCTGCTGGACCACCTGAGTCAGCGTGCCCAGGGAGTTGCGGAAGTCATCCTGGGCGAACTCCTTGACATACTTGCTGCCCTGGGGATTCTGCAGGAGGTCGGCATAGCGGCGCACGGCCTCCACCGGTGTAGCCTTGAGCCCCTGGTCGTCGCCCTGCCCCATCCTGGCGCCGATGGTGGCCACCGGGAACTTGGGCAACTGGGCTCCTTGGAAGAGTCGGGCCACGCCCCAAAGCTTGTAGTTGTCATGGGCGGACTCCTGGTCCAGAACCAAGAGGCGCTTGGACTGCTGATCCTGCGTGGTGGTGGTAATCGAGAAGACCGAACGCGGCCAGCCCGGATCGCCGGGAATGACCGTCTGGGCGATGGTTGTGGGGATGGTCGTCTTGGGATCCAACTGCCCGGTGGCCCGTGCTATGGTCAGCTCGCTGGTGCGGATCTCCAGTTGGGGGCCGCTGACCCGCTGGTCCAGCCCGGCCGGGTCTTTGGCCTCGTTGGCCTGATCGAGAACAGCCCCGATGCTCTTGCGGATACGTGCCTCCTGGGCCGGGGTCAGGTTGGGGGCGGGAGCAGTGGTTGCAGTGCTCTGGGGTTCGGTCCGGCGCGCCTGGGGAACCTGCCCCTCGCAGGCGGACAGACCCGGCAGAAGGGCCAGGGACAAAGCCAACGCCGCTACAGCCGCCACCCCGTTCAACGGTTTGTTCATACTCATTGGCGCTCCTCCTCCCCCTCGTGGGCAAGCCTGGCCAGGTAGGAGGCCATCTCCTGGCTGCTGATAACCCTGGTGGACGACATATCGTCGGCTCTCCGGTCGCCGTTGACGGTACTGCCGTCGGCACTCTCCTGTTGGTCAGCGACCAGGTTCCGATTGCGCGGATCAATCACCACAGGCGGCCTGGGCGGGGGTCCTGGATCCCCCTGCCGCGCCTGGCCACGAGCGTGACGCAGGCGTCGGCCTGAAGCCGGGGTATGCCGATTTCCGAGACCAGGCAGAATGGCGCTGCCCAGGGCCTGGACCACACTGACCTCGGGAGTCTCTTCATCCTCTTGTTCAGGTTCGGTCTGCCTGCGGCGCTTGGCCGGATCCATGGCAAAGACCGTAGCCGAAAGAACAGCCAGCAGGGCCAACAGCCCGCCGGCAAAGTAGAAGGGCATGGCGAAGTTGGGCAGTTTGTCACGCTGCCAGAGCATCTCCAGCCCCAGGGAATGAGCGCCCTGGGGAACTGCCACCAGCAGGACGGCCTGCGGATCGTCGGTCTTCAGGGACATTGACACGCTGCTGTCGGAGCAGGTGACCTGTTGCCACATATCCGAATCCTGAAAGGCCACGCCCTGATCACTTTTGACGGCCTTGCCGGGGCTGGTGTCCCTGCCGACGGACAGGGTCTGCCAATCATCCAGGCCGCGCACCCGGGCCACATCATGCCCGGCTGTCCAGCCAGCTGCATCCTTGGCCGTGGTCAGGGCCATACAGACGGTGGGCTTCTGTGAATCCTGATCTGCTGACGCGGCAGTTCCAGCCGATGCCGCATCCACTCGCATGGTCACTTTGCTGTCCACCAGGGGAAGCACACCTGGATCGGTCACCACATAGGCCGCCTTCGTGCGCGCATGCGCATCCACATGAGCCGAAGGCTTCCAGACCGTGGCGTTGAAGATACCCAGCACTATGGCCGTTACAGCCAACAGTCCGAAGATGGGGGTGACGATGCCGCGCATGATCATGCTGTGACGCGAGGGCTTGCCGGGCCGCGTCATCTCATCTTTTTCCTCGGGTACTTGCTCCATATCATCCACATTCTACCGTCGGCACCCTATGAGATGGTTTCCAGCACCGGGAAATCACCCATAAGCCCTAAACTGGTCTTCCATGACCATCATCGCAAGGAAATCAGGCAGCAAGCGTCTGCTGGGCGCCATGACCGCTCTGGCCCTATGTCTCGGACTGTCAGCCTGCGGCGGGGAATCCGACGGGGGCGGGCACTCGGGCGACACCATGCAGGGAGTATCAGCCAGCGGCAAGCCTGGCAGCAAGCCCGACATCAGCTTCAAGACGCCCTTCAAGGTCGAGAACCAAACCCATCAGGTCATCCAGGAGGGCAACGGCGAGGTCATCCGCGACGGGGACCGTGTATGTACAAGGAGCCTGGCCCTGGATGCCAAGACCGGCAAGGTAATCAACTCCACCTGGGACAAGAGCAGCCCGGAGTGCTCCATCGTCATCAGCAGGAAATCTATCCCGGCCTACTATGACACCTTCAAAGGCCTCAAGGTCAACTCCACCGTGGCCGTGGGCATCGATGAGTCAGGCTCCGGCAACAGCCAGGCGACCGACTCCTATATCATGGCCCTGACCTTCGTCTCCAGATCCAAGAACCTGACCCGCGCCCAGGGTAAGAAGGTGACCGACCTGCCCAGCGACCTGCCCAAGATCAGCCTGGACGACAAGGGCAAGCCCTCCCTGGATCTCAAGGGGTACAAACCAAAGGGAGGATTGGTCGTCCAGCCCCTGATCAAGGGCGAGGGGGCCAAGGTCGGCGAGCATCAGAGCGTCAGCGCCAACTACACCGGCTGGCTGGCCGCCGACGGCAAGCAGTTCGACTCCTCCTGGGACAGGGGTGAGGCCAGCGATTTCAGTCTGGACCAGGTGGTCAAGGGCTGGCAGCAGGGTCTGGCCGGCCAGACCGTAGGCTCTCAGGTTCTTCTAATCATCCCGCCCGAGCTGGGCTATGGCAGCCAGAAACAGCAGAGCATCCCGGCCAATTCGACCCTGATATTCGTGGTCGACATTCTGGCCGCCTACTGATCCGGCAATCCGCCAACTCACGCAGAAACAGGGGCCCGCACCCATCCAGTCGCATACGGATGGGTGCGGGCCCCTGTCATAAACCAGGCGGCCGGGTCAGTCCTTGCCGCCCTCGACCACAATCTCGTCGGGGTTGGCCTCGCTGCCGTAGACCGGCTCCAGGGTCTTGCGGTAGTCCTCATGGAAGAACCGCTCCTGGCCCAGCTTGACCAGCTCCTTGTTGATGTAGTCCAGCAGGGGCTTGTTCCCCTTGCGCACGGCAGGAGCGATGACCGCCTCGTCCCCGAGCTTGGTGATGCCCACCGAGAAGCCCTTGTTGGCCTTGGCCCAGGCCAGCACCTCGGTGTTGTCGGTGCTCATGGCGTCACCACGGTGGTCAAGCAGGGCGTTGTAGGCATCGGCGTACTGGTCGTACTTCTGCAGCTTGACTTCCGGGTAGTGCTGTTCGAAGTAGGGCTCGGCCGTAGTCCCCTTGGCGATGATCAGGGTCTTGCCGTTCAGCTCCTTGACATCTTTGATCGGCGCTGAATCCGGTGAGACCACGCCCAGGAAGACCTTCATGTAGGGCTTGGCGAAGTCCACCTTGCGAGCGCGGTCATCGGTGACGGTGAAGTTGGCCAGGACCACGTCCACCTTGTTGCTGGACAGCACGTCCACCCGGGCGGCCGGATCCACCGAGGTGTATTCGGGCTTGACGCCCAGATCCTTGGCCAGGCGCTCGGCCAGGACCACGTCGTAGCCCTGGTTCTTGCCGTCCTTGTCCACGTAGCCGAAGGGGGCCTTGTCGGTGAAGACCGCCACCTTGAGCTTCCCGGACTTGGTGATCTGCTCCGGGGTGCGTGCAGACCCGGATGCCGCCGAGGAGCCCGAGCTGCCCCCCGAACCGCTTCCAGCGTCACCGGGGGTGGCCGCCGAAGGGCCGCAGGCCGCCATGGAAGCCATCATCGCGATCGTCGCCCCCGTGGCCAGCGCCGCCCGTATCACTCGGTTCATTACCCTTGCGGTCATGATCCCTCTTTTCCTGTTCTCTTTCCTATGGCCGCCCCTGGGGACGGTTCCGGCGAAGACCGCCGGACGAATATGTGGAGTCCTCATCGGGACTCCTGATCCTGGTCCTGATTCCGCCTGCGCTCATAGGTGAAGGTGGACAGGAAGCGTTGCGCCCGGTCAGTGGTCGGGTGGGTGAAGAAGGCCTCCGGATCGTCGGACTGTTCGACCAGGGTGCCTCCATCCAAAAGGACGATATGGTCGGCGATGCCCCTGGCGAAGGCCATCTCGTGGGTGACGATCATCATGGTCAACCCCTGGTCGGCCAGCTCCAGAATGACCTGGAGAACCTCGCGGACCATTTCAGGATCCAGAGCCGCGGTCACCTCGTCGAAGAGCATGATCTCGGGATGGAGGATGAGCGCCCGGCAGATGGCCACCCTTTGCCGCTGGCCGCCCGAGAGCTGACTGGGCCAGGCATCCCGGCGGCCGGCCAGACCCACCCGGTCCAGCAGCTCCAGAGCCTCCTGACGCGCCTGGTCCCGCTTGCGCTTCTGAACCAGGACGGGCGCCAGTGTCACGTTGTCCAGCACGGTCCTGTTGGGAAAGAGGTCGTAGCTCTGGAAGACCATGCCGATCCTGGTGCGTAGATCGGAGCTGCGGCTGCCCGACATCAGGCCGCCAGGACCTCCGCTGCGCTTGCCCAGGGGATGACCGGTCTCCACCACCTGACCGTCCAGAAGAATCCGGCCACCCTGTATGGGTTCCAGTCCGGCTATGGTCCGCAGCAGGGTGGACTTGCCTGAGCCCGAGGGACCCAGGACCACAAAGACCTTGCCCTTGGGCACCTGGAAGGTGATGTCATTGAGCACAGGGTTCTGCGCCTGCGGATATTGCTTGACCAGATGCTCGACGGTCAGCACCGCCCGCTCCGCCTGTTCGTCCTGTGGCCGGTTCGCCATCGCTTGCCCCTCAGTCATGGGCCCACCTCTTTTCCAGATGCCGGGCCACCAGGGACAGGGGCCAGCAGATGAAGAAATACATGAAGAAGATCACACCGTAGATCCACAGGGTCGCCTGGGGATAGGCGAAACGGTTGGCATCGATGATCTGCTGACCGACCTTGATGACCTCGATGACGCCCAGCAGGGCGGCCAGGGAGGTGGTCTTGACGATCCTGGTGGCCAGGTTGACACTGGCCGGCAGCAGTCGGCGCAAGGCCTGCGGAAGGATGATTTTGGAGAAGGTCTGCCAGGAGCTCAGTCCCAGCACGTAGGCCGACTCCACCTGGGTGCGGGGAATGGATTCCAGGGCCCCGCGGACCAGGTCGCCCAGCTCGGCCCCGCCCCAAAGCACAAAGACCAGCAGGCAGGCGCCGGTGGCGTCAAGATTCAGGTTCCACGCCCTGGACAGCCCATAGAAGGCGATGAAGAGCAGGGCCAGCTGGGGCATGATGCGGATGAAGTCCAGATAGATCCTCATCAGGAATCGAACCAGGCTGTTGCGCAGGGTCATCAGCCATCCGACCACCAACCCCAGGGGCAGGGAGAGCAGGACCGAGACGCCGGCTATCCAGACGGTCACCCAGAGCCCCTGGAAGAGCCTGGGCATGACCCCCGGCTGGAAGAGCACCTCAACGCCTTGCATAGTCGAACCTCCGCTCGAGAACGGTTCCAATGACGGAGATGGGCAGCAGGATGACCAGATAGGTGACGATGAGCAGGGTCAGGGACTCATAGGTGTCGTAGGAGGTGCCCATCAGATCCTTGGTGACATACATGACGTCGGCCAGAGCGATGGCCGAGACCACCGAGGACTCCTTGATCAGGAAGATGATGTTGGCCACCACGCCCGGTATGGCGCTGCTCAGGGCCTGGGGCAGCACAATTCTGGACAGGGTCTGGGCTCGCGTGAATCCCAGGACGCGGGCGGACTCAATCTGAACCCGAGGTACCGCTTCCAGTCCGCCACGCATGGCCTCGGCCATGTAGGAGCCGCCCAGGAAGGCCAGCCCGACGATGGCGCAGGTCTGGGCGCTCCAGTTGACCCCAAGCTTGGGCAACCCGAAATAGAGGAAGTAGAGCTGAACCAGGAGCGGGGTGTTTCTTGACAGCTCAATGTATACTCTGGCCACTTGCGTGAGCAGGGGAATCCTGAAGACCTCCAGCCCGGCGCAAACCAGCCCGATCAGCATGGAAAGCACCACGCCGAAGAAGGAGATGAAGACCGTTACATAGGCCGCATTGACGAAGAAATGCAGGTTCTGCGCCATAAAGGTCCAATTCATGCCCTCACCTCCCTACTTGCTCGCATCTTGTTCATCGTCTTCTCTTCACCGTTTCCCGCCTGCTTCCCGTCGACCGCGGCATATAGTCGACAATCCTAGGGAAGGCGAGCCGCTTTCCTCTGCTTTTGGATATACGAATACCGGATACCGCGTTATCATCCGCGCTCACAGCAACCTGAACGACAATCCACAATCACGCCGAGACCGCCCGCGTTGGCAGACAATTCATACAGCAACTGGACAGTACGGATGGGATGGCTTCAGTCGGCAAAGGCTGACCGACGCCTTCAGATCGTGGCTGCCGAAAACTGGCAGTAGATTCCACGTTTTTGATTAACCCCACTGCTCACCAAGCTATGAAAAAAGCCCGGTCCACATATTCGTGAACCGGGCTCCGAGTACTTTGATCAGGCAAAGACCTTGGCGCTCTGCGCTACCTTCCTGATCAGATCGGGGCGATACCCGCTCCACGTCTCCTGGTCAGTGACTACGATAGGGGTCTGCTTGAATCCCTGGGCGATGAACTGGTCGATCAAGGTCTGATTCTCGGTCAAATCCACCTGCTCGAACTCCAGCCCCTGCTTGGTCAACTGACGCTTGGTGGCGTCACACTGGGGACAGTGCGCCTTGGTGTAGACCGTGATGGACATAATCGCCTCTCCCGTAAATGTAGCCGTGTCTTCCAAGCTCTATAGCCCTCTGCTTGGAACCTGTTGATTGCACTCTACACACTCCCAGGCGTGAGCACAATACCACCTGTAGTGGCGTGTCAGGCCATAAACCCCAATATCTAGTAACTTTTCGGGTCTTTTCGAACCAACCGAGAATCTATGTGAGCTGCCCGACATATTGCCTATGCAAGTCCATGCAAGACTGAAAACTGCCTCAGAAGAGGGTCAGTTCGTCGCTGTCGGCGCCCTTCATGGCCTCGTAGTCCAGAATCAGGCACTCGAATCCCCTGTCCTCGGCAAGGACCCTGGCTTGGGGGGTGATGGTCTGGGCCGCGAAAATCCCGCGGACAGGAGCCAGCAGGGGGTCGCGGTTGAGCAGGCGGCAATAGCGGGTCAGCTGTTCCACCCCGTCGATACCCCCATGCCGCTTGATCTCGATGGCCACATGCCGTCCCTGGCCGTCCACGGCCATGATGTCCACCGGGCCGATGGGGGTGGGATACTCCCTGCGCACCAGGGTTGCCCCCGGGCCGATCCGGTCGATCTGTTCGGCCAGATAGCGCTGCAGATGCGCTTCCACACCGTCCTTGACCAATCCCGGGTCCACCCCCAGGTCGTAACTGTCGTCGGCATAGACCTTGTAGAGCCTGATGGTGAGCACATCGCTGGATTTGACGGCCGAAACACGCAGAACCTTACGGACGGGCCGAGTCTGGTCCTGATCCTGCTCCTGGGCGATCAGCGCATCGGGCGCGGCGGCTTCCACCACCTCGTCCGGCCCGGTTCCGGCCACTGAATCAGCCTTGACACCCGGGACGTCCTTGCTGGTCTCCTCGGGTTCGATCTCCCTGATGGTACAGGGGGCACACATCCAGTTCAGGGGTTTGTATGAACCCAGTTCCGAAAAGATCAGACAGCTCATGTCGGCCTTGATCAGCAGAACGCGCCTGGCCGTCGGCAGGCTGGCATTGAGACGCCCGGAGTATTCGGCGGAGCAGTCGGCAACAATGATTCGCACAGGTGCCAATATATCAGTCGCTGTTCCGGCCGAGAAAGAAAAGGTCCGGCCGATGCGAGTGCACCAGCCGGGCGGAAGAGGAAAGGAAGTCAGGACTGCTGCCCCTGATCGGCATCCTCCAGGTAGTGGTCCACGGCCACAGTCAGCTTGTTGCTGTCGAAGGAGGCGAATCCGCTGTCCACATGGAAGGACTGACGACCGCCATCGGTGGCCTGAACCCGGATGTTGCCCTCCTGCAGCAGGGCCAGCACCGGCTCGTGGTCGGGCATGATGCCCATGGACCCCTGGGTGCCAGGCACGGTGACCGACCGCGCCTGACCCGACCAGATGGGCCTGTCCGCCGAGACGATGTTGACCCGCATGGAGGCCTTGCCTGTGTCCGCCATGACTACCGGTATTCCTTCTGCATATCGTGCCACTTGTGCTCCAGGTCGTCGATGCCGCCGATGCCGGAGAAGGCCTGCTCGGGCACGTCGTCATAGGCACCGTCGCAGATGCGGGTGAAGGCCTCGATGGTCTCGTCCGCAGGCACATAGGAGCCCTTGCGACCGGTGAACTTTTCAGCCACGTAGAAGTTCTGGCCAAGGAACTGCTCAATCTTGCGGGCGCGGTTGACGGTGGTCTTGTCTTCCTCGCCCAGCTCGTCGATGCCGATCAGAGCGATGATGTCCTGGAGCTCCTTGTTCCTCTGCAGAATGGCCTTGACCCGGTTGGCGCAGTCGTAGTGGGCCTGCCCCACGTAGCGCGGGTCCAGAATCCTGGAGGTGGATGCCAGCGGATCCACAGCCGGATAGATGCCCTGGGAGGCGATGTCACGGCTGAGCTCGGTCGTTGCGTCCAAGTGGGCGAAGGTGGTCGCAGGGGCCGGGTCGGTGTAATCATCGGCCGGCACATAGATGGCCTGCAGGGAGGTGATCGAATGGCCACGGGTTGAGGTGATTCTCTCCTGCAGGGCACCCATCTCGTCGGCCAGGTTGGGCTGGTAGCCCACGGCCGAGGGCATACGGCCCAGCAGGGTGGAGACCTCGGAGCCGGCCTGGGTGAACCGGAAGATGTTGTCGATGAAGAGCAACACATCCTGGTTCTCCACGTCGCGGAAGTACTCCGACATGGTCAGGGCGGTCAGGGGCACGCGCAGACGGGTCCCCGGGGGCTCGTCCATCTGGCCGAAGACCAGTGCGGTCTTCTCCAGCACGCCGGCCTCGTCCATCTCGCCGATCAGGTCGTTGCCCTCACGTGTACGCTCGCCCACGCCTGCGAAGACGGAGACACCGCCGTGGTTCTGCGCCACACGCTGGATCATCTCCTGGATGAGCACGGTCTTGCCCACACCTGCGCCGCCGAACAGGCCGATCTTGCCACCCTCCACGTAGGGGGTCAGCAGGTCGATGACCTTGATGCCGGTTTCGAACATCTGGGTCTTGGACTCCAGCTGATCGAATGCAGGCGGGTTGCGATGGATGGGCCACCGCTCGGTGACCTTGATCTGCTCACCCTCCTTCTTGTTGAGGATGTTGCCGGCCACGTCGAAGACGTGTCCCTTGGTCACGTCGCCCACGGGCACCATGATGGGCCCGCCCGTATCGGTGACTGTGGCGCCGCGGACCAGGCCGTCGGTGGGCTTCAGGGCCACGGTGCGGACCGTGGAATCGCCCAGGTGCTGCTCCACCTCCAGCATGATGGTGGTCAGCGACTCGCCCTCGGTGTTCGAGGACTGGCTCAGATTCACGGTCAGGGCATTGTAGATGTCCGGCAGGTGACCTGCCGGGAACTCCACATCGATGACCGAACCCTGGACTCGGGTGACGCGCCCCTTGGAGGCCGAATCCGGCTTGCGGCTCGCTGTGGTCGGCTGTTCTTGCTGTGCAACCATTGGCGTTCCTACTCTTCCTCTTTGTTGAGCGCATCGGCGCTGCCGACGATCTCGGTAAGTTCCTGCGTGATGGCCGCCTGGCGGCTGGCATTGAGCCTGCGGGTCAGGTCGTCGATCAGCCCCTTGGCGTTATCAGTGGCGGTGTGCATGGCGTTCTGCCTGCTGGCTGTCTCCGAGGCGGCCGAAGTGAGCAGGCATTCATGGATACGCGACTGAATGTACTTGGGCAGGACGGCATCCAGCACCTCCTGGGAGCTGGGCTCAAAGTCGTAGAGGGCCGCATAGCGATCACCCTGGCGCCCATGTTCGTCGTCCGGCACGGGGGCATCAATAGCCTCCTCAGGCTGCTCCTGGTCCGGCCTGATCAGCTCCAGGGGCAGCATGCGCAGCACCCGAACCTTCTGCACCACCATGTTGATGAATTCGGTGTAGACGATGTAGAGCTCGGAGACGCCCCCCTTGGCCGCTGGAGTCATATAGGTTTCCAGCAGTGCCTGGGAGATCTCCCTGGCCACATCCACGCCGGGCCGATCGCTGTCGCCCTCCCAGGTCTTGACGATGCTGCGGTTGCGGTAGCGGTAGTAAGAGACACCGCGACGACCGTAGACGAAGAGCTGGGGCTGTCGGCCCTGCTGGTCCAGTCGGGCCAGCAGGGACTCCGTCTCGCGGATGACCGAGGAGGTATAGGCCCCTGCCATGCCGCGGTCGGCTGTAAGCGCCAGCACAGCCACGCGCGGGTTCTTCTCGTCCTTCCTGACAATGGGATGGCGGATATCGTCCGTATGGGCCACCAGGGCCTGGACTGCATCGAAGATCGCATCGGAGTAAGGCTTCGCTTCCAGGGCCACGGTCCTGGCCTTGGCGATATGCGAGGAGGCTATCATCTCCTGGGCATTGAAGATCTTCTCCAATGCCGAAGTGGAGGCGATCCTTGACTTGAATGCGAGTTGTGAGGCCATGGTCTACCGCTTCCCGGCCTTGCTGCCGCTCTTGCCGTCGGCCACCAGCTTCTCCTGCTGGACGGCGACAGGCTGCCCCTGGTCCTGATCGGCCTTGTGGCCATCCAGGGTCTGGCCCTTGTGGGTCACGAAGGTCTTGGCGAACTCGTCCACGGCCTTATCCAGGGCCTTCTCGGTGTCGTCGGTAAAGTCCTCAGTGTCGCGGATGGTCTTGAGGATGTCGGTGTTGTGGTCCAGGTAGTCCAGGAGCCCTGACTCGAAGGGCAGCACGTCCTCCAGGTCCAGATCATCCAGCTTGCCATGGGTGCCTACCCAGACCGAGACGACCTGCTTCTCCATGGAGTAAGGCGTGAACTGGGGCTGCTTGAGCAGCTCGGTCAGCCTGGCGCCGCGGGTCAGCTGGGCCTTGGAGGCCGCATCCAGATCCGAGGCGAACATGGCGAAGGACTGCAGGGAGCGGTACTGGGCCAGGGAGATCTTCAGGGTCGAGGAGACCTTCTTCAGGGCCTTGGTCTGTGCGGCGCCGCCCACACGGGAGACTGAAATGCCCACGTCCACGGCGGGACGCTGGTTGGAATTGAACAAATCAGACTGCAGGAAGATCTGGCCGTCGGTGATGGAGATCACGTTGGTCGGAATGTAGGCCGAAACGTCGTTGGCCTTGGTCTCGATGATGGGCAGACCGGTCATGGATCCGCCGCCCAGATCATCGGAGAGCTTCGCGCAGCGCTCCAGCAAACGCGAATGCAGGTAGAAGACGTCGCCAGGGTAAGCCTCACGCCCCGGCGGACGACGCAACAGCAGGGAGATGGACCTATAGGCCTCGGCCTGCTTGCTCAGGTCGTCGAAGACGATCAGGACGTGCTTGCCGCCGTACATCCAGTGCTGTCCGATGGCCGAACCGGTGTAGGGGGCTATGTATTTGAAGCCTGCGGAGTCGGAAGCCGGGGAGGCCACGATGGTGGTGTACTCCATGGCGCCGGCCTCTTCCAGAGATGAACGGACCGAGGCGATGGTGGTGCCCTTCTGACCGATGGCCACGTAGATGCACCGCACCTGCTTCTTGGGGTCTCCGGACTCCCAGTTGCGCTTCTGGTTGATGATGGTGTCGATGGCGATGGCCGTCTTGCCGGTCTGCCGGTCGCCGATGATCAGCTGGCGCTGACCGCGGCCGATGGGTGTCATGGCGTCGATGGCCTTGATGCCGGTGGCCAGGGGCTCGTCGACGGGATGCCGGTGCATGACGTCGGGGGCCTGAGCCTCCAGGATTCTGCGGCCCTCGCTCTTGATTTCGCCCAGGCCGTCGATGGGCTCGCCCAGAGGGTTGACCGTACGCCCCAGATAGCCGTCGCCGACGGGCACTGAGAGCACCTCACCGGTCCTGTGGACTTCCTGGCCCTCTTCGACACCTGCGAAGTCGCCCAGGATGACCACGCCGATCTCTCGGGCGTCCAGGTTGAAAGCCAGACCCAGCGTGCCGTCCTCGAAGGTCAGCAGCTCGTTGGCCATGCAACCAGGCAGTCCCTCCACATGCGCAATGCCGTCACCAGCCGTACGGACGTAGCCCACCTCCTGGGTGGGGGTGTCCGTCGGCTTGTAGGACTCGACGAACTGGTCGAGCGCCTTGCGCACCACGGCGGGATCAATGGTCATTTCTGCCATGATCACTCCTTATTTCTGTTCTTGTTCAAGTCTGTTGGTCCCATGCTCATCCTGCCACGGCCATCCGCCGCTTCAGGTGCTTCAGCTGGGTGGCCACCGTGCCGTCGGTGGAGACCGAGCCGTACTGGACCTTCATGCCGCCTAGGACCGAAGGATCGACCACCGAGTTGATGTGGACCGGCTTGCCCAGCTTGTGCCCGTAGACCTCCTGCAGACGGCTGACCTGTTCGTCCTTCATGGAGACCGCCGTGGTGACGGTGACCATGACCTGGTCCATGTGCTCGGAGAAGCGGTCCACCAACCAAACGATAGTGTCTGGGAAGCGCCGTCCGCGCAGGTCGATGGTGGCGTTCAGGGCCATCTGCTCGGTGACCGGATGCATATGCTGCCCGTCAAGGAGCGCCCTGAGCAGGTCGGCCCGGGCTTTGGAATCACTGTACTCGTCCGAGAGCCGGAAGAGCACCAGAGGCATCCCGAGCAGGGCCGAATGGATCTCAGCCAGCTCGCCGGCCACCTGGTTGGTGATGCCCAGAGCATCGGCGTAATAGGCGGTGGCATCCACTGACATGTCCTCGGCCGCGTTGGCGATGTGCACCACACGGCTCCACTGATGATCGGTCAGATCATGGAGGATATCCACGGTCAGCGGATCGGCCTTATCGGCCAGGATGGTGTCGATCACCCGCCACTTGTCCTCAGCAGGACGGGAGGGGTCGGTCAGCGCACGCTCCAGGGGCCTGTTGGCATCGAGCAGGGTCACGAAGGTATAGAGCTCCATGGCCACACGGAGGGCATCCTTCCCCTTGCTCTTGAGCAAAGGGGCATACTTGGCCCTGGTCTCCTTGTCGGAGCTCAGCGAAGTCTCTCCTCGCATGTCACCTCCCCTTTCGCGGAATCAACGTTCCCATCGTCCGCCAATCAGTCATCCTGCCTGCCGCTTGTCCGAGCCCTGGTCCGCGATGATCGAGTCGATCATGGAGGACTGCACGGCATCATCCTGAAGCTGCGAGCCCAGGATTTTGCCGGCAAGAGCCGTAGCCAGCGTGCCCACCTCGCCCTTGAGCGAGACCAGCGCCTGCTGCTGCTGGGTCTTGAGGGATCGCTGGGCGTTCTCGGTGATCTGGTTGGCCTCGGTCTCGGCCCGGGTCCTAGCATCCGCCACGATCCTGGAGGCCTCGGCGCGGGCGTCATCACGAATTTGGGAAGCCTCGACACGAGCCTTGCCCAGCTGATCCTGATACTGCTTACGGGCCTGATCCGCCTCTTCACGAGCCTTGGCGGCCTTCTGGATGTTGCCCTCAATCTTGGACGAGCGCTCATCGAAGATGGCCTGGAACTTGGGCATGAAGAACTTGTAGAAGAAGACGGCCAGGATGACCAGGATGACCAGCGACCAGAAGATGTCGTAAATCGGAGGAATAAACAGCTTGATCCCTTTGCCTACCGCTAGAGCGTACATTGGCTCCTCCTTTCCTTTATCGAAGCCGGATCATGCAGGAATCACACGGCTCAGGCGATGAAGAGCGCCACGAAGCCCAGCAGGGCCAGCACCTCGATCAGAGCCAGGCCGATGAACATGGTGGTGCGCAGCTGTCCGCTGATCTCAGGCTGGCGAGCCATGCTCTCGACGGTCTTGCCGACGGCGATGCCCAGACCCAGCGCGGGGCCGAGAGCTGCAATGCCGTATCCCAGGATGCTCAGATTGCCGGAGACCTCAGCAAGTGTGATGATGTCCATTTATTTTCCTTTCCTCCACCGTTGCCGGTTCTTGGATTGTGGTTCGGCCCCGACCCCCGTCTACTGGTCGGAACCAACGAATATGTGGGCTGCGACCGCTTAAAACGCCGACCGCGGCTTGTTCTTTTCGCTCAACCTTCTTCAGGGTAACTCATGGAGATGTAAACCGTGGTCAGGATGGCGAAGATGTAGGCCTGAAGGGCCGCCACAAAGATTTCAAAGGCCGTCAGGGCGAAGCCCAGAACGAACCAGCCGACGCCAGCCAATGCCAAAGCCTTATTGCTGACCTCAACAATGTAGAACTGGGTAAAGGCCAGGGTAACCGCCACCAGCAGATGGCCGGCGATCATGTTGGCGAAGAGTCGGATGGTCAGAGAGGCCGGCTTGACGATGACCATCTCCAGAAGCTGGATGGGCGTCAGAATAATATAGAGAGGCCAGGGCACACCAGCTGGAAAGAGCTCCGACTTGAAGTAGCCCCAGACACCCTGCTCCCGGAATCCCGTTACCATGTACTGGCAGAAAGTCCAGATGGCGAAGACCAGAGGCATGGTGATAGTGGCCGTAGCAGCTATGTTCATGCCTGGCACGATGCCACAGAGGTTGAAGACCAGGATGGTCAAGAAGATGGTCGTGATCATGGGCACGTAGCGCTTGCCACGAATCTCGCCCAAGGTGTCATAGACGACCGAGTCACGGATGAACTCGATGACCCACTCAATTGCCCCCTGCCAGCGGGATGGAATCAGCTTGGCCCTTGCGGCAGTGATCCCCAGCACCAGAAGAATGATGACCATGGCCACGAATCTGATCAGGATGATCCGGTTCATGGCAAAGGGCGTTCCCTGGAAAAGAATCTCAGGAGGCAGGAAATCATCGATGGAAGGCAGCTCACTCGGCTTGGCCATGGCCAGACTGAAAGCTTCACTTCCCATTGCCTCTAGCATCTATCGCCTCCTGAACGACACAGTGAACACTATAGCGCGCACGCGACTCATGGCTGCACCGTATGGGTAGTGTAGCCCAGACCAGGAGCCTCGGTAACCATAGATTCATCCAGTGTGTCACAAATAGTGGCCGCAGGTCCAATCCGCACCGCGACATGGACAGACCGATGATGGACCTAATCCAATCGTCATTGACTCTCGACAGCGCCTGGAATAAGCCCATACCCATCGGCTGCCAGTGGGCGGTATCCGTCGGCGCGTGGGCAGCCAGGGGCGTGTCTGATGGATCGGTCGGTACCCAGTCGGCCCGCCGCCCGCAGAGTCGGCACCTGGTCCAGGTCGTAGGGGGTGGTCTCGTAGACCCAGTTCAGCCAGTTGCGCCAGAGCAGGTTGGCATGGGCCCGCCAGGAGAAGACCGGCTCCAATGTCGGATCGTCGTGAGGATAGTAGTTAACCGGGAAAGACACCTGGTCCAGGCCCTTGGCCATGTCGCGCTGGTACTCGTGGGCCAGGGTGTCACGGTCGTACTCCCAGTGGCCAAGCACGAAAATCTCGGAGAAATCCTGGGTGCTGATAAGCCCTGGGCCGGACTGGGGACCCCAGGTCAGCACCTGCAGATCCGGACAGGCCCGCACCTGGTCCTCGTCCACTCCGGCCCATCGGGAGTGGGGCTGCAAGGCTACCTCGTCGAAGCCATTGGTGATGAAGCAGTACTCGTCCTGCAGATACTGGGGAAAGACCCCGAAGACCTTGCGATCCAGGTTGCGCTTGGCGATGCCGTGGCGGTAGTAGAGCCCAGCCATGGCCCCCCAGCACAGATACATAGTGGAGAAGACGTGGGTAGAGGCCCAGTCCAGAATGCGGGTCAGTTCATCCCAGTAGTCGACCTGCTCGAAGTCCATCTGCTCCACCGGGGCGCCCGTCACGACAAGACCGTCATAACAGTTGTCCTTGAAAGAGTCCAGATTCTCGTAGAACTTGACCAGGTGATCCATGCTGGTGTGCACGGCCTGATGGGTGGAAGTCTTCATGAAGTCGATCTCCACCTGAAGCGGTGACTTGGAGATCAGGCGCAGCAGCTGGGTCTCGGTCTCCACCTTGGTAGGCATCAGGTTGAGGATGACCAGCCTGAGCGGACGCATCTCCTGACGCTCCGCCTCGTGGCTTTCCAGGGCGAAGATGCGCTCCGAATCCAGGATGGATCTGGCCGGCAATCCGGTGGGGATGGTGATAGGCATGACTCTATTATGGCCCAGCGCGGGCGTTCCCACACACGGACTTGACAAGTGCGCTGGAATCCGTAACATAGATAACTGCTGTGTTGAACAGCCGACGCGGGGTGGAGCAGTTCGGTAGCTCGCTGGGCTCATAACCCAGAGGTCTCAGGTTCAAATCCTGACCCCGCTACCAGTAAGGCTCGGAATCGTTTGAATTCCGAGCCTTTGTTTTTCTATCTCAGCGTATTTGCGGAAGATCAGAACAGTTGCTGACATGGTGCAACCAGTTATGGTTGGACATCCCGACTGCAAAATTAGAGAAGCCGTCTACGCCTAACCCTTCACATGGTTGCACCATTCAAATTCTCAGCTTCCTATGGCTTTGGATTTCTTTACTTCGTCGAATTTGGATTTCATGGTATCATTGTTTCTGGTCAGTCTTCGTATGGTCACGTCCTGCGCCTTGTTGTTGGCCAAACGAAGCTGGTTCTCGGAGCCCAGCAGGGCATCCTTGATCTTGTTCAGGTGACTGATGGATTTGTCGATCTCCTCCACTGCGGTCTTGAACTTCTTCGAAGCGATATCATAATTGCGGCCAAAAGCGCTCTTGAAAGACTCCAACTCGTCCTCAAAATGCGTTATATCGATGTTCTGTGCCTTCACCTCTTCAAGTTCGTTCTTGTATTGCAAAGAGTTCTTGGCGGCATCACGAAGCAGGGTGATTATCGGTATGAAGAACTGCGGACGGACGACATACATTTTCGGGTAGCGATAGGAGACATCCACGATACCCGTGTTGTACAGGTCACTGTCAGGCTCCAGCAGGGAGACCATGATGGCGTACTCGCAGTCCTTCTCCCGCCTGTCCTTGTCGAGCTCCTTGAAAAAGTCCTCGTTCTTATGCTTGGTGGAGGTGGTGTCCGTCTCATTCTTCATCTCGAACATGATGGACACGATCTCCGTGCCGGAATCATCCTTGTCACGGAAGATGAAGTCGCCCTTACTGCCCGTACGCGCATCGTTGTCCTTCTCGAAGTAGGCATTGGGGAAGGCCGTGGACCGCAGCTTGTTGAACTCGATCTGGCAATGCTGCTCAAGTGTCTCCCCCACCATCTTGGTGGACAGCTTCGCCTTCAGATCACGCAGCCGCTCAATCTGCTCGTCACGATCCTGGATCTGGACCTCGTAACGCTCCTTGAGGGACTTGGCCTCGACCTTGCTCTGCAGCTCAGCCTTGTCCAGGTTGCTCTTCAACTCTGCTATCTCGGAATCCTTGTCCGCGGCGACCGCCTGCAGCTGCGATTTCAGCTGCTCCTTGGAGAGCTTCTCCTCCGACTCCTTTTCAAGCCGCAACCTCTCAAGCCTACCCTTGAAATCATCCCTCTCCTTCTCCACCGGAATCAAAGCCTGGGCAAGCTCCTGCTTCTTCTGCAACTCAAAAGCATCAAGCTGATTCTGCAATTTGACGATCTCGGCCTCTTTGTCCGCAGCCGCCTTTTGCAGCTCGCTTTTGGAATTGGCCTCTGCCAGATCTAGCGCTTGTTGCTTCTCCGACTCGGCCTTATCCAGTTTGGCGCTCAGATCGTCTTTCTCCTTCTCGACCTTCCGCAAGGCTTCTGAAACAGCCAATTCCTTTGCAGCCTGCTCGGATTCCAGCTTTG
Source organism: Bifidobacterium sp. M0353 (assembly GCF_016100645.1). Taxonomy (NCBI): domain Bacteria; kingdom Bacillati; phylum Actinomycetota; class Actinomycetes; order Bifidobacteriales; family Bifidobacteriaceae; genus Bifidobacterium; species Bifidobacterium sp. M0353. The sequence goes on along the minus strand of NZ_JACFSB010000002.1, from coordinate 561,175 downwards.
CCTGCAGCTCCTGTATCTGGGCATCCTTGGCGCTTTTGGTCTTCTGCAGCGTCTGCTCGGCCTGCGCCTGGTCCAGTTCGCGGATCTTGCTATTCTCACGTTCAGCCTGCTCAAGCCGTTCATGAAGCTGCCTGTCAAAGTCCTTATCACGAACCTGCTTCAGGATATCGGCATATCCGGCCTCGTCAATGGTGAATGCGGTTCCGCATTTGGGACAAATAATCTCGGGCATATGCAACCTTTTCTTTACGAACCTGTGTAAAAAACCACCCTTGCTCTAAGCAGTCTCCGCTGAAAGCCGAGTACCTACGATACTTAGACACTTATTAAAACTATATTTGATTTACGTTAATGCCATTACAAGAATTCAATAATCATGGACCAGGTGATGATCCTGCGGATTGCGCCGCAAGCTCGGCGATGGTCTCCCGCCTGCCTCGCAGCCTCAAAAGCTGCTGCTACGATGGACTCTTCAAGGCCAGCCGCCTCAGCAATCCACAGCAGCGAGGCAGCGTTCTCCAATTTGTTATAACAATTTTTTGCACTTTTATTCGGCCTTTGCCGGGAATAGGCGCCTAATCCATGGGTTGCATTATCTTCAAACCACTGCACCATATGTTGTTTTTCTGTTCTTGCATGCGTATCCGGCGAATTGTACACCTCGCTAAGGTACCTATCGGAATACGGATAATGTGAGCGCTTGAAACGCAACAAATGCGAAAAAGCAGCACAGCTCATATCGTTTCCACTTGCCACGTGAGCCTTCTTCATTAAAGGTTAGATTCAACTTTTATCTTGATTGTATCAGCGGGAAATAATGGCAGGTGCCGTTGGCAATAGTCTGATGGCATTGCTCAGGTCACATCTATGAGACCGGCAAATGCGTTTGTGCTGACTACCGATTTCTGGCCGAGTGCGCTGGAATCGCCAGCATTTTCATCAGTGTCACCCTCAAACAACTAGGCAGGGGCAGGGGGGGGGGGTACTCTGGACCCCGCTTGCCACGACTCTTGTAGGCATCTGATCGATACAGGCTCCTTTGGCTTACACACTGCATCGCACCTACAAGCGCATTCTGTAAAACGGTATACGCAGTCGCCAATCTGGCATGCTGGACCATTTACATAGATAGAGCTATAAAAATTTTCTTCGCTCTAGCCTCTTTTGATATTGACTGATTGCATGGCTGTTGAGCTGATCTTTAATTTCGAAGCGGCTTTCTTATTAAACTCCTTCTTAATAGATGCACATCTTTACTTAAAGCGCTATTAAGATCGCCTGAGCGTGAGGAATAGGTTTCGAACCCATGGTTCATGGATAATTAACCATAGACGAAAACAACAGTAGTTCATTTCAGCTTAATAATATAAGTATTCAGACACAGTTATTATGCGTTTCCGAGCGATATAGATACGATATAATTGAATTTGCAGAGTTGCACCATCACAACGATTCATAGTGATGTTACAAAAGCACTCGAATGAATTCAGCAAATCATAATGGTAAAAAGGGGCAAAGCAATGCAACTATTCTCCGTCGATGCACACGTAGAAATAAATGTGCCACCCATCAATCAGCCTTATACAAAGCCGTCTCTTGCTATCGATTTCATGACTGAAAACAAAGAGGCCGAAAAGCTAATTACGAACGAATCACCACTTTATGATTCTGGTATGTGTGATGTAGCTTGGCGAATACATGGTCCGGCTAAAAACGAGACATGCTTTGTACTGTTTCCGGGAAAGGACAATACAATTCGTTCCTCTATTCCTAATAATCCCGATACTTCTAAAACCAGCTATTTCATCAGTCAATCTCTTCCCCAATTGAATACAATCGCAGAAAGCAGAGTGCACTTATTCTCTTATTACGTCTGTCCTAAAAATCATCATATCTATTGGTTATACCGTGGAATTTATACCCTAGCGAAGGAATTCAAATCCGCTTTGCCCATTGACCAGAGTACTTCCTCACTTAATGGGACTAAGCTATCCATAAGCGGGAACATTCCCGTATATCTGTCTTTATGGTCAAGCGCGATTGAATGATGCAGCAATTACTGAAACACTATAAAAGTTAAACGATGTACTTCCATTACTCTACTTAACGTGCATTTTGAAAAGCTCGCTTTGACTTTAATGGAAGTACATTAGCATACTTGCACGGTCGCTATCGATAACGCACAAACATTGTAATTTTCAAATTGAACTGGCTCGGAGCACAACAAAGTAGGCTTCAGCGTTCATCAAGCATAGATCATCTTCCGCTCAGTGAACTAAACACTGCATCTATCTCATAAATAGACTTCCACCGACTTGAACTTGCTAGCATGATTGCATCTGCGGCTAGGAAGGCCAAGAGAACTCAAATGCAGTACACACAACTGGGCAAAACAGGCATCAACATATCGAAGATCTGCGTGGGATGCATGAGCTTCGGTAAAACAGGCACCATGCACGACTGGACATTGGATGTGGAAGGGACCGACGCGGTCGTTGCGCACGCACTGGATCTGGGCATCACCTTCTTTGATACAGCAAACGGCTACTCGGACGGGACCAGTGAGGAATATCTGGGAAAGGCGCTTAGAAAGCATACAAGCCGCGACCGTGTGGTCATCGCCTCCAAGGTCTATTTCAATGAGGGGCGACTTTCATCCAAGGCGATCCATAGGGAGATCGATGGGACGCTAAAGCGACTGGGCACCGACTACCTGGACCTCTACATCATCCACCGGTTCGACTATGAAACGCCCATCGAGGAGACCATGGAGGCGCTGAACGATCTGATCCAGGCTGGCAAGGTGCGAGCGCTGGGTGCCTCAGCCATGTACGCCAGCCAGTTTCAGGATATGCAGAAAGTCGCCCAAGACAATGGCTGGACCCCTTTCAGCGCCATGGAGAACCACTACAACCTGCTCTACCGGGAGGACGAGAAGGACCTGATACCCTTCTGCAGAAAGACGAACGTCTCGCTCATGCCCTACAGCCCTCTGGCCGCCGGCCATCTGACACGGCCCACTTGGACCGCTGACACATTGCGCAGCGCCACCGACAAGGTTTCGCGCGGCAAGTACGGCAGGGCCGAAGACAACGACCTGGCCATCATTGACCGCGTGCAAAAAGTGGCAGAGCAGCATGGCGTACCTATGACCCAGGCAGCCATCGCCTGGCAGTGGGCCAAAGGCGTTGCTTCACCGATCATCGGTGCCACAAAGGCCCGGCATCTTGACGATGCGGCGGCTGCCCTGGATTTGGAACTCACACCCGAAGAAATCGCCTCCATGGAGGAGCCCTACCTGCCACATGAGACCGTGGGAGCCTTAGACAGCAATCCGCTCCAGGGCGTGGTATTGCTGGACGCAGAGGAGAATTGATTCCGCCAACCTCCCTCCGCGTCCGGACTTCTGCGGTAGACGCTTCGAGGTCGACTTCCCCAGTCGCGCGGAGATCAGACGCACTGCAGAACAGAAAGCAGTGAGGCCAAGCATGAGGTGGACATCCTATCAAGGGTCCGATCTCGCAGGAAACGCGATCAGCCGGAATCTAAGCCCAATGCGACTCTGAGTGGTGTGAGGTCATGGTATGTCCTTTCTGCACCGAGCGGGATACGAGACACCGAAAGAATCAATTTCGATCACATTGGAAACCAGACTAGACGACCTGCGACCTTAACTTCTTGCGGCAACTTCAGCATTGGCCATTATCGGAAGATAAAAGTTCGTTGAGTAAAAAGTTTCTGTGCATTAAAGGGCTCAAGATTCACTTGTGCCAGTGAAATCGCGATTGTATGACCTTCTGAAATCTGCCGACGAACGGACTTACAGCGGCATTCTGGTAGAGGCGCGCTGGACCAGTGTGCCCTTGACGCATTCGATACCTTGGTGACCTCGGCCGTCCAGCATATCAGCCAGGCAGCTGGCAGCCCTGGTGCCAATGGCCTTCAGATTCAAGTCGACGCTGGTCAGCGGGGGACGCGAGTTGCCGACAATGACCTGCCGATTATCAACCCCGACCACCGATACCCTATCCGGCACGGAAACATGCCGGTCATGCAGAATATCCAGGCACCCCCGGGCTATCTCGTCGTTGCCGCAAGCCACCCCATCGAAGTCGATGCCCTCATCCAGCAAGCCAACCATGGTACGACGTCCGGTCTCCTCGTTCCAGCCTCCATACCGAACCGTGCGCACGGCAACCAACCCCCGACTATCCAGTTCAACCATCTCCCCCTTGAGCCGTCTGACCGAGGACTGGAAGGCCGGATCGCCGGCGATCAACACGATTCTTTTGGCCCCACCCTCGACCAGATGCCGGACCATCAACCGCCCGACATCCTCGTTGTCGGTGACGACCGAGCAGTCATGGGGATCCAGGGACGCCTGGTTGGCATAGACAACCGGCACCGGACAGCTGGTCAGTGCCGGCCGTGGATCGGTACGCCATCCGACCATCAGCAGACCTTTGACGCCATAGGCCAGCAGATTGTCAATATGGTGCTGTTCAAGAGCCGGATCCCTGCCGGCGTTGCAGAGAAAAACAGGAATGGACTCGACCCCGAAGTAGCTTTCCGCGCCGATCAGGATGGGCATGGAGAATTGACCGTCCAGGTCCGAAGTGACCAGGCCCACCGACTTGGGCAGGCTGGGAGGCTGGGACTGTCTCTGACGCTCATTGAGCGAGAAGGAGAGCTCCGCGGCGGCCTTGAACACCTTGGCCCTTGTCGGACCGCTGACCTGTGCACTGTTGCGCAGCGCCTTGGAGGCCGTGGACACCGCAACCCCCGCCTTGGCGGCAACGTCGGCCAGCGTCACTTTCTTGCTCATCGGATCGCCTCCCGGCTCTGCTGGACTCTAAGCGTCTCCAACCATGGTAATGGAATGAAGCGGTCATCAGGCCCTCACAGTCGCATTTTCTCTCATTGAAAATTTTCCTAATCCGGTGTTAGCCTATGGGTGTCCGAACACGGGCGGCAGAGCATCCGCCTGATCAGTGGACAGTGGGAGCGCCACCATGGTCACCTTGTTTCATCCCCAGCCCGGAACCATCCCAGTGACCGCCGTGTCGGGCGCAGTTCTGGCCGATTCAGGGGTCCGGCCTAACTGGCTGCTGAATCATGGTGAGGATTCGGCCGTGCAAATTGCGGCCGGCAACCTGATGCGTGATTTTGCGACCGTGACAGGCCGGGCCCAGAGATCGGCCAATCAGATTGACGAAAGCAGCCCGAACATCCGCTTGGGCACTCTGGGTCATTCCAGCTGGATCGATTCAGCTGTCTGCTCCGACGAGCTTGATTTGACTCCACTCAAGGACCCCCAAGGAGGGTACCGCTGGGAAGGCTTCACCTTGCAGGTCGTCGACGGCGCCCTCAATGTCGTCGGGGCCGACCGGCGCGGAACCATCTACGGAATCTACGCCCTTAGCCGGGCCATCGGCATCTCACCCCTGCACTGGTGGGGAAACGTGCCAGCCCGCCGCCATGAACGGATATGTCTGCCCGACGACCTGCGCGTCTTCGACTGGCCCTCAGTCAAATACCGGGGCTTCTTCATCAACGATGAGGAGGAGCTGGATGACTGGGCCCGCCTGCACACCCCGGACGGAACCATCGGACCGGCGACCTACGAAAAAGTCTTCGATCTGATCCTGCGACTGGGTGGTAACTATCTGTGGCCGGCCATGCACGTCAACGCCTTCAACTCCGACCCGCGCAACGGTAGGCTTGCACAGAGCATGGGGGTGGTCATCGGGAGCAGCCACTGCGACATGCTCCTGCGGAGCAACCAACATGAGTGGGATCCCTGGGTAGCCTCGCAGGGCGCACATGTGGACTATGACTATTCGCTGCCCGGACGCAACCGGGATATGATTCGGCGCTACTGGTCGCAGAGCGTGGACATGAACCGGAACTACGAGGTCACCTGGACCCTGGGCATGCGAGGCATCCACGACACGGGCCTGACCACGCGCGCCATCGACGAGAATCCGAATCTGGATCAGGAGGGTCGTCTGCGAGCGCGAGTCGATCTGCTCGGTCGGATCATTCACGACCAGAGGGACATCCTGCGTCAGCACCTGGACCGACCGCCACAGGAGATCCCACAGCTCTTCATTCCATACAAGGAGGTGCTGCCCCTCTACGATGCGGGCCTGAACCTGCCCGAAGACGTGACCATCATGTGGGTCAACGACAACTACGGGTATATGCGCCGCTTCCCCAATCAGGCCGAACGGGCACGTAGCGGAGGCAATGGGGTTTACTACCACAGCTCCTACTGGGCGCCGCCGAGGACCAGCTACCGCTGCACTTCATCCACTCCCCTGGCTCTGATGAACGACCAGCTGGGCAAGTGCTGGGATCGGGGCATCCGCCGGGTATGGGTGGATAATCTGGGAGCCATCAAGCGCCTGGAGTTGGAGGGATCCTACTTCCTCCATCTGGCCTGGAATGCTGACGAGGATCACCACAGTCTGTCGGCACGGGACTTCGTGGCCGCCTGGTTCGACCAGACCTTCGATGACAATCGCGGCTCTGAGGCTGCCGACCTGTGCATGAGCTACTACCGAATCAACAATCAGACCAAAATCGAACACCTGCACGAGGACTCCTTCACCCAGACAGGCTACGACGACGAAGCCGGCGGCCGCCTGGCAGCATTACGGGAACTGGCTGAGCGCTCGCACAGTCTTGGCAAGAGCATGAAGCCGGAGTTTCGCGAAGCCTACCGATCGTTGGTGGATCTGAAGATCGCCATGGTCTACTATGTAAACGCCCAGTTCTACCATGCGGACCGCAGCCGTCTTGAGGCCTCCCGGGGCGCCTTGCCGGCCGCCGACAGGCAGATGAGGATCTCCCATCTCTTCCAGGGGATGATCCGGGCCTTGCTCCATTGGTACAACAAGGAACTTGCCCAAGGCTGCTGGGACGGCATCCTCACACCCAACAGGTTCCCTCCCCCTACGCTGCCTCAGTACCCGGCTTGCAGACCGGTCAAGGTCCAATCGAACCAAAGACTGATCCTGACGCCACAAGAAGCACAGGAGAGCGTCATGGTCCCTGGCAATAACGATCACGTCAAGCTGGTCTTCGACCCCTATGGCATCACCGACCGTTGGATTGACCTGGACCTTATGGGATGCTCCGCACAGGAAGTGTGCGTCAGTGCCGATCAGGACTGGATCCGTCTGCCAGAGAGGCGGCGGATCGTCAGGGACGAGTGGCGAATCCATGTACAGGTCGAGAACGCTTCAACCCATGCGGGTCGTCAAGGCACGCTGACCATCATCACTCGTCCCTGTAACCCGGAGGCAACCGAAAAAGCCTGGTCGGCCCCAATCAGAGTCGATGTTCTGGTAGGTCAGGATCCGCACCTCGAACGAGGATTCACCGGCTACGTTGAGGCGGATGGCCACATCAGTATGGACCCCTCACGCGGACGCGTCAGCCCCGACCTCACGGAGACCACCGCTTGGCTGGCGACCCAAGACCTGGGCCGTTTCGGTCCGGACCTGATGCAGACCAAGGGCTGGAGCGACCCGGAATCAGGAAGCGGGGCCTGTCTGAGCCTGGACTTCTGGCTGAAGACCCCCGGCCGCTACCGTCTGGTAGTTCACCGGCTGCCCACCCTGAACTCACGTGGCCGAATTCGCCTGCATGTCAGCCTTGATGGCAACTGGGGCGAAATCCTGGAATCGCCCACCACTGACGAATTCCGTGGCAACTGGCAGGAAACCATCGTATACAACGCCGAGCAACTGACCATGATCCTTCCCTATTTGGAGGCAGGACCCCACCGGCTGCAGCTGATAGCCGTGGACGACTCCTTCGGCATCGACAAAATCGTGATCAACACCGGTCGCGAACGGACCAGCCGGTTGGGACCGGCCTTCAGTACCTGGGTGACAGATGGCCGGCCCTCCGAACAGACTGATAACAGTAGTTCTCACGCAACTCACATAGACAGGGCTCAGACCGGCAATCAGATTGCAGACCTTCAGCCAACGCCCACGGCCGAGACTTTGGACCGCCCCCTGCGGAACCTGGCCATCAAGGATTACGGAATCGACCCGGACTGCACTTCGGACGAACCTGTACCCTACTTCGACCAGGACTACTGGCTGCACGGCGGTTTGTATACGCGGCCGAAGCTGGTCTGGCCAGACGAACATCAGCACGAGCAGAAACCCAGCCAGAACAGTGACATCAACAAGACGCCAGAACGCATCTACCTTGAGGCCGCCGACTGCCTGAGACAGGACGGAAACGCCTGGCTGTCACAGGATGGACCACACAATGGCAAACCTCGGAAGGGCTGTTGGGTCCCCACCGATGCCCCCACTCACAGGGGCCGGGGCCTGGCCATGCGGGCCGAGCCAAGGCAACGGCTCTGGCCCGACCCCGGTCAGGCTCCCGGCATGAACATGGCTTTCCAAATTAGCAAGCCAGGCAATTACCGGATCTGGCTCCTGGCCCAGTTCCCCTCCGACCTGGAGGACTCCTGCCATTTGATTCTGGACGGCGACCCGCTGGACCGGACCGACCTCTTCCCCCGAGGGGGAAGACTGATGACCTTTGCCACCGAGCATGTCTGGGGATGGTCGGAAATGACCACCGTCCAACTGACCGACGGTCGGCACGTCCTGACCTTGGAGCCGGAACGGGCCGGCATGCGCATCGCCCGTGTCTACCTGGCCTGCGATGGATCGCGGCCGCCCTTGGATGAGCAGTGGCCCCGTTAGAAAGACCACAGACCGGGGGACACGCATGGGCTGGGTGCCTGAGATCGGCGGTCACTGCCGCCTCCCATGAACCCTAGACACCCGCCTGACCAAGCCAGAGAGAAGCGAGCCGGTCCCGACCGCCGCTGCAACGATGGCCAGCGGAAGAGCCACTGCTGCCCCGGTTTTGGGCAGTGCTTCCCCAAGGGCGTTCCAATCGTCGCTATTGGAACGGACGGCCCGATCCGAGCACAGCAGACGGCCATCGACCATCACGCCCCGGGAATCAGGCTGTAGAGAAGCCTTGTCGGCATCTTCCCTTTCAGGAAGGGACGCCTCAGCTTCTACAGGACAAGGCACAAGAGGACTGCCGATCACCCTGGCCCTGTCGGTGTGCCGACCTGATATGCCCGTCACCGTAGCATGCACGTCCACTGACTGGCCAGGACGGAGCATAAGGGTTGACCAATTATCGGGATAGCGGATCCCGGTCACCCGTCCCCGACCCACGACTGTCTGATCCTCCAAATGCAGCTGGCGGGCAGGAAAGATTGCTCCAGTCCCATCGCTGGGATCGCGAGGAGAATCATTGGTAATCCGGAAGACGATGGGGACATCGTCGTGAGTCCGGAGAGCCTGCTCAGGCTGATCCCGATCCCCTTTGGGCATACCGCCTGCCTGATCAAACTTCTCAATATGCAGGGCCGGTGTCATATCGGGCGTTCTGGTCCAGACCGTGTTGGAGACCAGGGTCTTGTCCTGATAGAACTCAGTGAATCGGTTCTCATGACGCTCCACCTTCTTCAGCCGCCTGCATTGCAGGTAGACCCTCCAACCGACCGGGCGGTCGCCTGAAGCGCTGACCAGGGCCAGATACCGCGATGTAGCCTCCACTTTGATCAGACCTGCAGGGTCTGCGGTCATCGTAAACAAAGGACCGCCATGGATATCTGCGGACATGTCTGAACCAGCCATGATCTGTCCATGATGAATCAGGATGCGCCCATTCCCGTAGAGGTCCTGGGTTGCGTAGACGGCCCAATGGCCGGTGAACCGATCCACCGCTGGGTTCAGCCGATCCTCAATCCGCCAGGTTTTCACCTGCGGATAGGCACGTCCGGCCGGCAGCAGACTGGAGTCCAGACGGTAGAGGAAGAGTCGGTCACGGTAGATACTGCCACCATGAGCGCTTCCTCCACCTACTGCGACTACCACATCCTTGGCGGGATTGAGCGGCTTGACCGGATTGGCGACCACGTTGGTCGCTTTATGCAGGTCGTTGACGATCTGAGTCGCCTGATTGCGAACCACGTGACCGGTTTCCGCACGGATGACCGTGTAGGGCAGAACCAGATTGTAGGTGCGCCCCAGCAGCCCTTGGTCAATAGCAGGCTCTCTAAGGGGATTATGACCTCGGGCAGCAGCATAGGCAGCCAGGTCGGCAGGCTGGGGATCCCCTTTAAGGGTCACACCTGTGGCCGGAACATAGGTATCAACGGTTTTGGCGAAGACCAGGACTGTACCGTTTTTTACCTGAATGTTGAAGGTCTTGGTGTAATCACGGCCATCGGAACCCAGAACCTCGATGCCCTTGGGATCGATATCCAGGTGACGAACGTCGTAGGCATCCGTCATGCCCAACCGCCAGACCGGATAGGCGGTGTCTTTTCGGCGGGCGTCCAGACTGATCCGATAGACACCACGGTCGCCCACAAAAAGCACCTTGCCATCGATGCTGATGCCTGGATCATGCGTGCTGACATCGCTCTTTGAAGGATGGAAGTCAGCCGGCGGATTGCTCACCTGGTTGGAGGGAGTCAGCGAGTTGTTCAGCGTCAGCACCCACTGATTGCCCACACGATGATCCGTCGGGGCCTTGGGGTCAACCCTGCCCTCGAAGCGCAGACGGATTCTGGGGTTGCCCCCGGCCCGCCACCGGCCGATACGGGCGGGGTCGGTAATGGTCACCCGCAGGCTATGGTCCTTGTCCTTCCAATTTGTGACGTATCCGGTCTTGGCGATGACATCTCCGCTCTGCAGGTCAGTCACCTCAAGGGTCTGTTTGTCGGGCAAAAACCAGCGGTCATAGACATCCGTCAGGATGATTGATTCGACAGGATAGGCCAGCTTGTCGGGCAGGCTGGGCTGGGTATCCAGCTGATACTCCAACCGTTGACCAGGGAAGACCACCTTGCCATCAACACTGGCCTGCTGACCGCCCTGGCCGGCCTCCGAGATGACATCCTTGCGCACCGGAGGCAGGTATCCGCAGATGCCTGGCTTGTTGGTCCGTACACTCTGCGTGTTGACCGTTTGGGAGCCCGAATTGGTCAGGGCCTCGCCCTGGTTGCCATGGCCGTCAGGCGCTTTGCAGAAGGTCAGCTCCTGGTCGGGTGTTCCGCCCAGATCCTTGCGAACCTTGGCCGCACCACCGCCGTTGGCAAATCGGACCGTGAAGGGAACCAGCATGGTGACCTGCACAGGGTCCTCCATCCCCTTGAGGCCGTTCAGCCACCCGCTCTTGGCCTGGGCCCGCGCCCGAGTGCCTGTCACGCTGATCTCGAAACGGTCGGTCACATCCCTGCCCTTGGTCACGATGTCTCCGACGCTGCTGCGGCGATAGTGCCCGTCTGCATCCGCCTTGGCCCTGGCCATGAAGACACGAATGGCCCGAGCCCCATCCTGATCAACCAGATAGTCGGCAGCGCTCCAGTCGTCAGTCAGGGCGAAAACCTTAGGGGCCTCAATCAGATGGGCTTCGACAGTGGCGTTGACCACCGACCCCACCCGGTCGCCGTCCAGAAAGACGTGTCTGTCAGCACCGGTCCCGTTAGTCCATTGGGGGTCTATGACACTCTTCCAAGCCCCCGTGGGGGTGTCTCGCAGAATCCAGGATTTGTCCGGCCTCGGTTTCCAGGTGGGTGTACGGCGCTCAGGGGTCGACTGGTCAACCTCACGGGCGCTGCCTTTCCAATGGACTTCCCCCTGGTCCAGGATCACCCCGGTCTCCGGCCGGTCGACAGTCACATCCAATTGCCATGCCCAGCGGTGTTCTTCTGGCAGGGTCCCGCCCTTCCAGGTCGCTGTGGCCCGGTCACCAGGCGGCCTGGTCCCTTCGGCGGTGTTGAAAACGAATTGGTCGGTCAGGTCTTCGCCGCTGGTCTGGTCTCTGACATGCTGACCGCTGATACGGTACTGCTTACCCTGAGGGTTGAAGACATCGGTAAAGGTCAGTTCGCGACCGCCCCGACCGGTTCCAGTGACGATATGGGTGCGATTGGTCATCCCATCCGCGCTGGTGTCCCGATCCACTTGCTTATCGGGTGGATTCGGCGGCAGATCGGCCGGCTTGGGCTCGTAGTCGTTGAGCATGATCACCACCAGGGAGATGCCCTTTTCGTTGCCTGCATACTCGTCAGCGAACTTGTCCAGATTGTCCTTGGACTGATCCCAGAAGGAGTCGCTGGTCCGATAGGTCACCCCACGGTTGCTGAAGGTGCTGTTGGCCACCTGGCTACGCCAGTTATCCATCCAAAGCTTGTGAATAGCCACGGAGATCCCGTCAAAGATACGTTGGGATCCACGGTAGCCGGCAACCACGCCCACGCCGGTCACCCGGCAGTGGCCCTGTCCGGACTGGTCGGCATGGGCCTCGTTAAAACGCGCCTGGCAATTGCCGTTGGCCTCATCCAGAGCCTGTCGCTTGACCCGGGCCGTGGTGGCATTGCCTCCGTCCACCACACCCATCTGGGAGAACGCCCTGTCTACGCTGCCTATCTCATAGCCACCAAAAGCCCCCTGGTCATCATCTTTGTAGGCCCAACCCTGCCAGAGCCGGACCTTTTGGCCGCCGGGGGGCACTGGTCTGCCACCGGCATGACCTGATCCTCCGCCAGCCATGGCCGGGGCCGCCGGACCGGCAAGGGTCGCCAGGGCAGCCAGAGCCGCCAAGAGGCCGATCCATCTATGCTTGTTCATACTCGTCCTCACTCTTCACCCGCCCATGCCTTGAGTATGAGCGACCGACGGGCATATAGGTGCGTGAGCGGGAGACTGTGGTCGAATGTGCCGCGGGACGGTTATGCTGTGTATGAGACATACCTATGCCGTCCAGACCGAAAAGGAGACAGGACAATGGCAGAGACATTCGACGTGTTGGTCGAGATCCCCCGGGGCTCCCGCAACAAGTACGAGATGGACCACGACAGCGGCCATATCAGGCTGGACCGCACCCTCTTCACCTCCATGGGCTACCCCGATGACTACGGGTACATCGATGGCACCCTGGGCGAGGACGGGGATCCCTTGGATGCCCTGGTCATGATTCCCGACTCGGTCTTCCCGGGTTGCATCGTTGAATGCCGCGCCGTTGGTCTCTACCACATGGTCGACGAGGCCGGCGGGGATGACAAGGTCCTCTGCGTGCCCGCCGACGTCCGCTTCGACGCCATCAAGGACATCGACGACGTCTCCGACTTCCACAAGCAGGAGATCAAGCACTTCTTCGAGCAGTACAAGGCCCTGGAGCCGGGCAAGGAGGTCATGCCCGGCGACTACTGGACCAACGCCGAGGCCGCCGAGACCCAGATCAAGGCTGCACGCGAGCGCCTGGCCGCCCAGCACTGACCTCTCAAGGCCGCCCAGCGGTCTCAACCACCCCGGCAAGGGCCCAATCGAGCGCCCGAACCGGGGTTTTGCATGCCCAAATCCTCCCAAAACGCCTCCAGCCGTCTACGATTGCGAATTGCGGGTGCGCGCGCAAGGGTAGGAGCGGCTATGACTTTCTATACGTACCAATACCTCAAGGGCGGGCAGACCAACTGGACCATGATCAGGATCATCGTGGTCGTCCTTCTGGCCCTGGCCTTCCTCTTCTTCCTATTCATGTACTCCCGCCATCGCTGGAACCATAAGTACAAGGATCTGTCCATCATCCTGGCCACCCTGCTCCTGCTGGCGGCGGCCATCCAGTACAGCGACTACACCAATCTGCGCACGGCCAGCCTGCAGAGCGGACAGCTGACCACGGTCATCGACAAGTCCGCCGCCAAGCTCAAGGTCGATCCTGAGAGGATCTGCATCAACGACACCTCGCGCAACAACGACATGATCATCAAGACCCCCAAGGGCTACTACACCCTGGTATTCAACAGCTCCGGCTCCGAGTTCCTGCTGCAGCGCGCCGACCTGTACCACCCAGACATCACCGTGATCGGAGAGTGACCCATGGATATCAATTTCTACGTCAACGTGGCCCTGAAGCTGATTGTCGGGCTGCTCTTCATCACCCTGCTCATCAACGTGACCGGTAAGGGGAACCTGGCGCCCACCTCGCCCATGGACCAGCTGCAAAACTACGTCCTGGGCGGCATCATCGGCGGGGTCATCTACAGCGACAGCATTTCCATGGCCCAGTACATTGTCATCCTGCTGATATGGGCGGCACTGATCCTCATCACCCGGTATGCCAAAACCCACATCCACGCGGTGGGCAAGTACATCGACGGCGAACCGGTCACCATCATCAAGAACGGCAGACTCTTGGTCCAGAACTGCCTCAAGGTCAATCTGACGGCCAAGGAGGTGGACTTCAAGCTGCGCACCAAGGGCATCAACGACATCCGCGACGTCAAGCGGGGCATCGTCGAGCAGAACGGCGGCCTGACCATCATCTCCGAGGGCGACAAGGACGTGCGCTACCCGGTGGTCATGGACGGGCGGGTCAATCCCGACGTTCTTGACACCATGGGACGGGACGAGGACTGGCTTGACGAACAACTGGCCAAGCAGGGCATCCACAAGGTCAGCGATGTGTACATGGCCCGATACCAGAACGGCGAGTTCTACGCCGTCACCTACCAGGACCAATAGCGCCATCCACGCATCGGGAGACAGCCTGACGGTGACCAAGGCTCATTGAGCAGGGCCGTCCGGCCTCATCCCATGCTTGATTGTTCCAGCGCTGACAGGTAAAATCTATGTCCATATTGTTATGGCGTAGCATGTGAACGGCATTCAACGAATTCAAAGCCGACTCCAATCGGCAGTTCCGCGCTCGACGCTCCCGAGGCGTAGGCGGGTTTGAGGAGACCTGGTCGAGGCCCATCCCACCGGGGATGAACCCTTTCAAGGAATGCCGTGTTCTTGAGATTGTTGTTTATCGCTTTAGGTGTATCTTCTGACGCTTTTGCCGTCTCCATCAGCAAGGGACTGTCCGTGGACCGACTGCGGGCCCGCCATCATTGGCTGGTCGGACTTTGGTTCGGCGGATTCCAGACGCTGCTGCCCCTGCTGGGCTACTTCGCCGCTTCCATGCTGCAGGACTCCCTGGCCGCCGTGGATCACTGGATTATCTTCGGTATCCTTTCAGCCATCGGGGTCAACATGATCCGCGAGGGCGTCTATGGCGAGGAGGAGGGAGCGAACGGCGAGGAGAGCTTCTCCTGGCGGCAGATGCTCCCCGCAGCCATCGCCACCAGCATCGACTCATTCGGCGTGGGCGCAGGCCTGGCCTTGCTGGGCATCAACATCTGGCTATCCGCACTGGTCATCGGGCTGGTGACGGCTGCGGCCTCCATTCTGGGGCTGCGCATCGGATACGCGGTCGGGTCCCGCTGGCGCAAGCCTGCCAGAATCGCCGGCGGCATCATTCTGATCGTCATGGGCATCCAGATCCTTCTGGACCACCTGATGAATGCCTGACTCAGAACGTCGTCTGCAAGACCATAGCGGCCAGAACCACGATGGATCCGGCCAGAAGAACCGACATCAGCGCCAGACCTACGGCCCCACGCCGATCAGCTGCCTCCTGGGCCCACCGGTAACCCGAGGTCATGAGCCCGACCAGCAGCAGCAAGGCCACTAGCACCACCAGAATCGGCATCAGGTCGGGATGGAGGCCTCTGACCAGCTCCGGCAGAAAGACCCACCCCGAGGCGGCGACAGCGGTCACCCCGCCCATGGCGGTTGCAGAAATGCCACGGATGACCATCCGCCGGTCCCGACGCAGCATCTGCCGAACGAACATGAATACGGCCAGGAGGGCCAGCAGGAATGCCGCAGTCGACAGCCAGGCCCATAGGGCACCAGGCCCCTGCACGGCCAGGGTCGGCACCAGAGCTGCCAAGGCAAGCAGACCGAACACAGCCCGGTCTGGACCGGGTCGTATGCCCTGGCCGACCAGTGGCCAAGAGGCCAGCATGGCCAATGCCAGCGCCAGAACCAGAACGGCCTGCACCCCTCGAGCGACCCGGGGCTCGGCCAGCAAGCCCGTCGCCACTCCCGGCAGAATCAGGGCCGCCAGGGCCAGCAACTGCGTCAGGGCGGGCGCGTGCCCATCCCGGGTTTCTTTTACGGTCTGCGCCATGGGTCCTCCTGCCTGTCCCCGTCGGGGAGCCATACGTCACATCCTAGGGCAAGGCCATCCTGTGAACTCAGAGCCCCTGTGACGGGCCGATTGTACAATGATGACGACTGTTCAACGAATCCACCCCCGCTATGGACGAACGGACAGGGAAGAAGGTACCCCCGTGACGGATCTGACCTTGATGACCTGCGCCGAGGACCCGGCATCGGTTCTGCCAGCCTTGGCCCTGCTCTCCCATCGGGTGCGCGTCCTGCCCCTGGATGCCGCCTCCCTGGTAAGAATGCCCGAGGACACCGTGCTGCTGATTGACGCCAGCGACGACCTGGCCGAGGCCAAGACCCTCTGCAACCTGACCCGGGCCTCGGGCCTGTCCACGCCCATCATCCTTATTCTGAGCGAGGGCGGCTTCACTGTGGTCAATGCCAGCTGGGGCGTGGCCGACGTCATCATTCAGTCCGCGTCCCCGGCCGAGGTCGAGGCCCGACTGCGTCTGGTCTGCCAGCGCGTAACACCGACGCTCAAGCCTGATACCCAGCCGGAAGAGGTGGAAGATCAGGTACCTACCGGTCAGGTCCGCTCGGGTGATCTGGTCGTGGACACCGAGAGCTACACGGCCCGAATCCACGGCCGTCCCATCAACCTGGCCTACAAGGAGTTCGAGCTGCTCAAATACCTGGTTCAGCATCCAGGCAGGGTCTTCACCAGAGCCCAGCTCCTCCAGGAGGTCTGGGGCTATGACTACTACGGCGGCACCAGAACGGTGGATGTGCACGTGCGGCGGCTCAGGGCCAAGCTGGGCAGTGAGTACGAGCACCTGATCGGCACGGTCCGCAACGTGGGCTACCGGTTCGATCCGCCCTCGTCGGCACGGACGGCCTCAGTCCCCAAGCCCGAGCCGGATGCCGAGACCGGCCCAGACCCAGCCGAGCAAAAGGACAGCCAGTCGGAACAATCCCAGGATTCCCAGAAGAAGAAAACCAATCATAGTGACTGATGCATCATCAAATCGAAAGCGCCCTCAGGGCAGGGAAAGCAAGGCCCGACGCCTGGCCCGCATGCACGAGGAGTACCGCATCCTCTGCCAGGTCTTTCCCGAGGCGGTCTGCGCCCTGCACTTCCGCAACCCCTTTGAACTGCTGGTTGCCACGGTCCTGAGCGCCCAGACGACCGACAAGCGGGTCAACTCGGTGACCCCCGAACTCTTCGAGCGCTACCCCGACCCCGCGACCATGGCCCAGGCCCAGCCTGCCGAACTGGAGGCCATCATCCACCCGGTGGGCTTCTACCATACCAAGGCCCGCCACCTCTTGGGGCTCTCCCTGATGCTGACCGAAGACTACGGCGGCAAGGTCCCCCAGACCATGGAGGAGCTGACCAGCCTGCCCGGCGTGGGGCGCAAGACCGCCAACGTGGTCCTGGGAAATGCCTTCAACATCCCCGGATTCCCGGTGGACACCCACGTCACCCGGGTCACCGGCCGTCTGCGCTGGCGGACCGACTGGCGCAGCACCCACCCCGATCCGGTGAAGATCGAGCATGAGATCTGCGACTGCTTCCCGCCCGAGGACTGGACCAATCTGTCGCACAGGCTGATTCTGCATGGCCGGGCCACCTGCCACGCCCGCAAGCCCGACTGCCTCCACTGCCCCCTGGCCGAAACATGCCCCAGCGCCGAGCTCCTGGCCGGACCAGCCTCTCGGTAGAATCGAGACCATGGCACGCGGCAGACACAAGCAAATCAGATCCGGAATCATCTTTTTCCTGGTACTGGCGGTCCTGACCGCGGGCACCTATATGGCCTGGCCGCTGGTGACAGGCCAAGGAGGCTGGCGGCTGCCCTGGGCCCAGGAGGGTTCAGGCCGAATCGTACGCATCCGGGCCCGCCAGGCCCCCGTCTCCCTGGACATCCGCACCGAACCAGGACGCGCCACCGACCAGGCCCTGATGGGCAACGTCTACCAGACCCTGACCAGGCCCGACGCCAAAGGTCGGCCGACGCCCGGCCTGGCCCAGAACTGGGAGATCTCCGCAAACGGCCTGCTCTATACCTTTCATCTGCGCAATGACGCCCGCTTCGCCGACGGCCGCCGCCTGACCTCGGAGGATGCCCTCTGGTCCCTGCACCAGATCATCGACCATCAGTACCAGGGCCATCGGGATCTGGACGGACTGGCCAGGGTCACCAACCCCGATGATGCCACACTGGTGATCGGTCTGAAGAGCCCGAACGCCAGACTGCTGACCGCCCTGAGCGGTCGGGCAGGCATAGTCTACGACCGCCAGGCCAGGGTCAACTATTCCACTCGATCAGCTGGTTCAGGCCCCTACCAGGTGGATGACTGGCAGCCGGGCACCAGCCTTACCCTGACCGCCAGCAAATCCTACAAAGGCCCGGACAAGGCCGCCATCGGCAAGGTAATCTTCAGCTACACCGGCAGCCCACAAGAGACCATCAAGGATCTGGACCAGGGACGCCTGGACGCTGTAGTGGACATGGATTCCGCCACCGCCGCGCAGGCCCACAGGACGCCGACCGCTACGCCCAGCACAGACAATGTGGTCCTGGCCTTCAACAACATAGCAACCAGCCCGCTGTCCGACCAGCACATGCGCGAGGCCGTCCGCTACGCCCTGGATCGAGAATCCATCGCCAAACTGGGGGGAGGCGGGGCCAAGGCGCTGGGCGGACCGCTCAACCAGCTGAGCCCCGGCTACGATCCCGACCTGCAGGCCTTCCCCTTCGACCGTGCCCAGGCGATTCATCGGTCCTCCTACTACCGCCCTTCCTTCTTTAAGAACGGTCTACGTCTGGTCTATCCACGCGAATTCGGCAGCCAAGTGGGCGACCTGATGCGCACACAACTCAAAGCAGCAGGCATCCCCACCCAGGTATCCATGGTGGATCAGCCCACCTTCCGTGACCAAGTACTCAACCGCCGCGACTACGACATGGCCCTGATGGTCATGGACAATGATGAAATCGACCGCTTCGCCGACCCCGACTCCACCATGCTCTTCGACAACGTCGATGTTCAGAACTCCTGGAAGCAGGTGACGGACTGCACCGACCAGAACACCTATGCCGAGCGGCTGAAGGCCTTTGCCCGACAGGTCAGCGACCTCTCCCCCAGCGACTGGCTGTATCAGCGTACGCCCCTGGTCCTCACCGCCCCGCGCCTGAAGGGCATGCCCAGCTCTCTGTTGGACCGCTACCTGCCCCTGTGGAACCTGCGCATCCAGGGGTGAAAAGGCCGGTGCCCCTTGTCACTGTTCGTCCATAAAATGCTGGTATGTCTGCTGAACACCAAGGAATCGTCAATGCCCATCTGACCCCCCTGCCCGAGAGGGTGGGCGTGGATGGCCTGGAGGAAAAGTGGTGCCGCGACTGGGACGAGTCCGGCGTCTACCGCTTCCGCAACACCCGCGAGCGCTCCGGCGTCTACTCCATCGACACCCCGCCGCCCACGGTTTCGGGGCATTTGCACGTCGGACACGTCTTCTCGTACACCCATACCGACGTAATCGCCCGGTTCAAGCGGATGCAGGGCTACGACGTCTTCTACCCCATGGGCTGGGACGACAACGGCCTGCCCACCGAGCGGCGGGTCCAGAACTATTACGGTGTCCGCGTGGACACCTCGCTCAAGTACGATCCGGACTTCAAACCCCCCTTCCATGGGACCAAAGGCAAGAAGATCAGCGCCAAGGACCAGGTGCCCGTCTCCCGTCAGAATTTCATCGAACTGTGCGAGGAACTGACCGCCGAGGACGAGAAGCTCTTCGAGCAGCTCTGGCGGTCGTTGGGCCTGTCGGTGGACTGGTCGCAGACCTACCACACCATCGGCGAGCATCCCCGCCGTGTGGCACAGAAGGCTTTCCTGCGGAACCTGGCCAGGGGCGAGGCCTACCAGAAGGAGGCCCCCGGGCTCTGGGACGTGACCTTCCAGACCGCCGTGGCCCAGGCCGAGCTGGAGTCGCGCGAGTACGACGGCTTCTACCACAGGGTGGCCTTCCGGTTTGCGGACGGCACGCCGATATACATCGAGACCACCAGGCCTGAGCTGCTGGCGGCCTGTGGCGCCCTGATCGCCCACCCGGATGACAAGCGCTACCAGAAGTATTTCGGGCAGAAGGTCTACTCCCCCCTGTTCAAGGTGGAGGTGCCCATCCTGGCCCATCCCGCCGCCGAGATGGACAAGGGCGCCGGCATCGCCATGTGCTGCACCTTCGGCGACGTGACCGACGTGCAGTGGTGGCGGGATCTGAATCTGCCCACCAGGTCCATCATCCAGCGCAACGGACGAATCGTCATGGACGTGCCGGACTGGATCACCGATGAGGGCGGGCGGCGCATTTTCGAGCAGACCGAGGGCAAGACCACCTTCTCAGCCCGCAAGATCATCGTGGACGCCCTGCGCGAGTCCGGCGACCTGGACGGCGAGCCCAAGCCCACCAAGCGCATGACCAACTTCTACGAGAAGGGCGACAAGCCTCTGGAGATCGTCACCTCCCGCCAGTGGTACCTACGCAACGGCGGCACCGACCAGAAACTGAACCAGGAGCTGCTGGAGCGCGGCAAGGAGCTCAACTTCCACCCGGACTTCATGCGGGTGCGCTACAACAACTGGGTCGAGGGCCTGAACGGCGACTGGCTGATCTCCCGGCAGCGCTTCTTCGGAGTCCCCTTCCCCCTCTGGTATCCGGTCAAGGAGAACGGCGAGACCGACTACGCCCATCCCATCACCCCGGCCGAGGACAGGCTCCCCATCGATCCCAGCACTGATGTGCCCGAGGGCTTCGAGGAATCCCAGCGAGACCAGCCTGGCGGCTTCACGGCCGAGAAGGACATCATGGACACCTGGGCCACCAGCTCCCTGACCCCCCAGATCGTGACCCACTGGGCCGAGCCGGGCGAACAGGACCAGGCCCTCTTCAAGGCCACCTTCCCCATGGACCTGCGCCCCCAAGGCCAGGACATCATCCGCACCTGGCTCTTCAGCTCCATGGACCGCGCCCACCTGGAGAACGGCTGCCTGCCCTGGAGCGACACCACTCTGTCGGGGTGGATCCTGGACCCGGACCATAAGAAGATGAGCAAGTCCAAGGGCAATGTGGTGGTGCCCGACGAACCCATCAAGAAGTATGGAGCCGACGCTGTGCGCTACTGGGCATCCTGCGCCCGGTTGGGCCTGGATGCCACCTACGATGAGGGGCAGATGAAAATCGGCCGCCGCCTGGCCGTCAAGCTCCTCAACGCCGTCAAGTTCGCCCTGGCCATCGGTCGGGAGGATGAGAACCATAAGGTCACCCGGTCAGCGGAGGCCACCTGGAACCCCGCTGACGTCACGGTCCCGTTGGATCGCGCGGTTCTGGCCGGCCTTGCCCAGGTGATCGACCAGGCCACCAGGGCCTTGGAATCCTACGAGCACTCCAAGGCCCTGGAGGTGACCGAATCCTTCTTCTGGGACTTCTGCGACAACTACATCGAGCTGGCCAAGAACCGGGCCTATGGGACCGCGGATGCCACCGGCAGGACCCCTGACGAGGCCCAGGTGCTGAGCGCCCGCACAACCCTGGGGCTGGTCCTGGATGCTCTGGATCGTCTCCTGGCACCCTTCCTGCCCTTCGCCACCGAAGAGGCCTGGCAGTGGATGCACCAGGGGGACGGATCGGTCCACCGCGCCTCCTGGCCACGTCCGGAATCCTATCGGGCAGCTGCCCAGGGCCAGGATCCGGCTCTTTTGGCCTGGGCAGGCACGGCCTTGGCCTCCCTGCGGCGGATCAAGTCCGAGGCCAAGGTCTCCATGAAGACCCCCATCCTCTCAGCCTCCTTGAGCGTGGCGCCGGAGGGCCTGGAAGCCGTCAAGGCCGCCCTGGACGACATAGCCGAAGCGGGCAGGGTCACCGGAGATCTGGATCTGGTCGAGGAGACCGCTCAGTCCGAGGCGACGGGAGCCGGCGAGGATGAGGCGGGCATCCGTGTGACCACCAGCCAGCTGGGCGAGCCCCCCGCCAAGAAGCCTCGCAAGTAGGCTACACAATTCCCAATGCAACCGGGGCGGTTCAGCCATAGGCACCGCCCCGGTTTTTTGTCGGCGTCACTGGCGACAAGGCCGTTATCAGTGCAACCATCGTGGCAATCCGCAATGCCAATCGAACCTTCGGCGCTCATACAAAAAGTGCGGCTTCCACAATCAACGGCATGCCTCTTGCAACGAATTTGTCCTGCAAGGGCCTGATCACGACACTATGAACTGCTCGAAGATTGCAATGCTACAGTAGAAGTTATAGAGGGACTTTATTTTAGTGTGCACCGACGCAGATTTTGGGGCTACGACCTGGGGAATCGGCACGTTTGGGGAGGAAGAATCGAATGGGGAATGCTCATGGCATCCGCAGACTGATGACGCTGACAGCCATGATAGGGCTGGCGCTGATCGGAGCATCAACAGGCGCATACGCAACCACAGGCGATACGGCACCTTCGCCTACCACGGAAACGCCCTCTCCCAGCCCGTACAGCAGCGTGAGTCCATTGCTCAGGACGGGCGGCGAAGCACAGGCCGGGGCCGCTGCTCCGACCGCCACACCATCGCCGCTGGCCAGCAACAATCCCTCGCCTTTCGAGTCCATCCAACCGTTCAGTGAGAAAAAGACAGACAAACCCATCAGGAACAGCTCACCGAGAGCCAAGTCGCCACAGACCAGGGATTCATCCTCATATACCCTTACCTTCGAGCCTGACGGGGGCTCGCTGACGTCCGGCTCGCCGGCCTTGAGCCAGACAGTAACCTCAGGCCATCTGGCATCCCCTCCCACCGTCGCCAAATCAGGTTACCTGTTTGACGGATGGTTCCTGAAGGGCTCCGATGTGGCCTATGACTTCGGCAAGCCGGTCACCAGCGCGCAGTCGCTGACGGCCCATTGGTCGTCGGTCAACGACGCCCAGTGGACGACAGCCGACGTCAGCGGCGACGACACCGGGAGCTCGGCAATCACCCTGGTTTCCCCCAAGCCCAGAGGGGTCAGATTCGCACAGGTCAGCACCGGCCACGATCACACCCTGGCCGTAGGCTCGGACGGCCACGTCTACGCCTGGGGAGACAACAGCAGGGGTGAGCTCGGCGACGACACCACAATCAACAGAAACACGCCGGTTCGGATCACCGAGAATGACGCTATCAAGGGAAAGATCTTCGTATCCGTCAGCGCGGGAACCACGTTCTCCATGGCACTGGCCTCGGACGGCACCGTCTACACCTGGGGCAACAACGACCGTGGTGAACTCGGCAACGGCTCCACCACGGATTCCTCAGTGCCGGTAAAGGCGAATCTCAACGCCACCATCACCGCCATCAGTGCCGGATACTGGCATGCCATGGCCCTGTCCTCGGACGGGACGATCTACACATGGGGAGACAATCAATACGGCCAGCTTGGCAACGGGCACACGGGTGTCAACGTCAACCCTTCACCCGCGGCGGTGGCCTCTCCATCCGGCGTCACCTTCACCACCATCAGTGCCGGATATGATTTCCAAACGGCGTTGGACAGCCAAGGTCATGCCTACGCCTGGGGACGCAACCAGGGCGGCCAGCTCAGCATCGGCACGATGGACGGTACCAGCAGCGGTTCCAATGTCTACACTCCTGAGCGCATTCTCGGCGACTCGACCGGTGCCGCAGACAGCACTGTCTACACCGACATCGATGCGGGGTACCTGCACGTCCTGGCACTGAGCAATACAGGCAACGTGAACTACTGGGGCTATCCGCTGACCAAGGGCAATGACGCCAATGCCGACAGCGTTCACTCCTTCTATCCAAGCCAGGTAAGTCTGCCCACAGGAGCGGCGGTGCCTGTCTCGGTCAGCGCCGGGGACTACTCCTCTGCGGTGGTCGACTCCGAGGGCAGCCTGTATATGTTCGGAAGCAATTCCAGCGGTCAGCTGGGCGACGGAACCACAAAGCCTAAATCAACTATGACCGAGGTGAGCCTGACAGGCGTCACAGTCGCCGCATTCGATGTCTGCCGGCACAGCCTGGCCATCGGCTCGGACGGGCTCCCCTACAGCTGGGGGGAAGCGAAAAGCGGCAAGCTGGGACAGGGCAGCAAGGGACCTCAAAGCGGTTCGCAGACCAAGCCTGCAGCGGTCGGCCCACCCCAGATAGATCTGGCCAAGGTGACCTTTGGCAGGACAGATGTAGCAAAGACCGACACCAACAGCCCGATTAGCCGAACTTCAGCAGGCGACGACACCTGGAGTTCAAATACCCCATGGACGGTCACTACCCCGCACCACACTTACGGAACCACCAAGATCAGGATCAACGACGGTCAATGGTCCATTGGCGGTGCTGCACAACAGGGGCAAAGCATTGGCAACTATACATTCACACCCACTGCCCAGAAGGTCACCTTTGATTCGGACGGGGGTTCATCGGCCTCGGACCAGTTCGTCACCGCAGGCAAGCAGGCCTCGCCTCCCACCGTCACCAAGGCAGGCTTCCTGTTCGACGGCTGGTTCGTCAAAGAGGCAGACGGCAGTTCCAATGTGGCCTATGACTTCAGCAGTCCGGTCACCGGGCCACTGAATCTGAAAGCGCATTGGTCTTCGTCAGACATGAAATGGAAGACCTCGGATGCCCTCCATGGCGACGACACCGGGGGCTCCAAAATCACCCTGACTCCCCCCAAGCCCAGAGCAGTGAGATTTGCCCAGGCCAGCGCCGGGCGCTACCACACCCTGGCTGTGGGTTCTGACGGACACGTCTACGCCTGGGGGAATCAGGCCAGCGGCGGACTGGGAAACGGCAAAGACTCAGGCACGGCAACAACGCCGGTGCGGATCACCGAAAATGATGCCATAAAAGGAAAGATCTTCATAGCCGTCAGCGCCGGGGATGCTTATTCCATGGCCCTGGCCTCGGACGGCACGGTCTACACCTGGGGCAGCAACGGCAAGGGACAGCTCGGCAACGGCACTACCGATAATTCCAACGAACCAGTAAAAGCACAGACAGACAATGCCAAAATCACCGCCATCAGCGCAGGACGGGCATATGCCATGGCCCTGGCCTCGGACGGCACGGTCTACACCTGGGGCGACAACACTTACGGCCAGCTCGGCATCGGCAACTATGACAGCCATTCCACCCCTACCAAGGTCACGGCGCTGTCTAACATCACCGCCATCAGCGCAGGATTTACCTCGGGCACGGCCCTGGACAGTCAAGGCCACGCTTGGACTTGGGGCCAGAACGACAAGGGGCAGCTTGGCAACGGCGCCCCTAATGACAGTCCGACACCGACACGTGTCCAAGACCTGGACACCGGACAGCCTGATACCCGGTTCTATATCGCCATCAGCGCAGGCTACCAGCACGTGCTGGCGCTGGATACGGATCATGACCTCTATGGATGGGGTTCCGGCACCGCCATCGGCTCCACCACAGATACCAATGTCAGTACGAGAGGATCCACCGCGATCAGTTTCGGAGCCGATGCTGTCAACATCACCGCCTTCAGCGCAGGCGACGATGGATCGGAAGCCATAGATGACAGCGGAAGGATCTTTACCTGGGGCAAGGAGGGTTACGGCCAGCTGGGCAACGGTGTGAACGATAATACGGCATGGCAAACCAATCCGAAAGCCATCACACTGGCTCAGTCAATAAAGGCTTCCGCAGTGTCCACCTCCAGCCATCACCAGACGGCCATCGGGTCTGACGGATTGCTCTACACCTGGGGATACAGCTACTACAACCAGCTTGGACGAACCGGAGCGACCTCAGTGCCCGGCACCACACAGTCACCGCAGATCACCCTGATTAAGGTCATCTTCGGCACCATGGCCAGCAGCACCAAGCCGGCCACGAATCTGACCCAGACAGGCAAAGACACCTGGGATACAAACCAGGATTGGACCTTTGTCACGCCCGCGTACCCCTACGGCCCCTCCAGCTTCACCATCACATGGACTATTGCCGACGATACCGGAGACTCAAGGCAGGCACAGCAGTTCGACTACACCTTCGATCGGACCAAGAAACGCATAACGCTTGACCCTGAGGGAGGCACTGGAGCTGCATGGACGAGCAAGGACATCGAGGAAGGCGAATTGGTACCCCGACAGACCGTGGCCAAAACGGACTTCCTGTTCGACGGGTGGTTCGTCAAAGCGGCTGACGGCAGTTCCAATGTGGCCTACGACTTCGGCAAGCCGGTCACAGACCCGTTGACCCTGGTCGCACACTGGACGCCTTCGACCCCAATGACCGTCGACCCAACCGTCAGTCCGTCCACTGGCGGATACCAGGTCACCATCACTCCACCCTCACAGCGCAGCATCCGTTTCGCCCAGGTCAGTACAGGCAAAAACCATTCCTTGGCTGTCGGCAGCGACGGGAATGCCTACGCCTGGGGAGACAACAGCAGGGGACAGCTCGGTAACGGCAGCAAGGACAGCAGCAAGACACCCGTCCAAGTGAAGAAGCCATCCGACGCAGGTACCGACTTCGCCTACATTCAGGTAAGCGCTGGATATGGATTCTCGCTGGCACTCGGCAGTGACGGCAACGCCTACGCCTGGGGAGACAACAGCAGGGGACAGCTCGGTAACGGCAGCAAGGACAGCAGCAAGACGCCCGTCCAAGTGAAGAAGCCATCCGACGCAGGTACCGACTTCGCATACACCCAGGTAAGTGCAGGAGGCTATCATTCCCTGGCCATCGGCAAGGATCATCAGGTCTACGCCTGGGGAGACAGGAGCAACGGCGGACAGGTGGGCGACGGCAACACGACCGGAAATGCCCCTGCTCCAGTAGCCGTCAACGCAAGCGCCACCAGTCCTGGATTCCAGGCCAGACAGGTCAGTGCGGGATAT
Source organism: Bifidobacterium sp. M0353 (assembly GCF_016100645.1). Taxonomy (NCBI): domain Bacteria; kingdom Bacillati; phylum Actinomycetota; class Actinomycetes; order Bifidobacteriales; family Bifidobacteriaceae; genus Bifidobacterium; species Bifidobacterium sp. M0353. The sequence continues at coordinate 534,207 of NZ_JACFSB010000002.1, read as the reverse complement.
CAGCACTCTCTGATTATCGGCATAAGCGGGCAAACCTACGCCTGGGGATACGGCGACAGCGGTAGACTGGGCAACAATGCCAAATCCTCACAGGCCACTCCTGTGTCGGTATCGTCACCCGTGCAATACGAGGACGGGTCAACGGGATTCTTCGCCACTCAGGTCAGCGCAGGAGGCTCGCACTCCCTGGCCATTGGCAGAGACGGCAAAGCCTACGCCTGGGGTGCGAATACCGATGGGCGACTGGGTACCGGAGACACCAATGATGCCGCAATACCAACCGCGGTGGCCGATCCCGACGGAGGCAGCGATGGATTCAAACCCACCGAGATCAGCGCCGGAGGATGGTTCTGCGCAGGAATTGACGACAAAGGGCGAATCTACACCTGGGGCAACAACGGTCAAAACGCCCTGGGCAATGTCTCCATCTCAGGATCCATCAGCACATCCCCCGTTTTGGTGAGCAAGGACGGTAGCACCATACAGATCAGTGCAGGCGAGCGCCAAGTCCTGGCCATCGACTCCGACGGCATGGCCTACGGTTGGGGTGACAATGGCGGCAAGCAGCTCGGCACCAATTTGGACAGCGACTCAGTCAAGGCGGCCACCTTGGTCTGCCCGCCGCAATTGACCATCAGCTCGGCCACAGTCGGCACGGATCCGCATACTGCATCGGTTCTTGAACTGACCCGGAGCAGCACAGCCGACACATGGGGATCATGGAATACCTGGACCTTCTATACCCCAGCCTTCAAGGCAGGCCAAACAACAGTCAATATCACCTGGGATGTGGGCCAAGGCAGCTCTCAGACTGAGAGCCTGCCCTTTACCTACAGGGATATTCTGCCCCTGACCGGCAGCCAGGGTCTGCTCGTCATACTGCTTGTAGGACTTTTCGTGACGGTGACAGTCCTGGCAGCGAGGCAACATTACCTGGAAACAGCCCATCAGACCCTAGCCAGCACTCACTGATACCTTATGGCCGATGGCATAGGAGTTGACCCGAGCCATCGGCCATAAGAGCAGGTTTTCTTGTAACTTCGTACTTGAAAACTCTTTATAATGATGATCCGCTAAACAGGATCCTTTCTGACCGCTATCTACTCCTTTGAGGTGACAGACGGCCAGCTAATGCCTTATTGATATAAGCGCAGGTGCTCTGCTAAACTATTTAATGTAATGCTTGTTTCGCAGGCGGCACATTTTCAGCTTCAATCGGGGATTTTGGGCTGGTCTGTGCCTTGGAGGAGGAACTCATGGGGAAGCAACAGCTTATTCGCGGCGTTTTCACGGTATTGACCACGCTCGGCCTATGCGCTGTTGCTGGTTTGACCTGCGCTAACGCGGCTCAGGATTTTGCTCCCGCTTCCCAAGAACAAAGTTCATATGAGAATCAGGGGGGGGGGGGGTCGAAGTTAAGTATACCTTATTATCCTAATAATGTTGAAGCTGGAACCGAAGATAAAACCACCCATTCGTTTCCGACATCATCTCCTATCCCCTCACCATCCTCCTCGCAACTGAACTCATACTCGCCATTTCCATCATCCCCGACTCTATCGTCCCCTTCTCCTTTGAGTATGCGATCTGCTCCAGTCCCGCAAATCGAATCCAGCTACCAAGTATCGTTCAATACGGCAGGCGGTTCGCCTGGGCCTGAAACGCAAAACCCACAAAGCGGGCAAAATGCCAAACGCCCGGCTGACCCCACCCGTCAGGGCTTCGCCTTCGATGGCTGGTTCAACAATGATGTTGCCTATGACTTCAGCCAGCCCGTCACATCAAATCTGACTCTGACAGCTCATTGGACACCAGTCAAGGGCATCTGGAGCATGAATCCAGACCACGGAAGCACCCAAGGAGGCACCGAGGTGACCCTGACGCCTCCTCAGCCTCGAGGCATACGCTTCAGCCAGATCAGTGCAGGAGCATACCACAACCTGGCCTTGGCATCCGACGGAAGCACCTGGGCCTGGGGACTCAACGGCTCCGGGCAACTAGGCAACGGTCAACACGCTACTGGGAATAAGAACATAAGCTATACGGACAATAGCGCCAGTAAGGCAACGCCTGTCAAGATCCAGTCACCAGCCAATATACGTTTTACGAAAGTCTCCGCCGGCTTCTACCACTCCCTGGCCTTGGACAACGACGGTAACGCCTGGGCCTGGGGACTGAACGGAACAGGACAGCTGGGTATCGGCGTTGATCCCGGAACAAGCGCCACTAGCAATTTCAACAATACCGCAGACAAGGATCAGCCCACCAAGGTAGTCATGCCAACTGGAGTTCACTTCACCCATATCAGCGCCGGAGGGGTAGAATCGCTGGCCCTGGACGATCAGGGCAGGGTCTGGGCCTGGGGACTCAACAATGCCGGTCAACTGGGAACAGGGGCGGGAGACAAGAACAATCCGGTACAGAACAAACCTGTTCAGATACGGATTCCCGACGACTCCCGAATAACTGCCATCAGCACCGGTTGGTTCCATTCCCTGGCCTTGGATGAACAGGGCAGGGTCTGGGCCTGGGGACTGAATGGATCAGGCCAAATCGGCAACGGAAAGAATGGCACCAGCTATATGGATGGGAGCGTCAACGCCCCCACTCCTACCCTTTCGCAGTTACCGAATACAGTCGTCATAAAGCAGATTAGTGCCGGAGCCTACTACTCCCTAGCAATCGACAACACAGGACAGGCTTGGGCCTGGGGACTGAATAGTTCAGGCGCACTAGGCAACGGCGCTAAGGGCAGCAAAGGAATCTGGGATGCGGAAAGCACAAGTGCGGATACAAACAAACCAGTTCAAGTTCAGTCACCAATCGGCACCAGGTTCGTGCAAATCAACGCCACCGCCTACCACACCACAGCCATTGACGAGGCAGGTCAAGCCTGGGCCTGGGGACTCAATGGCTCTGGCCAACTAGGCAACGGACAAAGCGGGAGCAACTATATCGACAATTCAGTCAGCGTCGCCAAGCCGAACAAGGTGGAGATGCCCAACAACATCCATGCCGTCCAGATATGTGCTGGATACTCACACTCTATTGCTCTTGGCAGCGATGGGCAGACATACTCATGGGGGTACAATGCCTCTGGCCAATTAGGCAATGGAAATACGATTCAAGGCGGGATCTGGGATGATACCAGCGAGGAAGAGGACACTTCCCATCCAAACCCAGTGCTCTTCCCGGAACCAGCACGTATCACCGGTGCCAAATTTGATGGGATACCCAGTACGACCATCCCATCCAGACAAGCCGATGGGACGTGGAGGATAACATCACCTGCCCACCCCGAGGGACTGGTGAAGCTGGATGTTGACTGGAGTATGGAGGGAACCCGCCCAACCGAGCAATTCGATTACCGCTACCTCTCTGCCACCAAGCACAAGGTCACCTTCATGACCAGCGAAGATTCATCCGCGCCTCCATCCCAGTGGGTTGACGATGGCGGGCAGGCAGTTCGCCCTGTTTCCGATCCCGTCCGAGCAGGCTGGCTATTTGACGGATGGTTTTTAAATGAGGTCGCATACGATTTCGCTGATCCTGTGGTCAGTGATATGACCTTGGCCGCGCATTGGACTAAGGGGGATGGATCATGGAGCACAGATCGCAAGCAAGGGGCAACAACTGGCGGTGACAATGTGATCTTGACACCTCCGGCTGCCCGAGGCATCAAGTTCAGCCAGGTCAGCGGCGGTGATGCCTTCTCCTTGGCCCTTGGCAGCGATGGAGCCTTGTACTCGTGGGGATCGAATGCTAAGGGCCAGCTTGGAATCGGCAGTGCTGGTTCAAAAGACAATTCCGCATTAAGAGACACGCCTACCAGAGTCGCAGCACCCCAGGTGGTACGTTTCATCGCCGTCAGCGCGGGAGGTTTGCATTCTCTGGCCTTGGACAGTTCTGGACAAGCCTGGGCTTGGGGGATGAACGGTTCGGGACAGCTAGGAGACGGCCGAAGCGGTTCGGGACAGCTAGGAGACGGCCGAAGCGGTTCGGGTACCACAGACGATTCAGTCAACAGTACCACTCCTGTAAAAGTCCAAATGCCAATGGGTGTCCGATTTACACGGATTGCCGCCGGCTACTATCACTCCCTGGCCTTGGATGAACAGGGCGGGGTTTGGGCCTGGGGACTGGATGGTGCAGGTCAGCTAGGCGACGGACATCTGGGATCGGACCGAGATGACAATACGGTCATTGCCAAGGTCCCAACTAAAGTGAAGTCACCCACCGGAGTCAAATTCACGCAAAACACCGCTGGAGCATACCACTCACTGGCATTGGATGACACAGGCAAGGTCTGGACCTGGGGACTGAACGGAACGGGACAGTTGGGCAATGGCGAGAATGCCGGGGCTGTTGGTCTTAACTCAAAAAGCAAGAGCGTGCCGACGCGCGTTTCAATGGATGGGAACACCCGAATCACCCAGCTCGCCGCAGGAGCCTACCACTCGCTGGCCTTGGACAACACAGGACAGGTCTGGGCCTGGGGGCTCAATAGCTCAGGTCAGCTGGGTATGGGCACGGGCGCTTCCTCCATATGGGACTATACCAAGGCAAGCTTGAGCAAACCCACAGCGGTCAAGCTGCCTTCCGATGTCACCGCAACCCGCATTGCATCTGGCTACTATCATTCCACTCTCGAAGGCACCGACGGGAAGTGGTACACCTGGGGACTGGACGCGTCAGGCCAATTAGGCGATGGGAGAAACAGCACCTCGTGGCGGGCTAACGATGTCATTACTACCAGCCCGTCATCTCCTCAGACTCTCGCCGGACACGCATTTAACAGACTGGAAGCAGGCGGATACCACACCGTGGGGATCGGCGAAGATGGCGAGCTGTACGCTTGGGGACAGAACAGCTCCGGTCAACTCGGCAACAAAAAGCATGGCGACCCATCTATATGGGACGACCCTTCCACCTATATGAATACCCCCGTAAAGGCTATCTTCCCTGGCGAGCCCAAAGCTGAAAGCGTCACTTTCGGACAGACCCCCAGCCCAGGCACTCCTACTGATCTTCACAATGGCACCTGGCTGGTCACCACTCCCTGGCACGCACCTGAAGAAGTCACTGTCACCATTGCATGGACCCTGAATGGTTCCGCGGAACCGGACGACACCACTAACACTTACAAATACATACAGTTAGGGGTTCTTCCCCTGACTGGGCAGCAAGGCATCATGACCGCTCTTCTAGTCGGACTCATGCTTGCTAGCAGCGGACTGGCCGCCAAACGACATCGCATGAGCCAAAAAGTCCACGGTATCATGTGAACCTGAAGGCGTCCCACTACCATTCTTGACGCGAGTAAGGAAAGTCGGGAGCACACTCAACAATCCCGACACAGGGTGGTCCCGCCAACCCCCAAGTACAACGGGACCACCCCACTACCCCACTATGAATCTACCCTCTATGAATAAGGTCAAATCCCTCTTGAGCTCCATAATTTCACAGGCAGCAAAGGCAAGACTGACGCCTTGATCGCCATATCGGCCAAGAAGCTCAGGCGCCGACCAGTTCGCAGCGCCGGCAAGATTGTGCATTTAAGCCACATCAGCGTGAATTGGCCTGGCTGGCCAACCGCTCGTGGTCGCGCTTGGCAGCGTCGGCCACCAGATGCAAATAGGCCTCGGCCAGATCAGGATCCAGCCCGTAATCATCAGCCTTGTCTCGCAAGGCAGCTACTTGTGTGCTCTCCCGGTGCATATCTGCCGAGGCGAATCCTGCCTGGGCCTTGAGCAACCCAATGCGGTGGGTCACCCTGAACCGCTCGGCCAGCATGGCGACAATGGCGGCATCGATGGTGTCCACATCGGCACGCAGTTCCTCCACCTGGCGGGCGGCCTGGGCCCGTGGACCCCCGCCCTGCGCCTGATCATCGATCACTGTTTCCATTTTCGCATCGCTCATAAGACACCAGTCTAATCAAGCACTCCAGGCGACTGCGCCATGCCCTGCCACCACTGTGACACTGGTGTTATTGTAATGGATGGGATTATTGACTCTTGGGGAGAGTCTCGTTCGCCTACACCTGCCTAGGCAAGTGCCGGACGCATGGGGGAGGATGCCTCACATGAAGATGGTACGTAGTCGTCGCGTCACAGTGCTCGTCAGTCTATGCTGCGTCCTGGTCGCCTGCAGCATGCTCGGCCTGCAGTTTGGCCAGGCAGCGCCGGAATCCAACGGGACCGCAGTCGCAACTCAGGGAACTGGAGCAATTGGTACTGGAGCCAATACTCCCGGACAGATTCCCTCGGTTTCCCCCGGTCCGTCATCATCGCCATCCGGCATTCCCACCCTGGCCAATGGCTCTCGTGCGACGGCAACAGGACAATCAGCGCCTGCTGCCAGCACATCGCCCACCTCGCCGTCCTCGCCTTCGCCCGGCACCGCAGGTTCCCCGGAGCCGACCTCAACCGCCTCTTCCCCATCGAATGCCACCAGCCACACGGTCACTTTCGACTACAACATGCAGTCCGTGGCTCCGACAACTTCGACTGTGGTCGATGGCGCCCAGGTTACGCGCCCCAGTCCTGAACCCACCCGCCGAGGGTTCGTCCTCGAAGGATGGTTCGCGGGCAAGGTCGCTTACGACTTCTCCGCTCCTGTGCACGCGGACCTGACCCTGAAAGCCAAGTGGGCCCGCGCCGACCAGACCTGGACCATGCAGCCGCAGGAGGGACCAGAATCAGGAGGCACCGGAGTGACCCTTACCCCGCCTCCACCCTCCGGTGTCCGTTTCAGCCAGGTCAGTGCAGGCATCCGGCTTTCACTGGCCTTAGGGTCGGATGGCAACGTCTACGCCTGGGGCTTTAACCGTGCTGGTCAGCTGGGCGATGGCACTATTGTCAACAGGTCGACACCCATAAGGGTGCCTAGGCCCGAAGAGGCCCGCAATGACAAGGATTTTCGGTTCGTCAGCGTCAACGCTGGTCAGTTCTTCAGCATGGCCCTGGACAACCATGGCACCCTCTGGTCCTGGGGGTACAACTATCTGAAGACCTTGGGCAACCCCAATGTGGCTGACAGCGGTATGCATGACTACTCAGAATATCTGGTCAAGGTGATGCTGCCTGAAGGGGCGCCGGCCGGATTCACCTACAAGGCCGTCAACGGTAATTACAACCACACCCTGGCCTTAGGATCAGATGGCAACGTCTATGGCTGGGGCTCCTGCAGCGAAGGAGAGACCGGCCACCACGATTGCGACGACACATGCGACTACAAGCCCAGCCTCATCCAGGGATTCGACAAGAAACACAAAATCGTCGCCCTACAGACCGGACTGAACTACTCCACGGCTCTGGACGACGCTGGCACGGTATGGTCATGGGGAAGCAACCTTGACCACCAGTTGGACCCATCCGCCGGCGCGGTCGTTGGTAACGATAAGCCGATCAAGATTTACGGCCTTGACAAGGTCCATGTGGTGGCCATTGCAAACGGCTTCGCAAACACCCTGGCCCTGGATGACCAGGGAAGGGTTTGGACCTGGGGTATGAATAAAGCCGGCCAAATCGGCAACGGGTCAAGCCCCAGCAAGACCGATATATTCAAAGACCCGGTCCAGGTCAGCTTCCCGCAGGGGACCAGAATCACTGCCATCACTAGCGGCGGCAATTTCTATCTTAGCCACGCCATGGCTCTGGATTCCGACGGCAATATCTGGGCCTGGGGCGACAACAGCTACGGACAAATGGGCGACGGCAGGACCTCTGCAGCAGACAGCCCCCAGACCACTCCGGAACGCTTGGAGGATCCGAAACTTGCCGGCCGACACTGGATCAGCATCGACGCTGGCGAGGAGTATAACCTGGCTATCTGCGACGACGGCCTGACCTACAGCTGGGGACGTGACGACGAGGGCCAGCTGGGTCAGGGCACCAGCGGCGATGCCGGCCATAACCGGCCCTCCGCGGTCGCCTTCCCCTGGCCGGCAAAACTGACCGGACTCAAATTCGACACAACGGATATCACCACCGGAATGAAGGCGCAAAAGAACGGGACCTGGACGGCTACCACCCCGCCGCACGCCCCAGGGCTGGTGGATGTGGCCCTGGCGTGGACTTTGAACGACCAAGAACAGACCCAGGTCCACCTGCCCTTCCGCTACCTGTCGAGCGGGGTGACCGTAACCTTCCAGTCGCAAAGCGATTCACCGGCGCCACCCAGCCAGAGTCTGGAAGCGGGAGAGCGGGCAGTTCGTCCCGGCACTGATCCGACCAAGGCCGGCTATCGCTTCGATGGCTGGTTCCTAGGCAAGACCGCCTACGACTTCTCCAAGCCAGTCACCAGTTCCATGACGCTCAAGGCCCACTGGAGCCCTGAGAGTCAGAACTGGACCATGACACCAGACCATGGAACCGAGATGGGCGGAACGAAGATCACCCTGACGCCGCCGGCCCTGCGGGGCATTCGCTTCAGCCAGGTCAGTGCCGGTTCCCACTGGTCCCTGGCCCTAGGCTCCGATGGGATGGCTTACGCCTGGGGCAAGAACAACAACGGCCAACTGGGCAACGCGAACATCGCCAAGGGCAACGCCAGCACCATGCCGGTCCGAGTGGACAAGCCCGAGAAGGCGGAGGCAGACTTCGTCTTCACCCAGGTCAGCGCAGGCGGTGACTATGGCCTGGCCCTAGGCTCCGATGGGAAGGTCTATGCCTGGGGCAACAACGATGTCGGCCAGCTGGGCGACTCCACCTTGGACGCCCAAAGCAGGCCCCACCTTGTACCCGGCCTGCCGGCCAAGATCCGGTCCATCAGTGCAGGCGGCGGACATGCCTTGGCTCTGGATTCCCAGGGACGAGTCTGGTCCTGGGGTGCCAACCAGTACGGGCAGCTGGGCCTGGATAACGCCGGTGGCGATACCGTCTCGCCAGACGGGCGAACCAGCCCTGCCATGGTGACCGGAATCCCGACGACCATAACGGCAATCAGCGCCGGAAGCCGGTATTCACTGGCCATGACCGTGGATGGACAAGTCTACGCCTGGGGCACCAATGATTCCGGCCAGCTGGGCGATCCCAGCCTGCCGGTCAATGCCGACGGCGCCAACCCCACACCGTCTGCCGTTCAAGGACTGACGGGCGAGATGAGCGCCATCAGCGCCGGAGACCACCAGGCTCTGGCCCTGGATTCCCAAGGACGCATTTGGGCTTGGGGACAGGTCAAGGGCGAGAACAAGAAAACCCCTGCCCTATTGACCCTTCCCGACGGACTGCCGACCGGATTTGCCATTACACAGATCAGTGCCGGCACCGGAGAATCCTCCGCGCTGAGTTCCGACGGGCGGATTCTGACCTGGAGCAATGTTGCAGAAGGCGCGGATCCTGCATTCTTGGCCGAACCCAAGGATGCGCCTGCAGATTTCAGCTTCACTGCCGTCAGCACGGGCGACCCGAGCTCACTGGCCCTGGGCTCCGACGGCCTGGCCTACGGATGGGGCGCCGACGATGCGGGCCAGCTAGGCGACGACCAGTCCGGGGCGAACCTGAACAGCAAGACGCCACAGGCCGTTGTGATCAGAAGCCTGGTCAAAGCGGTAACTTTCGCGGGACTGTCTGCAGAAGGAACACCGCAGTACCAGAATGGCGCCTGGCTGGCACTCACTCCACGCTACAGGCCCGGACAGGTGGATACGGTCATTCACTGGAGCCTGGTCGGCGTGGACCAGCAGGATCAGACCCTGCCCTACACCTACGATCAGTTGGCCGTCCTGCCCCTGACCGGCAGCACCGGCATAATCCTGCTGGTCATGGCTGGCTTGCTGACCGTGGGAGCCGCTATGGCTGCCAGATTCCAGCGGCGGGAAAACGAGATGACAGCATGACAGAGCGAAGACGAATCTATGAAGAACCAGGGCTGACAGGCTTCGAATAGATCATGGTCCTAAACGACTGTCTTGTTTCGGCGCTGCTTATGCATTGGGCCCCACCCGCGAACTGAATCGCGGATGGGGCCCAATAAACATGTCAGGCGTCAGACCCAAGTCACTTCTGCGCCAGCATGGACTGGTTGATGGCAGCCAGGAAGTCCCGGTTGGTGGCGGTCTTCTTCAGCCTGGGCACCAGGGTCTGATAGGCCTGCTCGGTCTCCATGCCACCCAGGAGGCGACGCAGCCGGTAGACCACGGCCAGCTCCTCGGGGGCAGTAATCAGCTCCTCACGCCGGGTGCCGGAGGCATTGATGTCAATGGCGGGGAACATGCGCTTATCGGCCAGATCCCTGGTCAGTCTCAGCTCCATGTTGCCGGTGCCCTTGAACTCCTCGAAGATGACCTCGTCCATCTTGGATCCGGTCTCCACCAGGGCCGAGGAGATGATGGTCAGAGAGCCGCCGTTCTCGATGTTGCGGGCGGCGCCGAAGAAGCGCTTGGGCGGATAGAGGGCCTGCGCGTCCACGCCGCCGGAGAGGATACGGCCGGAGGCGGGGGCCGAGATGTTGTAGGCGCGGGCCAGGCGGGTCATGGAATCCAGAAGGACCACCACATCCTGCCCCAGCTCCACCAGGCGCTTGGCCCGTTCAATGGCCAGCTCGGCCACGGTGGTGTGATCGCTGGCAGGGCGGTCGAAGGTGGAGGAGATGACCTCGCCCTGGACCGTGCGCTCCATGTCGGTGACCTCCTCGGGCCGCTCGTCCACCAGTACCACCATCAGGTGCACCTCGGGATTGTTGGCGGTGATGGAGTTGGCGATGGACTGCAGGGTCAAGGTCTTGCCGGCCTTGGGCGGCGAAACGATCAGACCGCGCTGGCCCTTGCCGATGGGGGCGACGATGTCGATCAGACGACCGGTGATGTTCTTGGGCTGGGTCTCCATCCGCATGCGCTCCTGCGGATAGAGGGGGGTCAGCTTGTTGAAGTGGGGCCGTCCTGCAGCCTCCTCCACGCTCATACCGTTGATGGTGTCGATGGCCTGCAGAGGAACGAACTTCTGCCGCTGATTGCGGTGCTCGCCCTCGCGGGGGGGACGGATGGAGCCGTGCACGGCATCGCCCTTGCGCAGGCCGTACTTCTTGACCTGGCCCATGGAGATGTAGACGTCGTTGGGGCCGGGCAGGTAACCGGAGGTGCGAACGAAGGCATAGGAGTCCAGCACATCCACAATGCCTGCCACGGGGACCAGATCCTCGGGCTTGAAGTTCTCCCTGGGCTCATAGTCACGATCCCGGCCGTTGCTGCGATGGTTGTTGCGGTTGCGCCGGTCATTGCGATCGTTGCGGTCATTGCGATCGCCCCGGTTCCGGCGATCATAGCCGTTATGACGGTAGTCACGGCCTTCCTCGCCGCGATCCTCGTAGCTGCGTCGACGGGGCCGGTCATTCCGTGAGGGCAGTGCCGCCAGAATGTCGTCCAGATTGCGCACAGAACCGGAACCGGAGCCTGCGCGCTCATCATCATGCTCCCGCTCGCTCCGACCACGGTTGGTGTGGGAGCCTCGGGATGAATCCGTGTTGCGGTGACGGCGACGGGATATGACCACGTTCTCCTCGTCGGCCACCGTATGGGGGAAGCGGGTCCGGCGCTCGCTATGGCCGCTCTTATGATCGTCAATGCCCAAAACATCGAAGAGGTCTCCGACAGGACGATCGTCCTTGGATTCCTCGGATTCCTTGGTATCCGTGGTCTCCGGTCCGCCTTCCGCGGAGGACTTCGCCTCCTGCTTTGTCGGCTGCTGCTGATCGGCGGCCTGGCCCCCCTTGGCCACGGCGGCCGCAGCCTTGGGCTTACCAACGGTTACTCCCTCAGGGGCCTTGCCGCCCGAGCGTGCCGCCTCGATCGTCTCGATCAGGACAGGCTTGCGCATGCCGGAAATACCGCGCAACCCCAGCTGCCTGGCCAATTCCTTGAGTTCGGGCAGCTTCATGGAATGAATATCTTGGCTTGTTGCCACTGTTGTAATGCCTTTCCTTCGCTATGCCTAATTAGGCTAGGCAAATAGCTTGAGAATAGTGCGGGGGTACCGCTCATGAAAATTCGATGCCGACTCGGCTTATCGAACTTCCATAAGCCTACAACGTGCGGCCGACGGGTGCAAGAATCGGCCTGCGTGTCCAGAAATTCATGGGTAAGCCTCTAGACTGGGCGTATGAATGATCGATCATCTCTGCGTGAGCAACGGCGGAGCGAATTCGTAACCACCGCCATGCGGGTCTTCGACCGCAAAGGCGCTGCGAACACCTCCCTGCGCGATGTAATCCACGCCATGAACCACGGCAAGGGCGTGGGCATGAGCGTCTTCTATTACTACTTCAAATCCAAGGACGACCTGATAGATGCCTGCGTGCGCACCTACCTGGCCTCCTACGTGGACAATGTGGTCGACATTCTGCAGAATCCTGACCTGAGCGTTCAAGAGGCTTTGGACGACATCTGCCCGCACCTGATAAGGGCCATCTGGAAGATGGATGTCATCTTCGCAGATAAGGCCAACTGGTACAACTACCTGAGCACCAACAGCAATGTGATGGAGGGCTTCGTCAGGCAGATCATCGACCCCTTGACCAAGGCCCTGGACCGCTGGCTGGATCGGGGCGACCTGCCGCAGACCCAGCTGATCCAAATAGCCGGCACCCGTACTGTGGCGTGGCTGATGGCCGACGGGCTCTCATCCATCGTCAGCAATGGCAGAGGGGCGGCAGGTCATCCGCAGATCAGAGAGTTGGTCCGCCAGCGTGTCCGCGAAAGCGTGGCCTTCTTCTCGCAGCTGCTGGGCCTGCCCCTGAAGGCGCCAGCTATAGCCCTGTCGTGAATGACAAAGCCTCCGGCCCTGCGGTCGGAGGCTTGAAGGGAAACGAAGGCCGTGGCCTGCCTACTTCTGTTCGTGGTAGGACTTCTCGGTGTTGACGTTCCAGACGTTGGACTTGTCGGTACGCCCCGATTTGATGTTGGCCACGGCTTCCATGGATGTGGCCATGGAGTGATCCTGGTTGTTGTAGTGGTGCTGCCCGTTGCGGCCCACGCAGTAGAGGTTGCCGAAGGAGTCCAGCCAATTGACCAGCTCGGGCATCTGGGCGTAGGTGTCGAAGTAGGCCGGGTAGGCCTTGACCACCCGCTCCCGGTGCGAATCCAGCACGTCGGCAGGTCCGTTGATGATGCCCATCCGGGTCAGCTCCTTGATGGCGAAGTCAGTGGTCTCCTGATCGCTCATGCTCCAGAAGTCATCACCCTCCTTGCAGAAATACTCCAGGCCAATCCAGACAGTGCCGTCCACATTCTTGACCATGTAGGGGCTCCAGTTGTTGAAAATCTGGATGCGGCCCATCTTGTAGCCTGGGTCCTGCACATAGATCCAGCAGTCGGGAACGATGGGCGGGTCGCCCAGGGTCTTGATGGAGGTGGTGTTGCGGATGCGCAGGTGCCGGACCAGCAGGCCAACGGTTACGAAGTCACGGTAGGGCAGGCCCTGAGCCACCCTGACCATCTCCTTGTCGGTGGAGGGCTCCTCGTGGGCGATGGCCTCCACCAGGTCCTTGATGGGCATGGAGGAGATGATCTGGTCAGCCTTCAGGGTCACCTCCTTGCCATCGGCGTTGCGATAGACCACACCGGTCATGTGGCCGTCTTGCTGGGTCAGTCCGATCACACGGGCATCGGTGATCACGTGGACTCCGTGCTCCACATTGCGTCGCTCCACGGTCTCCCAGAGCTGCCCCGGACCCAGCTTGGGGTACCAGAACTCCTCGATCAGGCTGGTCTCGACCTGATGGGCGTCGCGCTTCTTGGGCAGCAGCTTCTGGAAGGCGTTCTTGAGCACGCCCATGATGCTGAGCCCCTTGACCCGCTGGGCGCCCCAGTCGGCGCTGATCTCGCGGGGGTGACGGCCCCAAAGCTTTTCGGTGTAGCCCTCGAAGAACATGGAGTAGAGCTTGCGACCGAAGCGGTTGATATAGAAGTTTTCCAGATTGTCTTCGGGCAGCTTGTGGACGACGGACTTCAGGTAGCTGAATCCGGCCTGCGTGGTCAGCTTGAAGCCCATGGCTCTGAGTGTATTGAGCGTCAAGGAGATGGGATAGTCGAAGAAGTGGTGGTTCCAGTAGATCCTGGAGACGCGGTGACGCTTGAGCATGACCCGGTCGGTCTTCTCCGGGTCGGGGCCGCCGGGCTCCAGGTCGTGGTGACGGCCGAGTTTTTTATCGTCATAGGAGGGCGCACCCTGCAGGGGCAGGACCTCCTTCCACCAGTCCATGATCCGGTCATCCTTGGAGAAGAACCGATGGCCGCCGATGTCCATGCGGTTGCCGTTGTGTCGGACCGTACGGGAGATGCCGCCAAAAGCGTTGGTGGCCTCCAGCACAGTGACGTCATAGCGCTCGTCGCCGCCGTCCTTGACCAGTTCCCATGCCGCTGTCAAGCCGGCGGGCCCTCCGCCGATGACAACCACGGACTGTTTGCGCTCCATGCCAACCTCCTGAAAACCGTATGAAATCATCACCACTGTACCCGGCTCGTCCCCAGTCAGATGCTGCCGAGCGACTTCCCACACGAATTCCCGCCATTGCGTGGAACAAACGTGATGATGCTCGCCCTCACACGCTGTCTAGCCCAGCGAGTCAGGGATATCGATGTCCGTCTTCTGCACTTCCTCCACATTGACGTCCTTAAAAGTGACGATGCGGACGTTCTTGACGAACCGGCTGGACCGGTAGACGTCCCAGACCCAGGCATCGGTCAGTCGAACGTCAAAGTAGACGTCCTGCCCAGCGGATCGGACGTTGAAGTCCACCTTGTTGGCCAGGTAGAACCGCCGTTCGGTCTCGACCACGTAGGTGAACAGCTTGATCACGTCCCGGTACTCGCGATACAAGGCCAATTCGGCATTGGTCTCGTAGTTGTCGAGATCCTCAGCACTCATCGACTACCTCCATTCGCGCGATCACGGCCATGGCCAAGCGTACGCCACCAGGCGCGCTTGGATCGTTTGGCCTCAGCCGACCCGTAGGCCCAATCCGACGCTGTATGCTCCTCGCCAGACTGCTCGGCAACGGGTTCTCCGGAACCGGACTTTTCCTCCGCACCCCTAGCGTCCGTCTGACCATGGCCCGCTGTCTCATCAGTCCTGCTGTTGGAGCTTGCATGGTCCTCAGCAGGTTTCCCTGAATGTGAACTACTCTTCGGGGACGGATTGGCCTGGTCGCCTGATGTCTGTGAATTCTGGGATGCCGGAGTGGACTCCCCTGACTCGGACCCGCTTATGTCGCCATCCTCATCCGCGGTGTACCCGTGTGCAACAAGGGCTTCGGCCACACCGGGATTTTCACGGATGACATGCATGCCGAAAGCATTCAAAGAACGGATGGGATCGTACTCGTCGACCAGGGCATCCATGACGATCTGATCCTGATACTTGCCGTTCTCGGCGTCCCAGAGCGCATCACGGGAGGTGCCCGAGATCATGAATCCCAGGGACTGATAGACGGAGATCGAGCGGGTGTTTTTCTCTGGCACAGCCACCCAGATCCGGTGCAGGCCCAGCCCTGTAGGAGCAGCCGCGTACCCGTAGGTCATGATTCTGGGCATGGCATCCCGGGAGTAGCCGCGTCCGCGGAAGTGCCTGCCCAGGACCACCTGGATCCTGGCCGAACGGGACCAGCCGTCCACGTCGATCAGGAAGATCATGCCGATAACCCCCTTGGTGGCATCAGCATCGGGAGAGCCGTCCTGGTCGGTGTCCGCGTCAGTGACCATGGCCCAGGCCAGGGTGCGGCGGGACTCGGGATCGCCCACACCCGAATCACGGGCGGCCAGGCCCTTGGACCAGGCCACCGACCGACGCACCCAGGCATTGACCACGGCTCGTTCGGCACTGGGCCCCTTACCGGTGATGCCGGTGGAATTGTAGAAGGCCTCCAACTGGTCCATTGCCGTCAGATCGGCGATGACGGCCGGCCGCAGGTGCAACATTTCGCCGCGGATGTAGGGAATCTCGATCCGGTCGGGCAGCTGTCTGTTCGCTGCGTCTTCGGATCCCTCGGATTGCGTTTGCGGTCGGTCATTGCCCCTGCCGCTCATAGACATCACGTCACCTCCATGATCGCCACCTTGCGATGGCAATCAATTGTAATCCCTGGCCCCTGGGAAAACCATGAGAAGCCAGGCAGTCCGCCGGTCCGAACCCGATGGGACCGGGCCGGCGGACCGGGCGCGGTCAGGACTTGGCGATGCGCTCCATGACGATCTTGCTGACTGCCTTGGCATCGGCCTGACCCTTGGTGGCCCGCATGACCGCTCCGATAATAGCGCCCATGGGCTTCATATTGCCGCCCTTGAGCTTGGCCACGATGTCCGGGTTGTCCTTGAGGGCCTGATCGACGGCTGCGTCCAGGGCCCCGTCATCCGAAACCACCTGGTAGCCGTGCTTCTTGACGACCTCGGCCGGCTTGCCCTCGCCTGCCAACACGCCGGAGACGGTCTGCTTGGCCAGCTTGTCATTGAGCTTGCCATCAGCGATCAGCTGCTCCACATCAGCGACATCCTGAGCCGAAATGGGCAGCTCCTGCAGACTGACCCCACGGGCGTTGGCTTCGCGGGAGATCTCGCCCAGCCACCACTTACGGGCTCCGGCAGCCGTGGCGCCAGCCTTGACCGTATCCTCGATCAGATCCACGGCATCGGCGTTGACCGCGTCCTGCATCTGCCGGTCGGTGAAGTCCCACTCCTTCTTGAGACGGGCGCGACGTTCGCGCGGCATTTCAGGCATCTGGGCCCTGAGCTCTTCGATATGATCCTTGGTCACATGGACCATGACCAGGTCAGGATCGGGGAAGTAGCGGTAATCGTTGGCATCGGTCTTGACCCGGCCGCCGGCAGTGGTCTGTGTGGACTCGTCCCAGTGGCGGGTCTCCTGCAGCACCTCCCCACCGGACTCCAGCAGGGCGGCCTGACGGCGGATCTCGTAGGTCAGGGTCTTCTCGATGCCCTTGAAGGTGTTGACATTCTTGGTCTCCGACCGGGTCCCCAGAGGGGCATCCGGCCCGGCGTGCAGGGAGACGTTGACGTCGGCACGCATGTTGCCCTGCTCCATCCGGGCGTGGGAGATGCCCAGGGCCCGGACGATGTCTCTGATGGCCCGGACGTAGGCCCCGGCCACCTCGGGGGTACGCGCCCCGGCACCCTCGATGGGCTTGGTCACGATCTCGACCAGGGGGACACCGGCACGGTTGTAGTCCACCAGAGAGTGGTCGGCGCCTTCGATACGGCCATCGGCCCCGCCCACGTGCGTGTTCTTGCCGGCGTCGTCCTCCACATGGGCCCGCTCGATGGGCACACGGAAGATGCTGCCGTCGTCCAGCTCCACATCCAGGTAGCCCTCGCCATTCAGGGGCTTGTCATAC
Organism: Bifidobacterium sp. M0353; assembly: GCF_016100645.1. Taxonomy (NCBI): domain Bacteria; kingdom Bacillati; phylum Actinomycetota; class Actinomycetes; order Bifidobacteriales; family Bifidobacteriaceae; genus Bifidobacterium; species Bifidobacterium sp. M0353. Next base: position 516,864 of record NZ_JACFSB010000002.1, on the reverse strand, counting down.
TGGGAGATCTGGTAGTCGCGCGGCATGTCCGGGTAGAAGTAGTTCTTCCTGGCGAATTGGCTCCACTCGTTGACCTTGCAGTGCAGGGCCAGGCCCAGTTTGACCGCATAGTCGATGGCGGTCTTGTTGACCACGGGCAGGCTGCCGGGCAGGCCCAGGGAGACCGGGGTCAGCTGGGTGTTGGGTTCGCCGCCGAACTCGATATGGGCCGGGCAGAAGAGCTTGGTGTTGGTGCAGAGCTCGACATGGACCTCCAGGCCGAACACCGGGTCGTACTTGGCCACGGCATCGGCGTACTTCATAAGTTTTTCAGCCATTGTGATTCCGTTTCCTTCCGATGCCTACTTGGTCGAATCCTGAGCCAGGCCATCCAGCCAGGGGGTGGACAGCTTCTTGGAGATGGGCCCACCCCACTGCTCCTCCAGTGCCGCCTCAAGAGCTGCGGCAGGCCGGTACATGACCTCGTCGCGCATCTGGGGGGCGAAGAACTGGAAGCCGACAGGCAGCCCGTCGTCGCTGAGCCCGGCGGGGATCGACATGGCCGGAGTGCCGGCCAGATTAGCCGGAATGGTGGCCACATCATTCAGATACATGGCCAGCGGGTCGTCCATCTTCTCGCCAAAGCGGAAGGCCGTGGTCGGCGAAGTCGGCGAGACCAGGACGTCGGCCTGTTCAAAGGCCTTCTCGAAGTCGCGGATGACCAGGGTGCGAACCTTCTGGGCCGAGCCGTACCAGGCGTCGTAGTACCCGGCGGACAGGGCGTAGATGCCCAGGATGATCCTGCGCTTGACCTCGTCGCCGAACCCGGCCTCACGGGTGGCGGCCATCATGTTGGCAGCCGTCTGGGGAACGCCTTCTGGGGGCATGACCCGCAGTCCGTAGCGCATGCCGTCGTAACGGGCCAGATTGGAGGAGACCTCGGAAGGCATGATGATGTAGTAGGCGGCCAGCGCATAGGGGAAGTGCGGGCAGGAGACCTGGACCACCTCGGCGCCCATGGACTCCAGCAACGAGACGGCCTCGTTGAAGCGGGCCTCGACGCCGGGCTGGTAGCCCTCGCCGCCCAACTCCTTGACCAGCCCCACCTTGAGGCCCTTCAAATCGCGCTTCTGGCCCTGACGAGCGGCCTGGGCCAGAGGGGGAACCGGCTTGGGAATGGAGGTGGAGTCTCGGCGGTCATAGCCACCGATGACCTCCTGCAGCAGGGCCGCATCCAGCACGGTCCTGGAGACCGGACCAATCTGATCCAGGGAGGAGGCCATGGCGATGGCCCCGAACCTGGAGACACCACCATAGGTAGGTTTGACGCCCACGGTGCCGGTCAGTGATCCGGGCTGGCGAATGGACCCGCCGGTGTCGGTACCCAGAGCCAGCGGGGCCTCAAAGGCGCCGACGGCCGAGGCCGAACCACCGCCCGAGCCGCCCGGAACCCGCTCGGTATCCCAGGGATTGTGTGTGGGCTTGAAGGCCGAGTGCTCAGTGGAGGATCCCTGGGCGAACTCATCCAGGTTGGTCTTGCCCAGAATGGGCATGCCTGCGGCCTTGAGCTTCTTGATGACGGTAGCGTCGTAAGGCGGCACCCATCCCTCGAGGATCTTGGAGGCTGCTGTGGTGGGAATGCCCTTGGTGACGATCATGTCCTTGATGGCAATGGGGACGCCGGCCAGTTCCGGCAGCCCCTCGGCGCCTTCATTGGCCAGGCGCTGGTCGAAGGCGTCAGCCTGTTCCAGGGCCTGATCGGCGCTGACCTGCAGAAACGCATCAATGCTGGGCTCGGCGGCTTCGATCACATCCAGATGAGCCTGAACCAGCTCGCGGCTGGAGACCTGCCCCGACCGCAGCTGTGCTGCCATGTCGGAGGCGGATTGCTTGACCAATTCTTCCTGTGCGCTCATCGTCTCACTCCTCACCCAGAATGCGCGGGGCCACGAACATGCCCGATTCAGTGACCGGCGCCCCCGAGAGGGCAGCCTCCTGGGTCAGCGGTTCCTCAGCCTCGTCGGGGCGCAGGTAGGCCTCCAGAGGAATGGGATTGGCAGTGGGGGGCACGTCGTCGCCGGCCACCTGCTGGACCTTGGTAATGGAATCGGCGATCACGTTGAGTTCGCCCTTGAGGCGGTCAGCCTCCTGATCGGTCAAGGCAATCCGGGCCAGATCGCCCAAGTGCTTGATCTCTTCACGTGTAAAAGTTGGCATACCACTTATCATATGGGTGCTCTATGACACGCAGAAGACAGGGTCAACCGATGTCTGCGCGCCGAAAGACCAGGGTTCCCGGAGCACAGCATAGGGCCGTCCAGACCATCATGATCAGGCCCGACTGCCACCAGGTGGGCCACCATCCGCTGCCTGCCCCTGCTGCCTGGCCCAGACCTGAAAGGAAGGTGCTCAGCAGGCTGGTTGGGGTCAGGCTGAAGGGAATCTGCAGCCAGTCGGCATGAGGGACCAAACCCGCCAGGAGTCCCAGAATCAATGGCAGAATCACGGTCAGCCCCAGGAACAGGCCGATCCCACCAGCCTTGGAGCGGCTCACGGCCCCCAGACCCAGGGCCATCAAAGCAAAGAGGACCACCATGAGCGGGCCACCCAGCAAATCAATCAGGACCAGCCCGGGCTTGTAGGCAGGCAAGGCCCCCGATCCGCCCGACAGAAGCAGTGTCGCCAAAATCCAGCTGAGCAGCAGGCCTATCTGTGCCGCCAACCAAGTCAATAAGGCCAAGGCAAGACCCTTGGCCATCAGGACCATGCCCCGACGAGGATTGGCCGTCAGCGTGCTCTCAATGTTGGCTCCGGAAAACTCGCGAGTAAGGACCAGAACACCCAGAATGCCCGCCACAATCATGGCCGGGAACAGGCCCGAAACGACGGCCGACCGGAAAACGTCACCGGAGGCAGGCAGCAGGTGATCCGGAAGGTGATTGGTCTGCCGACCCGGGCCAGCCAGGACCCGGGTCGCACAGGCCATCAGGCCGGCGCTCAATGGCTGTAACAGCATGACGATCAGGAGGAGGACCCAGGTAGATCGTAGGGAGAGCATCTTGCGCAGCTCCCCTCGGACCGCCCCGAAAAGGGTCAGCTGACCTGACGGACGACGCGAATCCAGGAAGGACAGCACCGAAGTCCGACGCAGCCGCGTGAAGGCGGAGCCATGCCGTGGGGTTGCATTATCAGGCCCTGCGGGTACCTCTCGCCGACTCCGGCGGACTCGGCGGCCGCTGTCGGCACTCATGGCCGCGCATCCCTTCTGCCGTGAATCATGTCCTTGTAGGCCTGCTCCAAGGAGGCTTTCTCCGGCTGGAAGTCGTAGAGCACCACGCCCTCCTGGGCCAGAATCGAGGCTGTCGAAGCCAGGGGCGCGCCCTGGATGCGGAAACGGGCGGCATCCGGCGGACAGCTCTCGTCTGGCGGCAGACGGGTGATGCTGATTCCGGCAGCCGTGGCCAGGGCGGCCCTTAACTGGTCGGGCTGCGGCGTTACCGCATAGATGGAGTCCCGGGAGTGCTCGCCGATGAATCGGGCCACTGTCGTTCTCTCCAGGACCCTTCCCTTGGCGATGATGACCAGATCGTCGGCGATTTGAGCCACCTCGTTTATCTTACGGGAGCTTAGGAGGACCGCCCTGCCCTGCGAGGCAAGGCCGCGCCAGATGTCCCTCACCCGGTCGGCTCCCTCCGGATCCAGACCGTCAAGGGGATCATCCAGAACCAGGTTGTGCGGTTCACCCAGCAGGGCAGCGGCCAGGGCCAGCCGCTGACTCATCCCCAGAGAAAGGGATCCCGTCGGCCTGTCGGCGACCGATTGCAGACCGACCATCTCAAGCACCTGGTCCACCCGACGATGATCAATGCCATTGACCACAGCCAAGGCCAGCAGGTGATCTCTGGCCTTGCAGGCAGGATGGGCGTTGCGTGGATTCAGTACCGCTCCCGCTGTCCGCATGGGCGATGAAAGCCGGACGAAAGGCTGGCCATCGAACAGGGCCTTGCCTGTGTCAGGGCGAACCAGCCCCAGAGCAATGCGCAGTGCTGTCGACTTGCCGGCCCCTTTGGGCCCCACAAACCCGGTCACCCGACCGTCCCTGGCCGTAAAGGAGACGCGGTTCAGCGCCTTGCGGGAGCCAAAGCGCTTGGTCAGCGAGTCGACGACAATCATGGCAGAGTCCCCCGGTCCGACTGACCCGCAACTCCGGCATGCTGGCAGATCCAGGAGTGCATAGCCACGGCAGCCGCAGCCCCCGCGTTGATGGAGCGCACCGATCCGAACTGGGAGATGTAAACCACATCGTCGGCCAGCTCCAAGGCCTTCTTGGACAGCCCCGGCCCCTCGGCGCCGAACATGAGCAGGCAGCGACGAGGAAAGCGGTAGGTCTCCATGGGGATAGCCCCGGGGACGTTGTCGATGGCGATTATGCGGGGGGCGGGCTCCCCCTGTCCGGCCGCCTCTTCTTGCAGGGTGGCCGTCATGGTTGCTATGTCGGGGTCGTGGACCACATGCTGATAGAGCTCGGTCATCAACGACCCCTTGCGATTCCATTTGTGAGGACCGACTATATGGACGCGGCGAGCTGCGAAGGCGTTGGCGGTTCGGACCATGGAGCCGATATTGAAATCGTGGGTCCAGTTCTCCACAGCCACCTCGAAATCATGGCGACCCCGGCGATCCAGGTCGTCCCGAATGGCCTCGACCCTCCAATAGCGGTACCGGTCCAGGACGTTGCGCCGATCCCCCTGCTCCAGCAGTTCAGGGTCATAGCACGGCTCCGTCGGCAGGGGCCGCTCGGGATGCTCCTCCCGCCAAGGGCCGACCCCCACCTCCCGGAAAACAGGCTCATCTGAGGCCATGGCTGCTCGGGTCACCGGGTCAGGCTCCCTCATGACCGCTCCGGAGAGTCATCGGCGGCACCGACGAATTGATCCTCCTGGTAGGCACAGATGAAAGGCAGCCTTTGCCGGGATTCGTCCACCGGATCGACCACCTGGATGCTGCCATCGGTCCGGCCACCCACCAGCGAGGCGATGGCCAGCGTCTTGGCACCCTGACGCTGGATAATCCCGCAGTCAAGATTGAGTTCGTTATTCTTGCCCAAGGTAACCAGGGACGAGGTCTGCACATAGGATTTCCGGCCCAGCCAGGCATCCAGCAGGATGACCCGCCTGCCCTCGATGGAGGGGCCTTTGATGGAGGGGTAGACGAAGTCCATAACGAAAGCGTCCAGATCCTGACCGCGTGAAGCCGCCGCATGGAGCATGGCATCAGCCAGTGGCACGGCAGCGGCGGTCAGGGCCCCGACCGCATCGAAATCGTCGACTGAATAGCCCGCATCCTCCAGGGTGTCCAGAAGCACATGACCGGCAAGTTCGGCCCCGCGGTGGTGGAAGGTAACCCCGCTCAGCTCGGTGAAGGGACGCCCGCCAATCTCCTGGGTCAGGAGTTCACGCAGCTGATCGACCGGCTCAGGCAGGTCCACGTCGGATTTGCGCCCGACCAGATCAGGCGACCCGGTGGGCCTGAAGGATGAACCCTCTTGTCTCTTCGTTGCCTCGTTCATGCTTATCAGACTAGCGCCGGAGGCCCCTAAGCGGCACTCACTGCCCTTGGTCAGGCAAAACTTCCGGAGCGGTCAGCTCCCTGATATTGCCCTTGTCTGAATCGATCATGTCGACCGAATCGATGACCTTGGAGGGATCCATCTGCTGCAGCTTGCGGGCGGTGACCAGAACGCGCGACTCCAAAGAGGAGGTGAACTTGTTGTAGGCGGTCACCGTGGCGGTGATGGAACGGCCCAGTTTGTTGGCCCGATCGCCCAGAACCACAAAACGGTCATAGAGCTCGTGGGTGAGCGTAAAGAGGGTGCGGGCGTCCTCGGACAGGTTCTGCTGCTGCCAGGCGTAGGCCACCGACTTGAGCACAGCCCAGAGGGTCACCGGCGAGGTCAGGGCCACTTTCTGTGCGAAAGCATCGTCCATCAGGGTGGGGTCCACCTCCAGGGCGGCCTGCAGAAGTGAGTCGTTGGGAATGAAGGCCACCACGAAGTCCGGGGCCGTCTCGAAGGCGTTCCAATACTCCTTGTCGGCCAAGGCCTTGACGTGCTCTCGCAGGGCCCGGGCATGCGCCTTGAGCAGCTCGTCCCGGCGGTGCAGTTCGTCATCGGAAGCGGTGTCGGGGATCTCGCAGGCCCGCTGATAGTCGGAATAGGGGGCCTTAGCATCGATAGGAATGGTCTTGCCGCCGGGTAGATGAACCACCATGTCGGGGCGCAGAACGCGGCCATCCGAGGCGGTGACCACAACCTGGGTGTCGAAGTCGACATGCTCCAAGAGCCCAGCAGACTCGACAATATTCCTGAGCTGAGCCTCGCCCCAGGCGCCGCGTACCTTGTTGTTGCGCAGGGCCGAAGCCAAAGAGCTGGTCTCCTTGTCCAGTCGCCCCTGCTGCTCGCCCAGACTCTTCAGCTGCTGCCCCAGGGAGCCCATCTCCTGCTTGCGGCCCTCCTCGATCTGGGCCACCTTGTGCTGGAGGGCGTCCAGATTCTTCTGCACCGGAGCCAAGGCCGAGAGCACCTTGCTCTCCTCCTCGAGATTCTGAGCCTGCCTGCGCCGCTTCTCCTCCTCCTGAGCCTGTGCACGGCGGCGCTCCTGCTCGATTCTGATCTGCTCGGCCTGCTGGGCCTGGGCCAGCTGGGACTTGACAAAGGAGAGCTCGCGGTTCAGGCCGTCCACCTTGGTCCGTGCCTCCACCAGAGCCGCATCGGATCCATGGAGCCGTTCCTGGGCCTGATCCAGCTGCGAGCGCAGCTCATCCACCTGGCCGTCGGACCCCATGCCGACGGCCCTCCGACCCTGGGCGCGACCCAGCACATATCCGGCCAGTCCTCCCAGGACTATACCGATCAGCAGGAGAAGCACCACCATGACCACCGATGACGTAGAATCGAACATATGTTCTAGTAAACCTCCAGCACTGGACCCGAAAACCAGATCGGCACGGCAGGCTGTCGGCGATAATTCGAGAATTCGTTTTTTCCGCAAGGAATCGGCCTTAAGACCGGTGCCGGGCCGCGATGAAGGGCAGAATGGGAAATATCAAGGGGTTGGAGCAAGACCGAAGGAGATCCGTGGGTATCGATATCTTCCTGGCGATAGCCGATCTGGTCGTGGCCTGTGCGGTCACCTGGCTGATCATCTGGTACTTCCTTATGCCGTCGGCCCACGCCAACGACCAGAATGCAGGCGCGGACTCCCCGACCAAACGCCCCTGGCGCGATCCCGAGGATTGGGGCAAATGGGGGGCCGATCTGGACTCCCGCAGCCACCGTCTGCTCAGGCCGACCATTGTAAGCGCCCTGCTGACCGCGCCCGTCCTGGTTCTGGATCTGTTCGATCGCTTCGGCCCCGATCTGATTCCCTCCTGGCTGACCAGTCCCTGGGTCCAGGCCATTCTGATAACCCCGGTCATCTTCTACTGCGGCCGCGGAATACTCATGGACGGGTGGACGGCCATGACCGAGCACCGCTGCAGCCCCGATCTTCTGGCCATGCTGGCCACAAGCCTGGCCTACCTGTACAGCCTTGCCACCTGCCTGGCCGGGTCCCTGCTGCCTGAGGGCTCCCGATCCCCCTACTTCGATCTGGTCGGCGTGGTCATCACCCTCCTCTTGCTGGCCCGGGTCATCGGCACCAGAATGGAAGCCTCCCTGGTGGCCTCCTTGAACCACCTGACAGAGATCCGGCCAGCCTCAGGTCTGGTGGCCGATTCCGAACATCCGCAGACGGTTCCCGCCCAAATCCTTGCACGCGACCGGATCCACCCAGGCGATCTGCTCCTGGTACGCACAGGAGAGCGCCCAGCCGCCGATGGGGTTGTGGAGTCAGGGTCGGCCCTGGTGGACGACAGCGAGTTGACAGGCGGTGACAGACCCCGGCCATGCGGACCCGGCGACCGAATCCTGGCCTCCAGCAAGGTCCTGGAGGGCCGACTGTCCATCCGCGTGGATGCCGCCGGCGACAACACCTATGCAGCCAGGCTCGTGAAAATCATTCCCCAGGCCCTGGTCGAGCGATCCCCCGCCATGCGCAGGATGGATCGTATCGTCCATACAGCCATTGCATTGATCATGATTCTGGCTGCCTGGACCTTCATGCTCTGGCTCATGCTGGGACCGCAACCCCACCTGGCCCACGCCGTAGGCAATGCAGTCTGTGTACTGACCATCGCCTGCCCCGCCGTCGCAGCCATGACCATCCCTATGGCCTTCCGAACCAGCCTGGAGACGGGCCTGGCCCATGGTCTGCTCTTCACCTCGCCACGGGCCATGAACCACCTGGGCCGGGTACGCAGCCTGATCCTGGACGACTCCTCTCTGCTGGATACCGCCGACTCGGAGGGCCAGGGAGTCAACGCGGAATCCCTGACCCGGACCGCCACCCATCTACGTTCCCTGCGGGTACGCAGCCTGATCCTGGATGGGAGCCGACAGCCGGACGACAGGATTGAGCGGGCAGCCCGTCAGGCGGGTGTGGATATGCTGATCACCCGGCTGACCCCCGAGCGCAAGCGCGAGTGCATGGATCGGCTCAATCACGACCTGACCCGGACCAGCAGAGGCATCCCAGCGGATCGGACCGGCCAAGACACCGCCTCCGCCGCAAAGCAGGGGCGAACCAGCCTGGTGGCTCTGGCGGCTGGGACCACAGCGGATCCCGGGCTGACGGACAGAGCACAGGTGGGCATCACGTTGGGTCCAAAACTCCAGGCTGACACGGATGATGCCGCAGACGACATCGCCCTGCCGCAGCCGGACCTGATCCTGCACCAGGGCGACCTGGACGGGACCAGCAGGGCCATAGAACTGAGCCGAGCCACCACCCGGGTCATCAGGCAGAACCTGACCTGGTCCACCATCTACAACATCATCGCCCTGGTGATTGCCACCGGAATCTGCCAACCTTTCCTGGGCTGGATGCTCAACCCCATGATCGCAGCAGTAACAGGGGCCCTATCCACCATCCTGGCCATGCTCAACGTTCGTCGTCTGCACCGGCTGCGGCACCTGCGCCGCCGCTGGCTGCACCTCGCCCTGATCGACACGGACCAGCTTCCGACAGTCGCTGCACGGCGCCCTCAGATCATCGTCGACAGCCAGTGGGAGTCCATGCAAGAGGGCAAGGACCCGGCTGCAGCTATGGATTGAATCGGCAAAAATACCATAGGATGCAAATCGGGGTCGGTACCGGGATAATCCCTTGGTGCCGACCCTAATTTATCTCAGCGAGTCCGGGCCTGACCCTGATCGTCGCCACGCGCGGCATGACGACCACGGCCACCATCGCGTCCGCCATCGTCGGCATCGCCATCAGCTGTCACATCGTCGACCGTGACCGAGTCATCGACCAGATTCTCAGTGGGCCAGGCGGTCAACTCCAGGTGATCGCCACCGGTCTGGTCCACCAGGACCGTGTCGCCGTCGTGGACCTTGCCAGCCAGCAGCATCCTGGCCAGCTGATCGCCCACCTCGGTCTGGACCAACCTACGCAGAGGACGAGCGCCGAAGGCCGGATCGTAGCCCATGTTGGCCAGCCACTCCCGAGCGGAATCGGTGACATCCAGGGTGATGCGCCGGTCGGTCAGCCGCTGGGCCACCTGCTTGACCTGGATGTCCACAATGGAACCCAGCTCGTCGCGGGTCAGCGGATGGAAGATGACCAGATCGTCCAGCCGGTTGATGAACTCGGGCTTGAAGTTGGCGTGCACCGCGTCCATGACGGCCTTGCGCTTGGCCTCCTCATCCAGGTCGTCCCGGACCAGGAACTGTGAGCCCAGGTTGGAGGTCATGATCAGAATGGTGTTCTTGAAGTCCACCGTCCTGCCCTGGCCATCGGTCAGCCTGCCGTCGTCCAGAACCTGCAGAAGCAGGTCGAAGACCTCAGGGTTGGCCTTCTCCACCTCATCGAAGAGGACCACCGAGTAGGGCCGCCGACGTACGGCCTCGGTCAGCTGGCCACCCTCCTCGTAGCCCACGTAGCCGGGGGCAGCGCCGATCAGGCGGGAGACCGAGGCCTTCTCCATATACTCTGACATGTCGATGCGGACCATGGCCTTCTCGTCGTCGAAGAGAAAGTCGGCCAGGGCCTTGGCCAGCTCCGTCTTGCCCACGCCGGTGGGGCCCAGGAACATGAAGGATCCGGTAGGCCTGTCAGGGTCGGCGATGCCGGCACGCGAGCGCCGAACTGCGTCGGATACTGCATGGATGGCCTCCTGCTGGCCGACCACCCGCTTGCCCAGGTAGTCCTCCATATGCAGGAGCTTCTCGTTCTCGCCCTCCATGAGCCGTCCCACAGGGATGCCGGTCCAGTCAGAGACGATTTCCGCCACGGAATCCGCATCCACATGGTCAGGAACCATGGGCTCCTGGGCCGGACCGCCGGCAATGTCAGCCCCATCGGGACCCGCATCATTGGCGGTATTCTTGGCCTGCTCGGCGGCGTTCTCCGCCTGGGCCAGCTGCTTGCGGATGCCAGGGATCTCCCCGTAGAGGATGCGGGAGGCCTTCTCCAGATCACCCTCGCGGGTGGCCTTGTCGGCCTCGACCCGCTTGGCGTCCAGCTGGGCACGCAGGTCACCGACCTTGTTGTGACCGGCCTTCTCGTTCTCCCAACGGGCCTTGAGACCGCCCAGCTTCTCGCGGGAGTCCGCCAGCTCGGCCTGCAGCTTGCTCAGACGGTCCTTGGAGGCCGGGTCATCGGCCTTCTTCAGCTGCATCTCCTCCATCTCCAGACGGGTGACACGACGTTGAAGCTCGTCGATCTCCTCAGGCTGAGAGTCCAGCTCCATCCGCAGGTGGGCAGCGGCCTCATCAACCAGGTCGATGGCCTTGTCGGGCAGCTGACGACCCGAGATGTACCGGTTGGACAGGGTGGCCGCAGCCACCAGGGCATCATCCCCGATGGTCACCTTGTGGTGGGCCTCGTAACGCTGCTTGAGACCACGCAGGATGGCCACGGTGTCCTCCACGGAGGGCTCGCCCACGAAGACCTGTTGGAAGCGGCGCTCCAGAGCCGGATCCTTCTCGATATTCTCACGGTATTCGTCCAAGGTGGTGGCGCCGATCAGGCGCAGTTCACCCCTGGCCAGCATGGGCTTGAGCATGTTGCCAGCATCCATGGAACCCTCGGCGGCACCAGCACCGACGATGGTGTGGATCTCGTCGATGAAGGTGATGACCTGACCGTTGGCGCTCTTGATCTCATTGAGGACGGCCTTGAGTCGTTCCTCGAATTCGCCACGGTACTTGCTGCCAGCCACCATGGAGCTCAGGTCCAGGGAGATCAGCCTCTTGCCTTGCAAAGTTGTGGGCACATCACCAGCCACGATGCGTTCGGCCAGACCCTCGACCACGGCTGTCTTGCCCACACCGGGCTCGCCGATAAGGACGGGGTTGTTCTTGGTCCGCCGGGACAGGATCTGCATGACACGACGAATCTCCTGGTCCCTGCCGATGACCGGGTCCAGCTTGCCCTCCTTGGCCTGGGCGGTCAGATCGGTGGAATACTTCTCCAGGGCCTTGTAGGTGCCCTCGGCGTCAGGGCTGGTCACCTTGGCACCGCCGCGCACCTGGGGCACGGCCTTGCGCAGGGTGTCGGCCTGCAGGCCGTTCCGGTTCAGGATATCGGCGGCCTGCGAGGGACCCTGGGCGATGGCGATGAGCAGGTGCTCGGTGGAAACGTATTCGTCCCCCATGGCCTGCATTTCCTTCTCGGCCTGAGCCAGGGCCATGCTGAGCTGACGGCTGGCATCGGGCTGCGAAGCCGTGGATCCGCTGGCTGACGGCAGAGCCACCAGGGCCTGACGGACCTCGGCTCCGACCCGCTGACTGTCACCACCGGCTGCCTGAATCAGTCCGGGAACTACGCCGGACTGCTGACGCAGCAGGGAGTCCAGCAGGTGGAGCACATCCACCTGGGGGTTGCCGGCCGCCGAGGCCGACTGGATGGCATCGCCGATGGCCTGCTGAGCCATGGTGGTGAAGTTTTCGTTCATAGAGCATCCTCCAACATTCTTGGCGGGGCCAGCCGAATCATTCACCCGGCCTCGTCACGGGTTCATCTGTCTTCTACAACAGCGAAAGGAGGATACCTATTCCCAAACTTGAGCCTAAACGACTCAAGTTTTACCTTGCTTTGTTCCTGTTATTTGCTACTCATCGATGACCACGTTGCGCAGGTATCCGATTCCCTCCACCTGGACCGTGGCCTCATCACGGTTCTTCAACGAACCTGTGGCGTTAGGGGTACCGGTCATGATGACATCGCCGGGCAGCAGGGTGGCGAAGCTGGAGATGAAGGCGATCTGTTCAGGGATGGAATGGATCAGGTTGGCGGTGGTGCCGCTGGCCTCAGGCACATCTTCCCCGTTGAGCCTGAAGGAGATCTTCGCATCCCGATAGTCCAGGTCGGTCTCGATCCAGGGCCCGAGGGGGCAGGCGGTGTCAAAGCCCTTGCAGCGGGTCCACATTGGGTCGTTCTTCTGCAGGTCACGCAGGGTCACGTCATTGACGCAGGTGTAGCCCAGCACGTGGTCCATGGCCTCGTTGACGCTCACCTTCCGGGCCATCCTGCCTATGACAACGGCTACTTCGGGCTCGTAATTCATGTCCTTGCTGTAAGAGGGCTTGACGATGGGGTCGTCAGGACCGATGACCGAAGTGGAGGGCTTCATGAAGAGCATGAGCTTCTCCGGTGGCTCCGGGTTCGAGGATTGGCCATGCTCAGCCATGTAGGCGGCGTGGGCGCGGTAGTTCTTGGCTGCTCCGTAGATCTTGGAGGGGATGACCGGGGCCAGCAGCCGCACATCCTCGTCGTCCAATGGGTAACGCTTGCCGGTGGGTTCGACCTGCTGGCCGGTCAGGGGGTAGCCGCTCAGCTCGACCAGGTAATCCTTGCCGTCCTGCTTGTCGGTTTGCACGAAGGCGTATCGTGGGGTGTCCTTGTAGGAAAAACGCGCGATTCTCATAGGGCACAGTCTAGCCCCAGGCCGGGCCTCTTGACGGGATCGGGTTCCCAAACGAATGGTGGCTGGTCAGATAAACGCCCGTGGGCCGAAGATGGCTGTGCCTACACGGACCTCGGTAGACCCCTCAGCCACCGCATACTCCATGTCTCCGGTCATTCCCATGGACAGCATGGTGCAGGTGTCGGTGCCCGGCTCCCCCGAATCCCTGATGTGGTCGCGCAGACCGCGCAAATGGGCGAATCCGCTCCTGATGATGGCCTCATCATCCACATGCGCACCTACGGTCATCAGCCCCTTAAGCTGAATCCCCTCCATAGCAGCCAGCTCATAGGCCAGATCCAGGGCCTGGTCCGGAGCACATCCCGACTTGGCCTGCTCGCCGGACTCGTTGACCTCCAGGAGTATGCCCATAGTTCTTCCTGCAGCCAGTGCCCGCGTGGCCAGCTTCCGAGCCAGCGAGGACCCGTCGACCGACTCGACCGTGTCGACATATGGCAGGATCTTATTGATCTTGTTGGATTGGAGCTGCCCAATAAGGTGGAAGCCCAGACTGGTGCTTGATGAATCACTGTCTACAAGGTCGGTGCCAAGAGCCAGTCCCCTGTCCCGACAGAGCTCCAGCAATCCCTGGGCCTTGGCGGTGACCTCCTGGGGACGGTTCTCGCCGATCCGACGCACCCCTGCATCGATGGCTGCCATAATCTCGCCCACATCGCGGGTCTTGGTGGCCGCCAGCAGGGTTACCGAGCCTTCTTTTCGACCAGCGGAGTCTTCCGCTTTGGCGATCCTGTCGGCCACACGCTTGACCCCATCCGCAATCTGCCCGGCCCGTTCCCTGCCGATCTGCCGATTGCCCAGATCCTTGTGGTCCATATAGGCGACCATGACCCGCTACCTCCTTAAAATCCGGAAGCCTTGACTGAGGCCATGGTAGCCAGTGGCTCATACCGACAAACCCACAAGCCCGGGAGAAAGCGGATGTCGGAAACGAGCGACCTAATTCGGGTCGAAGAAACTACAGACTCGGCTTTGTGTCAGAAACGTTCAGCCCGCTCAGATCCAGCTGTCGGTCCCTGCGGTCAGCAGCCAGAGTGTTCCACGTGAAACCATCCAACAGTTCCTGCGCACTGGCAGGTCTGGGACGGTCCAGGAGTCCCAGAAGCCAGCCACAGACCCCCAACACCTGCCTGGACGACCAGCCGTCTCTTCTCAGTGATCCCAGGTCCGGTGAGCCGAAACGCTTGGACATCCTCCTGCCGTCCACGCCATCGATCAGCGGCAAATGGGCATACTGAACGCGAGGAGCCTGCGGCTGAAGATGATTCCGGATCCACATCTGAATGGCCGTGGACCTCAGCAGGTCCCTTCCCCGCACGATCTGATTGACGCCCATGGCCAGGTCATCCACCGTCACCGCCAGCTGGTAGGAAACCAAACCATCCGAACGTCTGACGACCACATCACCGACCTGCCTGGACAAATCGAAGGACTGGGGGCCAAAAACCAAATCGTCGAAGCGACAGATGGCATCCGATTCGTCGGGCTGATCAGGGACTGCGATTCGCAGGCTGTGCCTCTGCGCCCGGGCCAGCCTTTCACTGACCACCTCAGGGGAAAGTCCTCGGCAAGTGCCCGGATAGACGATGAATCCGTCGCCTTCATTCGGCGCCGATGCCGCACGGATGTCGGCACGGGAGCAGAAGCAGGGGTAAATCAGCGGCTGCCCGCCTACCAATTGCTGCGATTCCAGCTGATTCAATGCCTGAGTGTAGGCATCGGCGCGCTGGGACTGGTAGACCACCTCGCCATCCCAATCCAATCCCAGCCATGCCAGGTCGTCCATGATCCAGCGATCAGCGTCCTTGACCACCCGTGGTGTATCTATATCTTCTATACGAAGCCGCAGAACCCCGCCAGGCCCTTGTGACCTGACACCAAGCCAGGCCGCCAGACATGCATAGATATTGCCCAGATGCATTCGCCCGGTCGGCGAAGGCGCCAACCTTCCTACGACCTTGGCCTGACCGGCCTGGTCCACTCTCGGTTCTCCCTTGTGCATACCGACATGCTTGCATACCATCCGGTCATCGATGAATCATCAGTGAGCCAGATGAGTACACACCTCTGAAGGCCTCAAGACAAATGGTCAGAAGCTGTCGAGTAGGCGGTCGATTTCCTCGAAGTGCTTGACCTCAGGACGCCAGACCGGCTTGCCACGAACGATGACCAGCTTGGGATCAGCCAGTGTCCGCACATTCTTGGCAGGGTCCTCGTCAAGGACGATCAGATCCGCATCCTTGCCCGTGTCGACAGAGCCGGTGACATTGTCAAAGCCCAGGTTTCGGGCATTGACCTGGGTGGCGGCGTGGAAGGCCTGCGCCGGAGTGAAGTCAGCGTACCGCACCAGATAGTCGAGTTCTCGCCAAGTGCCGTACTGGGGCACGAAGGTCATGCCGGTGTCGGTGCCGACGCCGACGGCAATGCCGTTCTCATGAGCCTGCTTGGCGCTCTTGACCATGCCGTCGACGACAAGCTCGGAATTGCCACGAACTATGTCGCTGATTCCCAGCTCCTGCTGACTGATCTTGACCAGCGGCAGCCCGGCGGACAAGGTGGGGTCCAAGGCCGAGAAGCCACGAAGCGAGCGCGGATTGTCAAGGAAGAGCCCGATCATCTCGTCGTCAAGGGCACTGCCATGCTCGATGGTGTCCACGCCAGCCTTGAGAGCGGCTTTGACCCCCTCGGGGCTCTGAGCGTGTGCTGCGACGAGCACGCCAAACTCATGGGCCTCATCGCAGACGGCGGCCATTTCCTCCTCGGTCATCTGCGGGCTGCCGGCCTCGCCAAGCTTGGTGGCATCGGTGACGCCGCCGGTCGCAGCCACCTTGATGGCATTGACCCCGTGATCCAGGTTCTCCCTGGTCCGACGCCTGGCCTCTTCAGGAGAGGAGCAGGACAGGGCGATGAAGGGATCGCCATGCCCTCCGGGAATCGCCAGGAGGGGGCCGGCAGCCAACATGCGGGGGCCGGTCAGCTCGTCAGCATCAATCCTGTCGCGCAGACGAACCGCCTCATAGCCCACATCACCCAGGGTACGAATGGTCGTCACTCCCGAATTGAGCAGCGTGGAGACGTTGCCCTTGATCCTGGCGTCCATAAAGACTCTGCCGGCAGGACTGTGCACCACTTTCAAAGCAGCGTCGACCACACGCGGCGACAGGTCCGTACCGCCAGACAGGGGCTTGCCGTCGGCAAAGAGATGGGTATGGGCGTTTATGAGTCCGGGAGCCACAAACTTGCCCGTAGCGTTGATCCGATGATATCCGGAAGGCACGTAGGCCAGTGGGGTCGGGCAGACCTGCTCTATCCGGCCGTCCGCGGATACCAGAACGGACATGTCCTTCTGGACCGTGCCTTTTTCGTCACCGGTCGCGATACTGGCATGCTCGAGCACAAACGGCTCGCGCTCTTTCCTGCCTTGAAGACGCCCCATGGTCGTACCTGCCTTCCCATCTCCGATGCGCTCATTGCGAGGAATCGGGCATATATGGTCAATCATATCCATGGCAGGTCGAACCATTCAAGCCTGACTACGCACAGGCTTGACTATGCAATGAATAAGGTCCTGAACCTCCAAAACAAAGCATGTGACCTTGTCACCAAGCCGCTGATCAGGCAGCGAAAAGACTCTTGAAAATCACGGCTCCTACGATGGCACCAATGATGGGCGCCACCACCGGAATCCAAGCCTCGCCTCAGCGTGAGTCCCCCTAATTGGGCACGGGCAGAATCCAGTGCAGGAAGCGCGGCACCAAATCGCCTGTGGGGTTCAGACCGGGGACGGTGGGACCGCCCAGAGAGGTGACCCCCACCCCCCCCCCAGACGATCAAGCCGACGATGATGGAGGCGGCAGCCAACCCCTTAGATCCCCATGGCCCCTGCAGACAGCAGAGGACTCCCAGGACCAGCACCGGGGTGCCAAGCCAAAGAACTCATTGACAAAATAATCGACAGGTGATCCCGAGGCATCAGTGGTGCAGAAGGTGCCCGGAATCGGCACAGGCTCCTTAGTTACGCGGTAGTGCGGGAAGTAGCAGACGTAGACGACCAGCTACGCCAGAATATAAGGCAGAACCTGGCTCCATGAGGAGATGCCGATGATGGCTTGCCCCAAAGTCATGGCCGGATTGATGTGGGCTCCGGATATCCCACCGGGCATGAGCACGGGAAACATGACTCCGAAGCCATATCCCATGCCATGACAATAGTGAGCCAGCGGGAATGGTGGCCCTTGGTGCCCTCCAGATCCACGTCGGCGACCGCGCCGTTCCCGACACATTCAGCGGCCAACCTGGTCATGAGCGAATATTCCACTCGATCCTTCACACCAACCGGTCATACATGGGCCAAGGCATGGGCATCATTCAATAAAAACATGTGGTGACACCAGTCCGAGAAGCGCTCACGATCTCCATTGATCCGAATAATTCGTTGAATTCCGATCAACCAGTCACTTGGACTGCGTAGACTGCCGGAACATTGTCCCAGGGGGGAGGGGGGGGGGGGCAATATCACCGATTCGTCAGTAATGATGTCTGCGGCAGGGCCGCCATGAAATCCTCGGAGGTGAGCACGTCATGGAAGCCCCAGGCCTGAGCTAGCTGCGCCAGGTAGGGACGGACCAGATGGGCCTGTTCAAGCAGATCATCGTCCCTGAAGATTCGATCGATGGGCCCATCCATGTGGATCCGTCTGTCGGCCATGACGATGCCACGCTGGAAATGACGGGTAACGAACTCCATGTCATGGCTGATGGTGATAACTGTCTTGCCCATTGCCGTCACCTGCTGGATTATCCCTGCCAGCAGGTCCGTAGCTGCCCTGTCCTGACCGGCGGTAGGCTCGTCCAGAATCAGCACCCGGGGATCCATGACCAAAGCCGATGCTATGGTGACAAACTTGCGCTGCGAGAAGGGAAGATCATAGGGATGGGAATCCAAGCTGTCTTCCAAACCGCAGACTTCAGCAGCCCAAGCGACCCGCCCCCCGATACGGTCCCGGGCAACATGCTTTTTCACCAGCCCATAGGCTATTTCTCGGCGGATGCTGTCCTGGAAGATCTGGTCGTCCGGATTCTGAAAGACATAGCCGACCTTGGCTGCCACATGGGCGGCATCCTCTTGATCCGTGGCGGTCCCGTCCACCATGACGCGACCATGCGTGGGCTTGAGCAGTCCGTTCATAAGCTTGACCATGGTGGTCTTGCCGGCCCCGTTGCGGCCGATGATGGCAACAGCTTCCCCAAGCTCGCATGACAGGCTGACCTCCCGCAGAGCCTGATACCCGTTTGGATAGGTATATCCGACCTTGTCCAACTCAAGATAGGCCATCTTCAGCCCCCTTTCCGTCCGTAGCGTTCTATGGCATCCTCGACCGAAAGCGGCACGGGATCATTCAACCCCAGCTTCTGGTTGCGTTCCAGGAAGAAGCGGGTGACCTCCGGCAACTGACCACCGTGATCCAAGACCTGTGGATCGGTCAGCACACGACGCGCTGGCCCACTCATGGCCACCCGGCCGTCTTCCATGAGGATGACCAGGTCACTGTAACGGGCCACCAGATCGATCTTGTGCTCAACCAGGATGACGGTCTTGCCCTGTCGCTTGAGCAGAGCGATGATGTTGAATACATCCTCGGTGCTTTGCGGATCCAGCTGGGAGGTGGGTTCATCCAAAACGACGATGGGTGGGTCCGTCACCAGTACTGCGGCAATGGCCACTCGCTGCCGCTGCCCTCCGGACAGCTCCAGCGGATTGGCATCGGCGATGTCGCCCAGATGAAGCAGCTCTATCATGTCGTCCACGCGCGCGGCCATCGCATCCCTCTCTATGCCCAGGTTCTCCAGTGCATAGGCGATCTCCTCCCGCACATTGTCCTTGACGCCGGACATCTGCGTGAAAGGATTCTGAAAGGAGTAGCCGACGGTTTCAGTCAGTTCCGCGTCGTCGTATTGCTCCACAGGCCGTCCTGCCAGCTGAACCAGACCCGTCGGCTCTCCCCGATAAAAGCGTGGTATGAAGCCGCGGATCAGATTGCAGATAGTGGTCTTCCCCGACCCGTTGGCACCTAGAAGCGCACAGACCTGCCCCTGCTCCACCTGGAAGGAGACATCACGCACGGCATCCTCACGGCCCAGAGGATAACGGTATCCCACATGTTCCAGACTGATGACACTCATTTCCAGACCCTCCATACGATGAACAGGATCAACAGCAGCAGGCAGATCACCTGAATCACCCGGTCGATCGTGTGTTTGTCCAGGCGATAGAGGGAGGTCTTGGGAACAGGCGCCAGGAAAGCACGGGATTGCAAGGCCAGAGCATGTTCCTCGGTCTGCTGAATCAGGGAGAAAATCAATGGTCCCAACATGGGCACGAAGAACTTCACCCGTGCCCAGGCGTTGCCCTCGGTCTCGATGCCACGGGATTTCTGCGCATCCATAATGGTCCTGGAACGGTTGATCACCTGAGGGACCATGCCAATGGTCGACATGATCACGAACGTGACCTTCTTGGGCAGATGCGCCTGTTCCATGGCGTAGACCATGTCCTTTGGCGTGGTCACCTGGAAGTACCACATGATGGCCGAAGCGCTGGATACGATCCTGGAAGTGATTCCCAGGCTCTTGTCCAGTCCTGTGGGAGACAAGGCGATAAATGCCCAGATATGCGCGCTGTCTGGATAGCGGACGATGAAGACCTGGACCAGGAAGATCACCAGAACGACCGTGCCTACGGAGGAGAGGAAGGCCTTGAAGAACCTCATGCCGTTACCGGCCATGATCGCCAACAGCAGGAAAACCGGGAACATGGCATATTGCAGAAGGTACCCAGGGGTGAAGATGCCGACAATAATGGCAAGTAGTACCATGGCCGCCTTGGAGGACGGATACAGTCGGTCTATGAAACCAGTCATGATGCCGCGGCAACCTTCCTGACATAGGGGGATCCGTAATTGAACTTGATCAGAAACCTGTCTGGCAATTTGCGCAGAATCACCCAGCTGACCGAGACGTCGATGGCTGTGGAGGCCACAGCAGTGAAGATGCTGGTCGAAAAAACCGACTTGATCAGGCTGGTCCCCGTCACCAGCAAGGCTGCCGTGAGCAAATCGCTGCCGGCGCCAGTGACCCCGCCGAAGACAGCTATGGTGACCGGCGCCTTGACCACGGCCGCCGCAATGCTGATTACGAAGCAGGCGGCCACTGCGCCGACGATGTTCGTATACCACCGCCAGCGGGAGAGCAGCCCGGCCACAAACCCTGTAGTCATGGCAACCAATGCGTATGGGAAGGCCACAGGATTGAGCATGCCGTTGATCACATTGCCCATGAGTCCCGTCACCAAGCCCACCCAAGGGCCGCCGAGCATTGATACAAAGAGGGTGCCTATCTGATCTATGAAAATGGGGAATTTCAGAATCGAGGACAGCTGGTAGCCCACCACGTTGACCGAGACGCCTACTGGTATGAGCAGAAGGGCCAGCAGCGAGAAGTCATATCGCAAACCACGTTTCATCATGGTTCCTTCCCGCGCCAAGAGATACTCTCCTGGCGCTACGGGTCCATGCCAGGTTCCCCACCAGTCCAAACGACAGCAGGGAACCGGTCATGAAATGCCGATGAATTCGCAATATTCTCGTCAGGCCTGCTGCTTGTCCTCTTTCACGTTCCTGAAGACGAAGTAGTAGGACACCATGCCAATGACAATGACCACCGCAAAGATGAAGCAGACATTGGAATAGATGAATGACTTATCTGTGTGGCCCATGGCAGGAATGATTTTCTTGGCCAGGCCAGAGCCGGACATGAGCACGCCTGCCACGGCTATCATGGCCGTGTTGATCAGTCGGTTGAGCAGATTGTTGACAGCCATGCACCGACCAACAACATCATTGGGCAGAGAATTCGGCAGAATCGAATTATATGCCGGGTAGATAACCGTATAGCCAACGCCGAAGAGAGCGAGGGCTATCCACATGAAGATGATGTTCCCGCCTAGGCAGAATCCGAACATCAACTGTGAGAGCAGGATGATCAGGCATCCCACCTGGAAGCCTTTCTTCGAGCCAATCTTATTGGTGATGAATCCTGATGACATGCCAGAGAGAAATGCACAGATGTTAGCAGGCAGGTACATCATGCCGACGGTCGCGCTGCTCACATCATAATTGGCCTTGATAAGGAAGGGGAAGACGAAGAAGAACGACATCTGCACCCCGTAGACAATGGCGCCGACAAGCGACCCCGACACCAACTTGGGTACCTTGAACAGGGTGATATCAATGATGGGGTTCTTGACCATCTTGGAGCAGATCACATAGACCGCGACGGATACAAGCGCCAAGCCCCACCACATAATCGTGTTCTTGTTGATGGCCATAAGGATCAACGCAAAAGCAATCGAAAAGATCACAATGGAAACCACATTCATACGTTCGGCAGGCTGCTTGCCGGTCTCCTTGGCCTTGTCAGGAAGATATTTGCGAACGGCCGGCAGGGCGATGAGCACTATAACAGGCACAATCATGGTCATCTGCCATGACAGGTACTTGCTGACGAATCCGCCGAACACCGCACCCAAGGCAGCTGACAGCTGATACATGGCTGTATTGAAACCAAGGTACTTGGCCTGCTTATCGGCAGACAGATACTTGCGCACGAAGACCACGAAACATCCAGGAATAACTGCAGCGCCTGCTACCTGCACCGATCTGGCGGCGATGATCAGCCAGAAAGAGAACTGGAAGGCTACCATCAGGATGGAGCCGATGCCGAACATGGCCGTTCCGACAGTGAATAGCTTTCGCGGCGATACATCGTCTGACAGCGTGGAATAGATGGCGCCGCCCACGCCGAATACCAGGGATGCTATGGTCGTCAGCCAACCCACCTGAGCCGGGGAAAGAGCGAAAGTCCCGGCAATGTCAGGCGAAACGATGCCAAACATCTTATCGCTGAAGACCTGCATGAAGCAGATGAAGATCATGAAAGGCATGGCCTTGAGGATCAACGACTCCTCAAGCTCGTCGGTAGATTTCTCGTTCATTGCTCTCAATTGCCTTTCCTAGCGAAGTACCGCGTCCATGTGGGCGTAGAAGTCTTTCATGAACCGCTCGCCGTCCACGCTCAGGGCCACCTTGGTGGTAGGCTCTTCGGCCACCTTGTCCAGGTTCTCCACGGTATCGCCATCGGCTTCCCCAGAAGTCACGACGGTGATGTTCATCGGGATGGTAGTGACCAGATCAGGATGCATGGCTACACCAACAGCCAGAGGATCATGCAAAGCACAGCCCGCCAGATAGGGGTGGTGAACCCGGTAGGCCTCAAGATAAAACCCCACGGCCTTACTGAGAATCTTGGCGCTTTCACTGTCATAACTCTGCCAGACCTTCAATTCCTTCCCAGTAAGCAGAGTCTTCCTGGTGACATCCAAGCCAACCATGGTGATGGGTACTCCCGATTCGAAGCAGATCTTGGCCGCTTCTGGATCAACCATCACATTCGCCTCGGAATAAAGATTGCAGTTCCCTGGAGTTATAGCTGCACCGGCCATGCTGACCATGCTGAAACCAGGAAGTGGACCGTCGGGGAATCGCAGCAACACCTTGGCCATGTCGGTCATGGGACCAGTGGTGATGATCTGCAGGTCTTCCCCGTAACGTTTGATGCTGTCGACGATAAAGTCGACTGACTCTTCTGGAGTGGCATCGCTACTGATATCAGGAAGGTTTTGATTGCCCAGTCCATCCATGCCATGAAAAGTGCCCGAATATTCGCGATCACGCTGCAATGGCTTTTCAGATCCCATGTAAACCGGAATCTGGTCGCCTTTGCCAAGACTGTTCACAATGTGCTTGGTGTTGGAGTAGGTCTTGGGGACAGTAGCCATGCCGTAGGAGGCACAGATCCCGATCAGGTCAAGATCCTCGTGAGACAGGGCGTAGCAAAGTGCGAGGGCATCGTCCACACCCGTGTCAACGCATAGAATTGATTTCTTCCGGCTCTCCATTGATTTCCTCGTTTCCGTTCCTCTCGGAACTTCCGTCAACCGGAATCAGACGAGCCGCCGCGCGACATTCTCGCCAGCATCGATTCCCGTATCAGCGGTCACCCACCGCCCGGTCGCCGTGACCGTGAGGTTTGATGACCGGTATTACTCTCCCCCGCAATTTCACGGGAAGTCGACGCTTCATCATCATCCGGTGTACAGCGTTCACGCCATTGGTTTAACGTTTTATCGCTGTCGTATGATTACGATAAAACGTTAAATCATCGCTGTCAACAGCAGCGTGTCAATACCGGATGTCCAATGTCAGGTATGGTATGTGGTTCGCCATCAGTCGCGGTGCAGTGGGCCGACCGAATCCCTGGCAATGAAGATGGTGGGAATAGCAACCATGTGCCGATCCCCGCCGACATCGGCCTCTGGTGGCGAAGCAGACTTCCCGCCACCATCATCGGCATCCTCACGGGCCCCGATCAGCTCCAGCACTTCCCGCACACCTCGACGACCCATCTCCTGGGCCTGTTGGGATATGACCGACACCTGCGGGGTCATCAGCCGAAAGACCTCAATGTCATCGAAGGAAACCACCGAGATGTCCGCACCTATGACGAGCCGACGCCTCTGCATCAGACCGATCATGGTGATGGCATCCGGCGAGTAGCCAAAGATGACAGCCGTGACATGGTGAGCCATCAGCACATCCAGACCCGCCACACGCGAGTCATACTCCCCCTGGCAATCCACGACCGGGCAATCACAGTCCGGCATCATCTCGGCAGTCAGCTCGCGGAAGGCGCTCTCCCGCTCATAGAGGGTGGTCGAAGCCAATGAGGAATGCGAGACGAAGCCGACCCGGCGATGGCCTTTCCGGAAAAGAGCCTGCAGTGCCTGACGTATACCCTGGCTAGGGTCCGAAACGATGTAGGGCACCGAAGTCAGACCAGGCACCCGCCGATCCACAAAGACCAGGGGCAACCCCCACCTGACTACATCTTCTATGCCATGGGTGGGCACCCCTTTGGGCACGACGATGGCCCCGTCGATCCGCTGGCCCATGATGTTGCGCAAAAAGGAATCCTGTCGAGCCGAATCCTCGCCGAAAGAACCAATCAGCGTCGAAATTCCGCGAGCATAGAGCTCCTCCTCCATGGAGGCAACCATGTCTGCGAAATAGGCGTTGCGCAAGTCCGGCACCAACAGCCCCACGGTCTTGACCGGATCAGAGCGCATGGCTCGGGCCCGTGAATCAGGCACGTAGCCCATGGACTTGACCATGCTCAGCACAAAGTCTCTGGTCTTGCGCGAAAAGCGGCCTTTGCCGTGCAGGATCTGCGAGACCGTGGTAGGTGATACCCCGGCCCGCTCAGCCACATCACGAATGGTCACATACGTCAACGCCAGCCCCCTTATGCCTGCGCCAGAGAGCAGGCTCCCTACTCTTCTGCCATCATCAAGATACCTCACGACCACCGCCGTGTAGGTGAAGGGCGGCAGACAAACAAGGCGGGGAACTCAGCAATCGTTTAATCGGCAGACCCCAAAGTGTCCCGCTTCGACAAGGTCTCATCCTAGGCCGGGAGTGCCAGAATTCCCCTGATGCTATTTGGTATACATTTAGCATACATTTTGGATTCTTCGAATATTGCCAGGGTATGAAGAAGCCCAGCAACCATTGCGACTGCTGGGCTTTGACTCTGTGCCCCCACGGGGGCTCGAACCCCGGACACGCTGATTAAGAGTCAGCTGCTCTAGCCAACTGAGCTATAGGGGCAGGGCACTTTCAAGAGCCAAGTAGATACTATACACGGTTTCGGCAGGCCCGCAACACGGCGCGTCACAGACCTGTCGAATCCATGCATAGGTTGCTCAGACGATCTTGGGCATGGGCGTGGTCAGGGAAGTGGTCAGGTTCACCTGCAGGAGGCCGGCGCCAGTATGGGCCTCGACTTTCTTCAGAGTGACCGTGCGCTTGTCCTGGTCGGCCCGGTCGTCGTCGGTCATGGTAGCCGGTGATTTGACCGCCACCACCACCAAATCGTCGAGGGAGATGCCTGCCTTGTTGCAGAGGTCGGAGGCCGCTTGGAGGCTGTCCTGGAAGCCCTCACGCTCAACCACCCGATCAGCCGGCACACCATAGGCGCTCTGGGCGATCCAGCGAATCCGATCCGGCACGGACATATCATGCAGGCTGGCTGTATCCTCCTGGGCGTTCACGGGCTCCTGCAGGGCCTTGATCAGATCGTCCAGCTGAGGCTCGAGGGCCTTGCCCCCGTCACGGAAGAGGTTGCCTGCGATGGGCCTGCGGAAGCCCAGGCCGTCGGCGGTCTGACGCAGGGAATCCACCTGGTCGTCCTCGCCCTCCCAGAGGTTGATCAGCGGGAAGGTGGGGATGCCCAGTCCCTCCAGACGGTGCACATGGAAGGGGTAGCGCCAACTCAGCTTGGGATCGTCCCGCCAGGTGGTGGCACGGGTGACGACCACGGCTGCGGCCGGCCACTGGGCCCCATACTCGCGTGCGGCGATGTCCAGCCACTTCTGGGCGCCGGCATCGGCTCCGTAGCCTGCCTCGACGACGACCACATCGTGCCTGGCGCAGGCCATCTCCACGGACACCAGGCTGGGGATACCGATGGAAACGTTGGCGAATGGCCCGCCATGCACATAGACCGGAGAGCCCTCCAAGGTCTGAGTGAAGGCTGGCTTGACCGCGTCTGTCAGAATGCCGGTGATACGCCAAAGGTCCACAAATTCACCGAAGGTGACCGGACGGCCATCCAAGGTCCCTGCGATCATGGCGGCCACACGCCGTTCGATCTCCTCCATGCTCCGGGAGAGCACCACAATCTGCATGAGCTCACAGGTGGGAGTGAGCACGGTCCGCTCAGGCAGGTCGCCCTTGCCTCGGTCCACGGTGATCTGCCGCAAGGACCGTGAGGGCACCTCGCTGACGCGGGGCACCAGGACGGTGTCCAACCGGCCCTCGTCCACAGCCTTCTCCGCAAAGGAAACCAGCAGGTTCTGGGCGGATTCGATGGCCGCCATCTCCCCGCACAGTCCCCAGTCCACCAGCTCAGGATGGGTCAGGGAGGACTTGCCGCCACCGGAGGCGCCACCCTTGGACCCGGCAGCGGTAATGCCCATGCTGGGCTGACGCAGGACGGCGGCGGCGTCCACTCCCCGGGCGCGCAGGGCGTCAATCAGAGCGATGGTGGTGGTGGTCTTGCCCTCGCCACGCGATGCCTTGAGCGGGGTGTCTGCGGTAACCAGCAGCACCCGGCCATGCTTGCGCGGCATATCCGGATGATCCTGCAGATCCTTCAGGTAGCCGAAGGCGTCGATCTTGTCAAACAGGCCGTACGGCCTGACGTAATCGTCGAAGCCCGTCATGAGGCTCTCCTCCTTTATGATCCTTGTCGATCGGATGGCTCAGTTGTCGGACAGGTGATAACCGTTGCGCATGCCCATGCTGACCGTATAGAGCACCTGGCTCAGCAGGTCGTCGGTCTCCTTGCGCAGACGGTCGGCCATGTCCTGATTGGCAGCCTCCAGCACCTGGCGGACCTCGGGGTTATCCGTGCCCTTGTCGGCGCCCTCCAGCCTGGCCACCTGTTCATCCGCAGCGGCGATCAGACGATGGCCCTCGCCTCCAACGCTCTGCTGGTAGCGTTCGACTGCAGCTGAAGTGCCAGCGAAAGCCGAGTCGCACAGTGCAGCAATCAACCGATCGGACCAGTAGAGACTGTCGGTGGAGACACGATCCGTAGCGTTAGCGAGATAATCAGGCGTCCGTTCCACATTGGCATAGAAGGGAACCAGGGCATTGAAAGCGTTGGACCCGTAGGACATCCACTGGATGGCCCGGCAGGATTCAGGCCGGTAGGGGCGCAGCTGGATCAGGGCCAGCTGGTCGTTGCGGTTGATGCCGATAGGGCGGTAGAGCCCCTTGGTGTGCTCGTCGCCGGTCCGCCCATAAGGATCGTAGGGAGTGCCCTGATAGTGGGAGCTGAGCAAGTATTTGACATCCTCCACGGTAATCAGACGCTCGGGCTGGCGGCACCAGGGGATGTTGTCGCTGGTGGGAGCATGATCGGCATCCGGCCCATCCCAGATCTCGTCATAGGGATTGAGGAAACGCTGCATGTACCAGGCGCGAGGCGTGTTGTATACATGGTCTGAATCGCTATGGGAGCCAAAGGCATCGCGGGGATTGAAGGGCGAAGCTGTCTCCACAGCCAGGTTCAGGTGGTTGTCGGCAATGAACTCCCGCAGGTCGGCCGAGCAGAGGTGGTCGGTTTGATCCCCGAAAGCGTCGTCCAGATCGAACTCGTCGATGCCCAGCTGGTTGGGCATGGTCACATAGGAGTCATCGGGCACCCGCTTGGCTATCCAATGGTGGCCGCCCACGGTCTCCATCCACCAAATCTCATCCACGTCGCTGAAGGCGATGCCGTTCATCTCATAGGTGCCGTAGCGCTCCAGCAGGGAGCCCAACCGCTGGACACCCTCCCGTGCCGAGTGGATATAGGGCAGGACGATGGTGACCAGATCCTCCTCGCCGATGCCTCCGGGCACCTCGGCCAGGTAGCCCTCATCGCCGGGACGGCCCTGTGCAGGAGTGAGCTCAACCAGCGGATCGGCACCCAGAACGCGCTCGTTGGTAGTGATGGTCTCGGTGGCCGACATGGCCACATTGTCGCTGTTGACGCCCGCCTCGGCCCAGAGCCCCTGATCGAGCACGGCGTTGGGCACCGAGGTGTAACGCATGGGATCCTTGGGCAGATCAATCTCCAGGTGGCTGATCACGCTGCGGTAGTGTCGGGGCTGCTGGTCGGGAGTGACCAGGACGAAACGCTTGGGACGGAACTCCCCGTTGGCTGAATCCTCATTCCGAGCGATGATGGTGGACCCGTCGTAACTGGCGTGCTTGCCTATCAGAAGCGTGGTGCAGGGCATGTAAACGTCTTCCTTTTATCTGGTCGCGGTCAACTGTCATCACCAGCCCAGAGGTCGGGGGACCCCTGTCCACCCGACTGCGTGTGTAGACAGGGATGACGGCCGTCTGCGCACTTGGGGCATGGCCTCACTCTAGTGCCAGACAACCCCAATATCAGTCCCATTATCAGAGGATGTGCGCTAAATCAAATTCTCATGCATCGGCAGGCAGCCAGGCACGAGCCGCTGCAGCCACAGGCTGGGCGGAATGGATGGCATGGGCCAGGGCATTCAGCCAGAACCCCTCCTCCAGACCCGGCAGAGCCTCTTGTGTGGCCCAGACCGACAGCACATAGTCATGAACCCGGTCCGGAGGCGTAGGACCATTGTAACGCATAAGCACGGCGGGGTCGTCAGCGATCTCCTCCTCCATGACCAGGGGTGAGGCTGCCGAGGTGCGCCCTTGGGGCACGCCGGGAATCAGATTAGACAGATTCCTGGAGAAGTCTTCGGGAATCGCCAGAACAGAGCTTCCGGTCCCCTCAGGCTGCAAGGCGAGCAAAGCCTCGATGGGCAGGTTTGCCAGGGACCAGTGAATCCAGGGGAAGCCACACACGGGCACGGAGTCAGGATCCACCAGCATCCAGTGCAGGTAGTGGGCCTCCCGGGGCACATCCTCGAGTCGGAAGGGGAAGGAGACTACAGGACGTCCCTTTCGGGTAAGGGACTGAGGGGCGCGCTTGGCGTACCGATCGGGAATAGTGCCGAAATCAGTGATAATCCTCATGGTTCGATTCTCGCCCGCCCGGCCGACGAGGTCAAGTTCATACTCAGACCAGCAGAGTGCAGAAGAGGGCCTCAAAGACCAGGAGCGGCGAACCGTTGGCAGCCAGCCTCCTGCGAGCCCGGGCAATCAGCTGGATGCGTTCAATGGCCCCCTGCCTGGAGAGCCTGACGGACAGATCAGCAATTGCCGCCCGGTTCTCCAAATTGACCAGGCCAGCCTTCTCCTCAGCGCCGTTCTGCAGGACGCCCACATCTCGATAGACGCTGGCCAGGGTGCTTAGGTTACGGTCCAGCACATCCCGAGTCAGTCTGGTGACCCGACGGCGAACCTGATCCTTGCCGCCCAGGGCATGATAGGCCCCACGCAGCTGCCGGGGAATACGTTCTTTGTCCCTAAGCCCGTTGATCTGCCGAAACTCCCGCTCGTCCCTGGCCACCTCATCGTCCACGGTGGCGGTGGCCTGGTCCCGGGCCGCATCCACCACCCGGCCAGCCAGGATCACGGCATCCGAAGCGCGCCGCAGGCCCAGCAGACCCACCACCAGCTCATCACGGTCTGCCAGGACCTGATCCCTGGTGGCGTAGAGACGGGCGATGCCGATGTGCCCCTGGGCCAGACGGGCGGCCTTTGCGGCCAGGGGCCGGTCCACTCCCACCTGGCCAGTCAGGAAATCAGCCACTGCGGTGTTGGATGGCACCGCCAGGTTGAGCACTCTGGTCCGTGAGCGGATGGTGGGCAGCACGTCCTGGGCGCTTGGTGCGCACAGAAGCCAGATTGTATGCTCGGCAGGCTCCTCGATCTCCTTGAGCAGCACATTGGTGGTCCGCTCCAGCATCCGGTCCACGTCTTCGATGATGATGACCCGCCAAGGCGAGGTTGAAGGCATCTGCTCCGAGGTCATGATCAGCTCCCTGACCTCGTTGATGCCGATGGTGACCTTGTTGGTGGACAGTATGGTCACATCCGGATGGGTTCCGGCCAGAACCTGCTGAGTGACGCGGGTGGGCTGGTCGCTCAATCCCTGATCCGGGCTGATCAGGGCTGCCGCGAAAGCCCGGGCCAGATTGGAACGCCCTGATCCAGGCGGGCCGCAGATCAGCCAGGACTGCGCCACCTCGTCATGACCCTGCGCCTGAGCGGCCACCGTCCGCTTGAGTAGCTCGACCGTGGGCTGCTGGCCCACAATGGCATCCCAGACGCTCATCGGGTCTTCCGCAGGAGTCGGGACCGGAGCAGCCGCCGAGCGCGGGAACCTACAGGAACCGAATCGTCGTCAGCATCCCCACCGACTGTCGCTGCCTCCATGTCCTGGTCGTCCTGGTCGGCATCAGCCTCCGGTGCCTGATCGGGCGTATCCATAGCCTCGGTCCAATCCGACTCGGCATCCTGCTCATCGTCCTCATAGCCTGCCGTCGATTCATCCTCGTCGGCATCGTCATGGGCGTCAGCCTCGTCATTGTCATCATCGACCTGAGGCAAATCCAGCTCACGCCCTTCGACCAACTTGTCCAAATCGTCCTGGATGATCTGCCAGACCTGGTCGATGGATTGGGTGGCATCGATAACCAGGAACCGGTCGGGCTCATTCTGAGCCAACTGCAGGAATGCCTGACGCACATGCTGCTGAAA
Source organism: Bifidobacterium sp. M0353 (assembly GCF_016100645.1). Taxonomy (NCBI): domain Bacteria; kingdom Bacillati; phylum Actinomycetota; class Actinomycetes; order Bifidobacteriales; family Bifidobacteriaceae; genus Bifidobacterium; species Bifidobacterium sp. M0353. The sequence continues at coordinate 486,440 of NZ_JACFSB010000002.1, read as the reverse complement.
GTCGTCGCCAGCCGACTCCAGCCGATCGGGTTCATGATCCAGACGCGACTCGGACTGAGACGGATCCGCGTCCAGCAGGTAGGTGCGCTTGGGCATAAGGCCCTGACTGGCCCACAGGCTCAGCCGACGAATCACATCCGCCGACAGATCACGGCCTCCGGCCTGATAGGCCACTGAGGAGTCCAGGTAGCGGTCACAAAGCACAATGTCTCCTCGCTCCAGAGCCGGGCGCACCACCTGGGCCACATGCTCGGCCCGATCCGCCGCATAGAGCAGGGCCTCGGTCCTGGGGGCCAAATCGTCGGAAGAGTCAACCACGTCGGTACCCCCGGTCACGGCGACCGAGGGAAAGGCGGCCAAACCGTGAAGGACGAGTTCCCGGATGGTCAATCCGACAGGGGTGCCCCCTGGCTCGCGGGTAACCAGGGATCGCAGGCCACGCTCCTGCAGATAGTTGTGTGCTTGTTGGACCTGGGTGGTTTTGCCTGCACCATCCACGCCCTCGAAGGAAATGAACAAACCATCGCTCATGCCTGATGCTCCCTAGTTTTGGAAGTCTTGGTAGTTTTAGTCTTCTTTGTGGTTTTGCGGGCGCGAGTGGTCGACTTGCCAGCCGTGGATTTGCTGGACCCCGACTTGCGGGCAGTCGACTTTCGCGCGGTCGACTTGCTGGTGGTCCGGCCGCGCCGCTTAGCAGGTCCGGCCGCGCGCTTCTCCGCCAGCAGGCGGAAGGCCACCTCCGGCTCGATGGACTGGGCCGTGTACTGCTTGGGCAGGGTCCTGTTGGTCTGTCCGTCGGTGATATAGACACCATAGAACCCGTCTTTGATGGTGACGGGTTTGCCGCTGTCAGGGTCCGTACCCAGCTCACGAAGAGGAGGCTTGGCCGCGCTCCGGGAACGCCGCCCGTACTTGGGCTGGTCAAAGAGGGCCTTAGCCCCGGCCTGGTCGATAGAGAAAATCTGCCCCTCGTCGGTCAACGAACGCGTCTCGGTGCCGCCATCGGCCTTGGTGGCCGTCAGATAGGGGCCATAACGGCCGTTGCTGGCCGTGACAGTGGCCTGGCTGGTTTCTCCCGTCTTGGCATCAGTCAGTTCGATGCTCCCAACCGTCCTAGGTAGGCTGAGCAGTTTCAGAGCATCCTCCAGGGTGACCGTATCCGGATCCATGGTCTTGAAGAGCGATGCCATCTTGGGCTTAGGAGCAGTCTGTTTGGCCGTGCGTGCAGTCTTGCCGGACGGCTTTTTCTGCTCGGCCGTTTCCTCCTCAGGGCTGATCAGAGCCACATAGGGCCCGAATCTGCCCTTGCGCACCTCGACGCGACCGCCGGTCTGTGGATCCTTGCCCAGCTGACGGGGACCGCCGGCGTTGGCTGCAATCAGCTCATGGCCCGCCGCCACAGTCAGCTCGTCCGGGGCCATAGTGGGCGGCAACGAAGCACGCTTAGGGTTTCCGTCGGCATCCAGGTTAGCCGTATCTTCAAGATAGGGACCATAGCGGCCGACCCTCACCTGCAGACCATCCCCTATCTCGATGGTGTTGATCTTGCGGGCGTCGATGTCTCCCAGCTGGGCCACCTGCTCCTGCAAGCCCTGATGAGCCTGGTCAGCGTTCTGAGCGGCACCAGGGCCCGAGCCGAAGTAGAACCTAGTCAGCCAGTCCTTGCCTCGCTCCTTACCATGGGCGATCATATCCAGGCCGTTCTCCATCTGCGCCGTGAATTGGTAGTCCACGTATTTGGGGAAGTTGGTCTCCAACAATCTGACCACCGAAAAGGCCAGCCAGGATGGGATCAGGGCACGACCGCGCTCGTAAACGTATCCACGATCGATGATGGTCGAAATAATGCTGGCATAAGTGGAAGGTCTGCCGATCTCCTTGGCCTCCAGGGTCTTGACCAGGGAGGCCTCGGTGTAGCGTGCAGGCGGCTGGGTTTCATGTCCCTCAGGCTCTACGGAGGCGGCGCGAAGCACATCCCCCTTCTGGACTGGAGGCAGGGATGAATCCTCATCGCTCTGCTCAGAGCCAGAACCCACAGCCTTGAGGAAACCGGGGAACTTGATGACAGTGCCTGAAGCCTGGAAGAGGGCCGTACCCTCCCTGCCCGCCTGCGCCGACAGGCGGATAGTGGCTGTGGACCCGGTGGCGTCGGCCATCTGTGAAGCCAGGGTTCGCCGCCAAATCAGGGTGTAGAGCTTAAGCTGATCAGGGGCCAGGCGGTCGGCCAGCTCCTGGGGCCTGTGGAAGGTGGAACCGGCGGGCCGGATGCACTCGTGGGCCTCCTGGGCGCCGGCGGTCTTGGTCACATACTGCTTGGACTTGGCCGAAAGATATTCGGCACCGTACTCACGCTCGACCCCCTTGCGGGCAGCTGCGATGGCTTCCTGGGAGAGGGTGACCGAATCGGTACGCATGTAGGTGATGAACCCGTTCTCATAGAGCCCCTGGGCAGCGCGCATGGTAGCCCTGGAACTCATGCCCAGCCGGTTGCCAGCCGTCTGCTGCAGGGTAGACGTGGTGAATGGGGGCTGGGGACGCCGCCGATAGGGCTTGGTCTCCATACCCGTCACCGTGAAGTCCTGATCTTTCAAAGCCTCTGCCAGGCTCCGGGCATGCTGTTCATCCAGCTGCAGGACCTGCTCCTTGGCAGCAGCCTGCGTCAGCTGACCCTTGGATGTGAAGTCCTTGGAGACCGCCAGCCGCTGCTCCCCCAGGCTGATCATGCGCGCCTGAAAACCACTCGACGACGCCGATTCCTTGGCATCCTTCTGCACCAAATGCGCCAGCAGATCCCAGTAGGAGGCCTTGACAAAGGCCATGCGCTCACGCTCGCGCTCCACAATCAGCCGAGTCGCCACAGACTGGACACGCCCGGCACTCAGCCCCGGACCCACCTTGCGCCAGAGCACCGGCGAAAGCTCGTAGCCATAGAGCCGATCCAGCACCCTGCGGGTCTCCTGGGCGTCGACCATGTGGGCATCCACGTCCCTGGTGTGCTTGAGTGAATTCTTGATGGCCTCTGGAGTGATCTCATGAAAGACCATGCGCTTTACCGGCACCTTGGGTTTAAGGGTCTGGACCAGATGCCAGGCGATGGCCTCCCCCTCACGATCCTCATCAGTGGCCAGGTAGAGCTCGTCGGCATTCTTCAGCGCCTTCTTGAGTTCGGATACCGTGTGCTTCTTTTTATCGTCCACAATGTAGTAGGGCTTGAAGCCATCGTTCACGTCTACGCCGAACTTGCCGTAGGCCTTCTTCTGGGAGGCCGGGATCTGCGACGGCTGAGCCAGGTCGCGGATATGGCCCACTGAAGCCATGACCGTGTAGCCCTTGCCCAGGTACCCGCCGATCTTCTTTGCCTTGGTTGGCGACTCAACAATGACGAGCTTATTGCCGGATGCCATGGCCTCTCCTTATATTGTGTTCTTTCGCACGCCATCTTACTCACGAGGTTCCGTCACCATGCAAATCAAGGGGCTATGTGCGCGGGTGTGGATCCCCGAGTTTGATGGTGAATAAATCAGACGCGTTCAGTACGCCAAAAATCAACCTCAGTCATTTTGGGGCGGAGCCGGAGGCCGACCGACAAGGCCCATCCTGGTCAAAGGCGAGGCCGTAATCTGCCTCATCGCCAGAACCAGTCCCAAGGTCAGTGACAGAACCGAGGCCATCATTATGACAGCCGAGCAGTGCACCCCATAGGCCGTCCACCGGGCTCCAATCTCCAGACCAGGACTGACCTGCCAGATAACATAGCAGGCGTAGAGAACCCCCAGGAACCCCGCAACCAACATCAGTGTGGAGACAATCTGGATCGAAGCCGAGGACATTCTGGTCCCAGGAACATCCATCCCGGTGCCTCGAGTGGCGGCCAGAGCAATAAGACAGAGACCAACCGGAATAAGAATGCCCATGATTACGTCTGAGGGGCGGTGCCAGCCGCCCTGGACCAGGGAGCAGCCCACGGACAGGTCAAAGGCGAACCCCACCAAGGCGACCGGAGCCCTCCAAACACGCGGCACCACACAGAGCAGGGCCAGGACCACCGCCAGAGCCAGGATGGTGTGTCCGGATGGAGCCGAGTTGGCTGCGGAGGCCTGGGCATGGATCAGCACAGGGCGAGGCAGGAAGCGTTTGAGAATGCGCGCAGCCCCGTAAACCACCAGAGCATAAACCGCGACCTGGCCAAGCAGCCACCACCGGCGGCGGGCCAAAACTACCGCCAGGGCTACAAGACCCAGCACCACGCAGATCACCACAGTCACATAAGGGATGGTGAACAGTCCCAGGTAGGCTTTGACCAGGGGCGCCTGGTCAAGGAAACCTCGGAAGTTGGTCAGGGCCATGTCGTCATAGGTCTGCCCGGGCACAGTCCAGACGGCCGCCCACCAAACCAAAGCCGACAGACCCAGGCAGGCCAGGCCGGCGACCAGGCACAGGACCAGGGCTGAAATCCGTGGGCGAGAAGTCAGGGGATCCCGGTCAACATGACTGCCATCCTCTTCGGTCTGCTCATTCGGGCTCCGGTACCAGGTCTGCTGTGCTTCGCCCTGCTTGTGCTTGTTGGTCATACCTCAAGACTCTATCCAACCCCTGGGTCGACAGCCGACACCCCGTCCGACTAACGCGTTGTTTTCACGACTCCAGCCAGCTCGGGCAGGACACACATGGAAAACTCCCACGCACCCGCCAGAGGCCACTTACCCTTGCTGCATTCCTGCCCTGGGGGGATTGGGTGACATAACGCCACGTGAGAGCAAGTCACTATGATAGCAGACAGGCTCCACTTGTCCACTGAAAAGCGCCAACCCATCCATGCCAGGTGCGTATTCGGTCGACATTGCCGCCCGCAGCTTCCCTGACCAGATCTGTCCGCTAGCATGTAGGCAACAGGATCGCCGTACTCCAGCGGCTGATCACGGATCATGCCGGAACCTGGCAATAGATAATAGCTAGCCCGGCATCACAGCGACGAGGGATGGATGGCTTAAGACGAATGGCTGACATGGATGCTGATTTGGTGATTGTGGGCGCTGGCCTGTTCGGTCTGACCGTGGCCCAGCAGGCGGTCGAGCACAGCGGGGCCCGGGTACGGATCATCGACGTGCGCGACCACATCGGCGGCAATGCCTACTCCTACATGGACGAGGAGACTGGGGCCGAAATCCATAAGTATGGAGCCCACCTCTTCCACACCTCCAACCGCAAGGTCTGGGAGTACGTCAATCGCTTCACCGAATTCACCGACTACACCCACCGGGTTTACACCACCCACAAGGGCGAGGTCTACCCCCTACCCATCAACCTGGGCACCATCAATCAGTTCTTCCACGCCCACTACACCCCCCAGCAGGCCCGGGAACTGATCCGGGAGCAAGCCGGCGAGCTGGCCGGGACCGACCCGGGTAACCTGAACGACCAGGGGATCAGCCTGATTGGCCGCCCCCTGTACGAGGCCTTCATCAAGAACTACACGGCCAAGCAGTGGCAGACCGACCCCTCCCAGCTACCCGCCTCAATCATCAAGCGGCTCCCGGTGCGGTTCAACTACGACAACCACTACTTCAAGGACACCTGGGAGGGCCTGCCCAAGGACGGCTACACCGCCTGGTTCGAGCGGATGATCGACGACCCGCGCATCCAGGTGAGCCTGAAGACCGACTTCTTCGACAACTCCCAGCCCTGGAACCGGGATGCTCTGGTGGGACAGGTCCCCGTGGTCTACACCGGCCCGGTCGACCGCTACTTCGACTACCGTCTGGGCGAGCTCAAGTGGCGGACCGTGGACTTCAAGGAGCGCCGCTACGACGAGGACGACCACTTCGGCTGCCCGGTCATGAACTTCTCCGATCCTGACGTGCCCTACACCCGCGCCATCGAGTTCAAGAACTTCAACCCCGAACGCTACGACCGGCAGAACCATGAGCGCACCGTGGTCTGGGAGGAGTACAGCCGCTTCGCCGGCAAGGGCGATGAGCCCTACTACCCCATCAACACCAGCGACGACCGGGCCCTCTACACCCAGTACAAGCAACTGGCAGCCCAGCAGCCAAAGGTGATCTTCGGCGGCCGCCTGGGCACCTACGCTTACTACGACATGCACCAGGTCATCAACTCGGCCCTGGATGCCTGGGACAAGAGGATCGCTCCCCTGGTAGGCCCCGCCAAGGACTGAAACAGAACCCGATTCCTGTCGACCCTCTAGCGGCAATCATCCCACTGGGGTGACGGGAAGAGAATGGGTTCCGCCTTTGTCCACAGGGCGATCATGTCGTCGTCGGGATTGGTCAGCGCCTGGATCTGCACCCCATCCATGGTGCAATAAACGGTTCTAATCAACCGATGGAAGGCCGACCGATCCCGATAGGGCTCAGGCAGCTTCCAACGGATTCCGTCCATAAAGTCGATCATCCGGGCATGACGATCACGGTAGTATTCGTGTGCGGGATGAGCCGGATCATGAGCCTCCACAGCCAAATGCATGAAGAGCATGACCAGGACCATACGCTCGGCGTTCTCCTTGATCAGACGACGCAGATAACCCGGCAGCGAATAGAGGGGATGCCCCTCCCGATCTCGACCAATGGCAAGCTCATCGCGCTCACCAGGCTTGGATCCAAAGGTGAAGGAACCCTGGTCGTAGTAGACCTGGATGACCAGGGAGAGCAGCTCCTCGCGCGTGCGGACGTAATGACGCAGTCCCGGCAAGGTCAGACCGACGGCATCCGCAATGGCCTGCATGGAGACACCATAGGTGCCGTAGTAGGCGATCATCTGGGCGGCGACCTGGGCTATCTGTCTGCGGCGTTCATCGGGGGCCATCCGCTGGCGGGCGCCAATCGGGCGGCCCGGAAGGCGTCCAACCTGATCTCCGCCCACCTTGCTACCGGTCTTCCTGTTCGCATCACTCATCAGAATCATCATACCGTTGGCCGACAGACCGTCCTAGGCCGTGCATAGCCCCTTTCTCTGCCCCGTTCCCATGATGGGAACCGCCCGCAAAGACTTGCCCTCTTGCTTATTTTATATTTATAAGATATAAAACAATATGGGAAGCACGGCGCTTCCCCACTGTGCACAGACGCACCGAAAGAGAGGGAGTCGGATAATGACACAAGCCGATTCAGCAGGCGGGCAGGAGCTCGGTACCGCAGCTAAAAGCCGATACTGCATGGCCTTCTTCATTTTCAATCTGTTCTGGATGATGGCCCTGTCCATCGTCGCCTCGGTCCTGCTACCCCAACGCCTGACCGACATCGCTCCGGGGTCCAAGGTGGCCATATCCGGGGTCTTCAACGCCACCACGGCTCTGACATCCCTGGTATCCAACCTGATCGTGGGCAACCTGTCCGACAGGACCCGTTCCGTCTTCGGCCGCAGAACCCCCTGGGTTGTTTCCGGCGGTGTACTGGCCGGTATCTCGCTCTTCCTCATGGGAGTCATCGCCAATGTCTGGGCCATCGGCATCTTCTACTGCCTGGCCATGGTCGGCCTGAACATGATGATCTCGCCAGTGGTCGCCTCCCTGTCCGACCGCGTTCCCGAATCACAGCGGGCCACCATGTCGGCATTCATATCGGCAGGCAACCTGGTGGGCAACTCCCTGGGCACCCTGGTCGGCGCCCGCTTTATCACCATGCAAATCCCAGGCTGGATCATGTCCGGCATAGTCATGGGCGTGGCCGGACTGGTCACAGTGGTCATCTGGCCCAAGGAGCCCTCCTCAAAGGACATGCCCGCTTTGAGCAGCAGCCTGCGCTCCATCCTGGAATCCTTCCGCCCGCCCCGCCACGCGCCCGACTTCTGGATGGCCTTTGTAGGACGTTCCCTGCTCCTGTTCAGCTACTATATGATCCTCAACTACCAGCTCTTCATCCTTCAGGACTATATGGGCCAGTCCGTCAAGGACTCGGCGGCCACCATGTCGACCATGTCCCTGGTGCTGATCGTGGTCTCCATGATCGCGGCCCTGGGAGCAGGCCCGATCTCCGACAGGATCGGCCGCAGGAAGATGCCCGTGGTCATCGCCAGCCTGCTTCTGGCCCTGGGCTATGCCATGCCTTGGATCATCCACAGCCCCCTGGGCATGATTCTGTTCACCGCCATCGGCGGCTTCGGCTACGGAATGTACGGGTCGGTCGACCAGGCACTCAACGTTGACGTTCTGCCCAATGCCGAGGAGGCCGGCAAGGATCTGGGCATCCTCAACATCGCCACCACCCTGGGCCAGATGGTGGGGCCCATGGTGACCTCGCTGATCGTCTCGGTGACCAAGTCCTACCAGCTGGTCTTCCCCACCGCCATCGTCCTGGTGCTGCTGGCCTGCATCTTCATCAGCCGCATCCGCACCATCAAGTAAGGAGTCCGAACAGTGAGCATCCATATCGACCCGCGCCTGACCACCGGCACCATCAGCCCCTACCTGCACGGCCAGTTCATCGAATTCCTCGGCGAGTGCATCGATCAGGGACTATGGGTGGGCACGGATTCCACCATCCCCAACACCGACGGCATCCGCACGGACGCCCTCAAGGCCCTGAAAGCTCTGAAGCCTCCCCTGCTACGCTGGCCCGGCGGCTGCTATGCCGACACCTACCACTGGCGTCAGGGGGTCGGGCCCCGCAATCAGCGTCCGGTGGGATACAACGAGAACTTCGGTACCTACCAACCTGACGGGCATGGTTTCGGCACCGACGAGTTCCTCCGCCTGTGCCAGGCCATTGGCGCCGAACCCTGGATCAACGTGAACATGCTGAGCGGATCCGTGGCTGAGATGCGCGACTGGATGGAGTACTGCAACCGTCCATCGGGCACGGCCATGTCGGCCATGCGGGCCTCCAACGGCCACCCCTCCCCCTATGGCGTGAAATTCTGGGGTCTGGGGAACGAGCCCTGGGCCGGCGGGGGGACGATGACCCCGTCCATGTACGCGGACCGCTATCGGATGTTCGCCTCGGCCATGCCCACCTTCGCCGAGAACGGGGACCAGCCCCCGATGATCCGGCCCATCGCCTGCGGCCCAGACGGAAACAAGCCTATGGAACGGGTGCGCTGGACCAGGGACTTCTTCCAGGCTTTGGCCCAGTACCGCCAACCGCCCATCGCCGCCTACGACCTACACTTCTACAACTGGAACATCGACCACCCCGACGACACTTCCACTCAGTTTGATCAGGACGGCTGGGATCGGGTGATTCAAGGCGCCCTTGAACTCGGTGAGGTCATCGACCAGCAGTGGGATCTGATGCAGGCCTGCCTGGCCACCATGCCCCACCCTGAGAGCAGCATGGATTCCAGGCTGACAAGGGTCGACCTGGTCATGGGCGAATGGGGCAACTGGCATGGCGATGCCTTCACGGCCCGTCCGGCGCTCCGGCAGCAGGTGACCATGCGCGACGCGGTCACCTCGGCTCTGACGCTGGATATCCTTCAATCCAGATGCGACAAGGTGTCCATGGCCTGCAATGCCCAGACCCTGAACGTCCTCAACTCGTTGATCCTGACCGAGGACGATGCCACCATCCTGACCCCCAACTACGACGTCTTCATGATGTACCGGTGCCACCAGGGAGCCCGGGCGGTCCAGAGCCTGCCGGAGGCCGACAACCCGTCCCTGCACGTCTTTGCCTCGGTCAAGGACGGACACATCATGGTGGATCTGGTCAACGCCGACATGGCCTCAGCCACCGAAGCGACGCTGACCCTGCCCGAGCCTGTGCGTCCTGCGGGCATGCAAAGCCTTTCTGCACAGGATCCACATGTCTGCAATACCCGATCCGACCCGGACCAGGTCAGGGCTCGCCAGGTCGATGTCTCGGACATCCCCGAAGGACGTGAAATTACAGTCCGTCTGGACCCGGCCTCAGTGAATGTGCTTGACCTGGCCATGGTCTGAGAATCAGCAGCAGCGATCGGCGGGCTGGGCACTTTGTCTGAGGTCCGCCGACTCAAATCTACGATCCAGCTATATAAACAAACCAAACATATAAACAGCATGTGGCCGATCCCCCGAAAGAGGTCGGCCACATGCTTATATCAGGCGCACGACAGCACCCGACTGGGGTGTTCTACTCAGGCGTGCCAGACGTCCTTGCCGTTCTCCTTTGCGGCCTTGACATCGGCATCCAGGGCGCTCTCGTCACCCTCCACCTTGCCGGCGATGTAATCCTCGACCAGCTGACGGGCCTCGTTGTCCTCATGCTGGACAGCGGGCGACTTCATGAAGTAGGAGCTGGGTGCCAGCACCGGGCCGGCCAGGTGGCGGTCCAGGGCGATCTTGGCGGCGCGCAGGGCATCGATGACGATGCCAGCCGAGTTGGGCGAATCCCAGACCTCCAGCTTGTACTCCAGATTCAGCGGGACGTCACCAAAGGTGGTGCCCTCCAGACGCACAAAGGCGAACTTGCGGTCATCCAGCCAGGCCACATAGTCGGAAGGGCCGATGTGGACGTTGTGGGGATCCATGTCGTGGGGAACGATGGAGGTGACTGCACGGGTCTTGGAAACCTTCTTGGACTCCAGACGAGTACGCTGCAGCATGTTCATGAAGTCCATGTTGCCGCCGACGTTCAGCTGGTAGGTGCGGTCCAGACGCACGCCGCGATCCTCGAAGAGGCGGGCCATGACCCTGTGGGTAATGGTGGCGCCCACCTGGCTCTTGATGTCATCACCCACGATGGGCAGGCCGGCATCGCGGAACTTCTGAGCCCATTCGGGGTCGGAGGCGATGAAGACAGGCAGGCAGTTGACGAAGGCGCACCCGGCCTCGATGGCGGCGGTGGCATAGGCCTTGTCGGCCTGCTCAGAGCCGACGGGCAGGTAGGAGACCAGCACATCGACCTTCTTGTCGCGCAGGACCTGGGCCACATCCACGGGCTCGGCATCCGACTCGGTGATCATCTTCTTGTAGTACTCGCCCAGTCCGTCGCCGGTCGGCCCGCGCAGGACCTCCACGCCCTTGTTGGGGACGTCGCAGAACTTGTAGGTGTTGTTTTGCGAGGCGAAGATAGCCTCGCTCAGGTCCTTGCCGACCTTGAGTGAATCCACATCGAAGGCGGTCACGAACTCCACGTCACGAATGCGGTAGCCACCGAAATTGGCGTGCATGATGCCGGGGATTTTGTCATCATCCTTGGCGTCCTTGTAATACTCGACTCCCTGTACCAGCGAGGAAGCGCAGTTGCCCACGCCCGCTATAGCTACACGGATGCTCATACAAACTCCTCTGATTTACTGAGTTATTCCAACCTAAGCATACCTTCTCCCGATGAATAGCATGGAGGAATGAGCAGTACAGAACTCCAAGGATGGCGCAAACGTACGAAAATGATGAACGTTCAGCCTTAGGTCGAACAGTTTTCAGCCCCGCCGGATAGCGTGGTTGGCATGGCCAATCAGACTCGTTCAGTCAGTTCGACCTCGCCCACACGCAGGACCCAGTCCGGAACGCGCGGCAGCAGGAATCGCGCTGACAGGCTCACCTCGCGGCATGCCGACCGCAAACCCCGGGGCGGCGGACCCCGTCGCGGACGGCCCCACAAATCGCATCGCGTACTTAAGTGGACCCTGGCCCTGCTGGGACTGGTGCTGGTCGCCGGGGCGGCGGCCTTCGCATACCTGTATCTGACCACTGAAATCATCCCGCCTGAGAAGCAGGCCCTGGCACAAAAGACCACGGTCTACTATGCGGACGGCACCACCCCCATCGGAACCTACGCCAATCAGAACCGGGAGATCATCAACTGCTCGGTCCTGCCCAAGTATGCGGGCAATGCGGTCGTTGCCTCGGAAAACCGCACCTTCTACAAGGACAACGGCATCGACCTCAAAGGCATCAGCCGAGCGCTCTTCAACAACGTGACCAAGGGCACCCGTCAGGGCGGATCCACCATCACCCAGCAGTATGCCGAGCGCTACTATCTGGGCGAGACCACCACCTACAGGGGCAAGCTGCGCGAGGCCATTCTCTCCTTGAAGATTTCCAGGACGGAAGATAAGGACACCGTCCTGTGCAACTACCTGAACACCATCTACTTCGGCCGTGGCGCTTACGGGATCCAGGCCGCCGCGCAGAACTACTTCGGTAAGGACGCCAAGGACCTGACCATGCCTGAGTCGGCCATGCTGGCTGGCATCATCCCCGCCCCTGCCTCCTGGGATCCGGCAGTCAACCCCAAGCAGGCCGAGTCGCGCTTCCACCGCGTGCTGGCCATCATGGAGGAGGACCACTACATCAGTCACCAGGACAGGGCCAACGCCCAAATGCCGCAGACCATCAAATACATGCCGCAGAACGTCTACCAGGGACCCAACGGCTACCTGCTACGCATGGTCCGCAATGAGCTGTCCTCCGGAAAAAAGGCCCCCTTCACAGCGGATGACCTGGATACAGGCGGCTACCGGATCATCACCACCATCCAAAAGGACAAACAGGATCTGATGTTCCAAGTGGCCAGTCCGTCCACAGGAAACAAGCATCTGCCGCCCACTCTGCAAATCGGGGGGCTCTCGGTCGACCCCAAGACCGGGGCCATCGTCTCCCTGTACGCCGGTGACGACTACCTGACACACCAGCTCAACAACGTGGACCAGGCGACCTTCCAGGTGGGTTCGACCATGAAGGCCTACACACTCCTGGGCGCCATCCAGGACGGGGTTAGCCTGAACACGGTCTTCAACGGCAATTCACCGCGTACCTTCTCCAGCGTGGGCAAGTCCGTCGCCAACGCCGGTAATGTCAGCTACGGGTACATCAACCTCTACTCGGCATTCGCCAATTCGGTCAACACGGTCTTCATGGACTTGGGCGAGCACATGACCTCGCAAAAGGTTGCCCAAGTGGCCCACACAGCCGGCATCACCGGGAAAATCGACGATACGACCACCTTCGACACCCTGGGTGTGGACGCTCTCTCGGTCTATGACGTGACCCAGGGTTACGCCACTCTGGCCAACGGGGGGCAACGACCCAAACTGCACCTGGTCGCTCAGGTCAAGGACGCCAAGGATCAGGAGCTCTACACGGCCGCAATCCAGTCTGATCAGGTCTTCAACGCCGATCAGGTGGCTCTGCTGCAGAAGGCCATGACCACCACGGTCCAGCGTGGCACTGCGTCCTATGCCCGTTCCCTGGGGAGGCCCATCGCCGGCAAGACCGGCACGGCCAATGACCAGACCGCCATCTCCTTCATCGGATTCACCCCCTCGCTCCTGACCACCTTCGCCGTCTGGAACCAGGGGCAGGACGGCGGGGCCCTGAAGGTGCCGGATCGCTATCACGACGACTTCTATGCGGTCCAGCTCTTCACCCAATACATGAAGTCGGCCCTGGGCAACAGTCCGGTGGAGCGTTTCCCGGATGCAGAGGACCACGGCAAGGTCGGTGGCCCGGAAGGCAATTGGGGCACCGGATCCAGGCAGAGCAGCTCGTCCACGCGCAACCGTGAATACTCATACGCCCCCCAGCAGCGCTCCCAGCGCCAGAACTCCGAGCAGGGGCAGTCCGGATCCGGCAGTGGTTCAGGCGCTGGCGCTGGAGGTGGAACGGAGAACGAAGACAACAGCGGCAGCAATGAGGGCGGCAACGAAGGCAGCACTCAGGGCAACTCAGGGACCGAGTCAACCCAGGAGTAAACCAGCCAGCGGTATACCAGTTCAGACAATGTGGTCCGACCCGGGCGTAGCTGTGCGTCCGGATCGGACCTGAATGACGGGTATTGGATTTTCTGGCCCTCAGCCGCGCTGGAAGCGGTTGAGCGCCGAGATGATGGCCTTGAGGGAGCTGGTGGAGATGGACGAGTCGATGCCCACACCCCAGATCACCCGGGACCTGGCCGGTTCGCCCACCTGGCATTCCACGTAGGAAGCCGCCAGAGCATCCGTGCCGGCGGTCATGGCGTGCTCGGCGTAATCCAGGACCGAGACGGTCTGGTCCAGGGACTTGAGTGCATCCAGGAAGGCCGCAATAGGACCGTTCCCATGTCCCTGAACACGACGACGCTCCTCGGGATCGCCCGGGGCAAGCCCACGGTCCAGCAGGGTGGCATCCAGGACTGTGTCGGAACCGTCCTCGCCGGAGGTGACTGCCACATTCAGCAGCTTGAAGCGGCCCCACTGCTGCAGGGTCTCGTCGCGCTGGTCGGCCATGGACTCGCCGCCGACCACGCTCCCGCCGGCCTCCACGGGCAGGTACTCGTCCTTGAAGAGCCGCCAGATGTCGGCATCCTTGACCTCGCGCTTGGTCCTGTCAGCATAGCTTTGGACCAGCCGCTCGAACTCCACCTGGAGGCGCTTGGGCAGATCCAGATGATGGTTGGCCTTGAGCAGGTAGGCCATGCCGCCCTTGCCCGACTGGGAGTTGACCCGGATGATGGCCTCGTAGTTGCCGCCCACATCCTTGGGATCGATGGGCAGGTAGGGCACCAGCCAGAGGAAGTCGTCGGGGTTGGCGTTGGCGCGCAGTGCCGCCTGCTGCCGGGCATCCAGGCCCTTCTTAATGGCATCCTGGTGGGAGCCGGAGAAGGCTGTGAAGACGAAGTTGCCGACGTAGGGGTGCCGCTCGGAGACGGCGATCTGATTGCAGTACTCCACCGTCCGACGGATGCCGGGCATGTCGGAGAAGTCCAGCTGGGGGTCGATCCCCTGGACCAGCAGGTTCAGCCCCACTGTGCAAATGTCGACGTTGCCGGTGCGCTCGCCATTGCCCAGCAGACAGCCCTCCACCCGGTCGGCCCCGGCCAGCAGGCTGAGCTCGGTGGCGGCCACAGCCATGCCCTCGTCGTTGTGGGGGTGCAGGGAGAGCACCACCGCATCCCGGTCCCTGAGGTTGGTGGATATGTACTCCACCTCGTCGGCGAAGACATTGGGGGTGGTCATCTCCACGGTGTTGGGCAGATTGATGATCATGGGGTGCTCCGGCGTGGGCCGGATCACGTCGATGACCGCGTTGCAGACCTCCAGGGAATACTCGGGCTCTGCGCCGGAGAAGGACTCGGGCGAATACTCATAGGAAAGATCAGTGCCCCCGGCATCAGCCTCCAGGGAGCGGCAGAGTTCGGCGGCGTCGGTGGCCAGCTTCTTGATCCCGGCCTTGTCCTTGTGGAAGACGACCTCCCGCTGCAGGACCGAGACCGAGTTGTAGAAGTGGACCACGGCCCGCTTGACCCCACGCAGGGCTTCATAGGTGCGGCGAATCAGGTGCTCGCGGGCCTGGGTCAGGACCACGATGGTCACGTCGTCGGGAATCAGCTCGCGCTCTATCAGCAAGCGGATGAAGTCATAATCGGTCTCGGAGGCCGAGGGGAAGCCCACTTCGATCTCCTTGAAGCCCATGGAGATCAGCAGATTCCAGAATCGCAGCTTACGCTCGGAATCCATGGGGTCGACCAGGGCCTGGTTGCCGTCGCGAAGATCGACCGAACACCAACGGGGCGCCCGCTTCAGGGTCTTGCCCGGCCAGGTGCGCTGCGGGTAGTCAAAGGGGACCTGCTTGTTGTAGGCCACATATTTGTTGTAGGGCATGGCACTGGGCTTCTGCGGCGAACCCACGAACCTGGGGGGAGGCAGCAGCAGGTCGTTGTTCCCTCCATTGGACGCCGCGGCCTGGGCCGCAAGATCAAACACGGATGCACGATCCTGATCCATCTCTCCTCCTTCTTTCGTTCGTCGGAAACCACAATGTCACCCGGCCATGGGTGTTCGGGCAGACCAAAACCGTACCGGGGGTGCCATTATTTTACCGGAGGAGAGCCGGGACATGCAGTCCGGGTCCGCATTCCGACGCAGGGGACGGGGAGCGCGCAAGGTTTGGCATAATCCGCAGGGTTGCCAAGGATGCAAACACCGCACGATGCAAGCACTGACAGAGTGCTCACTGCATAGGATTCATAAGATTCGGTGGAAGAGATTCACTGGAAGAGGGAGACGCCGCGACGGCCCTCGCAATAGGCGTTGCCCAGCCAAGTGTGACGCGAGTTGGGCCAGACCGAACCCAGACGGGGGGCGTTCTGGCTCATCCAGATGCTGGGCACGCGCCCATCGGCGCTGTGGGACCCCAGCAGGTTGAAGCCGTTCTTGACCGCCAGCCAGTCGGGATGCTGGGTGGCGATGGCCAGTCCCTCCTCCAAGGTCAGGGGAAGACGATCATCGGAGTCGATCAGCTTGCGGGCCACATCAGGCTCGCGGTTGGTGTAGCAGGTACCGGTATGTGGCTCCAGGACGAGGTAGAAGGGCCCCTCCGGCGGCTCGAACCCGTTCTGGGGCAGGAAGCTGGCGATGTCGCGCGGCGGCATAGTGGTAAAACCGGCCATACGATTGATGCTGGTCCGGGCGATCAGCGACTCGGGCGAGACCAGCTCCCTGGTAGGGATGAGCAGGATCTGCTCGCCCAGCTCAGTGGACTCCAGCGCGGAGATCAGGGGCTGGGCCAAGGCTCTGAACGCGGCGGCGCTGATGTCCGCCACATCCGGATAGCCCAGGGCCACGATCCGATCCAGTTGCCGCTGCACTTCTTGGGAAGATCTGGTCATGGTCTCCAGTCTAATTCGAATCCGCCGTGACAAGCATCTGCGCTGGCGTCACCCGCATGCCGGGGCGAGACATCGCATTTAGATTCAATGCTGGCCGTACACGTGCTGGTAGCGGTCGTTCAGACTGGCCACGTCCTCGTCGGACAGGGGCACGGGCGTACCAATCTGCTCAGCGGCCCATACCGTACGCGCCACCTCCTCCGTCATCGCCGCCGCCTTCACCGCTGCTTCGGCATCCGCCCCGACCGTGAAGGGGCCGTGATTGCGCATGAGCACTGCAGGGCAGCCCGGATGCTCCGCCAGGGTCTCGACCACCCCACGACCTATCTGGTCCGAACCGATCAGTGCGAATGGACCCACCGGCACCGGACCGCCGAACTCATCACCCATCATTGTCAATACACATGGAATTGACCGGCCCACTGCAGCGAAGGCCGTCGCAAAGGTCGAATGCGTGTGCACCACGCCAAACACTTCAGGCATGTGTCGGTAAATGTAAGCGTGCGAAAACACATCCGAGGAGGGGGCGGCAGATCCATCCACCACATGCCCCTCCAGATCCGTGACCACCATTGATTCCGGAGTCAACTGCTCATAGCGCACCCCGGATGGCTTGATCACCAGCAAGTCGGCTGAATGCAGACGCTGTGAGACATTCCCCGCCGTCCACATCACCAGCCCCCACTTGATCAACTGCTCATGCAGGGCAGCAACATGCTCACGGACCAGACCTACTTCGACACGTACCTCGTCAGGGAAATCAGCCAAGGACGTCATTAGAACCACCACCATTTCCAATAAGAGGCCGAATCTTCCTGCGAAAATCCGGCCCGGTTCGCTTACCTGCGCGTGCAGACCTTGCTGTGCATCCTCACAGGCTTTCCAGATCCCTGCCCTTGGTCTCCTGGGCAAAGAGGTATACGACGGCGCCGATGACCAGGCAGACACCGAAGAAGGTGAATGCCGTGGTGACAACGCCGATGTTGATGTGCTGGGAGACATAGTCGCCGCCCACCAGGAGCCCCATGAATATAGGACCTACAATCTTGGCCGTAGCGCCGATGCCGTATCCCAGCCCCAGCCCGGTGGAGCGGACATCGTTGGGGAACTGCTCTCCGCCGAAGGCGTTGAGAATGCCGAAAACACCGTCAGCGAAAGTCATTATGACCAGGACGGCGATGTAGAACTGCCAGCCGGAATTATGGAAGAAGGCTGCATAGAAGCATCCCAAGGCCCCGATGATGCCGAAGGAGAACATGGTCCAGCGCCGGCCGATGATGTCAGCCAGCCAGGCAGAGCCGAATCTGCCTATGCAGTCGGCCACGGAGACGCCCATGAACAGGTAGGCCACCATTTGCGTTGAAAAGCCGAAGGCATCCTTCATCAGCGTCTGTCCCCAGGATTGGATGGCGAAGGAACCCAGAATGAAGCAGAAGGATCCGACCGAAATGATGACCAGCGGCTTGAGATGCTTGGACAAGAGCAGGTGATAGCTGGCCTTCTGCTCCTGCTGGACCTTGGGCAAGGCACCGACCTGGTCCGCGGGAAGCTCCAGGGCCCAAGCCAAGGCCTTGCGGGCATCGTCGTCACGACCCACACTCTGGTAGAAACGGGGGGACTCGGGCACCGTCGCCAACCAGAACAGCAGAAGGACGGGAATAACGCCCAGTGCCACCAGCACACGCCAATTGTCGCCAATCAGGCTCTGCGAGACGGATCCCAGGAGCAGACCCATGGGGATGAAGACCGAAGCCAGGCCGGAGAGCATGCCGCGCTGCCTGGCCGGCACGAACTCCTGGACGTAGGGGATGGAGACGATGTTAAGGCCGCCTACGCCGATGCCCACACCGATGCGCAGGATGGCCAGCAGGATCCAGGCACCGTCAGGCAGGAAGACCGACAGGGCCGTGAAGACCACGAAGCAGAGAACACACCACTGGAAGGCATGCTTACGGCCGAAACGATCGGCCAGACGCCCCCAGAGGATGGAACCGATGACCGTGCCCAGCCCAGAACAGGCCAGGATGATGCCAGCGGAGACCCCGGTCAGATGCCAGGCCGAAGTCAGGAGGGAGACCACAAAACCAATCAGGAACATATCGAAGAATTCGGATATGTTGCCGGCTATGGCCAGGCCGATGATGCTTTTCTGATGACCGGTCAGGGGACGAGAGTCTATCTGCTCGTATGCGGTCAGCGTCTGCCCGGCCTGCGTGACATGTGTATCACTCATAATGGGTGCTTTTCTTTCTCGGATGATCATGATGGCGGCGGCCCGACCCCGGTATGGGTCTGACCGAAGGGTCCAGGTCGCCTTCTCCGCCCATGGAGAATGCTGCGGCGGGCCTGGATCATGAAAGAGATGTCAGCGATTGATATCCCCACCCAGCGGAATATCCAGTTCCTGGGCGCGGATACGGGTCAGATCGCCCATATGTGTCAGGGCATACTCGGCGGCCCGCTGCCCCCATCTGACACCGCACTCCACATCATCGGAGAGAAAGCCATGGAGGGTGGCGGCTACGAAGGAATCCCCGGCGCCGGGACGATCCACCACCGGAACCGTGGTGGTGACGTATTTCTTGATTCCTTTGGAGGTCCTCAGGTAAGGACCATCCAGGTGATTGGTGGAGACAATGTACTCATTGCCGAAGCGCTGGTAGAGCTGCTCACAGACCTCCTCGCCGGTCCCCTCGATTCCGAAGACGCTTTTGGCATCCTTGATGGAGCAGAAGAGAATGCGGGCCTTGTGAGCAATGGGCTCCAGAACCCTTCTGGCCTGGTCTCCGGTCCAGAGCTTGCTGCGGAAGTTCACGTCAAGGGCGATGTCGATCCCCCGCTTTTCTGCCTGTTCGGCTGCGTAGGTCACCACCTGGGCCGTGGTATCGGTAAGAGCCGCCGTAATGCCGGTCAGAAAGAGCAGGCGGGTGTCCAGCATCCGGTCCCAGTCGTAATCCTCGATCCCCGTCGATCTGAAGGGGGTGTACTCGCGGTCGTAGATGACGTTGGCCGGCATGGGGGGCTCGCCGGGCTCCATGAAGTAGAGGGCGATTCGGCTGGCCGGCTTGCGGACCATGGTGCTCAGATCAACGCCCACGGATCTGTACTCGCTGAGGACGTATTCGCCCAAAACCCCCTCCGGCAGCGAAGAGGTCCATAGGGTCTTGCGCTGAAGCTGAGCCAGAACTCCAGCCACATTGGCCTCGGAACAGGCTGGGTTCATCAGGACCGACCGGGCGTTCATCAGCCGCTCACCCCTCCTGACCGTGAGCCTGATCTGCCCCTCCCCAATGGTCGAAAGGTCATATGCATGTTCTGCCATCACTTGCTCCTTGTCTACACGGTCGTCTTTCCAGCATGGACCACGACGTCCTTTCTGTCCGTATTACGACCTGTCACATTCAAACTCCCACCGATCGGGTCGACCCTCCAGGGGCGACCGCTGGCATCATAGCCTCCCTGCTGATGCCAAGGGGTGGAGGACCGGCACAACCACCCCCGAGTCGGCAACCGTGGCGGCTGCCGACCTTTGCCTCACTCTCTGGGGTCGAGCACTTCCATGCCGGCCCCACGCAACCAGGTTTCCACTTTCTTCCTTGCATTCATGACGATCTGATCGGCCTGGTCCGAATCGTCGTTCCACATCTCCAGCATGATCCGCCCCGACCAGGACTGCCGGGTCAGCTCGGCGAAAGCCGTGGGAAAGTCGGCACAGCCCTCGCCCATGATGATGCGACGCGGCTGCCCCGGGAGCACATCCTTGACGTGGATGGCCAGCATTCTGCCAGCTCCAGCCCTGAGCTCAGCCACGGCATCCAGCTCCTGCTCGTAAAGGTTGCCGATATCCGGGTACATGCTCAGCCATGAGGACCCGATCTGATCGCAGATGGACAGACCCTTGGTGATGGAGGTGATGTCATTGCCGTCCACATTCTCTATGCCCAGCATGACACCCGCCTGAGCAGCATACTCAGCAGCCCTGGCCAGAACCTCCACATACCTGGCACGTTGGTCGGGATCAGGGTCTTCGTAGTAAGCGTAGTAACCGGCTACCTGGATCAGGGGAATGCCCGCCTCATGAGCCAGATCAACCGCCTTGTGGAAGATGTCATAGGCCTGACGGCGGATAGCCGGATCGGCCGAGCCGGGGCCGACCTTGCGGTGGCAACTCAGGCAGATTCCTCCGACCTGGACGCCATGGCGGTCAGCGGCCTGGCGGAATGCGGAAGCCTGGGCAGCCGTCCAGTCCAGACGAGCCATCCGCTTGTCGCTTTCGTCAATGGACAGATCCATGAAGGTGAACCCATCGGCCGCGACATGGGACATGAATGCATCCCAGTCATCCGGCTCGGCGGGGGACTTCAGGGCCTTCTCATAGATGCCCAGGGTGACGCTGCCACTCATTGCGGCCACACCCTGCCGATGGTCTCACGGAGTTCAGTGGCGGCGGCAAGGGGGTCATCAGCCTTGACGATGCCGCGGCCCGAGATTACCACTCCGACGGGAACTCCTTGGAAGAAAGGCAGATCCTTGGCCGTGACCCCGCCGGTCACAGTGACCTTGAAGCCCATCTGATGCAGCTGACGGATGCGTTCCTTGTCGTCCTCCCCCCAGGTCAGCTTTCCGGCCGCTTCGGCGTCGCGAGAACGGTGGACGATGACCTGGGTGGCTCCAAGTCGCCGCCATTCGCGCGCCTGTTCGGGATCGTAGGTCTCCCCAAGCTCAATCTGGACCTCGCCGCCAAACTCCTGGGCCACCTTCACCACCTGCTCGACCGTGGTCATGCTGGCTCCGGCAACCACTGAGACCCAGCTGGCGCCAGCCTCGAAGCAGGCGCGGGAGATGACCGCTCCAGCCTCGGCGATCCTGACATCCGCCAGGATGGTCTTATTGGGATAGAGGGCACGAATCTCGCGCACGGCCCTGAGTCCTTCGGCGATGATCAGGACGGTTCCGCACTCGATGACATCGACCTGGCTGATGGCCGCGTTCAGAGGTCTCAGGGCCGATGGCATATCAAAGGTGTCCAGAGCGATCTGGAGCTGGGGACGTTCCAGGGTCTTGTCTGCTGCCATTGCGCTCAGGCCTCCTTACGGAAGGAGAAGAAGTTGTGGGCATTGCGAATGAGCAGCTTGTCCACATAATCGGGATCAAAGCCTTCGGCAATCATGCGGGGGCCGTCCACTGCCGGGTTGTAATCCACGCCGCTCACAGAGCCGTAGACCTTCTGGTAGGAGCGCTTGCCGGAGTCCGTACCCAGGAGGATACGGTCTTCATAGCCGTCTTTCTTGAAAGCCTTGAGCTCCATCATCCTGTTGGAATCGGGCTGATACTTGATCCTGTTCGTGCCGTCGATCTCCAGATAGACACCCAGGTCCAGGATCTCCTCCAGGTAGTAGACATCAGCGTTGCGCTGGATGTGGCCGATGGCGATCTGGTCGGCCGGGACCCCCAGTCCGATCAGGGTCTGGGCTTGTTCCAGACCACAGGTTCCATATGTGGTGTGCGTGTTGATGGGAGCGCCGGTTTCGATGGCCGCCTTGGCAGCAGCCTCCATGCACTTGTGTTCGAAGGGTGTGATCTCTCCGTAAGCAGTGCCGATCTTGATGACGCCTGCCTTATAAGGGCTGCGATCTACCAGAGGACCGGTGTAATCGTTGCGGTCAATGCCCTCGCGGATATCGGCGATGACCAGGTCGGCGATCTGATCCACGCTGTAGCGGTTGATCCAGTGGGACTGGGTCTCCAGGTAGACATGCTCACGGTGGAAGCCGGTGGCTCCGATGATCTGCAGGTTCTCCACCGAGCGGGCCACCTCGGCCAGCTTCTCGATGTCACGACCACAGTTGATGGGGCACATATCCACCACGGTGCCGCCCTGCTTGCTCCAGTTCAGCGAGGCCTTGGCGAAATAGCCGGCCTCGGTCTCCGCCTTCTCGACTGAATCCAGTTGATGGTCCTTGTCCAAGTAGACCTCACCGGCCCCCACCCGGATCAGATGGTCGTGGCTGTTGACTACGCCAAGCGTGCTCGGATCGACATCACCCAGAATGGTTCGTGCGAATGCCATATGAACTCCTTTGTTGTTTGTGCTCTGCGACTTCGCGGCACCGGTCTTCAGGCTTTTCCTTCCGGTGCCTTTGACAGGACACAGACTATGTGAGCCATCAGAGGACAACAAGGATATTGATGAACATGTGTACTTGGACTACAGCTTTAGATCTTCACATATTTCATTTTCAGCATTGTGAAAGCTTTCTTTAGACCACTTGGAACAGCTGGGCTGGTTTTATAGATTTTGATAATATGTACATATGTTCAGCGACTTACAGATGATGACCACTTCCGATGCCCGCAAGCGGGTCCAGCTGCTTCTTCGCGTAGCCCGCATGTATTACCAGGATCACATGCTGCAGTCCCAGATCGCCACGGCGACAGGCTATTCCCGTCCCTCCGTCTCCCGAATGCTGAAAGAGGCCCAAGAGCGGGGACTGGTGAGGATCTCCATTGAAAATCCGTTAGAGCGGCTTGAGGACCTGGAGTCCAGGCTGATCCGACAATTCAACCTCCGTTGCGCCCGGGTCTCGGAGCCGCCGCAGGGATGCACCGGATATGACGTTGTGCCCCGAAGCGCAGCATCTCTCCTGGTTGAGCAGACCAGGCCCGACTCTTTGATAACCGTCTCCAATGGCAACGCAGTCGCCTACACGGTACGAGAAGTTCCCCTGCGAAACTGGGCAAAGTCCAAGGTCGTGCAGATGATCGGCTCCCTGTCGCCAACCAATCCTATGACGGATTCACCGGAGATATGCCGCATGCTGGCCCAGCGACTGGGCGGCAGCTACTCGACGCTGCCGGTGCCCATGATCCTTTCTTCGACACCCGTGGCTGAAGCCATGCGCAAAGAACGCCAGATTGCCGACACCCTGACTCTGGGCGGACATGCCGATGCTGCGGTGGTGGGAGTGGGGTCGGTCAAGGAGGGAAGGTCAGGGCACATTTTCAAAGATTACGAGAATGCAGCTTTCATCAAGGAGGTGACCGAGCTCAAGGCCGTGGGACATATCTGCGGGCACCACATCGATGCCCAGGGTCGCCACATCCGAACCAGCCTGTGCGAACGCACTATATCGATTGAATTCGAACGCCTGAAGCGAATCCCTCTGGTGATAGGCGTGGCCTGGGGGCCGCAAAAGGTTGCCAGCATCCTCGCCTGTCTGCGGGCCGGGCTTATCTCTGCACTGGCCACCGACCGCGACACGGCCGAAGGGATACTTGAGCTGGATCAACGGCAGAGAAACGCAGCTAAAAAGCTGCACAAGCCTCGAGCCGAGCAGAAGCCAGGCAGGGCTGACCCTACATGAAAGCCATCGGGCAGACGAAGCCTGACAGAGCCGATCGGTGCATGCTCCAGGGGCAACACAGGATGTTTGGGTCATGCCACACAATCAGCCCAGAGGCACAATCAGATCCTGTCGGCGAAGTGCTTACGGACGATCAGCTCGGCGATCTGCACTGCGTTGAGGGCCGCCCCCTTGCGCAGGTTGTCGTTGGCCACGAACATGGACAATCCCCTCTTGCCTTCCACGGCCTGGTCCTGGCGGATGCGGCCCACGAAGCTGGGGTCCTTGCCGGCTGCGTCCAGAGGAGTGGGTATTTCCGCCAGGTTCACTCCGGGGGCCTTGGACAGCAGGTCGCGGGCCTGGTCAGGGGTGACGTCGTGCTCGAACTCGGCATTGATGCTCATGCCGTGGGCTGTGAAGACCCCTACCCGCACACAGGTGCAGGAGGCGGCCAGATCGGGCAGGTGCAGGATCTTGCGGCTCTCATTGCGCAGCTTCTGCTCCTCGTCGGTCTCCCCGCTGCCGTCATCGACCAAGTCGCCTATAAAAGGAACAGCGTTGAAGGCGATGGTGCGCACCACCTTGGTGGGCGGGGGGAACTCGATGGCCGATCCGTCAAAGACCAGCCGGTCAGCACCTTGCTCCACAGCCGTTTTGGCTTCGTCGCGCAGCTGGAGGACGCCGGCACGACCAGCCCCCGACACAGCCTGGTAGGAGGAGACGATCAGGCGGCGCAGACCGTATGCCTTGGCCAGGGGGCTCAGCACCGGCATGCAGGCCATGGTGGTGCAGTTGGGATTGGCCACGATCCGCCTGGGGATAAGGTCCAGGTCCTCGGGGTTGACCTCAGACACCACCAGGGGGACCTCGGGATCCATCCGCCAATGGGAGGAGTTGTCGACCACGTAGGCTCCGGCCTCAGCGAAACGAGGAGCCCAGGTTCCCGAGGTCGAACCGCCGGCGGAGAAGATGGCCAGATCGATACCACTCAGGTCGGCCTGCTCCACGTCCTCGACCGTGATGGTCCTGTCACGCCAGCGCAACTGTTCGCCGGCAGACCGGGAGGAGGCCATGAATCGCAGGTCGGCCACGGGGAAGTCCCGTTCGTCAAGCATGCGGCGCATGACCATGCCTACCTGGCCGGTGGCGCCCAGAACGGCAACATTGATGCCACGGCGACCGTTGTTCGCCAAATCAGCCTTATCCGTCATTGCTCTCTCTCCTCTCAGCGACCCGTGCCGCCATAAACGACCGCCTCTACCTGATCGGCATCCAAGTGGAAGGCCGTATGGATGGCCCGTACCGCCTCGTCCAGGTCCTGGATGGGCACCAGGGCGGAGATGCGGATCTCGGAGGTCGAGATCATGAGCACGTTGATATGCCGGTCGCTCAAGGCCCGGAAGAAGGTGGCGGTGATGCCTGAGTGGGTCTTCATGCCCACCCCTACCAGGGTCACCTTGCCCACTTCAGGATTGATGTCGACCGAGCGGAACCCCAGTTGCTCACGGGAGTCGTCCAGCATGGGGACCACCTGATCAGCCTGAGCGGACGGCAGGGTGAAGGAGATGTCCACGGTTCCGGTGGCCGCCCCGGCCTGGACGATCATGTCAATGTTGATGCCGCCCTCGGCAAGGATGGTGAAGAGCCTCGCGGCCACGCCGGGTCGGTCGGGCACAGCCCGCAGGCTGACCTGGGTCTCGCTGCGGTCGTGGGCAACCCCTGAGATGATAGGTGACTCGGGGCCGTTCAGGTCCGGGAACAAGTCACCCATGGATTCGCCGTTGGTCATGACCTTCCTTCCGTCATATCCCGTTGCCTGTCGGTGTGTGCAGCGGGGCGATCCGGCAACTGGCCGGTCTCCAGATTGGGAATCTTGTCGACATCGACATCGTCGGGCATGATCAGCGTACCCGGACGATGGGAAAAGGAACTGCGCACATGGATGGGCATACGGAAGCGCTGGGCATACTCCACGCAGCGCAGGGCCAGCACCTTGGATCCGCCGGCCGCCATCTCAAGCATCTCCTCGTATGAGATACGAGCGATTCTGCGGGCGGTGGGCACAATACGCGGATCGGCGGTAAAGACGCCGTCCACATCAGTATAGATCTCGCAGACATCCGCCTTGAGTGCCACAGCCAGGGCCACAGCCGAGGTGTCCGAGCCGCCACGGCCCAGGGTGGTTGCATCGCCGTCGGCGTTGACCCCCTGGAAGCCTGCCACAATCCCCACTTCGCCTCGGTCCAAAGCCTTCATGACCCGCTGGGGTCGAACATGGCGGATATGGGCTGCGCCGTAGCGTGCATCAGTCATGAATCCCGCCTGCGAACCGGTGAAGGAATGAGCATGCTCGCCTTGTGCATGGATGCTCATGGCCAGCAGGCTCATGGAGATGCGCTCCCCCGCCGTCATGAGCATGTCCATCTCGCGGGCCGGAGGATTGGAATCCACATCCATGGCCTGATCGATCAGATCGTCAGTGGTGTCCCCCATGGCGGAAACCACCACTGCGATGTCATTACCAGCGCGCTTGGTATCAATGATGCGCTTGGCCACACGCTTGATGGAGTCCGAGTCCGCCACTGAGGACCCGCCATATTTCTGAACGATAAGTGCCACTGCTGTTCCATCCCGCGACGGTTAAGCCACTAGACCATCATCTGCAACATGTTGATTATATGGATTATACGAACGACACCGTTTTATCAGACCCTCTCCACCAACATGCGAAACAATGACTGCAGGCCTTACAGATCGCGACGGCCGGAAATCGCCCGGCCAAGGGTGATCTCGTCAGCATATTCCAGATCACTGCCGACAGGCAGACCGCTGGCCAGCCTGGTGACCCGCAGATCCAGCGGACCAAGCAGCCGTCCCAGGTAGGTGGTGGTGGCCTCACCTTCGATGTTGGGATCCAGGGCCAGCATGACCTCCTTGACCTGGTCGGTGCCCAACCGCTTCAAGAGCTCGGGAATGCGCAGATCGCCCGGCCCGACGTTGGACATAGGGTCGATGGCCCCGCCCAGCACATGATATAGGCCCCGGTATTCTCCGGTACGTTCAATGCTCATGACGTCCTTGGGCTCCTCGACTACGCAAATAATGCTACGGTCACGTCGCGGATCCTGACAGATGGGGCATGGGCTGGTCTCGCAAACATTGCCGCAAATCTCGCAAAACCGAACCTTCTCCTTGGCCGCGACGATGGCATCGGCCAGATCCTGAGCGCTGCGCCGATCGGCTCCCAGAATGTAGAAGGCGATGCGCTGTGCCCCCTTGGGACCAATGCCCGGCAGTTGGGCAAAGGCATCGATCAGCTCTTGAATGGCTCCATCATAGGTAGCAGCCATCATTCACCTCCCTGTCGCTGCGCCTGTTCCTGCCGGCGCTTTTGGACATTGATCGGATTCTGTGGGTCGTCAGCGGCAAAATCCTCCACCTTGGTCACATCAAACAATTTGGTCAGCTCATCCTGGTTCATGGCATTGTCCGCCCCGAGCCTGGCATCGTCCATGGAATAGACATCGTCCTCGGGATCCACGGAAGGCCTCGAGATCTGGGAGGAGATTGAGGCAGACGACGCTCCATCCTGGCCAGAACCGCCAGAGGCTGAACTAGCGAAGCCTACTGGCATCTTCCTGTCATCAGATCCGGATGTATCTGCCATTGCCTGAGGACCATCCGGGCCACCGACTGCATCGGAACTGTGCTCGTCGCTCTGCAGGTCCGACGAAATTGATACGCCAGTCGCCATGGCCCCTTCATCGGAAACCGATTCGGTCCCCAATACCGGAGCCGAGGCTACACCCGAGGCGCTTCCCTGACCGGATGAATCAACCGACTTCGAAACTTCAAGCCCCTGATCCGAAGCTTCACGGTCCTGACTGTTGGAGGACTCTGCAGAGGCTGCGGCACTGGTCCCGGAATCAGGCACAGCCCAAGGATCCGTGTCATCGCTCATGTCCGGCAGAGCTACCTTTTTGGGCTCATGGTCTTTCCGCCCATCGGATCCGTCGTTGCCCTCACCGGGCTGCCAAGTCTTTTGCGGCGCATGAGTCGCTGGCATGGGGTGGGCCCAGGGATCATCGTCAGGCAACACCGTAGAAGCCGTTGAGCCAAAGCCTGCCGCCGGCAGCGGTTCCGGAGACGATTGGACCGGACCGCCGACCGGGTGGTGGGCGTCGTCGGAGTTCCCGTCGCCTGCCGCTTCCCCAGGGGTGGACCTTCCCTCCGACGCTGATGCCGATGTTCCGGTCTCACCCTGATGACTAGCCGAGGCCGTCATCTCCCTAGGGGCATGCCCCTGCTCCGTGGCTGCATGAGGCATGACCGCCGCTCCAAGGTTCATGGTGGCCAAGCCGGCCCGCGCCAGAGCCACCTCCTTCTTGACCTCTGCCCGACGCTGCGGAGACATCCTGTTGACGGATTCTACCGTCTCGCCGTTGGCAGCCGTCCCCGATGGGGCGATCATGGTGTTCTGTCCAAACTCCTGTCGAGCGCGGACCATGACGATACGCGGAACTTTGGTCTCCCCGTCAACCGACTGCGCAGCCACGGCCATGGCGAAGGCATGCTGGCTGAGTGGACGGTCGAAGGTCATAGACAGTCGCTTGCGACCGGAAGGGTCTGCTTGCATGGCCACAGTAGGCACCCGATCCCGCACCACATACTGGCGTACCTCATCCGGCAGGGCAGCCACCAGGGCATCCCAACGCTTATCCAGTTCCGTACCGGTCGGCACCTCGTTTGTCTGCCCTTGCGTAGCCTCCCGTTGGGCTGACCGAGGCTGTTCAACAGACCGGGCGGGCTGGACAGGATTGGGTGATCCGGTCTGCCCCGTCGGCTGTCGAGTCGCCGAGGAGGGGACTTCCTTGTGCTCGGATTGGGCAGACCCTGAGCCGGAATGGGTGGGCCGTCCTTCGCCCTCTTGCTGTCCTTGAGCAGAGGAATCGGAATGGGAACCGGCCATGTTCTGCGGCCCGGCAAATGTAGCGGGTGCTGCAGCAGACGGCGAGCCTGCCCTGTCAGGCTGTTCGGGGCGTTCAGCCCCGTCAGTACGACCAGATTGGGATGCTCTGGACGGCCGACCATTCTGCTGAGACCTGCTGGCGCCAATGAACCCGCCGCGGGCGGGCGACGGGGCTGCACCAGCGCTGGAAGCTGCCGCTTCGGCCGGTGCCTGCTCCATAGGTTCGCAGCCAATTGCCAGCAGCCTGGCGGCCAGCAGCTCCAAGCGCATCCTGGGCGAGGTGGCCCCGTTCATTCCCGCCAGCGCATCATTGATGATGTCGGCCATTCTGGTCAGGACCTGCAGATCCAAAGCATTCGCCTGACGATGTAGATCGGCCACCTGGTCGTCGTCAGCATCCTCGCTAAGCACGCTTTCAGCCCGTTCTCCAGCCAGTTTGAGAACCAGCAGGTCGCGGACATGGGCCAGCAGATCCTCAACGAAGCGCTGGGGCTCGAACCCGCCGACGACCACCTTTTGAATGACCCCGTAGAGGCCAGCCCCATCGTGGGCGATCAGCGCGTCCACAGCTTCGCCGATCAGCTCGGCAGGAGTGAACCCCAGCAGAGCTACGGCCGCATCATAGGTGATGGTGTGCTCGTCAGCGCCTACCATGAGCTGGTCCAGCACGGAAAGGGTGTCACGCACCGATCCGCCTCCGGCCCGCATGGCCAGCTTGAGCACACCAGGCTCGGCCTTAATGCCCTCCTTGTCGCAAATCCCCTCCAGGTAGGGCCCCATGACTTCCTGGGGCACCAGACGGAAGGGGTAATGGTGGGTGCGGGAGCGGATGGTGCCAATCACCTTTTCCGGCTCTGTGGTGGCGAAGATGAACATGACATGTTCCGGCGGCTCCTCGACGATCTTCAGCAGGGCGTTGAATCCTTGCTGGGTGACCATATGAGCCTCGTCCAGAATGAAGATCTTGTAGCGGTCACGCACGGGGGCGAAGCCTGCTCGCTCCCTGAGTTCCCTAGCATCGTCAACTCCATTGTGGCTGGCGGCGTCAATCTCCACCACATCGATGGAACCAGGGCCTCCTGTGGCCAGATCCCTGCAGCTGTCGCATACGCCGCAGGGATGGCTGGTCGGCCCCTTGGCGCAGTTGACGCAGCGGGCAAAAATCCTGGCACTGCTGGTCTTGCCGCATCCCCTGGGGCCGGAGAAGAGGTAGGCATGGGTCAGCCGGTTCTCATCCAGAGCTCGGGTAAGGGGCACCGTGACCTGCTTCTGACCGATGATTCCGTCAAAAGTGTCAGGCCGATACCGCCGATAGAGTGCTAGTGCCATGGTTCAAGGCTATCCATTTCTTTAGACACGTTCACTTTCCTTCCTAGGGCTTTCGCCCCGCTTCCTCCTCTCATCCGCAGGGCTCGGGGCCTGCCCGGGCAGACTGGACCAGACGGGGTATCATCGGGACTCCGGTGTCTACGCTCACCGAGACCCTCACATCGCCGCCATCCACCTGACAGTCCGTCATGACCCCACGGTTGAGATGGGCGACCCGGGAAGCCTGAGTACAGGGCTTCGTCTGTCCTTCATCCAAGGCAGAAGCTGCAGCCAGAGCCGAAACATCGGCGCCGGTGCGTGCACGCGTCCGACAGATCATGAGATTGCCCAGCAGCGCCGCCAGAACCAGACCCAGGCCAACCAGGGCCATCAGCATGATGCCCAGAACCGTGCCGGAGCCCGGATCCGAACCCCTAATCCATGAACCAGCACGCTCGACGCGCGTCTTTCTGGCATATTCGGGCATGACTCATTCCTCCAATATGGCTACGGCGTCGCCATGGACCTGTGCAGGCAGCACGCCCATGGGGCCGGAAACCACTGGGCATGACACCCTGACTGCCGTCTGTCCGGCTGATGGACTCAACCTCACCTGGGCATGTGGCCCGGCCATCCTGTTCACCAGCTCCTGGGAATCGCCCTTGCCCTGGGTGACGATCAGGTCTCTGGCAGCCGCGTTGGCTGCATCCTGACAGACCATGCCGACCCTGATTGTCTGGGTCAGCGTCAGCAGTATGAGAGCCAGAACCATGACAGCGGGAAGAACGATGGCGAACTCGGCTGTCACCGTACCGTTATCGGATCGCCACCATCGTCTCCGCTCGGACCGTCTTTCAGCCGACGGCACTGAGTGCCTTCTTCACCAGTCCCATCAGCAAAGTGCGTGTGGAAGAGGATTTGACGATGGCCAACAGTACACCGGCCAGCGTGGCGGCCACCACCATGATCACGGCATATTCAGCAGTGATAGCCCCCGATTCAGGCCTGGCCAGCACCACGCTCAGCCGCGCATGCAGGGCGCGCACTCCAGAATCCACAGCCTGGCTGATGCGAACGTACAAAGCCGTCATGTACCGGTTGGAACGCTGCCTTATTCTTTGCAACAACCCGGATCCGGCACCTGCAGCAGGCCATGTCGCAGCCGGCACCAACTGACCTCCTGCCTGCCTGTTCTGCAGATGGAAGACCGTCGCAACCTCCTGTGAATATGTCATCGTTCTCACCTTTGCCTTTCCTTGTCTTCCCCGCCCCGGCGAATGGCCGTTCCTCAGGGAATCGGCATCCGGTACCTTTCACTGTGCCCGTTCCTGTCCGCTTCGGTCGACTTGTCAGATACATGTGGACGAGCGGAGCTTTGACCGCCAGCCTGTGGACAACTGTGCCCGCAAGAGCTCCATACCCTCAGGACATCCCACCCGCAAAAGCCGCAATACAGGGAATGACTCCGATCAGCACGAAGGCCGGCAGAATGCACAGCCCTGTCGGCACCAGAAGCCTGACGGTGATCGTCGCCGTGGCCCGGGCCAGCACGCTGCGGGCACGGTGATCCAGCTGGCGCATGGTCGTCTCGATACGTGTTAAAGGCGATGATCCCAAACGCCAGGACGGCTCCAGACAGTCAGCCAGGACCTGCATGGACTGCCCGTAGTCAGGATCGCCAGTCGCTCCCGACCAGGACAGATCCCATCCGTTGCCATGCCCGAGCAGGTGAGCCACGCGAACCAATCGATGCCCATAAGGACCTGGCAGCAGCCCGCCAACCACACCCAGGGCCCTGGGCAGGGAGGCCCCCTGACGAACAGCGACTCCCAGCAGGGCCAGCACCAGGCTCAAGGGCGGCGGGGAGACCTGCTCATCGACTAATCGCTCACTCGAGCCGTCGAATTCCATAAGCAGAAGGGCCATTATGGTCGACAGAGCAACAATCAGCGGTTTCAGATCCATAGATCCTCCCTGCCCAGCTCGTTCATCAGCAGATGCATCCAAACCAGACCAAGAACATAGAAGGCCGCTCCAAGGATCAGGCAGAGAGTTCCCGGACCTGGGCGGCATAGGAAGGCCAGTGGTCGCGCACCCATGAACTCTCCCATGATGATTGTCAACGCTGGCAGAGTCGACAGGAGACGAATCGTGGCCTTGGGCACAGCAAAGGCTTTTTCCCGGGCCTCATCCAGTGCCGCCCGCCGCCTCTGCATGGCTGCCACGGTCCGCAGCCCATCCGAAGCCCGGCAACCCAGGATGGCGCTGAGCCCATAGCAGGCCATCAGAGCCTGGGCCATAATCGTCAGAGTCAGCCCCCGTTCCTGGGGCAGGCATCGGTTCTCCAACATGGCCATGACACGTTCCGGCGTGACCTCCCGGGTGGCGAAACGTCGCCCGGATGCCTCCTCGAAAGCCTCTACCAGACCTCCTCCATTGTCGACATAGGCAAGCAGGGAAGTGATCAGCACCGCCATACCGGGCCGGTCCGACTGTGCGGAGGGCCTGACAGACATGGCCTTCAGTCTTGTAGCTGCATCGCCGCTATGCGCAAGCAGGGCCAGACAGGCAACAGTCGTCATCATCGCAGCCAGCCAGGCTGCAATCTCGTCATTCATAATCCACCTCAACTAGGGATCGCTCGCCGAGGCGCTGGTCACAATGCCCCACCGCCTGGCAAACCTCGACCAAGCCGTTCCATAAGTAGCGGTCCCTCGGCCCGTCCAGGTACAGACAGCCTCCCCAAGAAGCCGACCGTCGGCGGCCGTTGTCAGTCGGCCAATCTGAGCGATATGCCTATGGCCGCCGGAACGCTCCAGATGGATAACAGCGTCAAACGCTCCCTGCGCCAGGGCCGCCAACGCCCTCGGCTGCAGCCCCGCTAGCAACCCCAGGGTTGCCAGTCTCGCGGGAACGCGTTCCACACTGTCGGCATGAAGAGTCGCCATGCCGCCCCGATGACCAGAATTGAAAGCCCGCAACAAATCAGCTATCTCCTCACCCCGGCACTCACCCAGGATTATCCGATCGGGCCGCATGCGCAGTGTGGCCTTGACCAGGTCGACCAGCCCCACGCCCCCTGCACCTTCAACGTTGGACTCTCTTACAGCCAGGGAAACCGTATTCCTGTGGCCGGCGATACGACCAAGCTCACGGACTTCCTCCACAACAACCAGCCGCTGCTCCTGTGGACACATGCCCAGCAAGGCCCGCAGGAGCGTGGTCTTGCCGGCACCCGTGCCACCGGTCACCAGAATGCTGGCCCGATTGACCACCAGCGCCCGAAGGATGAAGAGCCAGCTGGCGGGACACAGTCCGGCAGCAGCCAGCTCCTCCAGGCCGGGCGGGTGTCTGTTGGGCAGTCTGATGGAAATGGCGGCGCCCTCGGGGACAAGCGGGGCCAGCACGGCGTGGACTCTGATCCCCTCCCTGCTGGAAGCATCAGCCATGGGACGAGCATCATCCAGGCGACGCCCCAGCTGAGCACATAACTGCACAGCAAAGTCCCTTACAGCTCGAGGTCCTGTAAACCCGGGCCGAAGCAGAACCTCCTCCATGCCCGAGCCCCGGTCAATCCAGACATCGCCCTGCCCGGTCACCGCGATATCAGTCACCGCAGGATCGCTCACCAGCCCATCCAAGTAGCCGAACGTAGGCGGCTGAACCGAATCGTCATCGGGGAATGAACCTTCAAGGCTTTCCCCACCTCCCCTGCTCATTTGACAGCCTCAGACCGAGTCAATCCGCCAGAGGAGACCGGCTCTTCCTTTCTTTCGCCGACGACGATCATCCCTGCGATCCGCTCCACCAGTGGTTGAAGGGCCCGGGCGTAAGCACGAGGGACCCGTTCCAGGCCACGACCATCCAGAACGGATGCCGACAGCTTCGGCTGTGGTTTGAGGACCACATCCACCGATCGGCCCAGAAACTCCTCCGCCTGCTCCGGTTCGACGCCATGACTGACCCGGTGCTGGGTGGGCATCATTCCAATCAGAGCCATAGGAGGTCTACAGGAGACCAATGGACTGTCCTGGGCTCGATCATCAGCACCTCTGCGGCCGTTCAGAGCATGGAGAAGCGTCTTCGCCCGCGCAAGGCCCAGCACGGTCATATCCACCATCAACAGCGAGGGCTGCCCCTTCAGCGAGCGCAGATTACCCAGGCCCTGGCCCCGCCCGGCATCAATCAGCAGGAGATCAGCAAATCCAGCCACCGCGCTGACGGCTGCGTCCACATCCCACCAGCCCTGTGGCGGAGCACTCCAGGGATCGTTGCTAAGCAGCGGGATGCCATCCCAGACTGGCAGCTCTTCACGGAGGGCCTGAGGATCCACCCGGCCCAGGGGAGCGCGAATCCGCCCCAGCCGCATGCCAGGCGCCCCCTCGATGCCGACCAGGACATCCATCCCTCCGCCATCCAGGTCCAGATCCACCAGGGCGCATGACAGGGCCATGTTCCGAAGCTGTTTGGCCATCAAGGCCGTCATGGTCGTCAGCCCAACGCCTCCCGAGGCCGAGAGAAAGACCAGCCCTGTCACAGCGGACCCATATTCGGCTTCTGAGTCACTCCGCCCAATGCCGGCATCTCCGCCCGCCACCCTTCCTGGTCGGTGTTCAGGAGTCAACCCGACTGCATTAAAAGAGCGAGGAGTCCATTCAGGTTCCCGCCCTTTCATGCGGCCTTTTATCATCGTCGGCGGTCTGTCTATGCTCGTTCCAGTCATGGCTACCAGTACAACCGCCCCATGGCATCAGCACCAGCCCCCGGAGCTGATGTGGTCGAACGACCCTATGCTTCCACATTGTTTCGCCCTCTCTGTGCACAAATGCATCAACACCGCAACACGCCTCCAATTGCAGCATTTTTGAGACCATATCCATGAAAGGCTACAGATGCTCACATGGAAGCGACAGATTCCTCCAAAATCGGCGTATTCGACCTGCCTCAATGCACGCAATCGCACAAAAGACCAAGCCGGTAGCCTTCTGCGCTCCAACGAGATGAATATGCTTGCCATCGGCCTCGAACCTGGCATAATAGCTTATACAAGGACGGTTCGAGAGCACGGAAGCCCACAAAGTGTATGGCCACTAGGACCGATACGTTGGACGGGTGTATAAGACTTGACCGTTGCAACGATGATGTTGTGCAGAGATTCCATCTGGACCGACCTTGTGGGAACGGCCTCCTGCGGGGGGCCGTTCCTATTTATCCACAGGCTTTATCAACGATTGCAGAGGACGGCACCTGCGAATAGAGTGCTATGGTATGGTTCAGAAATTTGACGCACCCTCCAAGGCCTTGCTACGCAGCCAGATCGCGGAGCATATTGCCGAGACCGACGGCCAGGCACGACATGTATCCAGGCACTCGGATCACCCGGTCTCGCCCTTGCCTGAGGACCGCTATTTCGACCGGGAGCTGAGCTGGCTCAAGTTCAACAAACGCGTGCTTGAACTGGCCGAAGACGAGAGCGTGCCACTGTTGGAGCGTGCCAACTTCGCCGCCATCTTCGCCAGCAATCTCGATGAGTTCTTCATGGTCCGCGTGGCGGGTCTGAAGCGTCGCGTGGACACCGGCATCGCTGTGACGGCAGCCAGCGGAATGAGCCCTCGCCAGCAACTGAGGGCCATCTCCGAGCAGGCGCACAAGCTTCAGGACGAGCATGCCCACTATGTCATCGACCACATCCTGCCGGATCTGGCCACCGAAAGCATCATCCTGCTGAGCTGGACACAACTGAGCAGCCAGGAGCAGGAACGGCTCACCAACTTCTTCCGCAACCAGGTCTTTCCGGTGCTGACCCCGCTGGCTGTCGACCCGGCCCATCCCTTCCCCTATATCTCAGGCAACTCCCTGAACCTGGCGGTCCTGGTGGAGAACCCGACCTCGGGCAAGACCCACTTCGCCCGCGTCAAGATTCCCGACAACCTCTCCCGTCTGGTTCCTGTGGACGATCTGACCGATGAGGAGGGCCGGGAAGAACGCTACGGATTCATCACCATGGAGAACCTGATCATCGCCCACTTGGAATACCTCTTCCCAGGCATGATCATCAAGGAGGCCCGCTCCTTCCGCGTCACCCGCAACGAAGACATTGATGTGGAGGAGGACGACGCCGAAAACCTGCTCAACGCCATGGAGAAGGAACTGCTGCAGCGGCGGTTCGGACCGCCCATCCGCCTGGAGATTTCCGACTCCGCTTCTCCCTTCCTCTCCCAGCTGCTGGCCAGCAAGCTCCGGGTCAACCAGGAAGAGGTCTATCGGCTTCCAGCCCCCTTGGACTGCACGGTCCTGTTCGAGCTGCAGTCCATCGACCGAGCCGACCTCAAGTTCCGCCCCTTCATTCCCACCACCAACCGACAGATAGCCGAGGTGGAATCCAGCCAGGCCCAGGACATCTTCGCGGCCATCCGCGAGCATGACATCCTCCTTCACCACCCCTATGACTCCTTCTCCACCTCGGTCCAGGCCTTCCTGGAGCAGGCGGCGGCCGATCCGCGAGTGCTGGCCATCAAGCAGACCCTCTACCGGACCTCGGGCAACTCGCCCATCATCAATGCCCTGGTGGATGCCGCGCACGCCGGCAAGCAGGTCCTGGCCCTGGTCGAGATCAAGGCCCGGTTCGATGAGGAGGCCAATATCGCCTGGGCCCGTCAGCTGGAACGGGCCGGCGTCCATGTGGTCTATGGAATCGTGGGGCTCAAGACCCACTGCAAGCTCTCCCTGGTGGTCCGTCAGGAGCAGGACGGCCTGCGTCGTTACTGCCACGTGGGCACCGGCAACTACAACCCAAAGACCGCCCGCCAGTACACCGACCTGGGCCTGCTCACCTGCGACCCGGTGGTGGGGCAGGACCTGACCCGGCTCTTCAACCAGCTGTCAGGCTATGCGCCCAAGTCCTCCTTCCACCGTCTGCTGGTAGCTCCACGCACGGTACGCTCGGGGCTGCTGCAGCGAATCGCCCGTGAGGAAGAGACCGCTCTGAGCGGCAAGCCTGCGTGGATACGGATCAAGGTCAACTCCCTGGTGGATGAAAAGATCATCGACGCCCTTTACCGGGCCAGCCAGGCGGGGGTCCGCATCGACATCGTGGAGCGGGGCATCTGCGCCCTGAAGCCAGGTGTGCCCGGGCTGAGCGAGAATATCCGAGTCCACTCCATCCTGGGACGGTTCCTGGAGCACAGCCGTATCTTCGCCTTCGCCAACTCCCAGGGTCCCCAGATCGGCGAGGGCCCCCTGGCCGGGCCGGAGGTCTGGATAGGTTCTGCCGACCTGATGCACCGCAACCTGGACCGCCGTGTAGAGGCGCTGGTCCGCATCACTGCGCCCGAGCAGGTGCAGGGACTGATCGACTACGTGGATCTGCAGATGGCCGACAGCACAAGCTCCTGGCACATGCAGCCTGACGGCACCTACGTACGACACAGCCGGGATGATCAGGGTCGGCCTCTGGTCGATTCGCAGGAGTATCTGATCGACCGTCACGCCCGAACACCCAGGGCCAGGCGATGATGATGCGCCTCCAGGCCGGCAGGTCCGCCGCCAAGGCGGACAATCGGAATGGCACCCGGCCATGAGCAGGACGGTCGAGGCAGCCGGAGCCATCCTCTACCGGTGGCGCACAAACTTCCAGGGATGGATGAAATTCAGCGACGACGGCCGGGCAGCCCCTGGAGCCAGTCCCCGATCCGACCTTGATGAGCTGGAGCTCTGCCTGGTCCATCGTCCTAAGTACGACGACTGGAGCTGGCCAAAGGGCAAACTGGAAAATCGTGAGACCCACATGCGGGCGGCCGTACGCGAGGTCGGTGAGGAGACGGGCTGTCTTGTCCGGCTTGGGCCCTACCTGGAGGATGCCGAATATCCGCTGAACAACGAGGGCCGGCGCAGGGGCGGCAAAGGCGGCAGGCTCAAACATATCTGCTACTGGATGGCCACACCGACCGACCCGGAATATGCCGCCGGTCAGAGCGCATTGCTGGGGCCCATCCACCGGCCTGATTCCAGGGAAGTCGACCAGATACGATGGGTCGGAGCCTCCGAAGCCCGCAAACTGTTGACCCACCCCAGCGACAGAACCATACTGGACGCCTTCGTGGACCGGGTGGAGCAGGGCGGCATCCGGGCTCGTCAGCTGATCATTGTCCGCCACGGCAAGGCAGTTGCCCGGAAGGATTGGACAGGCAAGGATGCAAATCGTCCTCTGACCCCCAAGGGCGCTGGCACCTCCTACGCCCTGGCTCGGGAACTGGCCTGCTTCGCGCCCGACCGCCTCCTGTCCTCCCCCTGGATCCGCTGTGTGCAGACATTGCGACCCTACGCCGACGAAGTAGGCTTGCCCATGGAGATGGTGGCCTGCCTGACGGAGACCTCCTACCACCGACGCCCGGACCAGGCCCACAGCTGGCTGGACAGGCAGATGGCCGACCTGCTGACAGGCAACCGGACCACCATGATCTGCATGCATCGCCCGGTCCTGGGAGGTATCTTCGAAAAGCTGCGCGGGCTCTGCTCCAGCGGATCGCTGTCCAAACGGCTGCCCGACGACTCCCCCTTCATGCCCACCGGCAACGCCATCGTCCTCAGTCTGACCGGCAATCCCAATCATCCGACCATCATCGACATACAGAAGGTGACTCCCATTGTCTACTGACAGCAACTCCAGAATCGGCTCATCCTCAATCCGCTCCTCCCGCACAGGATTCGTGGCCTCCGGCACCGGAGCATCCCGGCCCTCACGCCCAGGCCAGCTGGACCCGGCCATCGCCGATCAGCTCTCCGGAGGCATGGACCCCCAGCAGATCAGCGAAATGAGCCATGTTTCGGCGGCCTCCCTCTTGGACCGGGTCCACCACAGCACCGATCCAGCCATCGTCAAACGGGTTCTGACCCTGGTAGACCGTGAGGGCGTGGATGTCGTAGCCGAGCTCTGGAGCGACAGCGACCCCGACTCTCTGCCCGGCATTCTTTGGCGACTCTACATGCTTCGCAGCTGGATGCGTAAGGACGCTGATGGAATCAGTCGTCTGTGGAGGCTGGGCGAACCCACCGACACTGCCGCATCAGCTATAGCCGGGGTGGATCAGGCCCCGGAGGCCGACGACATCATCCGAACCGCCGACTCCATCCTCTCCGGAGCCTTCACCGGCGACTTCGCCGTAGCCCTGGAACGGGCCGGAGCCTTCTGTGACGTGATCGCCCGCGGCATCAAAGCCACGATCCGGGACGCCCAGAGCCGGCAGCTGGACGGTCAGGAGGCCAAGGAGGTCGACGCGGCACAACGCACTGTCAACTCCCTCAACCAGACGGCCCGTGACTTCATGCGGGGCGCATCGCTCTGGCGGCGGGGACGGCTGGAGTAGAATCCGCCACCCTTTCATGCCGGAAGCGTAAGCGCGCCGTGAACACAGATCAGACCCCGGCATGCCCTACAATGGGGACTGCGTCGGACCATGGCTAAGCCCCGGGCTCCGTTTGTTGCCGCTGCGAGCGGCGTTTGCGCCGACAGGCGCTTGCATGGTTCGGCGTTTTCATTTTCATTCCCAAATCGAAGGCAGCATGGCTTGCCGGTCGCTACCAGAAGCCGACCCGCTGAGCTACGCTGAGAGGTATGGAACTTCACGTACTGGAACACCCGCTGATCGAGCACAAGCTGACCGTATTGCGGGACAAAAACACCCCTTCCAACACCTTCCGCGAGCTGATCAGCGAACTGGTCATGCTTGAGGCCTACGAGGCCACACGCAATCTGGACATCGAGGACCACCCCATCGAGACCCCGGTCGCTCCCATGGTGGGCAAGAAGCTCTGCTCCCCGCGCCCCATGGTGGTTCCCATCCTGCGCGCCGGACTGGGCATGCTTGACGGCATGACCCGACTGCTGCCTACCGCTGAGGTCGGATTCCTCGGTCTCAAGCGCGACGAGAACACCCTGGACATCATCACCTACGCCAACCGCCTGCCAGAGGACCTCTCCGGTCGTCAGTGCTTCCTGCTGGATCCCATGCTGGCCACCGGCGGTACCCTGATCGCCGCCACCAAATACCTGGCCGAGCGCGGGGCCAAGGACGTGACCTCCATCAACATTCTGGCCGCTCCTGAGGGCCTAAACCGCCTCAAGGAGGAGATGGACCCCTCCATCAACCTCAAGGTGGTGGTCTGCGCAGTCGATCAGAAACTGAACGAGCACGCCTACATCGTGCCCGGCCTGGGCGATGCCGGCGACCGTCTTTACGGCGTCATCGACTGACCTGACGAACTGACGGAGCACGGACCCCATACCTGACAAGGACCCGAATCCTGCACGATTCGGGTCCTTTTTTCAACGGTGTTCAATGTCCTTTCCGGCGGATGCTGCCTAAGATAGGCAGGCTTCACTCTCCTACCTCGTCTGCAAGGATAGGCTCGGGTATGAAATCGTCGCTATAGAAACTGCCGACTCTGCAATGCCATGGAGCTTAGCGAACCAGTCATCACATCTATAATCCTCCCGCCCTCCATCCTCTTGCCTCTTACACTCACCTTTCGCACGAGAATGCCTAATCGCTGATTGCCACCCTGGTTCTCCCCTGGTCTGACCCTGAAAACACCCTGAGTGGGCCTTCGCCCGGTGTTGCAATAGGAACAGCAGCATTCAAGGGTGAGAAAGGAGCACACCATGGAGGGCAAGTCCCTTTCCCTAGGTAGATCAATCACAGGAACCGGTGCCTCAGGACCGATGGGTGGGGGCGGCTCGCAAACCGCAGGTCGGACCAGGGTACGCACTCCTGGCCTGGCCTCCCTGGTGCGATCCTTTCTGCATGAGCATCGGTCCTCCTACACGGTCATGGTCCTGGCGGTCATGGCCGCTTCGGTCCTTACCAGCGCCTGGGTCCAGGTAGCCATTGCCGCTCGGAAGGGCGACGGAATGCCGGATACACGCGCAATGAATTCCTACGATCGCGCTATGACCCTGTCCTTACAAGACGGCGCTTCACAAATATCCATAGGGTACGCCTGCATATGTGGGTTCGTCTCCATCTTCCTCGTCATCACTTCTGTGGGGTTCCTGATCGAGCGCCGTCGTCGCGAGTATGCCATGATGCGGCTTTCAGGCGCCTCTCCCAGGACCGTGAGATTCATCTCCCTACTGGAATTCATGATTCCGGTAGGTTTGGCCGCCCTCCTGGGCAGTCTGGCGGGATGCCTGCTGGTGCCAGCATTCGCCAAGTCCCTGATCAACTCAGGCCTCGAAGCGCTGGAAATGAGCGCGCATCCACACCCCATGGGAATTATCTTCGCTTTCGCTGGGATACTCCTGGCAGGCCTCTTAGGAACCTGGTTCGCCGCCAGGAGGATTACCGCGATCTCTCCCATCGAGGCCCTGCAGGACTCCGAGAACCGATCGGGGACCAAGTCAATTGGTCCTCTTCGCCTGATAATCGCCCTGGCCGGCCTGGCTGGAGGACTGGCCATGGTCTATCACCGCTTCAATGGCATGGACATTGAAATCCAGATTCTGGCCTCGACCGGATGTTTGCTGGTCATCATCGGCGCCCTGGCTCCTGTCCTGGTTCCGGCCTGCGCCAACCTGATCGGCATCCCCTTCCAACTGGCCTTCCGAGGCGCCGGTCTTCTGGCGCGCCAAAGGGCGCGAAAGGAGAACCGGAGCTCCACCGCCGTAGCAGTGCCGATCATACTGATGCTGGTCATCGTAACCGGATTTATAGCCCTGGGACGGTCCAGCTGGGCGCAAGAAGCCATAAGCCGGTATAAGCCGGTCGCTGCCGAAGTCATGGTCACAACAGATACCAAAGACACCAGGGATTTGGACCGGCAACTTCGCTCGTCCGCAGATGTAGGATCCGCCGTCACCTACAGCAAAGAATCTTGGAGAAGAGCGGGCAACACAGACAGCAAAAGCGATGCACCTTTCATCAGTGCCATGCACATCAACAAAAGCGGCAAGGCGCTTGACACGATCAGTCCTGCTTTCATCACAGGCTCGGCTGCAGACCTGGGAGCAGGTAA
Organism: Bifidobacterium sp. M0353; assembly: GCF_016100645.1. Taxonomy (NCBI): domain Bacteria; kingdom Bacillati; phylum Actinomycetota; class Actinomycetes; order Bifidobacteriales; family Bifidobacteriaceae; genus Bifidobacterium; species Bifidobacterium sp. M0353. Next base: position 444,282 of record NZ_JACFSB010000002.1, on the reverse strand, counting down.
GGTCGCCATATCGAAAGGCCACAGTCAGGAAAAGAATCCCCTCGGACGCACGCTGACCTTAATCGACAAAAACGAAAAGCGTCACACGCTGACCATCACCGCCATTGTTGACATGACACCGACAGGGCAGACAGGCGAGTACCTGATCATGGATGACAGCCTGTCACAACTGGCTCCCGACGACCGTGGGTTGACTACCTTAGTCAGGACCGCTCCCCGAGTCCAGACAAACGATTTGATCAGTAAGCTCAACGCTTCATGGGACAGCAAGGGCATCAAGGCTTGCACCAAGAAGGAGTACATTCGTTCCGACATCCAAAGGTCACAGAAGGTGCAGCGGGCCATGCCCCAGATAGCGAACGGGGCCATCGTCCTGACGGCCATATTCCTGATCCAGGCATGCGCCATCGCAGTCAATGAGCGTCGCCAGGAGAATCGGAGAATGCAGGCTGCCGGTGTTTCACGTGGAACATTGGTCTGCTCCTCGGTTTGGGAGTCAGTAATCGATGCTCTTTCGGCCATCCTGCTTTCAGCCCTGGCCATGGCGGGGGTGCTGGCCGTCATCTTCCACCAGTTGTCCGGCCAGATAGACATGAGCGTCGTGCCTCTCCCCTACGGCTACTTCCTGACCATGGCCCTCTGGGCGATAGGCCTGGCTGCTGCGGCCTCAGGCCTGTACAGCTGGTTCAGCTCTCGGGCAGATACGATTCGAAGATGATGCCGTCGAAGTCCGGGCTGGCCGCCTCCTGCGCGCGCTCGGAACGGACGGTCCAGGCGATGGGCGTCCCACCCAGGAATCGATAGAGCCGCATGGGCATTGAGTGCCCGCTGTGCCACTCGCAGGCCACGAAGTCCGGCCGCCCCAGCCAATTGAAGAGGAGGGACCCGGCCATCCAGCGCACAGCCGAGGAACATGTGTCTACGCGACCGTGGTAGGGGGCGACCAGTTGTCCCCTAGTGACGCCTGGGTGGTGAACCCGATACCAGGCAAGGGCCAGGACATTGAAGGACTCAATCACATAAGGACCCTGGTATTGAGACAGGAGGGCATCGGTGCGGTGCATAAGCTCCCGATCCAAGCCCCGGTCCATCTTGATCTCGACGACCAGGGGCACCCGGCCATCCACCAGAGCGAGCACATCAGACAGAAGAGGCACATGCTGCACTTCAGAATCGTCGAGACTCTCGTCCTCTCCCTCCGTTTCGGGACCGCCATCGTGGTCGGCAGAACCCGGAATCTCTTCCACGGACTCAAAAGCCTGGGCTGGGCTTGGGCACAGGGGAATCCTCCGCAGCTGATCGTAGGTCAGGTCCGCAACTGCTCGATTGACACCAGCCACCCGCCGCAGATCTCCATCGTGGATGACCACCACCTGGCCATCACGGCTGAGATGGACATCCAACTCAATCCCGTAGCCGGCCCTGCAGGCCGCTTCGAAGGCAGCCAGCGAATTTTCGGGCGCCACCACCCGATGGGGATTGGCCGGAGCCGAAGCGTGCCTACCTAGGGGTTTAACAGACGCAACCTTCAGGCAATCATGAATACGGTGCAAGTAGGCGGTCTGTTCAGCGTCGGGATTGGTCGTCTCCATCCCCGAGCCAGCATCGTGCAGACCCCTGTGGGCATAGGGATGCGAGGATAGGCCGACAGGCTTTCTTCGGCCCGCAACCACCGAAAGGCCAGGAGCCAGGGCCCAGCACCAGGCTCCAAAAACCCCGAATCCCAGACCCAGTGCGACCTTGCCGGCCAATCGTGCTTTGGACCCCATCATCGCCTCCAGCCATCAGCTACTTCACTACCCACGCTAGCATCGCAGGAGGCCGGACGCGCTTTGCCGGCTTGACTTCAAGCTGCTTCAAGGCCTTATCCTTGAACAAGCAGATTAGAGAGGCATGCCCCGCCTTTAACCAACTCCGTCAAGCAATCTGCCAAGAAAGAAGCACAATACCATGCAGAACGATTCATCCACTGCCGTCCCGTCCGTCAAGCTCAACAACGGCGTCCTCATGCCCATGGAGGGCTTCGGCGTCTACCAGATCGCCGACCTGGACGAGTGCCGCCGCTCGGTTCTGGATGCTCTGGAAACCGGGTACCGGGCCATCGACACGGCCCAGGCCTATGGAAACGAGCAGGCCGTCGGAGATGCCCTGGCCCAGAGCGGCCTCGACCGCGACCAGGTCTTCCTGACCACCAAGGTCTGGATCACCAACTACGGGTACGACAAGACCAAGGCCTCGATCGAGGAGTCCTTGAAGAAGCTGGGGACTGACCACCTGGACCTGGTCCTCCTTCACCAGCCCTTCAACGACTACTACGCAGCCTGGCACGCCCTTGAGGATCTCTATGACCAGGGTGTTCTGCGGGCCATCGGAGTCTCGAACTTCTATGCCGACCGCTATGTGGACCTGGTCAAGTTCAACAGAATCGTCCCGGCCGTCAACCAGCTGGAGACCCACGTCTTCCACCAGCGCCCCCAGGAACGCACCTACATGGACATGTACGGCACCCGGATCGAGTCCTGGGGACCCTTCGCCGAAGGCCGCCAGGGGATGTTCACCAATCCGACCCTGACCGAGATCGGGCAGGCGCACGGCCGGACCGCAGCCCAGGTGGCCCTGCGCTTCCTGGTCCAGGACGGGGTCATCATCATCCCCAAGACCACCCACCGCGAGCGCATGCGCGAGAACCTCGACATCTGGGACTTCCAGCTCAGCGACCAGGAGATGGACCGGCTGCGGGCCATGGACACCGGCAAATCCGCCTTCATGAACCATGAGGACCCTGAAACCGTGGAGGACTTCGCCGGCTGATTCGGCATCAGACAGTGTCTATACCCATATGGGCTGAACGGGCTCTCAGCCTAGGCTTCGCCGTTGCGTCGCCGACGCTTGAGGGCCCGATGCTTGATCAGGATGTCCAGGACTATCCAGACCGAAAGAATGAAGGCCACCACGTATCCCAGCATGCTGACCACCGGGATGCCGAAGACCACCGGCTTGATGCGGGCGAAGTAGACGATTGAGGAGCCCACATAGAGGCCGACGACAATCAGGGCCATGGTCAGCCTGTTGACCATGTCGGACAGCTGCTGCAGGGGTTCCTCGGAGCCTACAAGCTGCACATTGGCGCGCAGCTGGCCACGGGTAAGCATCTTGGCCGCGGTCTGGGACTCAGCCAGGGCGCCCAAAAGCCCATGCAGGGCCAGGTCGCCCTGGATGCCCAGCTTCCGGGTCTCCTCCTTGAGGATGGATCCAGTGCCCTGACTGTAGGCGACATGATCGGTGATGATCTGCACGATGTTGGCCTCAGGCAGGAACTCATCCAGGAGTCCTTCAAGGGTGACCAGGCACCGCGCCACCATGGTGACCGACCCCGGCACTTTGATGCCATGCCGCGCGGCCAGCTTCATAACGGCATTGACGTATTCGGCGATGTCCAGATCAGCCAGATCCAGCTTGCCGAACCGCTGGACGACCGCATCCAGGTCGGCCAAAAGATAGGGGTAGTCCTCGGCCCTGGCCTCTCCCGTGCCGGCGAAGCGGAGCAACCCCTGGGCCAGGGCTGGCGAATCCTCGCGGCCCACCGCAAAAATCATGTCCTTCAAGGCCGATTTGGTCACCTTGTCCAGGCGGCCGACCATCCCAAGGTCTATCAGCACTATGCAGCCATCGCGGATGATGATGTTGCCGGGGTGCGGATCGGCGTGGAAGAAGCCCCGGTCCATGATCTGGGTGGCATAGTTGTCGACCAGCTTGGTGCCGATCTCCTTCAGGTCATAACCCCGGGCCACCAGCTGGGCGGGCCGTGAGAGGGATATCCCGTCGATGTACTCCATCACCACCACATGCCTGGTGCAAAGCTCGGGATAGGGCTTCGGACAGTCGATGTAAGCGTAAGGGCCACAGAAATCCTTGAATTCAGCCAGATTGGCGGCCTCCTGCTGGAAGTCGACCTCGGACTGGAAGGTCTCCCAGAGCTCCTCGACAACCCCACGGATGTCAATCACCTGGGTACTGCGGACGAACCGGGAGGCCCACTTGACCATGCTGCGCAGAATGTCGATGTCCTGGGCCATGGTCTCTTGAATCCCTGGGCGCTGGACCTTGACAGCCACGTCCTCCCCGCTGATCAGGCGGGCCCGATGCACCTGCGCCAGGGAAGCCGACCCCAGGGGAACAGGATCTATGGAGGAGAAGATCTGGTCAAGCGGACGGCCGTACTCGGTGGCCAGTGTGCTGATCACCACGGAATACGGGATGGGATCCGCGTCGGCGCGCAACTTGGAGAGCTCACGGCAGAAGGCCTCCGGCAGAATCTCCGAACGCATGGAAAGAATCTGGCCCACCTTGACGAAAGTGGGCCCGAGCGCCTCGAACAATCGACGCATGGTGACCGGGGTCAGACCATGGATGATGTCGAACCGGTTGGCAATGCGGATCATCTCGGCCAGTCGACGGGCCCTGCCACGCCTGTGCCGGATCCTTACTGCCGCCCCCTGCCGCTCTCCCGTACCGACCCCGAAGAGGCCGATGGTCTGCACAGGGGCATCATGCCCGTTCATGGCATCCATACTCACCACTCACCTGCGTCCTTTATCCGCATGGCCGACCAGCGGCAGACATTCCGGCGCAGACGACCGACGCTGACAGTAATCGACCGCCTTCAGCCCTGCTGACCCGCAATGGGATCATTGGATGTGATGGGGATGGACCCGGATCGACGATTCGGCATTGGCGCCAGGGGCTCGTGGTCGGGACGGCGGGAATCAGGAGCAACATGAGTCGCAGGCCTGGGCGCGCCAGCAGCCGGTGCAGGTGCGCTGTCAGCAGGGGCAGGTGCAGGAGCAGGGGGGTTCTGTCTGTTCCGCTTGAGCTCAGTATTGAGAATCTTGCCCTGCTCGACCGTCAGTTCGCCCTTCTTGACCAGGTTGTCAATGACCTCCTGGCCCTTCTCCACGCCTGTGGCCAAGGCTCCGATGCCAGCCAGAAGCACCTTGTGCAATCCGTCACCGATATGCAAATCCGACATGATATGCCTCCCAGCATTCATACGCCCTTGAAGTACCGGGCTCTTTTGACCGCCAAGAGACGAGCGGCCGTCTCTCTTTACAGTCTAGCTGGTTATCATTGACCGATCCGATTCGACACCATGGCAAGAGGGACCGCAACGCCTTTCCCCCGGCACTGCCTTCGTCCGCTGATCAGAATCAGTGCGGGACTCTTCATCTGGGCCTGGAGGCTGCGATACGGCTGGCCTGATCTGCCAGGGAGTCCAGGCGCTCCAGCTCGCTCCGGCTCTTCTGGTCCATGGCAGTCTTCATCTGGGCGAAGGTGCCCTGGCCGTACCGCCTTTCGGCTGCCCCCTCGATAAGGAAGTCCGTGATGGCCGGGTTCTTCGGCAGCAGCGACCCGTGCATATAGGTGCCGATGACTTTCTTCCATCGGGCCCCCTCGGTGTGGTCCTTGCCGTTGTTGCCGCGGCCATCCTCGGTCACCGTGCCCAGGGGACGGGCCCCCTCACCCAGGTAGGTCAGGCCCGAATGGTTCTCGTAGCCGACCACCCTGCCGAAGTCCTCTGCCTGCTCCACCAGGTTGCCGATCATCCGCTCGGGCTTGGCAATGGTGTGCACGTCAAGAATGCCGACCCCCTCCAGGCGCTCATGGTCGGAGGTCTCGAAATAATGGCCGAAGAGCTGATAGAGCCCGCAGATCATCAGCATGGGCACATCCTGGTCGGCCAGATCGTGCAGAAGACCGCCCCGCTCCCGCAGGTCGTCGATGATCCGTTCCTGGCCATGGTCCTGGCCGCCGCCGCCCAGAACCATATCGATCCGCTCCGGCCAGGCATCGCCGGGATCGTAATAGCGGACCATGGGACGGAACCCGTACACCTCGGCCCTGCGGGTCACGCTGAGTATGTTCCCTGAATCCCCGTAGATGTTCATATCACGGTGATAGAGGGAGATGATCCGCAGTGGCGGATGGTCTGCCACGGCCTTGGACTGATCCCGTGTCTGCGGCATTCCTGCGCTCCTTTTGGTTCGCTCGCTCATGCGCCCACCCCGGCATCGTCCACGCTCGTGATCCTGCCGAGGGCTGACCGGAGCCGGAGCATGGAGGTGTAAGTGCAGTAGATTCGCTTGGGTCGGCCTGGGTGCACCTCAAGGAAGGCTGTCAGCGCCCGATCCAGGTCGGCCTCGATCTCCTCCGTGGGCACCTGGTCATAGGCCAGGCGCAGGGCCATGTCATAGGCCCGGGTGCCGGAGACCATGGCCACGCCGGTATCCCTGAGCGAGGTGAAGTCCACATCCCAGAGCCAGCTCATGTCACGCCCGTCCGCATACTCGTCACGGATGGCGATCATGGTGTCCTGGCCGGCAGGGTCGAAGGAGGACAGGGCCAGACGGAAGCCCATGGGGTTCTTGACCAGGACCAGCTCAACCGGCGCGCCCTGGTAGGTAATGACCTCCCCACGGCCGAAGGCGGGCGTCACCTTGGACAGGGCATCCATGAGGGCTGCATCATCAGGCTCCCTGTCCTCCAGAACAACCCTCACCAGCGTCAGGGCAGCGGCCGCATTGTAGAGGTTGTAGACGCCCTCCAGACGCAGATCGGTCTCCAGAAGCCGACCGTCCAGGCGGAAGGCGGCCCGGTGGTCCATGACCCGTTCCAGGGTCACTTCGGCTGGCAGCCGGTGACCGGGGCGGACCGGGCGGGGAGCACTGTCCGCACCGGCACCATGGGCATCCCGATCCGAGGCATGCATGTCGTCATCGGTGGGGAAATAGCTCAGCAGATCGTCTGACAGACCGAAGTAGGCCACACCGGTCCGGGCCGGCGTCTGGGCGGCCAACCTGGCGATGCGTGGATCCTCACGGTTGAGGACCACCGTGCCCGTGGTGGCCTGGGCCACCTGACCCAGCAGCCGGGCAGTAGTATCGATTTCCCCAAACCGGTCCAGCTGGTCACGCATGACATTGAGCAGAAGGGCGTAGCGGGGCTTGACCTGTCGCACAAAGTGAACCGCATAGGCCTCGTCCAGCTCCAGGACGGCAATATCGGCACGCAGCCGGCCGGACAGCCCCAATGTAGAGACCAAGGCCGAGACCACGCCACGGGTGAAGTTGGACCCGGTCGGGTTGGTGAAGACCTTGAGCCCCAGGGACTCCAGTATGGAGGCCACCATCCGGGTGGTGGTGGTCTTGCCATTGGTCCCCGAGACCAGAACCACGCCACGGGGCAGCTCCGACAGAGTCCTGGCCAGGAAGCCCGGGTCAATCCGCTCGACCACCTTGCCAGGCAGGGCCGAACCGCCATGATGGGACAGACGCGAAACGAGACGTACCGCCTTGCCGACCAGAAGGGTCAGGAGCGAACGCCAGCGCCGACCGGGACGACCGGGCTGATCGGCAGGCTGCGCCGTGGAAGTCCTGGACCGCATGATCAGACCCCTCCCTGCTGGTAGTCCTGGGGCATGTCCTTGAACTTGGACTTCTCGCCAAGGAAGGCCAGCTTGAAGGTGTCGGTGGGGCCGTTGCGGTGCTTGGCCAGAATGATGTCGGCCTCGCCCGGGCGGTCCTCCTTGTCGTAGAAGTCCGGTCGGTGGACCAGGAAGACCACGTCGGCGTCCTGCTCGATGGATCCCGACTCGCGCAGGTCGGAGAGCATGGGCTTCTTGTCGTTGCGCATCTCGGGACCGCGGTTGAGCTGGCTCAACGCCACCACCGGAACCTCCAGCTCCTTGGCCAGCAGCTTCAGGGCGCGCGAGAAGTCGGAGACCTCCTGCTGGCGGGATTCGACCCTCTTGCCCGAGGTCATCAGCTGCAGGTAGTCGATGACCACCAGTTTCAGGTCGTTGGTCTGCTTGAGCCGACGGCACTTGGCACGGATCTCCATCAGGCTCATGTTGGGCGAATCGTCCAGGAAGAGCGGGGCATCCTGGAGCCTGCTCCAGAAGGTGTTCAGGGTGTTCCAGCGCTCGGGGGTGATGTCATCCGCCCGGCGCAGGGCCACCAGGGGGATGTCGGTCTCGGCCGAGATGATGCGCTGGGCCAGCTCGGTCTTGCTCATCTCCAGGGAGAAGACCACCGTGGTCATGTTGTTGTGGAGGGCCGCGGCGCGGGCGAAATCGATGCCCAGGGTGGACTTGCCCATGGCGGGGCGGCCGGCCACCACGATCATCTGCCCGGGCTGCAGGCCCTGGGTCACGTCGTCGATGCTCCTGAAGCCGGTGGGCACGCCCCGCTCCATGTCGCCGTTCTGCAGCTTGTCCAGCTGGTCCAGGGTGTCATGGACGACCGGCCCGATGGCCTCGTAATCCTGACGGACCCTGCCCACGCTCATCTCGTAGACCTCGGCCTGGGCCAGGTTGACGATGTCCTCGGCCTGGGAGCCCTCGGCCGAGTAGCCCAGCTGGGCGATCTTGGTGCCGGCCGCGATCACATTGCGCAGGATGGCCCGCTGGTGGACGATCTCGGCATAGTAGGTGGCGTTGGCGGCTGTCGGGACCGAGGCCACCAGGGAGTGCAGATAGTCGGTGCCGCCCACCTTCTCCAGGTCGCCAGACTTGAGCAGCTCGTTGGCCACCAGGACCGCATCCACCGGCTGGGAGGCCGAAAAGAGTGTGACGATGGCCTCGTAGATGGTCTGGTGCTTGGGCTGGTAGAAGTCGGATATGTCTATCATCTGGCTGACCTCGCCGATGGCATCCTTGCTCATGAGCATGCCGCCCAGCACGGCCATCTCCGCATCGTCATCATGCGGGGGCACCCGATCGAAGAGCATGTCACGGCCGGTCTGGGCATGATCGGTGGGACGCTGTTCGGGATGGGTGTAGTCGGTGTAGTCGTCGGAAGCCATAGCCACGATTCTACGAAGAGGACCGTCCTTGGCAGCCCCAAGAGACGGATTTCACCCAAGGCATTCACCGGGACGCGCCGACCGTACTGGACGGACACGGGTCGCCCTGTATGTGTACAGAAAAATAAGTTATCCACATTCAAGGCGTGTCCTAGAGGACATGTGCGCAACTTATCCACCTCATGGGTACAACTCTGTGCAAAACTTGGGGACAGTCTTCCACATCATCAATCCAGCTTGCACTCAGGGCTGTTTGGTGATACGGCATCCACGACAGGACGTCCACGGACTGGCTTTCAGGGGTTGTGTCTTCAGTCCAGAGCATTAGCATGGCGTCCATGCGCAGCCACAGGAACATCCCCGAAACCAAGACCGGATCAATCACGCCGGAAGAGCGGCGGGCGACCTACCGGACCATCGCTGGACTGGCCATACCCACCTTCGGCCAGCTGATTGCTTCCCCGCTCTTCGTCATGATCGACACCGCCATCGTGGGCCACATCAGCGACTCGGCCCTAGCCGGGCTCTCCATCGGATCCACCGTGGTGTTGACCACCGTGGGCCTGTGCATCTTTCTGGCCTACGGGACCACCTCCCAGGTGGCCCGACTCATGGGCGCCGGTCGCCGCCGGGAGGGGATGCAGGCCGGTGTGGACGGCATGTGGCTGGCCTTCGTCATCGGTCTGGTGGTCTGCGCCGTTCTCCTGGCTTTGAGCCGGCCCATCTGCAGCCTGATGGGAGCCCGCGGGCCGGTCCTGCAGGCGGCGCAGACCTACCTGAATGCCCTGGTCTTCGGCCTTCCGGCCATGCTCCTGGTCTACGCAGCCAACGGCATCTTCCGCGGACTTCAAAAGGTAAAGATCACCCTGGTGGCCGCCGTGTCAGGCGCCATCCTCAACACCGCCCTTGAGATTCTGCTGGTCTTCGGCCTGCACATGGACATTCTGGGCTCGGGCCTGGCCACCCTGATCGCCGAGTGGGCCATGGGGCTCTTCCTGACCATCCCCGCCTTGGTATGGGCCCGCCGGGAAGGCGCCCAACTGCGGCCCCGGCTCTCAGGCATGGCGGCCAGCATGGGCGACGGTTTCCCGCTCTTCCTGCGGACCCTGGCCCTGCGGGTCTGCCTCTTTATGACCGTGGTGGCTGCGGCCCACCTGGGCGAGCAGGTGCTGGCGGCCTATCAGGGGGTCAACTCGGCCTGGAACTTCGGACTGAACATGCTGGATGCCGTAGGCATCGCCGGTCAGTCACTGGTAGCCACCGAACTGGGCGCCGGACAGCGGTCACGGGCACGGGTCATGACCGACCTGTCGGCCAAGGCCGGCATGGCCATGGGAGTGCTGGTCGGACTGGTCATGATCGCCCTGGGCCTCTTCGCCGCCCCACTGTTCAGCCCCACGCCGGCCATCAGGTCGCTGATCACCGTGGGCATGATCGTCCAGGGAGTCTTCATGCCCGTCGCGGGATGGATGTGGGCCCTGGACGGGATTCTGATCGGGGCCGGGGACTATCGCTACCTGGCGGCCACCTGCTCCCTGACGGCTGTGATCTACCTGATCGGCCTGCTGGGCATGACGGCTCTGGCCATGAACTGGACGCCCACCTGGCGGATAGCCATGCTCTGGGCCGTACTCAATGTCCTCTTCATCGGCGTCAGGGCCATCTGCAATGGCTTGAGAACGCGCACCGACGTCTGGATGGGGACGATCAGCCAAGCCAAGGAAGCCTGAAAAGACATAGAAAAAGCAGGACTCCGACCGCTCGGCCATGAAATGAGCCACAGCGACGGGATCCTGCGAAACTAGTCAGTAGGAGGAAGACGACATGCAGATGGCAGCAGGCGGCTGCCTCAGATGGCGTCTACACCCGTCTCCCCGGTGCGGACCCTGACCACCGAGTCCAGGGTCTGCACCCAGACCTTGCCGTCGCCCACGGTGTTGGTGGCGGCGGCCTGGACGATAGTGTCGACCAGCTCGTCGACCCGGCGATCCTCGGTCAGCACCTCCAGGCGCACCTTGGGAACCAGGTCCACCTTGACAGTGCTGCCCCGGTAGACCTCCTTATGGCCTCCCTGCCGACCATAGCCCTGGGCTGACGAGACGGTCATACCGTGCACGCCGACCTCGGTCAGGGCCTGTTTAATCTGATCCAGCCGCCCGGGCTGAATGATGGCGGTAATGAGTTTCATGCTGCCTTCCTTTCCGATCAGTTCAGAATGGATCCGAAGTCGTAGGCGCTCTCACCCTGATCGCTCTGATCGACGCCGATGACCTCCTGATCCTTACTGACCCGCCAACCAATGGTCTTCTCCAGCGCAAAGGCGATCACACCGGTTACTGCAGCTGCGTAGATGATCGCAATCAGCGCCACCAGGAACTGAACCAGCAGCTGCCGGAAATCGCCGCCGGCCAGGAAGCCCGTGCCGGTACCAAAGAAGCCTATCAACAGCGTGCCCAATAAACCACCCACACCGTGGATGCCTACCACATCCAAGGAGTCGTCATAGGCGAAGCGGAACTTGAGCCCGCAGGCCAGGCAGCAGACGAAACCAGCCAGGAGGCCGATGACCATGGCCCATAGCGGGGAAACCACGTCGGCCGCTGGCGTGATGGCCACCAGGCCGGCGACCATGCCGGATGCAGCACCCATGGCGGTGTAATGCCCGGTGCGGACCCGCTCAGTAAAGAGCCAGCCCAGGGTGGCGCCGCTGGCGGCTATGGTCGTGGAAACCCAGGCATATCCAGCCGTGCCGTTGGCGGCGAAGGCGGAACCGGCATTGAAGCCGAACCAGCCGAACCAGAGCAGGAAGGCACCCAGCATGACCATGGGCACATTGTGGGGACGTATGGACTCCTTGGGGAAGCCGATTCGCCTGCCGATGATGAGCACAATGACCAGGGCTGCTACTGCCGCGTTGATGTGGATGACCGTACCGCCTGCGAAGTCGTGCGCCTGAGCCCCGATGGCGTTGGAGATGGGTCCATCGGCAGCCAGCAGTCCGTGATTCCAGACCATGTGGGCCATGGGTGCGTAATCCAAGGTGACCCAGAGGGCCACGAAGATCATCCAGGTGCTGATTCTGACTCGCTCTGCCAGGGCTCCCGAGATCAGGGCCACGCAGATCATGGCGAAGGCGGCCTGGAAGGCGATGTCCACCGTGTGCGGGTAGGCGGCGTTTGCGGAATCAAGCGAGGTGAAGACCCCATTCTTGGCTGTGACCGTGTCCTTGAGCAGGAAGCCGGTGATGGGGTCGCCGAAGACGCCTCCGATGTCCTTGCCTGCAAAGGAAATCGACCAGCCCCAGAAGGCCCAGATAACCCCAGTCACGGCAATGGCCAGGGTGGACATCATCATCATGTTGAGTACAGCCTTGGCTCGGACCATACCCCCATAGAAGAAAGCCACCGCTGGAGTCATCAGGAAAACCATGGATGCCGCTACCAGCATCCAGGCAGCATTTCCAGAATCCATGCCTACACCTCTCTTTTCCCCATCCGGGCGGGCAGCCCCGATAACGAGTGCTTCCCTCCGGACAGCCTACGTCAGATTCTCTTCCACTTCCCGATTCATCAAACAGGACGAGGATGTCGGTCAGGTCACCGCCGCATTACCTCCGGGTGACTATTGGATGACCACCTTATGACCAACCACCGGCAGGACTACTCGTCTCCCAGGATGCCGTCGACAAAGGACTCCGGATCGAAAACGGCCAGATCGTCGGGCCCCTCGCCCAGCCCGACCAGCTTGACGGGCACGCCCAGCTCCCGCTGAACAGATATGACAATGCCGCCCTTGGCCGAGCCGTCCAGCTTGGTCAGGACGATGCCCGTGACCCCGATGGCCTGGGCGAAGACCTGGGCCTGGATCATCCCGTTCTGCCCGGTGGTGGCATCCAGGACCAGCAGAACCTCGTCCACGGGCAGGTTCTTCTCGATCACCCGCCGGATCTTGCCCAGCTGATCCATGAGGTTGGCCTTGTTCTGCAGACGTCCGGCTGTGTCCACAATGAGGACATCTGCCTGATCGTTTTTGGCCCGTTCCGCAGCTTCGAAGGCCACCGAGGCCGGATCGGCACCGTCGCGGTCGCTGCGGACCACGGGCACGCCCACCTTGCCACCCCAGGTCTCCAGCTGGTCAGCGGCGGCGGCACGGAAGGTGTCGGCGGCCCCCATGACCACCGACTTGCCATCGGCCACGAAGAGCCTGGCCAGCTTGCCCGCCGTGGTGGTCTTGCCTGTGCCGTTGACGCCCACCATGATGATGACCGACGGCCTGTTGGCCTGAGGTCGGGCAGCCGCCAGAGTCCGGTCCATATCGGGGTCGACCAGATCGATCAGGCGCTGACGAAGGCCACGACGCACTGCTGCGGGGTCCTTCTGCCCTGTGATCCGAGCATCGTCGCGCAGCTGCTTCACCAGCTGTTCACTGGCATCGGCACCCACATCCGCCATGAGCAGGGTGTCTTCCACATCCTCCCAGTCGGACTCGCTCAGATGGTCCTTGGTCAGAATGGCAAAGAGAGCCTTGCCGAAGGGGTTGGGGCTCTTGGCCAGCCTGGCCTTGAGCCTGGTCATGCGGGATGCGGAGGTCTCCGGATGAGCTAGCTCCTCCTGCGCCGACGATGCCACTTGCCCGACCGCAGACGACTGACTGGACGCCCTTGAATCGACTGAGCCCGCTGAACCCGCTGAACCCGCTGAACCCGTAGAAGCGTCCGGATTGTGGGATGCGCCCGATGCAGGAGAGGCAGATTGGACACTTTGGTCAGCCGATGAAGCTGCTGGGGAGGCACCAGGTTGGCCTTCAGCTCGACCCTTTGCTGCGGCCGTCGCAGACTCCGGGGACAGAGAAGAGCGGCCATCATCAGACTCTTGCACCCTGCCTGGGCGCGTGGAATCCCCCTGGGACCGGCGCTTACGGACCGCCACCAGAATGCCGGCCACTGCCAGCACCAGGACGATCAACACCGCGATAAGAATAAGGAGCTGCTGTGTTGTCATAGGTACCAGCCTAAAGGCGAAAAGGGACACGGATGGTCATCATGAGCGGTCACTTTCCGCTCGGGTGACTCGTTTCCGTCTGCGAACCGCTCTTGACTGAAGGCATGACGTCGGAGGTGATGGGCTGAGGCTCCCGCCGCTGCGGATGCGAAGGCTCAGGGCTGGACGATCGCAAGGTAGAGTTCCTGGGGGCTGGAGGACCGGAGGCCGCAGAAACCGATGGCACGGCATTCCTCCGTTGCCTCGGGCTAGCCGACGATGCAGAATCAGTGCTGGGCGGCCTGGGCAGATTTATCTCGTCCGTGGAATCGGAGGCCAGCATGCCTCGAACCTCCACCACGGAGGAGGAGTTGACATAGACCGGATAGGAATGTGCAAGGTCCTCAGCTGTTGGCGCATCCTCGCCCGAGCCGGGGGCGAACGACAGGTGCCCTCCTGCAATCCGCGGCAGCTTATTCTCTCGCTCCTGCTGACGGCGGGCGGCCTTACGCACACGCTCATCCAGAGACTGGGAAAAAGCACGGTCCTGGGACTCGCCAAGCGCCAAGCGCATGACAAATACGATGAATGCCACCACCACCAGCACCCATACCAGGACAATCATCCAGACCATACCTGCCATTCTCTCAGAAGAACCCCACAGACGCGCTAAGACACGATGAATCTATCGGTCTCTTTCACACTGGTTCATGCTGACGCGTTCTTTGGCCTTTTTACTCGGTAGACAAATCAATCCAATATCGTTCTACTGACTGACCAGAACCGCTAGAAAGCACATTCTCCAATTGCCCGCCTCGAGAGAGGATGGTACGGCGACTGGCCAGATTCGACGGGGAGCAGGTGATCAGGACCCGACTCATGCCCAGACCGGCCGCCCGTCGCAGGCAATCATCCAACATCAGCCCGGCATAACCCCGCCGGCGACAATCCGGACGAACTGAATAGCCGATGTTGCCGCCCACTCGCAGAAGCGCCTGCGTAAGCTGCAACCTCAGTTGAATCATCCCCACCAGTTTGCCGCTGGGGTCCATGGCGGCGAACTGCAGGGCGGGCACAAACCCCGGCGGCAGATCATCACCACGCGCCTGACGAGCCACCTCCGGCAGACCAAACCGACGAACCTCATCCAGGCTGTGGCAGCCCTCCAAGGGGCCGAGCCCAGCCGCTTCATCCTCAGTTCGAGCACGACAGACCTGCAGATATTCCCAAATCGCTTCGGCACCCACTGCTCCCGGCCGGTCCAGCCTCACCAGACGGATTCCCATGGTCCACCTCTTCTGCCGAGTACTTGGCCACCCCTTTGTGCTTCAGCTTACCTGAGCAGCATTCAACGGAACTCGAGTTTCCAAAGAAGACAAGCGCCACAGGAACATCGCGCACATGGGTGAGTAGTCGGAACTCAATACAGCAAGAATCACAATGTTCAATAAAGGTTCTCCCAAACTTACGTTCGAAGCTCTAGCTCCAGCTTCAGCTTCATCAGATCAGCAAAAGCCTCGCTCTGGAATTCATCGTCCTTTCTGCTTTTCGCCTTACGATGCCCGGAACAACCGGTCAAGGATCGTCAGTCAGACATTCCCGCCTGAAACCATGTAATGACAATTTGCGTGCGGTCCCGCAGGCCGGTCTTGTCAAGTATGCGACTTACGTAGCGTCTGACGGAGGTGATTTCGAGAGTGAGGCACTGGGCTATTTCCTGATTAGAGAATCATCGAGCGATGAGCCCGGCTATCTTGTACTCCCTGGAGGTCAGTTTGTCCAGCTGCTGCCTGGCCGGCGGATTACTGAGCTTATGCCGGACATAAGCTCTGTCGCGGTTGATGAGCTCTGCTGTGATACGGGGAGGGGGGTGAGCACTGCATTCCCATCGGCCACTGCGTGAATGGCGCGGTGCAGGTCTCTGGTAGGACATATCCTTAACTCGAGAGCTTAGACTCGTGTCCTGGCAACTGCTCTACCAACAATTCGGTTCATCGAACGTTACGAGAAGTTTTAAACAAAGTTTCAAGAAGGCTGTTGATCGTGTCTATGAAGCTTATCGGGGTGTGAACATCATCGACGCATGGAAAGCCGGCGAATGGTTCTAGAGCCGCCTTAGCAGATCTTACTGGGTTCGGATATCCCACAGTCCGGCAAAACAGGAATGAGCCTTGCCCCCCAAAGCTACGCTTGCTATCCACAAAACAAACGTTCGGTGTGGAACGAAAAATAGGTAGCAAGCATAGTAAATGTGCGTACGAGTCCGTCCAATTACTCACTCATGCCGGACAACCGAACCCAATAATTGCGTAGACTTGGCAGATGAATACCTGTGCTCTTGTCATCGCTGTGAATGTGTCAACCGCTAAACAACGTTGGATGTTCTAGGCAACATTCCAGTTCTTCGCATGATGAGATAGAGCTTTGAATAATATTGGAGGGAGCGCATTTTGACAGGGAACAGTATCGAGCGGAACGGCATTGAGGATTTCTCGGTTACTTTGCAGTACGGAGTAACGGCCCGCTTTTCTAGACAGGAAAATACGAGTGACTACGAAGTCAAATATGAGAACGTTCCCCTATTTCTCAGGGACTACTTACATGACGCAACCATAGGAAGAACGCAGCTTGCAGTTCCCAAGCACAAGATGGAACAATTCAATGCACGTCTGATCGAATTGATCAATGAGATTTTCGCTCCGGAAACCACAAGAGAAGATTTAATCGAATCCGCCATTCAGGATATTAACAATGCTGTGAAAGAAGCCGGATAGCGGATTCGATAACATACGACTAGCGTTTGCAGATTACGGAGATTTCTTTCGATCAGCCTAATGCAGCCGGATCTGCGTAGTGCAATAAATCAACATCTACCCATGCTTTATACTTGTACGTTTTACCGACGGGGCAGTTGTAGTGAGCGGTTGCTCTTTGAGCTTTCCCACCACCAGGTAACGTAACAATGTTGCCTTAAGACCCAGCATCAGCCCGGCATAGCCCCGCCCGCGACAATCCGGACGAACTGAATAGCCGATGTTGCCGCCCGTACGCAGAAGCGCCTCGGAATCTCTTCCAGGCAGAAGCCCCGGCAGATTGTTCAATATCCCGTCTATCCAGTCACAGCGGCCAGCCACACGATGGTGGCAGCCTGCCTTAGCCCCGTGTTTGTCTTACTCGGTCCTGGCACCACCCTCGCGGACCAGGCAGGTGTCCAAGGCCACGGGGCCACGCGACCTGGTCACGCTGACCTCCAGGTGGCTGGTGGTCAGTGGACCGACCTGTGCAAAGTGCTGATACCCAATGGCCCCCACCTCTGCCACCTGGCGGAGTTCACCATCAAGCTCGGCACTGATGACGACCTGTTCCACCCGCTGGCCGACCTCGATGTGCTCACGAAGGATGAGCCCATCCACCTGTCGGGGACGGTCGAAATCAATGGTAACGGTGGGATGCTCATCATCCGCAGCGGCCAGCCACCAGCCGGAGTCCACACCAGTGGACAGGAGGGCCTGTGGGTCACTCCCGCAGGCGTTGGAGGAGACGGACACCTTGGCACCCTCGGTGACGGCCCCGTGCCAGAATTCACGGATCCTGCGACCCAGACCGGTCAGGGAATCCACATCGGGCTGGCTGATCTTCCCCTGGGCGTTCGACGGCACATTGAGCACAAGATTGGCGTTCCCGCCGACAGTGGTGGACCAGATGTCGAAAAGTTCGTTAGCCGTGCGCACCTTGTCGTCCTCGCTGGCATGGTGGAACCAGCCGGGCCGGATGGAGGTGTCGACCTCAGCCGGGTACCAGACCAGGGGGCCGCCGTACTGTTCAAGAACCTTGCGACTGCCCAGATCCTCATCTTCAGAACGCACAACCCAATCGGGGTTGGCGAGATGGTCCAGTTCCCCCTTGCCCATCTTCCACTCTGCATGGCTGAGGGATGCTGGAACCACGCTCCACTCGTTTTCGCGTGCCTTGCCGGCCTCGTTGCCGCACCAACGGACATCAGGTCCGCAGATACTGATGACCGCTTCCGGCTGAAGGGCCCTAATCACGTTGAAATAGCGTTGCCAGTCATAGGCCTGGATCTTACCGTTGGGTCCCTCACCATTGGCTCCGTCCATCCAAACACTGAAGACGGGTCCGTAGTGGGTAAGAAGCTCTATCAGCTGGTTGACATAGTAGTCGTCATAGGCCTTGCCCTGCCCGTAAGTGGCCTCGGTCCTGTCCCAGGGAGACAGGTAGACACCGAACTTGAGGCCGTGACGGTGGGCGGCCTGGGAGACCTCGCGGACCACATCGCCCTTTCCTCCCTTCCAGGGAGAGCTGGCCACGCTGTGATCGGTGTAGGCACTGGGCCAGAGGCAGAATCCGTCGTGATGCTTGCAGGTGAGGATCACCCCCGTCATGCCAGCGGCTTTAAAGGTCTCCATCCACTGGTCGCAGTCCAGGTCCGCCGGGTTGAAGAGGGCAGGATCCTCGTGGCCCAGGCCCCATTCGCGGCCGGTCATCGTGTTCATGCCAAAGTGCATGAAAGCATACATTTCCATGCGCTGCCAATCGAGCTGACGGTGGGATGGCTTGATATTGGCGAGATAATCCAGATTCATCGAAATCCTTCCTTGGAATTCGTCTTGTCGGTGGGTTTGCCTGGGTCTGCGGTCTTCTGGCGGGTCTTTGCACTTCTTTGTCCGAATCTGCTCATACACCAGCGGGCAGCCGAGACCTAATTAATTAACTTACCTCACAATTACCACGAAGGGAATTGACACGCATGAGACATGAGTGAGGACTGCCAGATCGGCAGCCAGAAGGAAGGTGGAAAGTGCCGTACAGACAGACACCGACCACCTGGCCCGGGCAGGATGGTGGCCATGCCGCCGTCGGTTGAGGCGGCAGGGTCCGCCTTGTCCACCATGCAGAAGACGTCGGGGGCATACGCCCCAGCAGTCAAGGTCAATCGATGGCCGCAGTCCTCGGCCTCAATAGAGGCTTCAAGAGGGTCTTGCCGGAGGGCCCGGCGACGACCCCGGCCGGATTGTAAATGACCCTAGCAAAACCTGGCCGATCGGGGCTGAACACCAGAATCTCCTGGGTGGGGCCACAGAAGGCGACCACTGCGGCCTCCAGAACCACCTGGGCCTGCTCCCCTGCCGATCAGTGACCCGGGTGATTTGAGTGGCCAGAACGGTTCCATCCAAGCGGCGGCGCTCCACCCCCACTGACCCTCCCAGGCCCGACGGGTATCGTTGACCAAGACCAAGGCCAGCTGGTCGGTGATGACAGGCATGCCAACCCAACTGTACTCAGCCCGGTAGGCCTTTGAGACCTCGGACTGAATGGAGACTAGGCGAAGAGCGAAGAAATCGCGCGAGGGCGAAGCAGAGGGGCCTGCGATGCCCGTTATAGTCCACCGCCGCCCAGGAGATCACCCGCCATTCGTCACTGAGCTGTCAGACCAGGGTGCCGGCATTCAACGGCTCCAGCGAGCGCATGTACTCCACCCCGAATCGGATGACCTGTGCCGGTTGTAGCTGACAGTCCCAGCGCCAGTCCTCAATGTCCTCCCGGCGGTCACTGGAAATCAGCCAGGAATGTGTCCCATCCGAACGATGACCGTTGACCACGCCGCCGTAGCTGATGTCATAGAAGTCACCCGGAGTCAGGTGGGAGCGCATGCCCCGGGAGATCTTGACGTTGCCAGCGATGGCCTTCTGATGGACCAGTATTTGGGTGCCGAAGGGGTCCAAGGGGCTGTCATGGTCCAAATCCCGTAAAGAGGAGCGAATATGGATGGGTGATGCGTAAGCGTGGTGCCTGTCTTTCTTGTCTCTTGTCTCGCGCTCCGTCGGCAGAGGCTTCACTCTTTCCCCGAAATCCCGTGATGTTCATTCAACGCGGTGTACTCCTGCACGACATTAGCAAAGGGACGGGCCGAACATCAGACAGCGACGAGTCTGGCAATCGGAAGGGTCGGCCGGCGGTACCCGGCCCTATGTGGCCATCCAGTGGACAGGCCGCCGCGATGTGCCGTCGGCCAAGTATGAGGTATACTGTGCCATGTTGCCCCTCTGGCTCAATGGTTAGAGCAGCGTCCTTTTAAGTCGTGGGTTGTGGGTTCGAGTCCCACGGGGGGCACTTTGGATTAGTTATTCAATAATGTAGAAACATATGCAAATGACTACTCGCATAAAAGCTATCATTAATTATTTATTACCTGCAGGCAATACAATTGAGCCCACCGCAGGTCCGTATTTCAATTCGGCCAATACAGGCCATATTCAATACGTGTTAAGACAACACCTCCTATCATCAACGCAGTAATTCCGGGGAGTAATGGGTACATATATTAAGACCGCCGCAGACTTTGTAGGGTAAAATGCCCGTCTAGCTACTCTACCCACTGCCTACTCAATGGTTTGCGCTCATCATCGTTAAGAAAAGCCTGAGATATTTTGATAAACAGTTCCGTAGTATCTGTCTGTAGAGCGATCGACAGATTATAGAGAGTCCTGAGCGAAGGCATGTTCAATCCATTCTCGATATTCGCCAGTGATTTCTCCGTGATCCAATCAGCTGGCAACCCGAGATCTGAGCCAGCATCAATAAAGCCCTCCCGGGTAGGTGGATTTACATCAGTCAAACTCTTCCTAAGCTGTTTGATTATTTCACCGATCCTGACCATGACCGGCCTATCAATGGAATTGCGGGCATTATTACGATTTCTTACTGTCATAACTCTATTATAGAGGAACCATGGTACAAAAACACCACCATAGTTCTTATTGCTTTTTAAGCTTCTTAATGCTTTTATTAAATTGTCTTCGATGAACGAAGACGAAGCAACCAGTCAAACAGGCCGGCTCATGAGAACAAAGGAGCATATAATGAAAATGACATTCCCCATTAAGGCATTACGGGCCGTCAAATCGCCGTCAGACCCCACTGTTACAACATATTTTGCTTGGACAAACATGAGGGACCTCCCTGCAGACATGCCCACCAAGGTTAATCCACGCGAAGTGAATATGCGCACTACAACGGCGAAAAAGCTGCTGGAAGCTGTCTCAGGGACTGATCCGTACTTCGATATCCACAACCGTGGAATGGTCCTGTTGGCCAATGAAGTCAAATTCGATGCCTCGAATTCCCTCATCACCATTGATTTCGACCACGATGAGGATAGATACGGCGTCCTTGACGGCGGCCACACCTATGAGGCCATCAAAGAAAGGAGGGATCAGATTCCCGAAGATATAGATAAGTACGTCAAACTCGAAATCTTCGTCGGAGCCGACCTAGATGTCGCAGCACTCTCGGATGCTCGAAACACCTCTGTGCAGGTCAGCGATATCGCGCTGTTCAACCTCGAAGACCGATTCGACTTCATCAAGGAAGGAATAGCCAACGAGCCGTATGGGCAGGACATCGCATACAAGGACAATGAGGACAAGCGGATCCCGATTGCTGACCTGCTTAGGCTGATGTACGCGTTCAACATCTCTCGTTTCCCAGACGATACTTCTGTGCCTGTAGCTGCATACTCGGGCAAAGCCAACGTTTTCAAGGACTATAAGAACGAATGGGACAAACACTCTTCCGGCAACCAACCCACCGCGGACAACATTTACCGCAGGCTGCTGCCTCTTGTTCCAAGCCTCGTGAATCTGTACGAGACCATCGAGCTGGAAATGGCAGAAAAGTACAGAGACTATAAGAAAATGAATGGTTCAGGAGCCAAATTCGGCAGCATTCGTGGCATCGAAAACACCAATAAGGACCGTACTGAATTTTTGCAACGGAAGAAAGACTACAACATCTCTTCCGGATTCATCATGCCGATCTACGGTGCATTCCGCGCTCTTCTCCACACCAAGGGCAACGGAGATCTCGATTGGGAATTCGACCCAATCCAAATCTGGCAGGCTATAGGTGTCACACTTGTCCAGACAGTCTTTGACACGGACACTAACCCCCAGTCCGTAGGCAAATCCAAAACTCTTTGGCAAGCAACCTACCGCATCGTAGAAAACGAAAAGAATAGGCGTCTCATTGCCAAGCTGTCACAGAAGTAACTTAACTCATGGGTATCTCACCTGTCTATACATGTCAGGTGAGATACTCATATTCAGCCTTAGTATGTAGCGCCAAAGCTGGGTACTCGCTGCGCGCTCCTTCTGCTCCCGATTGAAAAAATCCAATTGCAACACATAGGCTATATACCCTCTATATGCTAGATCTGCAACAGACTTTCAGATACCTATTTGTACTAATCACTGCATACTTTGCAGGACATACACACTATTATGCGCCTTTAAAGCGCATATCAGCTTTTCAGAGTTTTTGGTTATCAAATCAGACAAATCTTCGAACGACTAACAGGACATATCTGTGAACTATGTTCCCTCTAACATTTCATAGATATACCAGCAGAAACCAGAGCAAACCTCATTAAAGCCATCACCAGCTACTAGTCTAAGTCCACCAAGACCTTCCCTGTCCTGCGATCCTTGATGCCTGCCCCCACAGCCGGGTAGTTTGGGCCTTTACGTACTTTCTTCGCCTTAGGCCCAAGCGACAACCTCCGATCCCGAATGATCTAACCATAAACGTCTTGAAGGCTGTGGTCATACCTAGACCAAGGGCATTAGCGATACGGCCCAACTGTTATTAACCTGCATTTGACGCCAGTATCATTAACTGAGCTATTTTCGCCTGAAACCACCTAACCTCTAGAAGGCAACCAGCAATGAACATAGCGGACGCGTTACGATAGTGGCAAATTACAGCACAGTATCATTTCGCTACTCCGCACTTGATCAAACAACTAACTTCCAGACACACTGAATAAACACTGTTCTGATAGTTAACCTCCCTGACTGTCTCTTTTAGCCCATTGTTTTCTCCACCGGTTAGCATAAGCTGTTTCACCTGCTTCATAGAAAAAGGTGGCAACACTAACCCAACCTTCTGACGCGCTGCCATGCAAGCTGGAGTCAAGGGAGCCCTCGCGCGCGATGCCTTAGCAAGATTTC
The DNA here is from genome assembly GCF_016100645.1 of Bifidobacterium sp. M0353. Classification (NCBI taxonomy): domain Bacteria; kingdom Bacillati; phylum Actinomycetota; class Actinomycetes; order Bifidobacteriales; family Bifidobacteriaceae; genus Bifidobacterium; species Bifidobacterium sp. M0353. The sequence continues at coordinate 421,415 of NZ_JACFSB010000002.1, read as the reverse complement.
CACGTTACCCGGAATCATTTAAGATAAAGGATGATCGAAACCAGAATCGCTATGTCGTTCATGTTTCCAATTTTCAACAAGAAAATCCACTTCCCCATTGTTTACGAATTTAGCATGATTGTTGCTTTTGTATGCCACATCATACGCGGCAAGAAGTTTGATATCTTCTATGGAATTAGGATCGTTATCCCATAACTTTAGAGACGTCTGGATTCTTTCACAGGTAATGAAGCGTTTCAACAGCGGTGCATCCACAATGAATCCACCCCCCTGTTCTTGAATCAGCGCATAAAGCGCATAATCAACAAACTTGGTATCGTCCACTAGATCTTGAAAAGCGCTAAATGCCCTGTACCTATCATCGGTCTTAGTAAATATAAGAGGGATTGCTGAGGCATACCACTGCAGAAGCCTTCCGCTCAGAGGCGTCTGTGGATGCCTGCAATTTGTACATTTGAGCTTTTTACACAACGACATGAGACCCCGTTCCAATCCACTATCCTCAATATCCTCAGAATCTTGGCAGAATGGTAGGCTGTCGAACATTGCCACATTGTTCATGAGGCCAATGGTAGGTTTGGATTCCACTTGTTCTTGTGTATCTTTTTCTGGACTTTTTGCTCTATGGATTGCGCGACGGATCTCATAGGCCATGCAAGCGGCAACGATCATCGACACTGGAGAATTCGAGTCTGCAATCGCCTGCACAATGGCTTCGCTTCGTTCTCCGGTATAGTCTTTCTTCATGATGGCTGTTGCCACATCGTGGGATATGCAACTTGGATAAACAACGCGGTGCCTCGCTTCCAGTTCCAGGCAGAAACCGACAACTAACGCGCATCTACCTGCATCCGCCACGCTTAGGTATTTCGCCGGCTTGTCACTAAATCCCTTGCTGGAGACAATGAGCCAATGCTCATCATCCAGGTCTTCTTCACCCAGTGAGTCATCGACCAATAACTTCCTATACTCTGCTTCATGAATGAGATTATTTCCTATAGAAAGCCGGAAGTAAGTATTGAAATGCTCCGGACGGTGTATAGCTCGCCCCACCTCATCCGGGCGCGTATATAAACTGTCCACGCAATAGGCGACAAAAGGGAACAGGGACTCAACAGCACGCAAATCCCTGTCTTTAGCGTCAGTGCCATATGTTGGCAGAGTCGACAAATGTGCTTTGACCTCAACTTTGTGATCTAACATTAAACGTCCTGTGATGGGTAAGTCGGAATCACAAAGATAGTCTTTGCTCGCCATGATCCAACGGTGCAGATCGGGATTAAACACCTCCAGACTGGTAATGCCAAGCAGATCCATCGGCTCCACATCATCTCTCAGTACCTGATAGCACAGCATGAACTCATTTATCAGACGGTTGGCGTCCCTCATGGTGCGGACGAACGGCTTTACACAAGCGTCATAGATAGGCAGCGAGCTGTCACCGAACTGAGCATTTTGGACTTTCTCGTAGATTTGTTCGGCTCTCTTCTCGCCGATGATGCCTGTCAATCCATCTTCCAATCGGTCGTATACAACCTCCTGGGGAAGCTCCGGCATTCCAATTGGGACCTGGATTATTTTCTTCAGGTATTCGTCGCCCTTGCCATGGCAGCTCTTATCCAGCGACTTGGTAACGGAATCCCTGTCATACAGTAACACATACGTCATATAGGGCAGATCGCCTACAGCCTTGACAGCTCGCATCACATCCGTGACCTCGTCATCCATCAGACGGTCCAGATCATCAATAAACACGACAATTCTAGTCGCTGATTCTTCCAGTTTTTCCTTCAGATCCTTTCGTCGTTCCGAAAGTCTATCGATGTCTTGATTGTCAGGCTCCAAGGCTTCCCCAAGGTTCCCGAACGCTTTAGCAATCATCTGCACTTGAGCAGGAGCTAAACCAGAAATAGGTGCCGCTTTATTTGCCGCACGCTTGAGAACATTCGCAATGTTATGCCTCGCGGTGCCCAACTTCCCTAACAACGTCAGGGAAATCTGATTGAACAACAGAGTCACCAGGCGACCGCTACCTGAGTATATCCAAGGCTCAAATTCTACAACTATGACCTTTTCTTCTTGCTTTTTCCCTTTTCCTTTTTTAGAAGAAGTCGAGGCAAGCTGCTCAACAAGCATGTTCTTCAACGAAGTTTTGCCTGACCCCCACGGTCCCTGAATGCCGACAACAAGAGATTCCGACCCCGGGAACCGGCTCAAACTTAATGCAAGGTTCCGTACGTACGTGCTACGATTATACTTATCGTCTGCAGCAGACCCGATAGGCTCATCCTGAAGAAACGAGAGATACAGATCTGAATGTTGACTCATATTCCCAGATTAATACAAACAGGAAATCCCATTGTTAATGCAATTCAGAATGTTACTGACTCAAAGAAGCAACTTTTAGACTTCCATTGAAACGGCAGAGCCTATCTGACTATTGTTTAGGCTGTACTTCCCAGAACTAAAGAAATCGCTGCCGATAAGACACCATTGGGCTGCGTCGCTGTATTAAAATCGAGCAACTAATCACAGATATAAATATTCATTGAATCAGTTATGAGATACAGATAGATGCCCTTGATAATTAATCCATAAACCATCACAAGGTAACTCCTTCTCTATTCTCAAGACGAGTCTCTTTTCAGCACCATTTGAGCATCAAAATGACAGACAGGTATCCGCCCTACAATTAAGAGGGAGTGCCTCACGATTAAGTACAACTGAATCCCATATCGCTCAAACTTCCGCATTAGCCTCCACCGGTAGGCTCTTGGCGATCCTGAACGTATAGGTTCCATTCTTCCAATCAGCGAGATTGCCGACCACGTAGACACGGCGCTTGGCTCGCGACACGGCGACGTTGAGCAGATTGGGCGACCCATTAACCCATGAACGAGAGCCTTCTCCACGCCTACCAGCTCTGCTGCCAAGAACGATGAAGACCACATCGGCTTCCCGCCCCTGGGAGGTGTGTACGGTTCCGGCCTGACTTGATGCCAGCCGGTTCGCTTCGCTGCTGCTGCAACCAGTGCATTGCCGCAAGGCATCCGCGAAGGCGTCACGCACCTGGTTGGCCACAGCCCTGAACGGAGCGATGACCAGAATATTGGTGGGGTCAATCCCTCCCTTGAAGAGCCCGCACAGACGCTTGTGGAGTTCATAGCCCTCCTGCGGCCTCCATTGCGTTCTCCCGGTTTCGCCGGAATTCGGCGGCACATCGTACCAACAGGAAACCGGCAGCTCATCTCCCGCATGAGGACCGGATAGATAGGCACAGGGCTGATGCTCCGGCCCTACACGCACCATCCTGCCGGAGTAGGCCATATCGTTGCATATGGAAAACATGGGTTCATCACAGCGCCGATGGACCACCAGAGGCATCCCCAGCCAGTGGTCATCCGTCTCGTCCAGCAGACCGCAAGGCGTCTGGTAATCAACCAAAGCCTGCATGTTTTCGGATTCCAGTCCCAGGCGCTGGAGGTGATGGGTGCTCGCCAGGAGTTCACGCATCGGCTTGGGCATGGTATCCACAGGCTGGAGCTGCATAGGGTCTCCAACTGCAACCCCATGCTTCACACGCTGCAACAGACCAGTAGCAGCCTGGGGCAGGGCCTGTCCGGCCTCATCCACAATCGCCCAGCCGAGCGCCTCCTTGCCTATCCCAGAAAACATTCTGGATATTGAAGCAAAGGACGAGGATACGACTGGAATTACCAGGAAGAAGGTCTGCCAAGCCACCAGCCTCTCGTCATCCGTAAAGCCATTCGACTGCATCACAGCGCAAGCCAGGGAAAGATTGCACATGAACTGGTGGGCATCATCCATAACGGCCTGCTGATGAAGAGCCAACGCCTTGATGTAGACCTCCGTCCGCGCCTTGCTCCATTCCCGGTCCATCCACGCAACATGATCATCGCCAATGTCGGGCATGGGCCACTGAATCTGTTCGGCTTCAGCAATTTGCTGTTCAAGAGCAGTAAGTTGCCTGGTCAAGGTCGCAATCTGTTTTTGGCATTCCCCTAACTTCTGATCACCGACTTCCAACCCTCCATAGAAGGACTGCAACCGCTGATGGACCGTGCTGGCCTGCTCATCGAAATGCTGCTTTGCACGACGTGCCTGCTCCAGATCAGTACGTACCTTAAGCTCGTCCTGCTGCCTTTCGCGGCTGTGGAAAAACGACCTTAGTGGATGCGCCTTCCAGTAAGACAAGTGAACCTGACAAATGCTATCAGCCTGTTCCCAAGCAGCTTGCGCATTATTGGCAGCCTGGCCAGCATCCGACATCTGCCGTTCCATCGATTGAACCTGTCCGACATACCTTGAGCGGCTTGCTTTCATGCCATGAAGTTGTTCATTGAGGGTTTTCAGCTCGGCTGACAGATCGGATCGCTGATTGCACAGGTCTGAATAAGAACGCAAAAGTTTATACTGGGCAATTTTCCTGGCGCGAATGCTCTCTTCCTTCTCCAGAGCAGCATTAAAGTCGTTCCTGGCCTTTGTCCAATTGGTCCTACTGGCCCTTTCATCTGGCCTATATCTCAATGATTTATAGATAAACTCATTTTTGAAGGGCCACAGGAATCGGTTTTTATTGCTCATATTCCCCAAGACCGCCGATATAAGAGCCCAAGCGGATGAGGCATTTGAAGAACCGCTCTCATTATCCTGGCTCCTGCGATCGGTAATTTGCCCGGCAAAGTCTCGAAAAGCGAATCCACAGGGAACCTGTTTGAATTCACTGTCAATATAGGTTTCCCACTCGGCGTCTATAGCATCGGCACTGGGCAGATCCTGGCTGACGTTTTCAACAGCCTTGTTGTTGCTGGAAGCAACGACAATCTCAAAGCCGGTCACCGACGGATCAAGCGTCCAGTAGACGTAGTCCTTGCCCTCTTCCGAAGTTGCTCTGGCCAGCCTCCGGGATGTGAAAATATCCTGAGGACGGGAGAATCCTGCCAACCGACGAGCCCTGGCCACAATAATCTCGGCTACCACATCCTTGAGCAGGGTGGTCTTGCCTGTTCCAGGAGGGCCATTGACACCTAGAAGCGATGAGCTGCCATATCCCTCCAGGGCCGCCCGTATTTGATTGATCGCCAGTTGCTGACCTGTTGACTGGAATTGATTGGAAGCACTCGGCCATCGCCCGAACGGCATGCTGGCAGGTTCCGTAAAATCGCCGACCAGGTGCCCTTCAGGGTCCTTCTGCAGATCGAACCGTCGAGGATGACCAGTCGACAGATACCGTCTGACCGGCTCAGAAAATATGTCAGGTCCATTTTGGTAAAGGCCCTCAAGATCTTCTAGGAAGAAGGAATCCATCATTTCGCCATTCAATGATTCTGAGCTGGCTTCCAGATGGCAATTGACATAATCCCTGATCAGTGGTGAGCCGTCAGCGCGAGCGAAAAGAGGAGATCTACTCACCGCGCGGTCATCCAGTCCCATCCGATCCGCTACATGTTCAATGAGGCTTTCGATCTCATATCTGCCGACCGGATCTGCTCCGTCTTCAGAGTCTTCCCCAGCCAGACGATTGAATTCGGATTTGAGTTTCCTTTCCGTCTCGTCAAATACTTCGATATGCGGCCACCCAGCCGGGCAATCAGGCCAGCCTTCATGATTGAACAGGCAGGAAACCGCCTTGGCATATTGAGAGAGCGTCAACGATCTTGGGGCCAGACAGCCATCATCCCCTACGCAGAACTCCATAAGGGAAGCCACGGTAGAAGGACCGCCGGCGCGCCTGTTCTGCCGATGCGCTAACTCCTGCAACACCTCGTCCTGAGCAGTCTCCTCGGCTGGCGAGAGCTCTCGAACAAGCTTGGCGGCCTTCAACAGCGCATTCGTGACTACACGCTGGGAGAGCCCGACTGCTATTCGAAAACGTTCATGCCTAAGCCATCGATTTTGTCGTCCCACCGCTTCTTGCTGCTCCGAATCCTCGTCAGGTTTCACTGCCTGATGGACGGGGCGACGTGCGAATCGACGGTCATAGTCCTTGCGATAAACGGCACAGGCTGAGCCAGGTCGATTGGCCTTTGCTGACAGCTTTTCCACCACCTGCAGCAGGCGCGAAACCATGGAATCCGTCAGCTCAGTACCTGCCGGCAGAGGGCCGGGCTGCTTAGCCACCTCTAGCCATAACCGGTTCGTCTCCCCAAGCAGACCGGTTATAGTCCGTTCGTCGAGTCCTGATCTGACCGCCTGCGCCCGCAGCCAATTCTCGGTATCCTCCGCAAACGAGAAAGGTTTGGTCAGCCGAGCGTACATGTCTGTCTGCAGCCGGTATATTTTCCTGCTCTGCAGGTCGTTATAGAGGTTTGTATACGAACGACGCTCATTATCAACCGGCCCGATGAGAAGATCAGCATGAATGCCATCCCATGGAAGTCGCTCCTGCTCAGAAACGCTTACCCTGTGGTCGTCGTTGCGGGAGGAGGATAAAGCAATGAGCTGGTCATCCCTCCAATTTTGTGGCGAGAACAGTTCAACCGCGCACCAATATGACAAAACATCCATTGCATGCTGTTGCTCATCGTTCCCCATATTTGCCAGTATGCGGATAAGCGGGGACAGGTGCAGGAACAGGTTCGAGCCACGGATGAGGCCATAGGAGACAATCCCGATGCGGCATTGTCCAGTCCAATCACCGCATCGGAATAAGCATTCATGCCCGTATCCGTCTGACCGCCCAGTTGAGTAGTTTTCGCAGCTCCGAAGCGATCAGGACCAGGGAAGCCAGCGCGATGCACTCCAGCCAGGCCTGGGGCTGGAGGGGGACGGTGCCGAAGGCCTCGCCCAGGAAGGGCACATAGATCACCAGAAGCTGGAGCAGTATGGAGATTCCTATGGCACCCCAGAGCCAGAGGTTGCTGAAGAGCCCCTGGAAGGCCGACTTGCGGGAGGAGCGGGAGGCCAGCGCGTTGAAGAGCTGGGCGAAGACCAGGATGGTGAAGCCCATGGTCCGCGCCTCCCTGATCTGCGCCTCGTGACCGATCGCCTGGACGGACCTGTCGGTGAAGAGGCCGCCGCTCAGATGCATGTCCATGCCGATCAGGGTGACCAAGGCCATGATCAGGCCTATGTAGATGATGTCAACCCACATGTCCCGGTCGATCACCCGGTCGTTGACGGAACGGGGCGGGCGATCCATCAGATCGTCGGTCTGCGGGTCCACACCCATGGCCAGCGCGGGGGCCGCATCGGTCAGGAGGTTGATCCAGAGCAGCTGGGTGGCCAGTAGCGGCACGGTGACGCCTGCCATGCCGGGTTGCGATATGCCCAGAAGCCCCGCGAAGACCACGCCGCCGAAGACCGTGAAGACCTCGCCCATGTTGGAGCTGAGCAGGTAGCGCAGGAACTTGCGGATGTTGTCGAATATGCCCCGGCCCTCCCGCACGGCTCGGACGATGGTGGCGAAATTGTCGTCCGCCAGGATCATCTTGGCCGATTCCTTGGTGACCTCGGTTCCGGTGATGCCCATGGCCACGCCGATGTCCGCGGTCTTGACAGCAGGGGCATCATTGACGCCGTCGCCGGTCATGGCCACAACATTTCCCTGGTCCTGAAGCGATTCAACGATCTTCAGTTTGTGCTCCGGAGCCACACGGGCGTAGACGGAGACCTTGGAGGTGGTCTCCCGAAGCTGATCCGAGTCCATGGCATCCAGCTGCTCACCGGTACAGGCGGGCTGGCCGGGCTTGATGATGCCCAGGTCCCCTGCAATTCTGGCCGCAGTGAGCGGATGGTCGCCAGTGATCATGATCGTTCTGATACCGGCCTTGTGGGCCTGATCCACTGCATGACGGACCTCGGTGCGGGGCGGATCAATGATTCCGACCATGCCCGTCCAGATCAGATTGCTCTCCAGTTGAGTGCTTTCCTGAATCACCTTGTCGGCAGACAGACGGACCGCCGGGGCATGCTGAGATATCTGAGACAACTGGTCCACCTGGTCTGTCCCAATAGTCCTTGACGGCTCCTCCCCCTCGTCGGCTTCGGTCAGCGATGACAATTCGTGGTCGGATATAGGACGGAACGCCTGTCCCAGAGTCCTGTAGGCATCCGCCGAGAGACTGCTGACCTGGGCAAGTATCCTTTCCCGATCGGCACTAGTCATAAGCCTGGCCTGGCAGCCATCGAGAATCCGGTCGCATCGGCCAAGCAACACGTCAGGAGCGCCCTTGCAGAAGAGGCGCGATTGCCCTTCGTCGCCGTCATTTGAGACAGCCAGGACCGACATGAGTTTGCGCTCGGACGTAAAGGGAATCTCGGCCAGACGACGGTAGCCATCAGCCTTGGCATCGGCACCGACTTTGCGAGCGGCAACAATCAGCGAGACCTCGGTGGGATCACCGACGATCTGCCAGTGACCCTGTCCCGATCCAGACTGGGACTGGGAACCCGGTTCGGCCTGGTCCACCTGCCAGTGAAGGTCTCCGTCGTTGGCGATGGCCCCAACCATCAGGGTCTTTTCAACCGCCTCAGCCAATGACGAGCCGATGGCGTCCGTCAGCTGTTGGTCATCTGACCCACTGGCCTCGACCGGCTGCATGGCTCCCTCAGGAGCGTACCCGGTGCCAGTGAGTCGGACCTGTCCCGAGGGGACAATCACCCGCTCAACGGTCATCTCATTGCGAGTCAGCGTTCCCGTCTTGTCGGAGCAGATGACCGATGCCGACCCCAGCGTCTCAACTGAGCTGAGCTTCTTGACAATGGCGTGATGCTTGGCCATACGCTGCACGCCCAGGGCAAGGACCACGGTCAGGATGGCCGTCAGCCCCTCCGGTACGGCGGCCACGGCCAGGGAGACGGCCATGAGCAGGGAGTCAATCAGGTCCTGGGTTGTCTGGAAGCCTTCCATAAGAGCCAGAGCAGCCAGAACCAGGACGGCTATCAGACAAACGGCCAAACCAAGGAGCTTGGAGACCCTAGCCATCTCCTTCTGCAGGGGCGTAGGCTCCTCCTGGGTATCAGCCAGCATGCCGGCGATTTTCCCGACCTGAGTATCCATTCCGGTGGAGGTGACGATCATGCGACCGGTGCCCTGGGTCACCGCAGTGCCATTGAAGACCATGTTGGTCCTGTCGCCCAGAGCCTTGGGCTGGTCAAGCCGACTGGGCCGTTTGCCCACCGGCAATGATTCGCCAGTCAGCGATGCCTCAGCCACACGCAGGCCCGCAGCCTGGAACAGTCTTCCATCGGCGCCGACCGAATCGCCCTCGGCTAGAACCACTACGTCACCGGGGACGATTCTGCTGGTCTCCAGGCTGACCACCCGACCGTCGCGCAGAACCGAGGCACGCGGTGCAGTCATACTCGCCAGGGCGTCAACCGCCCGCTCGGCCTTGGCTTCCTGGGCATATCCCAGAGCGGCGTTAAGGATGAGGATGGTTATGATGACGATGGCGTCGAAAGGCAGGGGTTCGCCACCTCCCGATGCCGGGTGCGAGCGCTCCACCACCCATGCCACCAGCGAAATGGCTGTGGCTACCAAGAGCAGATAGACCAGGGGATCCTTGAATTGTTGGAGGAACTTCCTCCACGCGGGAACGGGAGGCGCCCCAGCAAGCTCGTTGGGGCCGAGTAGTTTCAGTCGACGAGCTGCTTCGGCCTCGGCCAGACCCTGGTTGGGATCCACGTTCAGGGCAAAGGCAACCTTATCGACATCTACTGTAGAAGGGTCCTTGAGGACGGGGTCATTCGCAGCAAGCCTCTGCTCAGAGTCCTGCCCTGCAGCCGGAATCATGCCCGTATCTGTTGATTGTTCATGCTTGGAGTCGCTGGTCAACCCAGTCATGCCACTCTCCTGCTTATGCCACGGAGTAGTCAACGCTTCGGGGGCCTGTTGAAAGAAATCGGAGGCGGCCAGGCCAAAACGCTGCGTGGATGTTTACCAAGTTGGATTCATAATATACATAAACATAGCCGACATCGTCAAGGACTTTGTTCTAGGGCGAACCAGCAAGACTTTCCAGCAAGATTTTTTCATAGCGATGGGCATGAGCTGCTGTAGCGACTCCCGATATTTGTCGACACAATCTACTCTTGACAGCTCAATTCGAGGAAACTCCGCTCCCACAGTTGATGGACGCGGCGATCCGTCCTTAAATTGGTCTACTCTTCCTCTAACCTAGTAACCTACGTGCATTAAGCCTCTCAACCTGATTCTTGACAGAATCTTCTGCAAGCTAGACCTGGTAGGCAAGGTCACAGAGCAATACTAAATAATGACAAACTTTAGTAATCCATTGCTAAAATGATTACTAAAAAATTGATATATTTTATAAATATTGGCCCACGATTAGCACTTTCCCTGATTTTTAGCACTGTGCAGTTCTTGGTCGGACACGGAGTTTGCCGTGACTGACATCAACTCCGCTGAATTCACTGCACTGGCAAAGATACAGTGACTACTGCGCCATCGCCATCGGCTGCATTGACCAGAGTCAGACGACCTCCTGCACTCTCGACAGTTGACCGAGCCGCAGCCAGGCCTATGCCATGGTGACCGCCAGAACCGTGCCGACTGCTATCGGCCTGATAGAGCCATTCCGTGGCATGAGCCAGAGCCCGGCTGCTGAATCCTGGACCCTGGTCACGCACGGTCACCACCAAGGCACGGCCGCCCTCTTGGCTATCCTCCAGCTCCCAGGTCAGCGTCACCAGACCATGGTCCGGCGAGTAGTCAGCCGCATTGGCGACGATATTCATGATCGCCCTGGCAAGGTCAGCGGCATTACCGGAAACCTGACCTACATCGGAACCCAGACGGTCATCCTTCTCGAGCCGAAGACCCCGGGCATTCAGGTAGCCCTGGGCCTGGCTGTCGACCATATCCCTCAAGGCAACCGTCGTGACCCCGGATCCTCCTTCTGCAGCGCCTACGGAACCCTGGCTGATGGCCTGGGCATAGTCGGCCATCTCACGAATGGCATCCTCGATGGAATCCAGGTAGGACTGCTGCTCCTGGCTTAGTCTGGTCTCCCCCAGCAGGTCCGCGTTGCCTCGCATGATGGTCAGTGGCGTCTTCAGGTCGTGTGCCAGGGCCGCCACCTGCCGACGCTGGGACTCCTGGGCCGCCCAGGTCTTCTCCAGAGATTCCTTCAGCGTCACGCGCATCCTGTCGAAGGACCCCAACACACGGTTGATCTCCAGGACATTGCTGCGAGGCAGTGAGGCGTCCAAATCCTGATGCCCTATATCGTCAGCCACCTGGTTGAAGACCTTGAGCTTGGACGATATTACATGGGCCGCCCGCAACCCGACCAACAAGAGGGTGAGCAGCAAAGCGATTCCGTAAGACGCGAGCAGAAGGCTCTGGGGATTGGGATGGCTGTCCCGGGTCTGCCTCGATGCCCACTGCGGCTGAACCCGATAGGCCAGGACGCATGGCCGTCCATCAGCCGTGGCATAGACGGCATAGGTCGCATCCGACTTCGCACGAGTGACGAGAGGCCGTCCCGCCTTCTTTATCTGCTCTTCCGATGGCTTAGATGCTCTGTGCGCTCGATGGTCAGCTGCCAGCTGATCGGCCTCGCTGGCCATGCCGCCCTTCATATCTCCCCCAGTGGGATGCCCCTGATGGTCATAGGTCCGATACCAGTAGGCAGCGGGAATCACAGATTCGTCAACAGTGGTCGAATGGCTGATGGAGCGCCCAACCTCCTCCAGATGCTGTTCGCCATAGTCGGCCCAGAAGAAGTCACCCCTGGCCCCCAGGTTTATCCAGACCATATACATGCCGGCAAACAGCAGAGCCAAAATCAGCAGCACGTAGAGAAAGTACCTGATGATCAGCAAAACGATGGGCATTCCCTTACGCCTTAGCCGGCCCCTGCCGTCGGGGCTCTGCTCGCTCGGCGTCTCGGGCACGCCGTCGGTCAGGCCACCCATTGGTAACCCACCGACCAGATGGTCCTGATGGGGTCCACCCCCAGGGCCTTGAGTTTGCGCCTTGCATTGCTCAGATGCACTCTGACCGCAGCCGTGGCATCGCTGTCCGTATCATCGGCGGCCGGATCATCCTCTGCAGCCAGGCAGGCCTCCCATATCTGCATGGGCGCGTAGGCCCGACCGGGATGCTCTGCCAGCAGGGCGCATATGCGGTATTCCGCATCCGTCAGATTGGCGTTGCGCCCGTCCACCCTGATCTGCCGCGCCTGAAGGTCCATGTCCAAGGGGCCGAAATGCAGGAGGGGACGCCCACGCCGACTGCCCTGAGATAGTCTCGCTCTGACCTTGGCTCGGAGTTCGGCAATACCGAAAGGCTTGCGTATATAGTCGTCGGCCCCCAGACCATAGGCCAGGACCGCACTGTCCTCGTCGGTCTTGGCCGTCAGGAAGATGATCGGACAAGACACCCGTTCCCTGATGGAGGTCAAGAGGGCGAAACCGTCCATGTGGGGCATCATGACATCGCACAGGATCAGGTCGACCGAGGACAGGTCCATGCTTACGACTTTCCGCGACTCGTTGACCACAGTCACGGCATAGCCATCCTTGGACAGGGCAGCCATCAGCAGGGTGGTAATCCTTGGATCGTCGTCCACCACCAGGATGGAAGCCCGATGCCGATTGTCCCCGGGGGAACCTTCGGCGTGCACGTCAGACACGATTGGCTCCTTTTCTGCGCTTGCCGATTCGGCCCAGCCACGTTTGAGAATGAACGCCTTGTGGACCGGAATTCTTGCAAGCCTAATTTCTTGCAGGACGGATTCTTGCTAACCGGGCGCCCTGCGGCCCAGTCTAATCGCTGACCTTGCGCCGATCCTCGAACCTGCCGATCCAGAGCAGGAGGGCAAGGCCCAAGGTCAGGGTGAAGACCAGGCAGGGAACCAGATTGTCGAGAGCCGTCACGCCGATTGCAGCACGTAGACCCTCCCCTCCCGGCATGGTCAAGGCCAGGGCCTGTTCGATTCCCAGGGAGCCGAACCTGGTAGGCCAGGTGAAGGGTATCCACCGGCTGATCCCAGGAGTGCTGGTGGCGCCGGACAGGGTACCGCCGTACAGGCCATTGAAGAGGCCGCCGAGGGAACTGATGGATATCCCGGTGCCGAGGACCCCAATGGCGATGGCCATGTTCCGGCCGAAGCGCAGAGCCAGGGCGATGGAGAAAAGGTAGAGGCAGAGGGAGCCACCGGCCATGCCCAGGGTGGCGAGCGTGACAGCCGAGATCGACACGCCCAGTCCGCCGGCCAGAGCCATAGGCAGGCAGAAAGCCAGAGCCGCCAGAGCCAGAGCCAGCAGACCCAGAAGCCAGAGCACCAGGACCTTGGCCGCCAGACCCAGGCAGCGGCTGGGAATCCCCAAAAGGTTGGCCATATCGCCGGCCTCACGCTCAGTTTCGATGTTTATGGCAACGACGATGGAGGCCATCAGGGGCATGAAAGCGCCCAGGACCTGGAAGAAGGCGTCGGTCTCCAAACCAGGATCATAAGGGGCTGCAGCGAAGTAGGCACCGCAGACGAGTCCGGCCGCCAGCCCGCAGATGACATGGATGGCGATAAGCACAGATCCGTGCAATCGCACGATTTCCGAGGCCACGACCCGGCCGACTGTCATCCCAGTCATGTCAGTCGGTCTCCTTCCGCGAGAACCAGATTCCCGTCAGGACGGACAGGAGCAGGAACCAGACCAGACAGACCACCAAGGCCGTAAGGCTCTGCCCGCCGAAGACAGACAAGGCAGCCTTGATCGGGCTATTGTCTTCGGTCTCCAGGGGCACGCCATCAGGCATGACCTTCATGAAGGGCACCGGCAGGTTGATCATGGCGGCGGGCGGCAGGAAGGGCCATAGTCGTTGGCTTCCCCAGAAGGTGATCGAGGCCAGCAGGTCCACCATGTAAGGCAGGCCAAATCCAATCAGAACACCGAACCGGGTGGTCAGTGCCAGTCCCACCGGTATCATCCAGGAGCAGGCCAGGACCAGCATCAGGGCACTGACTACGAAGTCGACTAGGGAGGGGCCCTGAACCCCGGAGACGGCGACCATGAGTGCCGAAAGGCCCAGAGCCAGCAGGGTGGCAATGCCGATCAGAAGCAGACAATATACAATCTTGGCCCACCAGACCAGAACGGGCGCGGCGGGCAGGGCCAGAGTGGTCCTCCACCGTTGCTTTCCGTCGATGTTGGCCACGGCGACGCTTATCAGGGCAGTCATGGCCGGAAGGAGCAGGACATACCAGTAGTTGACCCAGGAGGGCATCCAGACATGCAGCCCGAACGCGAAGCAAGCCACGATGACAATGAGCACCAGGGGGAAGGCCAAGGCCATCCGCCTGGGTGCGGCCGACCGGCCTTTCATGATCTCCGCTGCCAGAACCCTGCCGAAGGGGATGCCATTGCCCCTGGTTCCGACCCTTTCAGCCGTGTCCTGCTGAATGAGTTCGTCAGTATTCCTCTTGCTCATCGCGACCTCCTGAGCACGTCCATGAACAGCCCCTCCAGGTCCTCCCCGGCATGCAGTTCATTCTCGTAGGCCAGGCGACCGTCGGCGATGATGCCGATGTGATCCGCCAGGACAGACACCTCGGAGAGAATATGGCTGGAGACGATTACACTCATCCCCTGCTGCGGGAAGCTGCGAATCATCCCCCTCAGCTCCTCGATGCCCAGCGGGTCCAGCCCGTTGGTAGGCTCGTCCAGGATCAGCAGACGAGGTTTGGTCAGGATGGCGTTGGCAATCCCCAGGCGCTGTTTCATCCCCAGGGAGAACTGCCCAGCCTTCTTGGAGCCCGTATCGCTCAGCCCGGCAATGGAGAGAGCCTGGTCGATCCGCTCATCGGGGAGGCCGAAGAGGGTTGTGCGCACCTTGAGGTTCTGACGGGCCGTCAGATTGGGGTAGACGGGCGGCTGCTCGATCAGGGCGCCGATGTCGTAGAGGTCCCGGCGCGACCAGGGATGTCCATCCAGAATCATGGATCCGCCAGTGGGGTGCAGCATTCCTGTGACCATCTTCAGGGTGGTGGATTTGCCGGCCCCGTTTGGGCCCAGGAGCCCGTAGACTCCGCCCTCGGGGACATGCAGGGACACCTGGTCGACGGCCCGCTGTCCGTGGCCGAAAACCTTGGTCAGCCCCTCGGTCCGCAATATGTAACGCATGGTCAGCTCCTATTCGTTTCAGTGTGGCAGGAGCCAGACTAAAGACCGAAAATAAAGAAAGATAAAGGGAGGAACTGGGCCCTCCTGCTGCCAAGGAAGACATCGTGAAAGGCTAAGGCCTGAGAGACCTGGAACAGTCAAAATTCTGCATTTGCCGAACCTTAATATCCGACAGGATCCGTAGAGCAAGCCGGCACAGCAAGAGACCAGCAGAGCAAGGGCTTTACTAGATAGTTTCGCCGAAGGTCATGAGAGACCAATCAGACCCAACCCTCGATTTCTCCTTGTCTTCTCCTTGTTTTCGTAGTGTGCCGTCTAACACATGCAACCGAGGAAATCAACTCTTTTCTTCCCGTCGCGCCGATGCTAAATCTGGTACCTGGCTCTGGTGCACCATGCCAATTCGACAGCACGATCAAAGGAACCACATGCACATTCGACCATTCCTTTCCCTCACTCGATTCAAGCGCATTATCGCAGTCATCCTGGTGCTGGCAAGCGCCCTCTTCTTCCTTGGCGCTTGCGGATCGGGCTCGCAGGCAGACCAGTCCAGCCAGTCAAAGGCTTCGGACGGGCAAGGGTCCTTCCCGGTCAAGATCGATCACGTCTACGGCACCACCTCCATACCCTCCAAGCCCAAGCGCATCGCCACCGTCGGATGGGCCTCCCCTGACAACCTCCTGGCTCTGGGAGTCGTGCCGGTCAGCATCCAGAAGAATGCCTTCGGCAAGACCGTCGATGGCGGATACCTGACCTGGACCAAGGATGCCCTGGATACCATGCATGTGGATAAGTCAGACATGCCCAAGCTGCATGACGAATCCGACGGCATCGATGTCGAGGCCATCGCCGCATCCAAGCCCGATCTGATCATCGGCCTGCTCTCCGGTATGACCAAGAAGCAGTACGACACCTTGAGCAAGATTGCGCCGACAATCGCCTATCAAGAGGTGGCCTGGGGCGACCCCTGGCGCAAGGTCATCACGGCCACAGCCCAGGCCATCGGAGAACCCGAAAAGGGCAAGCAGCTGATAGCCGACCTGGAGGAGCGCATAGCAAAGGCCGCCGAGGCCCACCCGGCCATCAAGGGGAAGACCGGGGCGGTCATGTACTTTGATGCCTCCAAGCTCTCCAAATTCAGCGTCTACACCACCGCCGACGCCCGGCCACAATTCCTGAACGACCTCGGTCTGGAGACTCCGGAGTCCATCAAGGAGGACTCCAAGAGCACCAAGAACTTCTACAAGGAGATCTCCTCCGAGCATGCCGACAGGTACAAGGACGTCGACATCATCGTCACCTACGGCACCCCCGACTTGCTTGAAGCGATGCGCAAGGACCCCCTCCTCTCCAAGATTCCCGCAGTTGAGCGCGGGTCCGTCGTGGTCATCGACAATGACAGCGAGATGGCCAATGCCCTCGACCCCTCGGCCCTGTCCATCCAGAAGACGACCGACACTTACGCCAGGCTTCTGGGCGAGGCTGCCGCCAAGGCCTGATTCAGGCCACAGATGAGGGGATGAAAAAGAGATATGGGGTGTCGATATGCAGTCGGGAATGACACCGCGCCCTGATACCCAACAGGTCGTCATGCATCGCAAGGGAATCGGACCCATGGTCTTGTCAGGGCTGATTCTGGCGGTCTGCCTGGTCATGGTCTGCGCCCTGTCCCTGGTTTTCGGATCCCGTTCCGTCAGCCCTTCCGACATCCACAACGCCCTGTCCGCCTCCTCGGATGACATTGCGGTCTCGGCCATCCGCCTGAGAATTCCCCGCACCGTCCTCGGCCTCCTGGTCGGTGCCGGGCTCGGGGTGGCTGGGACCCTGATGCAGGGCATATCACGCAATCCACTGGCGGACCCGTCGATTCTGGGTTTCAATACGGGGGCGGCCCTGGCGATCGTCTGCTCCATAGCCTTCTTCTCCCTATCGACCCCGGCCCAGTATGTCTGGGTGGGACTGCTGGGCAGTGCGACGACCGCACTGGTCGTCTGGGCCATAGGCTCCCTGGGGCCATCCGGTCCATCTCCGCTACGGCTGACCCTGGCCGGTGTCGTGATCAGTTCGGTACTGGGGTCTCTTACCTCCGCCATCCTTCTGCCGCGCGTCAATGTCATCAGCTCTTATCGCTTCTGGCAGGTGGGCGGAATCTCCGGCGCCCGGTTCGACCTCATGATGCCGGTCCTGCCTCTTCTTGCTCTCGGACTGATACTCGCCTTCTGCCTGACGCCCGGAATCAACGCCTTGGCCCTGGGGGACCAGATGGCTGAGGGACTGGGCATGCATGTCGGACGTGTCCGCAGCCTGGCCTGGCTTGCGGCAATACTCCTCTGCGCCTCCTGTACGGCACTGGCGGGTCCGATTGGCTTCGTCGGATTGGTGGTCCCCCATGTGGCACGACTGCTCATAGGACCCGACTACAGGCGAATCATGGCCCTGAGCATCCTCATCGGCCCCCTCCTGGTGGTTGGCGCCGACGTGGTGGGCAGGATAATCACCCGTCCATCCGATGTGGAGGTCGGCATCGTCACGGCACTGATTGGGGCTCCCATATTCGTAATTCTGGCCGGGCGCAGAAGAGCCGCGGAGGTATAGGCATGGATGCTTGTCTCCTGCATGATTCGGGTAAACCCGATGCCATGACCGACCTGCAACGGATACGACGGGCCCATGCCATTCGTTCGCTGATAGTCACCATCCTGCTTGTGATACTCCTGATCGCTCTCGCATTGGCCGATCTGGCCCTGGGACACCGCGTCTACTCCATGAGCGACCTGCTTGGAGCGGTTTGGGGGCAGTCAGACGAAGGAACCAGGTTCGTCATTCTCCAACTGCGCATGCCCCGGACACTGATTGGTTGTGTCGCCGGTATCGCGTTCGGCATGGCCGGGATCGGCTTCCAACACCTCCTGCGCAACATGATGGCCAGCCCGGACATCATCGGCATCACCGCCGGAGCCAACACGGCCGCCATCTTCGGCATTGTCGTATTCGGCCTGTCGGGTATGCCCCTGGCCAGTCTGGCAGTCATGGGTGGTCTCCTGACAGCCCTCCTGGTCATGGCCCTCGCCTGGCGCGGTTCGTTCGACCCGACCCGGCTGATACTGATCGGAATCGGAGTGGCCGCAGGGTTCAATGCTCTGGGTTCCTGGCTGATGGTTCGCAGCAACCAATGGGACATCCAGGCAGCAACCCGATGGTTGACGGGCAGCCTGGCCGATGCCCAGTGGTCCGATCTACCCATACTGGCAACAACAACCCTGGTCGGCGCCATGCTCTTGTTGGCACTCGACAGGAATGTCAGCACCCTGCAGCTGGGACCGGAGATGGCCGCCGGACTGGGAGTCAGGGTAAGCCGTGTCCAGTTCGAGGTGATTATCGTGGGTGTGCTGCTCCTGGCTGTCGCAACGGCGACCACCGGTCCCATCTCCTTTGTTTCGTTCCTCTCTGGCCCCATCGCCGCAGTCCTGGTTGGTCGGGGAGCATCAGCCCTTATCCAGTCGGGTCTGGTGGGAGGTTGCCTGGTTCTTGGGTCGGACATCGTCGCCCAGCATCTGCCCTCGACCCAGGTGCCGGTCGGCATCGTCACCAGCATTGTGGGCGGACCCGTCCTCATCGCGATCATGGTCCTCATGACCCGCAGACAGGAGCTCTGAACATCATGGCATCACCCCCAGCAGGCGACTCCTGGAGCAGCTCACATAGGCTGACCGCCTCGCACCTTCGCCTCACCTATAGGGGGCGTACGGTCATCGAGGACCTGAGTCTGGATATACCCCCACACACGATGGGGTCCATCATCGGACCCAACGGGTGCGGAAAATCAACCTTCCTCAAGGCCATGGCCAGGATACTGAAACCAGCCTCGGGGACCGTCATGCTGGACGGAGAGCCCATCACCAGCATGCCCACCCGCAAGGTTGCAACGATTCTGGGGCTGCTGCCGCAGAACCCGTCAGCACCCGCAGGCATCACCATCGCCGATCTGGTCGCTCGCGGCCGATACCCCCACCACCACTTCATCGAACGGTGGACGACCAAGGATGAAAAGGCGGTGGAACGGGCCCTTGCCCTGACCGGACTGACCGACATGGCGGGGTGTCCAATCGACCGCTTGTCCGGAGGCCAACGCCAGCGCGCCTGGATCGCCTTGACCCTGGCCCAGCAGACCGACATACTCCTGCTTGACGAGCCGACCACTTACCTGGACATCGCCTACCAGCTTGAGGTACTTGACCTGCTGAGCACCCTGAACAGGCAGGAGGGCGTCACGGTGGTCATGGTTCTCCACGACCTGAACATGGCCGCCAGATATTCGGATTGGATTCTGGCCATCAAGGATGGCAGGAGGGCCGCTTTGGGCGCTCCCGACGAGGTCATGACCGAGAATCTGGTCAGAGAGGTATTCGACATCGCATCCACCGT
Source organism: Bifidobacterium sp. M0353 (assembly GCF_016100645.1). Classification (NCBI taxonomy): domain Bacteria; kingdom Bacillati; phylum Actinomycetota; class Actinomycetes; order Bifidobacteriales; family Bifidobacteriaceae; genus Bifidobacterium; species Bifidobacterium sp. M0353. Next base: position 401,879 of record NZ_JACFSB010000002.1, on the reverse strand, counting down.
GGTGACCGATGGGACCACCGGCGCCCCTTTAATGACCCCGGCGCCCCTCCATAGTCTCGAAGCACACTCTAGCGGGGCTCGTAATGTACACGTACACTGGGATGACTCGGCAGGATGACACCAAACAACCTAATGATGTAAAACCTCTCGTCCTGCTCCCCACATCGCTTACCCCGACGTCCTGAACCGCGAGGTCTCAAGCCACAAAGTCACAAACTGCCACAACCTGAACGACGACAACCCGACACCAAGATCGACCCATAAACCTCAACAGAAAGAGAGCCCGCCATGGAACACCAAGCCAACAATCATCCTGTACCCTTGATCCCCTTCCGTGTCTCCGTAGCCAGAGCGGAAACGCTCTCGCCCCACTTCAAGCGGATCGTCTTCCAGGGACCGGATCTGAAGATTTTTGCAGACGCAGGGTATGATGAGCGAATCAAAATCCTTTTGCCCCTTCCCGACGGATCCGTGCCGCCCCCTTCCTTCTTTGAGGCGACCCCTGAGGATCCGCTCGCCTGGTATCAAAAGTGGAGGACCCTGCCCGCAGAGAGTCGCAATCCCATGCGCACCTATACGGTTCGCAAGGTCAGGCCCGAGAGCGAGCAAATAGATGTGGACTTCGTCATCCACGATCATGCCGGACCTGCTGGAGCCTTTGCAGAGGCTGCAAAACCTGGCGACCAGGCCATCATTATCGGTCCTAATGCGCAGGCCGGAGGACCGGTCGCTGGGATGGACTTTCACCCGGGTCAGTCCAGACATCTTCTCCTGGTGGGCGATGAGACAGCGGTGCCAGCCATCGCCGCCATAATGGACAGTCTGATCCGCGACCACTGGCAGGGCGACGGGGTGGCATTGATTGAAGTACCTATCGAAGAGGATCGTCTTCCACTGCCCGAACTCGAAGGAATCCGCGTCATCTGGACGACCTGCGACGAATCCGGACATGGGCGCGCCCTCATCGAAGCCATGCGTAACCTGTTGGAGGACCTGCCGATCCATTCGCCTACGGCCGCAGCCGCTGAATCTTCCAAGGAATTCTCAGAGATTGATATCGACAAAGAACTGCTCTGGGAGACTGCCGATGCCGCCCAAGCCGATGCCTCCATTCGTGCCGACGACCTGTACGCCTGGATCGCCGGAGAGGCAGCCACCGTCCGCGAGCTGAGGCGCATGTTGGTCAGAGACCGAGGAATGGACCGGCGTAGCGTCTCTTTCATGGGATATTGGCGTCAGGGACGCAGTGAGATGTCCTGACCCTCCGACCCAGTGAGCGGGCGACCTGCCATGTGCGGACAACCCACTCCAGTCTTTCTTGACCTACGAATCAGAGAGTGATCACACGAACCCTTCTGACTATGTGAATATCAGACCATGGGTTGCCGAGTTGAACCTCGCCACAGCATCTTGCAGGACCGCAGAACCGATAGGGAGAAACTACAGGCCTGCTTGCTATACCGCGGATTGCATGGAAAGAAACCCTGTTCGGCCCCAATGAGTCATTCCTCGTCGAATCAGCCGCAGTACTCCTGGAAGAAATTGGCGATTACCTGGTGACCATACTGGCTACCGATGCTCTCGGGGTGGAACTGGACGCCCTCCATGAGCAAGCGGCCACGCCTCAGACCCATCACATAGCCGTCCAAAAGCGAGCGCGCGCTGATCTCCAGATCGGCGACTTGATTGACCGAGGTCTCATCGGCAACCAGAGAATGGTATCTGGCCACGTCGAAAGTATCAGGCAGGCCCTCGAAGCAGCCCTTCCCGTCGTTTCTTATCCGGCTCACCTTGCCGTGCTGACGACTAGAGGCCCTGACCACCCGGGCTCCGGCATTTACCGCGATGGCCTGCATGCCCAAGCAGATGCCGAAGACCGGCTTCCTTCCTGCCACCTGATCAAGAAACTCCAGGTAGCCGCAGTCCTCCGGACGACCCGGTCCGGGGCCCAGAATGACCGCGTCGAAGGCGAGCGGATCCACCTGCGCAAGGCGGTTCACCCGGACAATGGTCGTATCAGCGCCCAGCAGGTCCACGTAGTTCTTGACCACATAGACGAAACTGTCAAAGGCATCAACGAGCAAGACTTTCATGGGCCAGCTCCTTTCCGGTGATGGCCAGGTAGGCCGAACTCATCTTCTTCGTGGTCTCCTGCCACTCGCTCTCCGGCTGGGAGTCCTCAACGATCCCGGCCGATGCGCGCAGGTGATAGCTGCCGGAATGGTAGGAGGCCGTCCGTATGCACAGTGCAGTCAGGACCATACCGTCGAATCCGAGGAAACCCACTGCCCCGGCGTACACCCCGCGCGAGCTGACCTCGGTCTCCTCAATGATTTCCACGGCACGTACCTTGGGGGTTCCTGTCATGGTACCGGCGGGGAAGGCGGCCGAGAAGACGTCGTACTTGTCCAGGCCAGGCCGGATCCGGCCGATCACATCCGAGACCATGTGAATGACGTGGGAGTAGACCTCGGTGGTCATCAGCCGGTCCACCTCCAAGGATTCGGGAGTACAGCACCTGGCTACATCGTTGCGACCCAGGTCCACCAGCATCAGGTGCTCGGCCCGCTCCTTGGGGTCGCCGGTCAGCTGCCTGATGGCCGACTGGCGGGCCTCCTCATCTCCGGGATTGCCGACCGTCCCGGCGATGGGCCGCAGGGTTATATCGCCATCAGGGGTCAGCCCAATGAAAAGCTCAGGACTGGCTCCGATGACATGCACCCCTTGGGGAGTCACGAAGTAGTACATATAGGGGGACGGATCCTGCAGACGCAGCCGCCGGTAGACCTGGAAGGGTGGAATGCGGGAATCCACCTGGATCTCATGTCCGAGCTGGAGCTGGTACACATCGCCCTGGGCTATGTGCTCCTTGCCCTTGGCAAACCACCGATAGAAACGGTCCCGATCGATTGTGTCATGGGCCTTGTATGGATAGTCCGGCCCAATGCCACCCTGGGATTCAGGAGATTGCCCCAGCGATGCGTCGAATTGGAGCAGCCCCAGCACCTCTTCCAGCGACGCGAATCCATGCCCGGGCCTGCCGTTCTCAATTGCCCCATGCTGAACCTGTGGATCAGACTGCGCGCAAGATCTGCGCTCTTGCGAATTTTCCTTGCCCTCGGGACTGTTACACCCAGCAAGGTTCTCATTGACAAGGATCAAGGTGGCGCTGCAAACATTGGTTTTCAAATCCAGGGTGATGATTCCCCGATACAGGGTCAAGGAGATGACCGGCAAGGCTGCATCCCTTGGTATGTGCTCCTCCAGATCCTCGATCATGAAGATGGTGTCATACCCGAAGTAGCCGAACCAGCCCATCCCGAAGGGGCCTTCGTGGTCGCCGCTGATGGCGAAGGAGGATTCCAGCCTCCTCAGCACTGCAAAGACCTCCTGGATGTCGGGGACCGGATGGTGGACCACCCCATGCTCAATTCGGCCGAATTTCTCCAGGATTCCTGTCAGCTGAGCATTGCCCAAAGAGTCGATGGTCATGACATGGTCCGTCACGCTCAGGGTCAGCATTGGCTCGAACCCGATGGCTGAGCGATTCCGGTCTTTATCTGGGCCACTTAGAGACTCCAGAAGGAAAAGCTGATCCTCCCGATACCTGGTGCACAGCCGCTTGTAGATGGCCAGGGCATCGAGGTCACTGGAGAACCGGCTAGATTCCATGGTTACGTTGATAGTCATTAGGGCACTTCCTAAGTCGAATACTGCGGTTTGGAGCGGCAGCGATACCTCACCTGATGCCGTTTCAGCGCGCCATGGATATGAGTTTCCTATGGCAGCATGTCCGCAGATAATAAAAGAACAACCTCAAACACCGAGGCAAATATAGGAATCAGAAGAAGAACCGGCTAAAACATCAACGCCATCGGGCATCGACATAGAAGAAGACACCCTTGGGCAACCAGGGCTGCAGTGATGTCGTTTTCTCCATGGCCACGATGCTAGAGCACCAGGATGCAACCGCCCAACCGGCATCCATAATCCGGACATTTTTAGACCGAAAGATGTTCACCCGCCAACGGCGTTGCGGAAGATATGCCCATCATGCCCAACGGAATTCTGTCCACACCCTTATAGAGAAGAACCGGGCCCAGGAATAAATCCCAGACCCGGTTCTCTCAATGAGTAGCTCGGAAGATCAGTCCTCATCCTCAGCCACGCGGGAGTGGCTGTAGATCATCTTCATGGAGCAGATGAAGAGCACCAGGCCCAGCAGGATGATGACGCCACCGATCATGAAGACATTGGCGTAGGTCGAAGCCAGGCCCTGCGCGGTGCCGGCCAGGCTGCCCGAACCCATGGATCCGTTGGCCATGAGCTGCCCGAAGAGGGCGACGCCGACAGAGCCGGTGATGGCCTGCAGGAGGTCGTTGAAGCCGAGCACACGGCCGGACTCCTCAGGAGCCACGGTCAGGGTCGCGGTGTCAACGATGGGCTGGTAGAAGAAGGAGGTGCCGAAGTAGTAGATGCAGGGCGCCACAGCCAGGGCCCAGATCTTGCCGGCGGGAATCAGGAAGGCGATGGCGATCAGGCCGCCGCCCATGCAGGCCAGAGCCAGGATGACCGAAGCCTTGCGCCCGATCTTCTGAATGATGGGCCCGGCAGCGAATCCCATGATGCCGGCCAGGATGATGGACCAGACCAGCAGGTTGGAGACCTTGGAGGAGTCGATGCCGTACACGTTCAGACCAATGGCGTTGACGCCCGCGTTCAGGGTGTAGCTGAAGAAGTAGCCGACGAAGATGACGGTCATGGTCATGGCGAAGGCCGGGTTGGTCAGCATCTCCGGAGTGATGAAGGGGTTGCTGGCCTTGTTGACATAGACCAGGAAGGCCACCAGGGTCACGATGCAGGCAATGCCCCAGCCCCAGTTGATGTCGGTGAAGAACATGGTCACCGAAGCGGCGAACAGTCCGATCAGCGTGAAGCCGATTCCGTCGATCTTGACGCCAGCGGCATGCTGGTCGGGCAGGTTCTTGGCCAGGACGGGAATGAAGAAGACGGCCAGGATGCCCACGCCGAAGAGCCAGCGCCAGTCGAGCAGGGTCATGTAGCCGGCCAGGAAGACTCCCAGGGCGGCGGCGAAGCGGAAGACCGCGACGAAGACACCGTACCAGAGCACGCGCTTCTTTTTCTCCACATACTTGGAGACCAGAACCAGGAAGATGGATCCGGAAACCTGCCAGCCGGCCGACTGCACCACGCGGGCGGCGATGACGATCCAGATGCTGAAGGTGCCGAAGCATCCCAGAATCGATCCCAGCACGAAGACAATCGTGCCCAGGATCATCATCTTCTTCAGGGAGACGAAATCGCCCAGGGAGCCGTAGATGACGCAGACGATTCCCAGGATGATGCCGGGCAGCGAGGTGATCAGCGGAGCCAGATTGGCCTGGTTGAGCTGCTTGCCGATGTTCACGTAGATCATGCCGAAGGCCTGCTGCTGGAGCACGCCCAGGGTGAAGATGATCAGGACCACCGGGATGGCCACGCGGGCCATCTTGTTCATTTTCGCGAACTCGGGAGTCCCCTCCTCGGGAACGGGTATGCCGTTCTTCTGCTCCTCGGAGACAGTTGACTCACTCATTTTTTCCTTAGTTTCCTTTCGGTTCTTCTCAATGCGGAAGCTACTGGCGGCGGACCCGGCCGACCCTGTCGACAAAGGCGGAGCGGAATCCGTCCACATCCACGTCCACGCAGACGCTGGCGTTGGCCTTGCCGCCGAGGATGCCGTCGTAATCGACCACCGTGGCGCCCAAGGTGAGCGGGCTGGAGATCTCGACATCCACAAAGGCCTCGCGCATGGTGAACAAGTCGGGCTGAAGCAGGACCATGGCGGCGGAGGGGTCATACATCTTGATTCCCTCCTCGATATGTCCGCCGTCGTAGGACCGGAAGAGGGAGGCGACCATGCCGCCCACTTCGCCGGCTGCGTCCAGGTCGTCCAGATCGCCGGCGACCAGATGGGCCTTGCGACCGATGTCCAGGCCAACCATGGTCACAGGCAGCCCGCTACGGAAGACCATCCTGGCAGCCTCAGGATCGACGGAGATGTTGAACTCGCCATAGACCCCGATGTTGCCGCGTCCGGTGGAGCCTCCCATCATGACGATCCGGTCGATGTGGTCCTTGACCTCCGGGAAGGTGGCCAGCAGCAGGGCGATATTGGTCAGAGGGCCCAAGGTCAGGATGGTGACTGGCTCATCGCTCTCCAGAAGCACCCGCCGCTCCTCCAGGACCGCATTGTTCTCGGTCAGCAGGCTGGTGTCCGGCTCAGGAAAGACGAATGACCCCATCCCCGACTTGCCGTGGGCTTCGGTGGCGAATCTGTTGTCACGCATGAGCGGGGCCGCCGCGCCACGGGCCACGGGGATGCGCCGGCCCAGGAAGGTCAGCAGCTTCAGGGCATTGTTGGTGGTGTGGCCGATGCCCACATTGCCGGACACCGAGGCTATCAGCCTGATGTCGAAGCCGGGCTCGTCGACCAGCATCGTAATGGCCGCGGCATCATCGATGCCAGGGTCCGTGTCGATGATCAGTGGTCTGGTCATTGCTTCACTCCTTTTGCTCTTGTCGTATCCAAACTCAAATTCCTGCCCCCGCTTTGGCCCGCCGGGCCGCATCGACAAAGGCAGAGACGGTGAAGACCGGGCCCTCCAACCCGACCTGCCGGGCCACCCGGGTGATGGGCGGAGGCGTCACATAGGCCTGCTTGAGCACATCCTCCCGGGAGAAGACCTCCTCGCGGCTGCCATCCAGCAGGACCCGGCCATGTTGCATAAGCACGACCCTGGGGAAGTTGCGGGTGACGAACTTCATGTCGTGGGAAATCGTGATGCAGAGCCTGCCTTGGTCCCGCAGCCGGGCGATGATGGCAGCCAGCCGATCATTGCCGGCCTTGTCCTGCCCGCATGTGGGCTCGTCGAAGACCACGGCACCCGTATCCATCATGAGGACCGAACCGATGGCACAGAACTTCTTCTCGGTGGGGCTCAGGTCGAAAGGATGATCGTCCAGCCGGTCCGCCAGGCCCACCAACCCAGCCACCTGCTCTATACGTCGCCCTATCAAATCCTGATCGAACCCCAGCTGCCGGGGACCGAACTCGAATTCCTTGCGCACGCTGTCCAGAAAGAGCTGATCGTCGGGATTCTGGAAGACGTACCCCACCTTTCGGGCCCACTGGGCCGTGTCCGCCGTAGCCAGATCGACGCCGTCGATCAGGATCCGGCCGTTGGTCGGCCTGAGGATGCCGTTCAGATGCTTGGCCAGGGTGGTCTTGCCAGCGCCGTTCTGACCAATCAGCGCCACGGGCCGATCACCTTCGAGGGTCAGATCCACTCCGTCCAGGGCACGATGGCCATGCGGGTAGACGTACTCCAGATGCTCCAGGTCGATCCTCATCGCAGCGCCTCCCGAATCATGCCTACCGCCTGGTCCTCGCGTACGGGCAGATCCGACAGGTCGAATCCTGCGTCATCCAGACCTCTGCCGAGCTTGACGTAGTCCGGTATGTCAATCCCCCACTTCTCGGCATCGGGATCGGTGAAGACCTCCTCGGGTGTTCCCAGGGCGCGGACCCGGCCTGCACCCAGGACCATGACCTGGTCGGCGCATCGGGCGACCCGCTCCATATCGTGATCGACCATGACTACGGTGATCCCCTCCTGGTTGAGCCGCTTGACAATGTCGAAGATCTCCTCGCTGCCAAGCGGGTCCAGCTGGGCCGTGCATTCGTCCAGGACCAGGATGTCCGGCTCCATGATCAAGGTCGAGCCAAGGGCCACCCGCTGCACCTGTCCGCCGGAAAGCTCCAGGGGGTTCTTGTCGAGCAAATCCTCGATATGCATAAGAGCAGCCACCCGGGCCACCTTGGCATGCATGGTTTCACGTGAAACCCCATGATTGCCCAGCCCGAAGGCCAGTTCCTCGGCCACGGTCCCGGCCGTATAGGAAAGCTGATTGAAGGGATTCTGAAAGACCAGGCCCACCTGTCTGGACAGATCGGCAATGGTCGAAGCGGCTACGTCCTTGTCTTCGATGCTGACGCTTCCCTTGGATTTGCCTACAAAATAGTGCGGAATCAGACCGACCAGGGCGTTGCACAGGGTCGATTTGCCCGACCCGTTGGCTCCGACGATACAGAAGAAGCTGCCCTGCTCAACGCTGAAACTCACCCGCTTCAAGGTGGTCCGATCGGCGTCACGGTATCTGAAGGAGAAGTCGTCCACTCGTATGACCTCGGTCATGCCCGACCTCCCCACTGGATTGCCAGGGTGATCAGCCCAGTGCGCGAGAGGCAACCGAGCACCAGGGCCAGTACCAAAAACACGGTGAACAGGATGGTCACCACGGTGTCACTGCGCCGCCAGACCACCTCAAGGTAGCTGGTCTGCCGCACCCCCCGGATGCCGAATCCCCGGGTCTCCAGGGTCATCCCGCGCTCCTGCGAATCCGTCAGGGAAGAAAGGACAACCGGCCCAAGCAAGGGCAGGAAGGCCCGCACCCGGGAAATCAGGCTGCCGCCGGTCTCCAGGCCACGTGCATGCTGGGACTGCTCAATGACCGCAATCCTGCGCTGCATCTGCGGGACCACATTCAGGCTGGCCAGGATCAGGTAGCCTATCTTCGATGGAACGCCGATCTGTGTCAGAGCCGCAACCAGGCGACCCATGTAGGTGGTTTTATTGGTCAGGTAGAAAGACCCCAGGAAGACCAAAAGTGTCACTACGATTTTGGCCGCATAGAGGCTGCCTTCGAGGCCCACTTGGGCGAATCCCAGATCAAGAATGACCCTGGTATTCCTCGGGCTGTAGCACCCCTGGATGAACAGCAACATGAGCGTGACGGGAATGCCAAACCCAAGCATGACCCCGGAAAAGGGCCTGAGCACCCGAGCCAGGGCCGCTGCGATAAAAAGCGCGACGATAATCCCCAGGCCCAGAGTGAAGTCCGGCCAGGCCAAGGTCGCCAGGCCCAAGGAGCACACGCCGGCGATCTTGGCCATGGGATGCATGCGGGCCAGTGGAGAATCAGGAATCCGGTTCGAAGCAGGGCCAGGCATCAGCGTTCAGACCTTTGGGTACGTTCACAGTCCGAGTCCGCTGGGTCGCCTGCAGATGGGTCCCGCTCAGATTCCATCGCGCCGTCGATCTTCCCTGACCGTGCCGAACTCTCCCGACTGGACGCCCCAGTCGCTTCGCGTTCGTCCTCGTCTTCGTCCTCATCCAGGTCATCCAAATCGTCCAGATCGGCCTGGTCCTCGCTGCCATCCAGAGCGTACTGGCTCAGGAAGCGTTTGGGGATTCGTCGCACGATCACATAAGCGATCAGGACGGTGATTCCCTTGTCAATCAGATTCTCCAGCATGGAGGAGGACAGCACCGAGATGACGATGTTCTTGACAGCCACCACAAGTGCAGCCGTGAGGACCGAGGTGCCGTTGACTCCGGTGGCACCTCCGTAGACGAACACGGTGATCAAAGAGGCAGTGACCGTGTTGACCAGGGCGCAGGCCAGCCAGACCAGGACCACTCCCCATATCCGTTTGAAGAGCCCGGCCTTGACCATGTACCCAATCACCAGGCCACACAGAACACTGGAGAGTGCATAGGGCAGATAGACAGGATTGGCCACCAGGGCGAGGAAGACGTTGGTCAGCAGCCCGCACAGGGCAGCCACCCAGGGGCCGGACAGGCAGGCGATGACCGTGGTGCCGATCATATCCAGGAAGAGCGGCAACTTGAGGGTGGAGCTCAGGGTCCCGCCGATGAGGTTGATGCCCACCGCGATGGGTATCAGCACCAAGGATTTTGTCGAGAACTGCGCAGTGATCCCTCTCCACAACGATCGCGCGCTCATAATCCGTACCGCCTTTGGTCCTTGAATGTCGATTTCTGCAGATGACCGTCGCTCACAGCCAGATCCGCATCACCGCTTTGAGAAACCACTTTAGTAAACAACTTTCATTGACAGAGACTATCAACAGCCGCATGGGGTGTCAAATGCGAAACCTCCGACGACGATCCCTCAGGTAAGCTTGATTCGCTAGATCCAGCAGGTCGACAAAGCCGTTCGCCGGAGCTTCAGAGATGAGGAGGACAGGAAACCCCATGAACATCAAGGACATTGCTCAGCTTGCCGGCGTATCCACATCGACGGTCTCCAAGATTGTGAATCACAAGGACGCGAGCATCACAGCCGCCACGCGCGACAGGGTCCTCGAACTGGTCAGGAAGTACCACTACACGCCCTACGGATCCTCCAAGCCCAGCACCACCACCTGGAGAATCGGGGTCCTGCTCAGTTCATCCATCTCCATGGACTCCACCTTGGACGGGATCATCCAGCAGGCACAGAAGTCGGGGTACGGCACCCTGGTTTTCAACAGCTACGGCGATCATGACCAGGAGGAGCGCAACATCCTGGCCGCTCTGGAGCATCGGGTGGATGGCATGGTCTGGGAGCCGATCGACCAGACAAGCCTGGCCTTGAAAAGCAGGATCGAGGCAGGAGGGATCCCCGAACTTACCATTGGACCCCTGGGAGACGACCGGACCGCGCTCATGCCCTACGAGGAGGCTGCTTACAGTCTCACCGAAGAGCTGATCAAGCGCCACCACACCAGCATCGCCTGCCTGCTCTCGCCGGGCAGACGGACCCAGAGCTTCCTGCATGGCTATCGACGCTGCTTGTTCGACCACAACCTCCAGTACCACACCGACATGGTCCTGGAAACCATCGGTGAGGACCTGACCCGGGTCCTGGAGAACCGGCAGGTCACCGGAGTCGTGGCATCCCACTACCACCACGCCCTGGAATTCCTTCAATTCGCCGAATCCATGCATTACCGCCTGCCCCAGGACCTCTCCCTGGTCTCCCTGATGAACGACACCAACGTGCATCTGCGCTACCCGGGCAGCCCGGAGATATCGTCCTACGTGATGCGCAATGCCGATTTCGGCGCCTACCTGTGCCGACGAATCATCCGCTCCATCGAGCATGAGTCCGATCCAAGCGAGACCTTCGAGCACGTCTTCACCCTGGACGGCGAGAAGACCGTCGGCCGGCCGCCGGACCAGCAATGCAAGAAAATCGTGGTGGTCGGCAGCATCAACGTGGACACCTACCTGACCGCCCCCAGCCTGCCCAAGGCGGGTATGACCACCACGACCAGGAACTTCGCCTCCACGCCGGGGGGCAAGGCCACCAACCAGGCGGTGGGCGTGGCCAGGCTGCAACATCAGGTTTCCCTGATCGGCAATGTCGGCAGCGATCCGGCCGCGGACTACATTTACAAAACGATGAGGCAAGCCCATGTGGATGCCACTGGCGTGCGCAGGGTCACCGGAGCGGACACAGGCAAAGCCTATATCTTCGTCGACAGCAAGGGCGAATCGATGATCTCCCTGGTGGCGGGCGCCAACGAGTCCCTGACACCGGACGACATCACCCAGCGCGACCAGATCTTCAGAAACACCGGCTACTGCCTGATCCAGACAGAAATCCCCATGGACACCGTCGCCGAGGCCTGCAGAACGGCCAAGCGCCACCAGGCCGCCACCATCGTTAAACCGTCATCCTGCGACCACCTGCCTGAAGACCTGCTGGCTTCGATCGACATCCTGATCCCGAATCTCAACGAGCTGAACACCCTGATACCAGGACCAGAATCCGTGATAGACAAGGCGAAACGGTTCATCAACGGCGGGGTGGGCAAGGTCATCATCACCCTGGGCGAGCACGGCTGCACCCTGGTCACCGCCAGCGGACACAAGGACTTCCCGGCCCACGAGACTCGAGCAATCGATGACACCGGTGCCAGCGATGCCTTCATCAGCGCCCTGGCCGCCTATCTGTGCAGCGGATGTCCCCTGGACAAAGCCGCTCACATCGCCAATCTGGCCGCGGGCTTCAGCGTCGCCCACGAAGGCGTCATCCCCTCCCTGATCAACCGCCGCCAGCTGGAAGGCCTGATCGACTGAGCGGCCCAGGCACGAGACCGGTAGGAAGGCTGTGATTGTCCTAGGCCTTGCTCTGGCTCAAGCCGAACGTCCCCAGGTCCTCCGATTGCCGTGCCAATCATCAAGGTCTGCGGTCATGGCCCCGTCTCGGCCTTTTGGCGTGCATCGCCGGTCCAATCACTGCGGATTCCACAGCAGCTGTACCATTCGCCGTTACGCTGCTTCACATTGGCATATATTCACAACCATCGTGACGACCTCGCTGTTCTCATTGTTTGGCATGGTCTGACTTCATGATTTCGTCAACGCTGGATTCCGACGGGTCCGCATGCGTCCCATCACGATGGTCCCTATAATTTCATAGGGCACAGAATCCGGAATGGGGCCATTGATGGCTGCAACTGTTCTGACTTCGGTGCCAACCGCAATACTGCTCATGGCCGCACAGAAACGTATCGTTGCGGAAGTTACAGCAGGTGCGATAAAGGACTGATCTCAAAGGTGAATCAACCAAGTGAAAGGGTACCGAATCAATGCAACATTCAACATTTACCACCGACGGCCAAACCCTGAAGTGGACAGGCAACGGTGAATACCTTCGCATCGAGCCCTGGGGATCAGATTCGATACGCGTCCGATCCTCGCAGATGCACGAACCCGAAGACCCGGACTGGGCGCTTTTACGAGACCACCACGAGCCTGCCGATGCGGTGAACATAAGCATCGATGACCAGCGGGGACAAGCCACCATAATCAACGGATCTCTCATGGTCAAGGCGCAGGCTTCGGGCGGCATTGACACAGGCAACGGTTATACCGACAAGTGCCTGCTCAGCTTTTGGCGCACCGACGGCAAGCTGCTCTTCAGCGAGATGAGCGATGGCGGCTCCCTGAATTTAAGAGCGCGTTCTTTCACTCCCATCGTGGGAGGCGACCACCAGGTCAAGGTGACATTCGTGCCTCCGGAAAACGAACGTCTGTACGGCATGGGTGAATATCAACAGAACATCATGAATCTGAAAGGCTGCACGCTCGAACTGGCCCATAGGAACTCGCAAATCTCCATACCCTTCGTCGTCTCCAGCTGTGGATACGGATTCCTCTGGAACAATCCAGCCGTCGGTTCCGTCAGTTTTGGGAAAAACAAGACCCAATGGTCGGCGGACAGCACTCGACAGATTGATTACTGGGTTACAGCCGGTGCCGATTACCGCTCTATCATGGCCCATTACGCAGACGCTACCGGCCATGCTCCTCAGATGCCTGAATGGGGTCTTGGATTTTGGCAGAGCAAGCTTCGCTATTGGAACCAGGATCAATTGCTGGAGGTTGCCAGAGAGTTCAAAAAGCGCAACATCCCTCTGGACCTCATTGTCATCGACTTCTTCCATTGGCCTCACATGGGTGATTTCAGGTTCGAGGACGAATTCTGGCCAGATCCCGTCAGCATGAGCAACGAATTGCACAAGATGGGGATCCGACTCATGGTGTCAGTCTGGCCGCAGATAGCACTGACTTCTGAAAACTATCCAGAGATGAAGGCCAAGAATCTGCTGGTGCGAGCAGACCACGGCGAAGACCTCGGCATGATGTTCGAGGGGCCCAGCCAGTTCTACGACGCTACCAACCCTAGAGCCCGCCAATATGTATGGGAGAAATGCCGTGAGCACTACGCCGATGTCGGCGTCGATGCCTTCTGGCTGGATGAAGCCGAACCAGAGTACGGCACTTACGATTTCAGCAATTACCGCTACTGGGCTGGACCTGCTCAGCAGACAGCCAATCTGTATCCACGGGAATACAACAAGGGGTTCTACGAGGGGCAGCTGGCCTACGGACGCCAGGGGCAGATCGTTAACCTCACCAGATGCGCATGGGCCGGCTCCCAGCAATATGGGGCTCTTGTATGGTCGGGCGATGTAGCATCCACCTTCGAGGCGTTCAGAGCACAAATCACCTGCGCTATCCATATGGGCATGGCCGGCATTCCTTGGTTCACCACCGACCTGGGTGGCTTCCACGATGGCGATATCGACGATCCCACCTTCCGTGAACTGTTGTTGAGATGGGCGCAATTCTCCTGCTTCTCGCCCGTCATGCGCAATCACGGTGACCGTAGCCAGCATCACCCCGACGGGACCACCAAGACCGCCATCACTACAGCGCAAGGCGAACGGCGACTACCGTCCGGAGCGAGCAATGAACCATGGAGCTACGGAAAGTCCGTCGAAGACATCTATGTCAAGTTCATCAAGATCCGAGAGCATCTTCGCCCTTATCTGCGTGAGCTATTTGCCCAAGCGCATGAAGATGGGCAGCCGCTCATCAGGGGGCTGTTCTACGAATTCCCCCATGACGACGCTGCCTCTGACATCGCCGACGAGTATATGCTCGGACCTGATCTGCTGGTAGCCCCTGTGGTGGAGGAAGGAGCCAGATCTCGACAGGTCTACCTGCCTGGGGATGCGACTACACAGTGGCAGGATCTTCGCGACGGGGCCATGTACAACGGAGGCCAGACGATCACTGCAGAAGCCCCGTTGGATACCCTGCCGGTATTCGCCAGGGACAGCAGGAACCACGAGCTGCTGGGCATACTCTGACACATCCGTCATTCGCATCGGGTCAGGACCGCTCGTCCTGACCCGACTTCTTATTCAATCAAGACATGATTCAACCGGTTCCCAGTTCCGTTGAACCTCCAAGCAGAGCGATGTAGGCTTCTGAAAATTCAAACTACGAAGTTGGTTGCTCTTTTTATCTCACTCCATCTTCAGGTGCACCACAGCCTAGAGTAGATGTAAGGAAGCATCGCAACATAAGGGCACCAAAGGAGCGGCCATCATGAGACCAATGTCGGACTATGCCAAGGATCTGCAGCACTCGGGCATGGTCGCCCGCGATCTGGACGAGACCATCGACTTCTACACCAACAAACTCGGGTTCGAGCTGGTCGGCATCTACCCCAACGGGGAGAATCGCTGCGCCTTTCTGCGTCTGGGCCATCTGACCATCGAAACCTGGGAGGGCGAGCCTGCGCCCATGGGCACCGGAGCCATCAACCACTGGGCGCTGGACACACCGGACATCGATGCTGCTTACGAGCATGCCTTGGAGATGGGGTTGAACATCAGAGAGGACTCGATCCAATCCATTCCCACCTTCTGGCAGCGCGGAATCCGCTATTTCAACGTAATCGGACCAAACCAGGAGACCATCGAGTTCTGCCAGATTCTCTGAACGCCATCCGCTCGGGCAGGACCGCTCCATACGGGTAATCCCATGTGAGTAATGAGACACATTTATCTGTAACCGGCAAAGAACTGAATCCACCCGATTTGTCTTGGAAAATAGCCGTTCCTGGCACAAAACCCCTCTCCATCCGACCCGTATTTCTCCACTAAAATGAGCATTGCGTCCAATGTGGGGCGCCCGATAACGAAAGAAGTTTCTCATGACGAACATTGAGCATGTCACGGTGGCCGGCGGCGGGGTGCTGGGCAGCCAGATCGCCTTCCAATCAGCCTTCAAAGGCAAGAAAGTCACAATCTACGATATCAATGATGAGGCCATTGCAGCGGCGGAGCAGCGGATCAAGAACCGTCGCGACCTCTACAAGCATGACATCAATGCTACCGACGAGCAGTTCGATGCTGGCCTGAATAACCTGAGCTACAGCGCAGACCTGGCCGAAGCCGTCAAGGACGCCGACCTGGTCATCGAAGCCGTCCCCGAGAAGCCCTCCATCAAGCACAACTTCTACCAGAGCCTGGCCAAGGTAGCCCCTGAGAAGACCATCTTTGCCAGCAACTCCTCCACCTACGTGCCCAGCACCTATGCTGCAGACACCGGCCGTCCGGCTAAGTTCCTCTGCCTTCACTTCGCCAATCACGTATGGCGCATGAACACCGCCGAGATTATGGGTTCCGACCAGACCGACCCCGACATCTTTAACGAGATCGTGGACTACGCCAAGGAAATCGGCATGGTCCCCATCCCGCTCCACAAAGAACAGCCCGGGTACATCCTCAACAGCCTGCTGGTCCCCTTCCTGGAGGATGCCGGCTACCTCTGGGGCAACGACATAGCAGACCCTGAAACCATCGACAAGACCTGGATGATCGGCACTGGCTCGCCCGTCGGCCCCTTCGGCGCCTATGATGCGGTCGGCCTGCGGACCATCTACAACATCATCGAGGAACAGAAAGGCGACGACCCTGACTTCAAGCCCTTCCTGGAGAAGGTCAAGAAGATGCTCGACGAAGGGAAGACCGGCAGTGACGCAGGCCACGGATTCTATGATTATCCGAATCCGCGTTACAAGGATGAGGACTTCCTCAAGGCCTGATCGTCTGTCTGCTACATCTGTGAGTCAGGTCCCGTCCAAGACCTGGCTCTACTATGGAAGAGCGTATCCAAGGATGGATACCACGAATGAAAGAGGTTTCTATGACGAACATTCATAATGTCACGGTTGCCGGCGGTGGGGTGCTTGGCAGCCAGATCGCCTATCAATCAGCCTTCAAAGGCAAGAAAGTGACGATCTACGACATCAACGATCAGGCGGTGGCGGCCGCAGAGGAGCGTGTCAAGAGCCTGCGCGATTCTTACAAGCACGACATCAACGCCACTGATGAGCAGTTCGATGCCGGACTGAACAACATGTCCTTTACCGCCGATATGGCCGAGGCTGTCAAGAACGCTGACCTGGTCATCGAAGCTGTCCCCGAGAAGCCCTCCATCAAGCACGACTTCTACCAGAGCCTGGCCAAGCTGGCACCCGAGGACACCATCTTCACCAGCAACTCCTCCACCTACGTGCCCAGCACCTTCGCACCCGACACGGGCAGGCCGGACAAGTTCCTGAACATGCACTTCGCCAACCAGGTCTGGCTGAACAACACCGCAGAGATCATGGGCTCCGAGCAGACCGACCCCAAGGTCTTCAACGAGATCGTGGACTATGCCAAGGAAATCGGCATGGTCCCCATCGTCCTGAAGAAGGAGCAGCCGGGATACGTCCTGAACACCCTTCTCATCCCCCTGCTCAACGCCGCCGCCCACCTCTGGGGACACGACATCGCAGACCCGGAGACGGTGGACAAGACTTGGATGATCGGCACGGGCGCCCCGATGGGGCCCTTTGCCATCTTCGACGTTGTGGGGCTGCGGACGGCCTTCAACATCACCAAGGAGCAGCAGGGCGACAACCCTGACTTCAAGCCCTTCATGGATAAGATCCAGAAGATGATGGATGAGGGCAAGACCGGCAAGGATTCGGGAGAAGGGTTCTACACCTATCCCAACCCCGCCTTTGCTGATCCTGACTTCCTGAAGGCCTGACAGGACAGCTTTTCTATCAATAGAGCCCGCCCATTGCAGGGGACCGCGTCGTGACGCACCTCCCCCAATGGGCGGGTCCGCTTTTCACACAGCATTCTCAATCGAAATCGATCTCCAAACCGCGCTTCGACTTGGGCACCCGACACTGGCCGACCCAGTAAATTCCCAAACATACATTCCGCCAACTGAATCTGGCTGCGGGACATAGCTGACAGCATGACACTAATCGAGCGGGATTCGAACATCTACAGTCGAATTGTTTCGTTTGCCCGGCAGATTGGCATGGTCCCCATCCAGCGGCATAGGACCGCAGTCTGAAGTCTGACTACGCAGTCGGCACAATCCTGATGCCGCTTATGGGCGCATCCAAGGGCTCCCTCGGACCATCTACAGCATCCTCTGCCGACGCAGGGCGACAATCCTCAAACCAAACCCCCTCCTGGACGAGCTTGGAGAAGAGCCCGATCAGAGCTTCTGCCACTCTTCTGATTCCTGCTACCGGAATCTCGGATTCCTCGAGGCTTGAATCGAATCCTGCTAAGTGGGCCGTGAGGCTGAAGCATGGCCTTTCACGGCTCATAACAGGGGGCGTGGTAAGCTGTATATTTATGGCATTTTTGTGAAAACCGCTAAGGGAAGAGGCAGATAGGGAAATCACAGAGGCGGAAAAGACGAACAACGGCCTAGTGGCCG
The DNA here is from genome assembly GCF_016100645.1 of Bifidobacterium sp. M0353. Taxonomy (NCBI): domain Bacteria; kingdom Bacillati; phylum Actinomycetota; class Actinomycetes; order Bifidobacteriales; family Bifidobacteriaceae; genus Bifidobacterium; species Bifidobacterium sp. M0353. Next base: position 383,871 of record NZ_JACFSB010000002.1, on the reverse strand, counting down.
GAGAAGGAACAATGGCAGAGGACGATGAAATTTCGGCCGCGGACAGCGGCCAGCATGAGCAGGAACGGCGCAATAGGCAGACAGCCAAGCAAATCAAGAAGCAGCAGGCCGCAGCAAAACGCAAGGCCCGCAAGCAGAACCCCAGACCGCACCGGGGCTGGAGCGAGCGCCTGCATCTGACCGACATCAACGTGGTGGACAGGTCCACCCTCAAGCGGGCCATCGCAGGCACCGTGGTCGGCAACTTCATGGAATGGTACGACGTGGGGGTCTACGGCTACCTGGCGGTGACCATTGGCCGCGTCTTCCTGTCCGACGCATCCGATGCCGTACAGCGGCTCTTCTCCCTGGGTGTTTTCGCTGTGACTTTCGTTGCCCGACCGCTGGGCGGCGTGGTCCTGGGCCAGCTGGGCGACAAGGTCGGCCGCCAGCGCATTCTGGCCTTCACCCTGCTGAGCATGTCCGCAGCCACCCTGCTGATCGGCCTTCTGCCCAGCTATGCGGCCGTCGGCCCGCTGGCACCCATCCTGCTTATCCTGCTCAAGCTGATTCAGGGCTTCTCCACAGGCGGCGAGTACGCAGGCGCTTCGACCATGGTCACTGAATACTCCCCGGACCGGCATCGCGGCTTCTTCGCCTCCCTGCTGGATGTGGGATCCTACCTCGGCTACGCCTTCGGAGCAGCCTTGGTCTCCTTGCTGGAGTTCTCCATCTCCCCGGAAGCCATGCTGGCCTGGGGCTGGCGTATCCCCTTCATCATCGCCCTGCCGCTGGCTGCCATCGCGGTCTACTTCCGGGCCAAGGTCCAGGACACCCCTGCCTTCCGCCAAGCCCAGGATGCCAGCGCCGAAAAGACCAAGAGCCAACACAAGAGCCTGCTGGACCTGATCCGCGGCTACTGGCGGGAGCTGCTCATGGCCTTCATCCTGGTGGCTGCGGCCAACACCCTGAGCTACACGCTGACCGCCTACATGCCCACCTACCTGTCAGGCACCCTGCACTACAACACGGCCCAGGCCAACCTGCTCTCCCTGCCGGTCCTGCTTATGGTGGCCTGCTGCATCCCCATTACCGGAGCCCTCTCCGACCGCTTCGGACGCAAGAAGGTGCTGTTCATGGGAGCATTCACCGGATTGTGCCTGTCCCTGCCGGCCTTCCGACTGCTGGAGCATGAGACCACGGGTGCCGTCTTCGGCGGACTGGTCCTGCTGGCCATCCCGGTCATCTTCTTCGTGGCCAACCTGGCCTCCACCCTGCCGGCCCTCTTCCCGACTGCCTCCCGTTACGGCGGCATGGGACTGTCATACAACCTGGCTGTGGCCGTCTTCGGCGGTACCGCACCTGTCATCATGGAGGGTCTGGTAACAGCGACCGGCAAGTCCCTGGCACCCGCCTACTGGATCATGTTCACCTCCACCTGCGGTCTAATTACCGTGCTCTTCCTGGCGGAGACCGCCCGGCGCCCCATGCCCGGCACCCTGCCCACCGTGCTCAACCGGCAGGAGGCACGCGACCTGGTGGCCACCCAGGACCGTAATCCCGACCTGGATGTGAAGACCATCATCAAGGATGCCGAAGAGAGTGGCGTGCGCAAGACACCGAAAAAGCTGGCTGCCGAGACACGCAAGCTTCTGGGCCTTTCCCACACAGGCACCAGGAACAAGAAGTAGCAGGCGCTGTCAGGCCGAACGGACCGGGTGATTCACCAAATCCCGCTCGATCCAGGCCATGACCAGCCTGGCCAGGGCATCAACCTCCGCATCGGTCAGAGCCCGGCCTCGAGGTATATGATGCCAGCGCTCGATGCACCCCCGGCAACAGGTGGCTGTGGCATGCTGGGCCGTGAAGACCGGATGCCCGCGGTAGGGGGTCTGCTTGCCATCCTTCAAAGGGTGGGCAGGCCCCACACGCTTGGCCAGCATCTCATGGGCGTGGCGGTCGATAGTATCCCTACCCTTGGCACGGGCGTAGGCGCGATCCTTGGCCGACAGGGAGAAACCGGCCCGGAAGCGTGAATGCCCCAACCTGGCAAGAGTGCCCTGGGTCCAGGCCTCATCCGCCCCGGTCGACGCTGATTCGCTGCTGTTCATTCCCTGCTCGCCTCCATGTTCTGCCTTACCAAAGAGTCTGTACCCAGGCAAGGTTTCCCATGCGGAATAATTCACCGAACATGACACCGTTAGGGACCAGTGTCAGGGGTAGGGTGAAGACAGTACTTGTATCCACTAACTACCAGACCCGCCATGTTCGGTCATGTCCGGGTCACACAAGGGGGCTTCATGGCCAAAAGCAAGATGACTGTAGCCGAGATGATCGGGCTCTTCCTCACCCCCGACGCGCCTGTGCAGGTGACCGCCTTCGATGGGTCGGTCTTCGGGCAGGACCAAGCGCCGCTGCATCTGGAAGTCAAGAATTCCCGTGCCATGTACTACATCACGGAAAATCCCAACGACCTGGGTCTGGCCCGCGCCTACCTGCAGGGCGATCTGGATTCTCCCGAGCTGCTGCCAGGCAACCCCTACCAGGTCCTCAAGGAACTGATGGGCCTCAAGCACTTCGTCAAGCACCCCAGCAAGATGGAGCTGGCCCGGGCGGCCGGAGCCGTCTTCTCGCACGGAGTGCGCGTGCCCGAGCCGCCGGCCATCGAAGGGCCCTCCCTGGCCAAGCGACTGACCGAAGGCATCCGTCCCCACACTCGCCGGGGCGACGCAGCCACCGTCAGCTACCATTACGACCAGTCCAACGACTTCTACCGGCTCTTCCTGGGGTCCTCCATGACCTACACCTGCGCCGTCTTCGAGAAGGAGGACGACAGTCTGGAGGACGCTCAGTGGCACAAGCTCAACATGGTCCTGGACAAGATGCACCTGAACAAGGGCGACCGTCTGCTGGACGTGGGCTGCGGCTGGGGTTCCATGGAGATCGCGGCCGCCCGCCGCGGCATCCATGTCATCGGCGTGACCCTGGCGGAGGAGCAGGTCGAGTGGGCCCAGAACTGGATCCGCCAGGAAGGCCTGCAGGATCTGGCCGAGGTCAGGCTGATGGACTACCGCGACGTGCCCGAGTCCGGCTTCGATGGAATCTGCTCCATCGGCATGATGGAGCATGTCGGCTACAAGCAGTACCCCTCCTACTTCAAGGAGATGATGGACAAGCTGCGTCCGGGCGGCATCCTACTCAACCACCAGATCACCCGCACCAACTCTCACGACCACAAGCGGGCCGGCGGCTTCATCGACCGCTACATCTTCCCCGACGGCGAGCTGGCCAGCCCGGCCGAGATCGAACTGGCCATCCAGGACACCGGCTTCGAGGTCATCACCCAGGAGAACCTGCGTCAGCACTATGCGCTGACCCTCAAGCACTGGACCGAGAACCTCCAGGAGCATTGGAGCCAGGCCAAGCCCATGGTGGGCGAGCCCAAGGCGCGGCTCTGGGGCCTGTACATGGCCGGCGCGCGGCTCAACTTCGAACTCGACAACATTCAGATACACCAGTTCCAGTGCATCAAGCCTGATCCCGAGACCGGCACGGACACCTATCCGCTGCGGCCCTGGTGGGACCGGTAGCCTAAAGGCCCGAAAAGGGGCGGGGAGTCAAATCCTCGCCCCTTTTTTGTTTCCGCCACCCGTAAAGCCTGCTACTCTTACGGCCCGGTTCTCAGGACGACCTGTCCGCCGAAGCTTCCAGCCGGGCCAAATCCAGGGCCTTGTTGAAGGCGTCCGAGGTCCAGCTGGCCCCAGCCACCTTGTCCACCTTGAGGTCCTTGAGCGGGCGTCCCTGGACTACACCAGGCACAGCCCGGGCGAAACGTTCCATGTGGCCGCGCGAGATGGGCGAATCCGAATGCCCCTGGACCTGGACCCTGGTCACCTGGCCTCCCGACAGGTCCAGGTCCACATCGATGCTGTCAGCCCCGTCATGCCCGTATTTGCCCGTCAGGGCGTAGGTACCATCGTGATAGTTGCCCGTGTCAGCCGGAGCGGTCGGCAGTCCATCACGGGAGACGGCCGCAGGCTTGCCCTCGCCCGCAGAGCCGGCTCCCGACTCTGGTGCAGAGCTGGACTCTGCGCCCGATCCGGCGAACTCGTCGTCCATGGGCTTGGCCTCCTGGCTTCCGCAGCCGCCCAGGAGGGAGCCGACCGCCACCAGGGTCGCCAGGGTTGCCGAGGCCGTGGCCAGTCCCCGGGATTTGCTTTTGGCCATTTCAACGCCCTCCTTCTCCATCAATGGCCGATCCCGGCAGGGAGCCGCCGGTCTTGGCCGTCTTGGTGGGGTCATGGAAGCCCACCGGAATATCCTGGTCCCCTGAATCGACAGGAGCCCCGCTGAAGGCCGGACGGCCTCCGGCTGCCAGGTAGGCCCGCTTGGCCTCCTCATCATTCCACTGCTCGCCGGCCAGCACACCGTGGTTGAGCATGATCTCCCGCTGGGCGCAGGAGGCCACCAGGGCATCATGCGTGACCACAATCAGGGAGGTTCCCTGGTCATGCAATTGCCGGAAGAGATCCAGCACGATCCGCTCGTTGGCCTCATCCAGGTTGCCAGTGGGCTCGTCAGCCAGAATCAGCTTGGGCTCGTTGATCAGCGCCCGGGCCACGCAGACCCGCTGCTGCTCGCCGCCCGAAAGCTGACTGGGCAGATGGCGGGCCCGATCCGCCAGACCCACACGGTCCAGGGCCTTCATGGCCTGGTCCTCGTCCACCACCGAGTGGTAGTACTGGGCCACCATGACATTCTCCAGGGCGGTCAGATGCGGGACCAGATAGAACTTCTGGAAAACCAGACCGATTACGTTCTTACGCACATCGGCCAGCTGGGACTGGCTCAGATCCTCCAGCGGCCGCCCCTGCAGTCGGACCGAGCCCCGGCTGGGGGTGTCCATGCAACCCAGAATGTTCATCAGCGTGGTCTTGCCTGAGCCGGAGGACCCCACCACGGCCAGCCACTGACCTTGCGGGACGCTCAGATTCAGGTCGTCCAGGGCGTGCAGATCGCCGTAGATCTTGGAAACATGGTCCAGGTCCAGCAGCATGCCGCCGCCCGACTGGAACTCGCTCGCCTTTGCCTGCGTCATTGTCATTCCTCCCTCAAAACCAGGGCCGGGTCGATACGCGAAGCCCGGAGGACCGGCCGGATGGATGCGATCATGGATATGGCCACGCTCAGCAGGACCGTGCCCAGGGCCAGCCACCAGTTGAAGCCCAGCGGACGCTGGAAGACGGACAGGCAGAGCAGCCGGGCGAAGCCATAGCCCAGGGCGGTGCCGATCAGACCTCCGGCCAATCCGTAGCAGGCCGACTCCGCCAGAAACTCCATGGCTATCCCCCGTGAGGAGGCGCCCAGGGCCTTGCGCAGGCCGATCTCGCTGCGCCGCTGGGAGACGATGGAGGCCATGGTGGTCCCCACGCCCACAAAGGTAAGGACCAGAACCACCACCGAAACCAGCCAGAAGAGCGACTGGAGCATGGCGATGGTATGGCTGTCGCCCGCCGTAATCCTCGTGACCGGCCGTGCCTTGACCCCCATGGAGGTCATGTCGTTGATGCTGGCAGCGATGGTCTTCAGCCCCGAGGTCATGGTGTTGACCGAGTATTCGATGACATCGGTGCCCCGCTTGGCCCCGGTCAGGAGCTCCAGGTCGGCCAGGTCGGCGTAGATTATCCGATCCTCGGGACCTCCGGTATCGACGATGCCTCCCACACGAAAGTCTCGCCCCTGGCCTCCGCCTTTGCCTGTGCCGGTGACCTGGCTTGCCGGGTAGCCGATGGTCATCTGCTTGCCAGTGGTCAGCCCCAGCGAATCAGCCAGGTCCCGCCCCACCATGACCGAACCGGGCCGGGGCCAGGAACCCTCCACACTCCAGTGACGGTTGAGCTGACGCACCTGATCGGGGTGGATGCCGGCCATCTCGCAGGCCCCGGCATTGACCTGCACCGTCTCATATCGATAGGTGGCGTACCTTGCCGGAGCCTTGGCGGTCACCATGTGGGTAGTGTGGTCCACCATGCCCTGTTCGATGCCGGCGGACCGGTTGTCCCCCTGGATGGGCGAAACGACCAGGTTGGCCCCGTAGGAACGCATCTCTTGGTTGATCTGCCTGGGAGCCTCGATACAGACCGCCGCCAGGCAGAAGAGGGTGGCCGCCCCCACCAGGGAGGCCACCACGGCCATCAGTGCCCGGCCACGACGACGGAAGACGGCCCCGAAGAGCATGGTCAGGAACATGCGGGTGTTGGTCATATGGCTCTTATGGCGATCAGCGGCCATGAAGCACCTCCGCCGGCCGAAGCCGCAGAATCGATCTGATGGACGAGATGGACGCCAGCAGCACGGTCAGGGCCAGCAGCACGAAGACCAGCACGAAGACCATGGGCCGCATGGTGATTCCCGAGCCGAAGACCACCCTGCCTACGATCTGAGCCACTCCGGAGCCCAGCAAGGCGCCGACCAGAGCCCCGGCCAGGGCGATCAGGGCCGTCTCGGCCAGCACCAATCGGGATACAGCCCCGTCGGTGGCGCCCAAGGCCTTGAGCAGGGCGAACTCCGAGGACCGCTCGGATATGGAGGACGCCATCAGATTGGCCACGGCGATGGCTGCCGCCAGCAGGCTGAGCACGGTCATCAGGATCATGACCGCCTGGGTCTTCTGCAGAACATCGCCCTGCAGGGCAGCCACCTGTCTGACCTGCTTGGCCATGGACCCGGGGATGGCCTCCTCGATCTGGTAGGCGATGGAGGAGGGATAAGCCGTGCAGTACCAGGTCTCCCATTCGTCCTGGGAGAGGGCAGCAGGGTTTCGTGCGGCCTTGCGGGCCAGGTCGTTCTCGGGCGTGGTCAGGGCTTTGACCTCCACCTGGTCAATCTGATCGGTCAGACCGGACATCTCCTGCAACGGCCTGGTAGGCAGATAGAGGGAGGCCGCATCGGCATCACCGGAGTCGAAGATGCCCACGATGGTGACGGTCCGCAGCTGATCGCCCAGACCGACCTTGACCTGGTCACCAACCTGACGGCCGCCCAGTCGTGCAGCCAGCTCCTTGCCCATCATGGCCTCGGTTCGGCCACCGGATCCAGCCTCGTCCTTGGGCCAGCGCCCTTGAACCTTCCACCAGGGCCGAAGACCTTTGAGACCCGCAGTGCTGCTCTCACCGCTGTCTACCTTGATGGTCCGGCCGAACCAGGTGCCTACCAGGGGGGCACCGACCTGGTCCACAGTGCCACGAAGATCCAGGCGGGGAGCGAAGTCGGTGATGTTGTAGGCCCAGAAGATGGTCTTGATCTTGGGCACCTGGGACTCCTTGAGGAAGGCGGTTGGCGTTGACTCATCGCCTGAGGGGCTGCCCTCCTGGTCGCCGTAGAGGTCGGAGACCACGGCATCAGCCTTGGCCTGGACCGTGATGTTGGATCCGTAGGTGGACAGTTCCGCGTTGAGCTTGTCGCCCACGTCGAAGACCACCCCCAGCATGGCCGTAGCCACGCAGGCCGACAGGCAGACAGTGACGGCGATGAGCATTCTTCGCCCGAACTGGCGGCTGAATGACCGCAGCATCATTCGCATGAAGAACATACCAACCGCTCCTTCCCTCTCTTAGCTCTTGAAGTGCGAAGACAGAGCATCCAGATCGGCGGTGCTGATCAGTATCGCGCCCCGACCGGTCTTATAGGGCAGAGGGACGGGATTGCAGCCGCCCTTGAACCCTATGGTGGCCAGGTTGATGGCTACGTCGCACTTCTTGCAGATGATCTTGCCGTCTTTTTCGTAATAGCCCGCATCCCCGCAATTATCACAGGCGTCCAGCCCGACACCATAGGCCGCGCCGTTCTTGCGGATGATGATAAAGCGCATCTCGGTGCCGTCCTTGGCCCGGTAGCTGAATCGATGCAGGTGGCCATCCTCCACCTGGGAGAAACGGATGGTAGCCGTATCGGCAGTCAGGGAATACCGCTCCGGAGGTGAGAGCACGGGAACCTTGTGGGCCTGGGCCGTGCCCACCGTCAGGGCCAGGGTGACGCCGATCATGGCCACCAGGCTCCAGACCGCCGATGCCAGGGCCCTTCGGCGGAAGGCCCGGTGGCTACGGTCTTCTGCTGTGGAGGCTCCTGTCACCGGCATACGCCAGCCTGCAACCAGGCAGGCCAGGACCGGAATGATGAAGACCAGCACCTGGGCAAGGACCAGGATCAGGTCGGCGTTATAGCCCAGGGCCATGACCCGGAAGGCCCAGCCGTGCAGAAGAACCAGGCCGGTTGTCTGCATCAGGGCCACCAGGGCCACGCCGTGCCGGACCAGCAGCAGGACCACCATGAGCAGGGTGGCCAGGCGGAAGGCTATCCGAGGGCAGGAGGTATGCATGGTCCGCAGAATCGCGGCCACCGTCACAGCGGCGGCCAGACCCAGCAGGAAGCCAAGGGCCCGCAGAAGCATGGCCGAGGTCAGCACCGGCTCCCCCGGTTCAACAAAGGCCGTAAGCTGCAGGATCACGTCGGGTAGGGCACGGAAGGTGGTCAGGGCTATGGCCAGGGCCGCCAGGGCGTTGGCCAGATCCATGGCCCAGGGGCGGCGATGCCAGTCCGAGACCAGCCGGTCGGCGGCCAGCACCACCACGATGGCCGCCAGATCGGTCAGAACGCAGGCTACCAGGGTCGGGTAGTTGACCATGGTCCGGCGGTTGATGATCACGGTGGCGCGCAGGAGGGCGAAGATCAACGCCCCCAGCACGCCGACCCCCAGGCCAATCAGTCGCCAGGAGGAGGAACGGGGCCGATCGCGGCCCTCGCCCACCCCCAGAAGCACGCTGAAAACCATGACCAGGAGGGCCGGGGCCAGCGTCCCCGGCAAGACCGTGACAAATTGCTCAAGCATGGTGCATAGCAGCTTACCACTGGTGGGGCGTGTAGTCCCAGTCCCAGCTGACCACGATGGGCTCGGTCCAGAAGTGCCCCTTCACGCCGGTCTCCGGGTCGACGTGCAGCATCCAACCCTTCTTCTCGGGAGAGTCGATGGAATAGGTCAGCTTGTAGGATCCGGCCTTCTCCATCTTGATGTTGGCTCCGTAATGCGGACCATCCGAGGCGTTCATCTGCATGAAGGTGCCGGACTGCTTGTCATTGGGGTCATCCTTGTTCTCGATGGTGTAGTTGACGGTCAGATCCGGAACGAACTCACCCTTGGCATAGCCCAGGTTGTTGTTGGGCAGGGCGTGGATATCGGCCTCCAGGTGCAGGCTGGCATCCGCCGCCTTCAACCCCATGGATGCGGGCTCCATGTCGATGGGCTGGAAGAAGACTGTGCCGATGTTCAGGGGGCCCTTCTGCTGATCGTCGGGCGGGATGGGGATCTCCTCGAACCCGGCTCCCTTGCCCGCCGAGGACTGGGAGGAGTCGGAAGCCTCAGGCGCTTGGGCCTCACGGGTGCCTGACCCGCCGGAGCCGCACCCCGCCAGGGCCAGGGTGCCTGAGAGCACCAGCGCGACCAGGGCGGTCAATTGTCTCTTCTTCATGATTGTCCTTCGCTCTTTGGTGTTTGCATGGATGCCGTGACCTCAGAGGGCACAGCCCCTTCGGCGGCCTGCTCGGTTTCCGTCCGATGGACGGTTGCCGACGGCGACCCGCCGGAGTCCTGATTCGACCGTGACCGCTCCTGCTTGTGCAGGCGGTGGGTCGACACAATTGCCAGCACGACCACGACCAGGGCCGCCAGAATCTGGGCGCCGATGGTCTGCGTGTAGGGATACAGCCCGATCCAGTCGCTGGTGGGCACACCGGGCAGGTAGGTGGCCGGCACCAGGTCGCCCTCGATCAGGGCATGGACGCCGCCCCCGGCGAAGATGACCACCATGACCGCCATGAGCAGGCTGGTGATGATGAAGAAGGGCCGGATGGGAATCTTGACCGAGGTGAAGCGGATGAGCACGAAAACGATGATTAGGACCACGGCGGCAGCCGCAAAACCGGTCCAGATCTCCCGTCTGCCACCAGGGGCCATGGCGAAGATGGCCTGGTAGAACATGACCGTCTCAGCACCCTCCCGGAAGACCGCCAGGAAGGAGAGCAGGGCCAGGGAGATCACGCCGCCATTTGAGATGGCAGCCACCGTCCGGCTTTGAATGTAGTGGTTCCAGGATTCCACAGAGGACTTGGACAGCATCCAGTTGCTGGTGTAGAGCAGCATGAGCATGGCCACCAGGGCCACCACGCCCTCCAGGATCTCCTGCTGGGGGCCGTTCCCGTTGAAGAGCAGGGTGAAGAGCAGGGCCACCAGCCCGCTGGCCACCAGACCTGCCGCAATGCCCCAGTAGATGTGCCGAACCTTGTCCTTATGGCCAGACTTGACCAGGTAGGCGATGATGGCCGCCACCACCAGGATGGCCTCCAGTCCCTCCCTCAGCAGGACCACAAAGGCCTGGCCGAAGGCGGAGGTCAGGAAGGTCGTCCATCCGTTGACCTGGTCCGCGGCGCCCCCATCCAGAGTGGCTGCGTCCTCGACCAGCATGCTCTTCAGATCGTTCACCAGGGTCTTGGCCGGCTTGCCCGCCACCATGGCCATCCGGGTCTCCTTGAACTGGTACTCGACCTGCGAGACCCTGTTGCCGCTGATGGCGTTCATGACGTTCTTCTCGAAGCCCAGCTTTTCGTAATACTGGTAATAGGCCTTGTTGACCAGATCGGATCCCGCCTGGCCCTGTCCCTTGGATGCCTGAGCGAGCGCCTGATCCAGGATGGGCGTCATCTCGTGGGCCACCTGGGTCCAGGTCCGGTCGCCCTTGCCGTTGTTCCGATGCTTCTTGGCCGCGTCCAGCCTTCGACGGTCCGCCTTGATCTGCTCCCGCTGATCCTTGGCGTAGGCGCGGGGATTGGCCAGCCCCTGGGTGGCATCCAGCTGGGTGGCCGCAGCGGACAGATCGGCCTTGAGCTTTTCGCTGCCCTGGGTCAGGGCCTGCCCGGCATCCGGGGCGTAGGCCTGATTCTGCAGGGCCTGGAACTGCCCGTCCAGGGCGTTGCGCCTGTCCTGCCCCAGGGTCGACCCCACCACCGAAACGAATCCGGAGCCCACGTAACCCACGTTGTAGGCCCCCATGAATTCCGAGGCCGCCCCGGCGCGATCCCCCCGGGCATAATCCTCACACCCTCGATCCAGCTGATGGGATACGGAACCAGCCACCTGGGTCCAGCTGTCATAATCCGTGGCTCCGCTCGCCGCCATGGCCGACTGCGGGGTCTGCAGGACCAGGAACATCAGGGCCAACAGCAGGCATGAGAGCAGGGAGCCAGCGGTCCTGGCCACTCGTGTCCTGCCGACCTGTGCAACCATGGGCGATGATCTCCTTCGTCAGTCCCTCGTAATCGAACCTGCGAGAAACGAAGGCCGATTTGACAATTACCGAAAATCAATCTAGCTCAGGCACAAGCGGAAAAACAGACTTGTTTATACCGTTTTGAAGCCATATAATGCGCCCGCGCCCGCAGATGGTCAGTCGACCGCCAACGGCTCACCCTTATGCTTCCACAGGCAGATGCCGCCGAATACCAGCAGCCAGACCAATCCCAGTATGGCTGGATAGCGGGTGTCAGGAGCCAGGAAGAGCGAGAGGTAGATCAGGACGAAGAAGGCGATGGCAACGGCCCCTGTCACCCGGTAGGCCGGCATGATGAACCCATCGGGCATGAAGTCCTTGCTGGTCCGGTAGCGGCGGTGGGCAAGCAGGGTCAGGATGTAGATGAAGATGATGACCGCGCTGGAGCAGGAGGTGAACAGGACGAAGGTGTCCTCGAACCCGGGCAGCAGATGCAACACCGGAGATAGGAGGATCAGCACCCCGGACAGGACGATGGCCCGGGCGGGCACCTTGCCGCGGCGCGAAATCGTATGCAGGCTGCGCATCACCGGAGAGTGGCCGGCGGCGGCCAGTTGGAAGAGGTTGCGGCCAGCGGAGTAGAGCAGGGAGTTCAGCGAGGAGCTGGCTGCCGTGATGACCACGAAGAAGACCAGCGCAGCCGCCCAATCCACCCCGGCGTAACGGAAGACCATGACGAAGGGCGAGGTGAAGCTGCCGTCGGCGTTGGGCCGGAAGGAGCGCCAGGGCACGATCAGCATGATGGCGACCAGGGCGCCCACGTAGAAGATCAGCACCCTCAGGATGATCTGGTTGATGGCCTTGGGCAGGACCTTGCGGGGATTCTGGGTCTCGGAGACGGTCACCCCTACGAATTCGATCATCTCGTAGGCGAAGAAGACCATCTGGAAGCTCATGAAGAAGGCCATCCACCCGTTGGGCGCCAGACTCAGACCGGTGGTGATGTTGTCCAGACCGGCATGCCCGGCCGGGCTGATCCGATCCTGTCCGGGCATACGGACGGCCGGATAGTGGAAGCCCGTGATGACCATGACCACAGCCGTGACGATCATGGCCAGGATCAGGGTGATCTTGATCATGGAGAACCAGAACTCGGTCTCCCCGAAGACCCTCACGGCAATCAGGTTGATGCACACCATGGCCGTCAGGAAGCAGAGCTCGATCAGACCCCGCCAGGCGCTCAGATCGATGCCGAAGGTGCCGAAGAAGGTGACGAAGTAGGTGCCCACGGCGGTCAGCTCGGACATGCCGATCAGGATGAGCACGATCCAGTAGGACCAACCGGCGAAAGACCCCCACCCCTGGCCCAGGTAGCGGCTGATGAAAGCGATGAAGGTGTGCTGGACGGGGCTGCGATACATGAGCTCGCCAATGGCCCGCATGAGCAGGTACATGATCACGCCGACGCCGATGTAGACCAGGATGATGGAGGGTCCGGTCAGGGCAATGGACTTGCCCGACCCCAGGAAAAGCCCGGTGCCGATGGTGCCGCCGATGGCGATGAACTGCACATGACGATTGCTCAGACCGCGTTCCATGCCGTCGCCTGCCGAGGTGCCGTCACCTTGATTCTGCTGCGCCAAAGGGCCATTGCCCATACGGTTCATGCGACTGCACCTCCTTGTCTTCACAACCCATTAATCATCGCCGCCCAGGAAGGGATGCCCATCGAGGCCGGTAGGTCAGCAATACCACAAAGGTGTCGATAACCGGGAGCGGACGGCAGGCACCGACGCCCATGGTAGGGCCCGGCGGTCATCATTCGGTGAATTTACCGTCTCACATGGCGGACGCCTTTATTCCACAATGTAAAGGCATGGTCATCCGGCTCGGGTCGGCTCCTATAGTGTTGGCCCTGTCGGCCGGCAACATTCAGCTGGCCACTACCACCACCTAAGGAATGACATCCCCATGGATCAACCCAAGGAGTCGCAGGGCAAGAACCTGCGCAAGACCCTGAAGAACAGGCATATCCAGCTCATCTCGCTGGGCGGCGCCATCGGAACGGGACTCTTCTACGGGTCCGGGGAATCCATCTCATTGGCTGGGCCGGCCATCATCATCGCCTATCTGATAGGCGGTCTGGCCATCTTCATGATCGTCAGGGCCATGAGCGAAATGAGCGTGGAAGACCCCAAGTCCGGCGCTTTCAGCTACTACGCCACCCGCTACTGGTCCAAGCGGGCAGGGTTCGTTTCGGGGTGGAACTACTGGATGAACTATGTGCTGGTATCCATGGTCGAACTGTCCGTGGTGGGCACCTTCGTCAACTTCTGGTTCCCGGCAATCCCCGCCTGGGTCTCCGCGGCCTTCTTCCTGGTGGTCATTACGGCAGCCAATCTGATGGGAGTCAGCAAGTTCGGCGAGTTCGAGTTCTGGTTCGCCATCATCAAGATCGCAGCCATCGTCGCCATGATCATCGGCGGCTTGGCCGTCGTGGTCATGGCCCTGCCCACGGCCAACGGACTGCGGGCCTCCTTCGCCAACTGGTTCACCGTGGGCGGCGGGTTCCTGCCCAACGGACTCATGCGTCACGGGGCCAATGGCCAGTGGACCGGTCTGCTTATGTCGCTAGCGGTGGTCATGTTCAGCTTCGGCGGCACGGAACTCATCGGCATCACCGCCGGGGAGGCCTCCGATCCCCGTCGGACCATCCCCAAGGCCACCAACGCCATCATCTGGAGGATCCTGGTCTTCTACATCCTGACACTTGGGGTGATCATGGCCGTGGTTCCCTGGAACGCCATCGGCAAGCCCAATGCTCAGGGTATGGTCGTCAGCCCCTTCGTCCAGATCTTCGACTCGGTTGGAGTCCACGCGGCCGCAGGCATCCTCAACTTCGTCTGCCTGACCGCAGTCATGAGCGTCTACAACTCGGCCCTCTACTCCAACTCCCGCATGCTCTTCTCCCTGGCCCGGCAGGGCAATGCCCCCAAGTATCTGGGGAAGCTGTCCAAGGGAGGGGTGCCCTACGCAGGAGTGCTGACCTCGGCCTGCATCATCGCCCTGGCCGTGGTCGTGGTCTTCCTCTGGCCGCAGTTCGCCTTCAACTATCTGATGAGCATCGCCACAATCTCGGCAATCATCAACTGGTCCATGATCATGGTGACCGAGATGCTCTTCCGGCGAGCCGTTGCTCGCGGCGAGGGACCCGGCGACCTGGCGGGCAAGACCGGCGAAAACGCTCTGAACGCCCTGCACTTCAAGCTGCCCTTTGCCCGGGTGACCCCTTGGGCGGTCCTGGCCTTCCTGGCCATGATCGTGGTGCTCATGTGCTTCTCGTCCAGCTATCGGGTGGCCGTCATCGCCGGGCCCATCTGGCTGATCGTCCTCCTGGTGGCCTACCAACTGACCCAGCGGCGAGCGCAGTAGCGATACAAGCGGGAGAACTCAGCGGCCCTCCTCCTTCTTGCGGTCCGCGACCAGCGCCTCCAGCAGCCGCCGGTCGCGGTCGGCGATCATGGCCTGGCTCTCGGCCCCCTGCCAGGAATAGAACCCCTGGCCGCTCTTGGCGCCTAGCTCTCCCGCTTGAACCTTGGCCTTCAAGATCGGGTCCTCACCGGGACGGTTGTCCAAATCGTCGTAGAGGTACTTGGAGATATTGTCGAAGACATCCAATCCTCCCAGGTCAGCACTGGCGATGGGTCCAAGGATGCTCCACCGCCGCCCAAGGCTGTAGGTTACGATCTCGTCGACGGCCTGCGGAGTGGCGATGCCCTGTTCCACGATATTCAGGCACTCCCGAATAACAGCCGCCTGGATGCGATTGCCCACGAATCCGAGCGATTCCGTGGACAGCGCCACGGCATGCTTGCCGATGCGGTTCATGAGCTCGACCGTGGTGTCCACCACGCCCTGGTCGGTGCCCGCAGCAGGCACCACCTCGACCAGGGGCATGAGCTGGGCGGGATTCCAGAAGTGGGCCACCAGGAACCGCTGGGGATGTTGCAGCACCGAGGCGATCTCAGTGGGCCCTA
Source organism: Bifidobacterium sp. M0353 (assembly GCF_016100645.1). Classification (NCBI taxonomy): domain Bacteria; kingdom Bacillati; phylum Actinomycetota; class Actinomycetes; order Bifidobacteriales; family Bifidobacteriaceae; genus Bifidobacterium; species Bifidobacterium sp. M0353. The sequence goes on along the minus strand of NZ_JACFSB010000002.1, from coordinate 368,537 downwards.
GTCCCGAGGTATTGGTAGCCAGAATGGTCTGTTCGCCAACTATGGTCTCCACCTGCTGCCAAACCTGGTGCTTGACATTCATGTCTTCCAAGACGGATTCGATGACAAAGTCGGCATCAGCCAGAATGCCGTAATCAGTGTCCTCCTGAATCCGATCCAGCACGCTCTCCCTCTGATCCTGGGGAATCAGCCCGGCACCGATAAAGGTATCCAGATCATGCTCGATCAATCCCCTCCCACGGTCCAGGGCCTGGCGGCTGGAGTCCACCAGCCGGACCGGATACCCTCGCATGGCAAACTGGAGCGCCGTGGCATGCCCCATGGTTCCCGCTCCGATATTGCCGATTACCTTGATGTCGTCGACCTTCATCAGTGGTTGCCTTCTTTCCTAACGAATTCATACTTATCCTAAGGCAGTCAAGCGGCGCAACCAGGACCGCCCAGCGCAGCCAGAGACATTGCGGATTTGCCTATCGGTCATCGAGGACAAGTGAGCGGTTTGAGCCTTGTCTGAGAATCCCTCTATGCTGGCCCGTAATTGCAAAACCACTGAAGAGGTCGCCGAACCTATCAGTAACCGGGAGCAGACAGTGCGGTGTCGTCCATTCCCGGCGAAAGGAGGTCCGGCCGAAACGGCGCGGATCCGCCCATCCGTCCCGTTGGGCCCGGGTCGAACAGGTCCGGGACTGTCGCAACCCGATGTTGCGGAGCGCTATGTGCAGTGTACGGACAGGCAATGCGTCTGGATTCCGCCTGAGCGGAACTGGCCGGAACCATCGTCATAGGGCTCTCAGGTCAGTTCGAGGAGAAGAGCAGTCATGGCGACCAGGCAGGGCGGAAAAGCCATTCCCTCCGCATCCACCGACCGGGTCCAACGCAACCTCAAGACCCGCCACGTCACCATGATCGCCCTGGGCGGCTGCATCGGCACCGGACTGTTCATGACCTCCGGCTCCACCATCGCCAAGGCCGGACCGGGAGGCGCGTTGGTGGCCTACGCGGCCATGGGCCTCATGGTCTATTTCCTGATGACCAGCCTGGGCGAGCTGGCCACCCACCTGCCCACCTCCGGCTCCTTTGCCGCCTACAACGCCCGCTATGTGGATCCGGCCCTGGGATTTGCCATGGGTTGGAACTACTGGCTGAACTGGGCCATCACCGTGGCTGTGGACATCTCCACCGCAGCCCTGCTGATCCAGTACTGGCTGCCCCACACCCCAGGCTGGGTCTGGAGCCTGCTGGTCCTGGTGGTCATCTTCCTCATCAATGCCCTGACCGTGTCCACCTTTGGCGAGACCGAGTTCTGGCTCTCCCTGATCAAGGTGGTGACGGTGATCGTCTTCCTGGTCATCGGTCTGGCCATGATCTGCGGAATCATGTTCCGCCCGGCCGTGGGCCTGGGCAACTTCACCTACAAGGATGCCCCATTTGTGGGCGGATTCCCCGCCATTCTCAACGTCTTTCTGATAGCAGGCTTCTCCTTCCAGGGCACCGAGCTGATCGGCGTCACGGCCGGCGAGTCCGAAAACCCGGGCAAGGCCGTTCCCAAGGCCATCAACGACGTCTTCTGGCGGATCCTGCTCTTCTATATTCTGTCCATCTTCGTCATCGCCGCGCTGATCCCCTACACCAGCCCCAACCTGCTCAGCTCCGCCCAGGGGGACATAGCCATGTCGCCCTTCACCCTGGTATTCCAACGGGCGGGCCTGGCCTCGGCAGCCAGCGTCATGAACGCCATCATCCTGACCTCGGTCCTCTCGTCCGCCAACTCGGGGGTATACGCCTCAACCCGGATGCTCTACGCCCTTGCCAAGGACCATTACGCCCCGGCCTTCTTCGGACACACCACCCGTCACGGCATCCCCATGGCCTCGCTGGTCGCCACTCTGGTGGTCTCCCTGGCCACCTTCGCCGCCAGCATCTTCGGCCAGCGCATCTACATGTGGCTGGTGGCCGCCTCGGGGCTGACCGGATTCATCGTCTGGATCGGCATCGCCCTCAGCCACTATCGCTTCCGCCGCGCCTGGGTGGTCCAGGGCCACCGGGTTGAGGAGCTGCGCTACCATGCCAAGCTCTTCCCCCTGGGGCCCATCCTGGCTCTGGTCCTATGCGTCATCGTCATCGGCGGGCAGAACTTCGAGGCCTTCGTCAACTGGAACTGGCAGGAGATCGGCGTCACCTACATCAGCGTGCCCCTGGTACTTGCGCTCTATCTGGGCTACAAAATCCGCTACCATACCCGTATCGTTCCCCTGAATGAGATGGATTTGAGCGGGGATCCGGAATCGCTATGAAAGATTTGTCAACTAGCATGACACATTATGACCATGGGAGCTGGAAAGCCACACCAATGGCATAGACTCCCTAAGCGTTCGAGGACCGGCTCAAGGACCCGGCCATATGAATCTGTTCCGGCATCCAGCCGGCATATCAGGAATCGCAATTTCAGTACGACCCCGGACTCCCCGGTGCGTCGCCCAGCCAAAAGGAGGAGGATCATGACGCGGAACACCAGCAATGCAGCGTCGAACACCAATCAATCCGACCGGGCCGGGCAAGAGCATCATGGCTACGGCAGCGTCAAGCGCAACCTCAAGACCCGCCACATCTCCATGATCGCCCTGGGCGGCTGCATCGGCACGGGCCTGTTCATGACCTCCGGCTCCACCATTTCCACAGCCGGCCCCGGCGGCGGACTTCTGGCCTACATAGCCATGGGCGTCATGGTCTACTTTCTGATGACCAGTCTGGGCGAGCTGGCCACCCACCTACCGGTGTCGGGATCCTTCGCCGCCTACAGCGCCCGCTACGTGGATCCGGCCCTGGGATTCGCCATGGGCTGGGACTACTGGCTGAACTGGACCATCTCGGGTGCCGTGGACATCTCCACCGCCGCACTGCTGATCCAGTACTGGCTGCCCCATACCCCAGGATGGATCTGGAGCCTGCTGGTCCTGGTCATCGTCTTCCTGATCAACGCCCTGACGGTCTCCGCATTCGGAGAGACCGAGTTCTGGCTCTCCCTGATCAAGGTGGCCACCATCATCGTCTTCCTGGTCATCGGCATGGCCATGATCTGCGGAATCATGTTCCAGCCGGCGGTCGGCCTGAAGAACTTCACCTACAAGGACGCCCCCTTCGTGGGAGGTTTCCCGGCCATCATGAGCGTCTTTCTGATCGCCGGCTACTCCTTCCAAGGCACCGAGGTGGTGGGCGTGACCGCCGGCGAGTCCGAAAACCCCGGCAAGGCGGTCCCCAAGGCCATCAACGACGTCTTCTGGCGGATCCTGCTCTTCTATGTGCTCTCCATCTTCGTCATCGCCGCCCTGATCCCCTACACCAGCCCCAACCTCCTGGGAGCCTCTGACGGGAACATCGCCATGTCGCCCTTCACCCTGGTATTCCAGCGGGCCGGCCTGGCCTCGGCAGCCAGCGTCATGAATGCGGTGGTGCTGACATCCATCCTCTCGGCCGTCAACACCGGGGCCTACGCCTCCAGCCGCATGCTCTACGGATTGGCCAAGGACCACTATGCCCCGGCCATCTTCGCCAGGACCACCAAGAGGGGCATCCCCCTGGCGGCCCTGGTGGCCACGGTCTGCATGTCCCTGGCCACCTTCGCCTCCAGCATCTTCGGCCAGTCCTTCTACATGTGGCTGGTGACCGCCACCGGACTGACCGGGTTCATCGCCTGGATCGGCATCGCCCTGAGCCACTTCCGCTTCCGGAGGGCCTTCAAACTCCAGGGGCACGACCTGAGCGAACTCAAGTACCATTCCAAGCTCTATCCGTTCGGCCCGGTCCTGGCCATGGTGCTCTGCGTCATCGTCATCGCCGGACAGGACATCCCCTCCTTGCTCAGCCTGAACTGGCCACACATGGCCATGACCTACTTCAGCGTGGTGCTGGTCCTGGTCCTCTACCTGGGCTTCAAGTTCGTCAACCACACCAAGATCGTGCGCCTCAAGGACATGGACGTGTCCGGCGCCGAATCCGCCCAATGAGGCAGCAGGTACAGCGGACACCCTTGCAGAAGGGCCAGTCCTCTATAACCCAGTCCTCTATAACAAGAAGTGCCCCCACCCAAATGGAATTGATCATCTGAATGGGTGCACTGCCATATATGCCCTCCGGCATTTGAAAATTTCACACATCCACATGACAGATCCGTTCAGTGAAACATTCTGACAGCATGATTGAAACGTGGATGTCAGGTCACGATAACAAAATGGCCGTTCCCTCATCGGCATTGCATCCGGATGAGGGAACGGCCATTTGCTGAATGGTCAGTCTGACTATGCAGGGTCCTCCCGACAGACCCTAGAGGTCACTGCACCTGGGAACGGGCAATCTTGCCGGTGAAGGACTGGGCCTCGTCGGCATCCTTGACGTCCTTGTTCCAAGAGAACATGGCGCGCAGCTTGGGGCCGACCTCCTCGATCTTCTCGTGGGAGTACTTCTCCTGGAGCTCCTTGAACTTGGGGGCGCCGGCATCCTGGTCGTCAATGAACTCCTTGGCAAAGGAGCCGTCCTGAATGCGCTGCAGCTGGTGACGCATCCTGTCCTTGGTGGACTCGTCAACCACGGTGGAGGTGAAATCACCGTACTGAGCGGTGTCGGAGCAGGACCAGCGAGCCTTGTTCAGGCCGCCCTCGTTCATCAGGTCGACCAGCATCTTGAGCTCGTGGCAGACCTCGAAGTAGGCGATCTCCGGCTGGTAGCCAGCCTCGGTCAGCACCTCGAAGCCAGCCTCGACCAGGTGGTTGACGCCGCCCATGAGCACATCCTGCTCGCCGAAGAGGTCGGTCTCGGTCTCTTCCTTGAAGGTGGTCTTGATGGCGCCGGCGCGCAGAGCGCCCAGAGCCTTGGCATAGGCCAGGGTGATGTCCCAGGCGTCGCCGCGTGGATCCTGCTCCACGGCCACGACCACGGGCACGCCACGGCCAGCCACATACTCACGACGGACGATATGGCCCGGGCCCTTGGGGGCCACCATGAAGACCGGATGGTCGGCACTGGGCTTGATGTAGCCGTAATGGATGTTGAACCCGTGGGCGAAGGCGACAGCCGCACCCTCCTTGATGTTGGGCTCGATGTCGTCCCGCCAGATGTTGCGCTGGTACTGGTCGGGGGCCAGAATCATGACGATGTCGGCCTCCTTGGTGGCCTCGGGCACGGTCTTGACCTCCAGGCCCTGCTCCTTGGCGAAGGGCACCGACTTGGAGTTGGCGCGCAGGCCGACCACAACGTCCACACCGGAATCACGCAGGTTCAGTGCATGAGCATGTCCCTGGGAACCGTAGCCGATGATGGCCACCTTCTTGCCATCCAGAACCGAAAGGTCCCCATCCTTCTCATACCAGATCTGTGCTGCCATTATCTACACTCCTTTATGTGCGGTCCAACCGGACCGGCTCTTCCAGGCCGGGGAACGCAAAATACTGTGAATTCCTGTTGTTGTTCCAGGCGGACGATGCTCTTTCGACCGGGGCGACGGATTTTGTCCTTGACCCCGATCCGTACCCTGTGGATACGGTATGCCTCCAACCATACTCGTGATATGGCCGGATGGACTGTCCGCAATTCGTTGTTCGGACACCGACGCGATTCGAGGAACCGGCCGGCGGGATGTATCCAGGGCTTACTTGGTGAAGTCCACATCCTTGGTTTCGTGGCAGGTCAGCACTGCCACCAGGCAGCAGACCGCCATGACGGCCAGGTAGAGCCCGACCGAGCGCACTCCCCAGTGGGAGGAGAGCCAGGTGGCGATGGTAGGCACGAAGGCCGCGCCCACGATGGCCGCCAAGTTGTAGCCGATGCCGGAACCCGAGTAGCGCACGTTGGCATCGAAGAGCTCCGGCAGGAAGGCGCCGATGGGCCCGAAGGCGATGCCCATCAGGGCGAATCCGACGCAGAGGAAGACCATGACCTGGAAGGTGTTGTGGTGGGCCATGAGCAGGTAGGGGAAGACCAGGCTGAAGACCACCAGCATAACGGAGCTGCCGATCAGCACCCGGCGACGGCCGATGCGGTCCGCATAGACGCAGGCCAGCACGATGAAGAGGGCGAAGACCAGGATGGAGACCATAAGCATGAGCAGGTACTCCTGGTTGGTGAAGCCCAGTCCGCCGCCGCCCTGGGACTTGGGCTTGGTGCCGTAAGCCAGTGACCAGGTGGCCAGGGTGTAGAAGAGGGTGTAGGTGACCGCGACCAGGAAGGTGGCCTGAAGCACCTGGCGCCAGCTCTTGCGGAAGACCTCCAACAGCGGGGTCTTGACGACCTTCTGCTGATCCAGGGCCATCTGGAAGATGGGGGTCTCCTGCATGGAGACGCGCACAGCCAGCCCCACGACCACCAGAATGGCGGAGAGCAGGAAGGGCACACGCCATCCCCAGCTCAGCATCTGCTCGGGAGTGCAGAACATCTCCAGCAGGAAGTAGGTGCCGTTGGCCAGGAAGAAGCCGATGGGAGCGCCCAGCTCAGGGAAGGAGCCGTAGAGGGCCCTCTTGCCTTCCGGGGCGTTCTCGGTGGCCACCAGGGCCGCGCCGGACCACTCGCCGCCCAGACCTATTCCTTGTACGAACCGGCACAGGCAGAGGACCACAACGGCCCAGAGCCCCCAGGTGGCATAGGTGGGCAGGACGCCGATCAGGACCGTGGAGCAGCCCATGGTCAGCAGGGAAACCACCAGTGTGGTCTTGCGTCCCTGACGGTCCCCGAAGTGTCCGAAGATCAAGGATCCCAAGGGCCGCGCGATGAAAGCGATGGCGAAGGTCAGCAGGGATGCCAACAGGGCCACGGTCGGATCGGTCTTGGGGAAGAAGAGCTTGGGGAAATAGTTGGCCGAAGCCGTCCCGTAAGCGTAGAAATCGTAGAACTCGATGGCCGTGCCGACCATGGAGGCCCCGATGACTGTGCGGACCGAGCTGCGGGTCACACGGGTGCTGCCGGACGCGGAGGCTGCCGAGGCCGGGGAAGCAACACTGACGTCGTTTGCCGTCACTTCATCTCATCTCCTTATAGAAAAACCCCGCTGTCGGCAGGGTCTGATGCGATGAAGCCTATGCGTCCAGCCCCGCCTTCCGACGGGGTCGAACAATGAAGATTGTCGAGTCAGTCCGCCGGTGAGGACGGGCTAATAATTCGTGCGGACACGGTGCCGAATCGGCGGGTGTCTGTCAAGCTGGTCATCACGGCGAACCTCCCTTCATCATTCACGAATCGGATGCGTTCTCTGCACATCCGCATTGGTGCCGACCATAGGCCTGGCACCGGCTTGTCCAACGAGACAGGTCCACTATGTGGACGGATGGATATTGGAGTCACTGAAGAACCGACCTGGGAATTCGTCGGAGATCACGGCCTGGCGGTCGGCATACATCAGTGCGCAGGAGAAGGAGAACCGGGTGGCCAGCGCATCCGGCGGCGTCAGGAAGAGGGCGGTGGCCAGACCGTCGGCCAGACCCGTGGGGTGTTCGTTGTTCTTCTCGTCAGTCACTACCCAGGAGGCCAGCACGCGGTCGACCGGACGGCCGTTGATGGCATCCAGGATGTGATGAAGGGCTGTCAGTCCGGCCGCCGCAGCCTCCTCGGACCGGTCGGCCCAATGGCGGCGACTGGGCGCCGAGGCGCACAGGGACCCATGGGACAGCCCGACCCGGCCCACGCCTGCAGACAGGTCAGCGGGATCCTCCATGGCGATGGAGACCGGGTGAGAGGTCCGCATACGCATGTCGCCACCGGCATCGATCAGATACTCTTCGAACCGAGGCTCGAGCAGGTCGGCAATCAGATCCACCAGATAGCCCTTGCCGACCGCCCCGAAATCAAGGCTGACCGGTCCGGCAGTCATAAGGACAGCACCCTGACGTCTGAGGTCATCACCCCAGGTCGGTCGCCCATGAATCCGTCCCAGATGCCCGGCGGCGTCGGCCTGCAGCCGGAAAGTGGGCTGCCTGCCGTAGCCCAGACGAGTCAGGTCCTCGCCCACCATGGGGTCCAGGGCCCCTTCGGTGGCGCAATACAGCCTGTCATACAGATCAAAGAGCCCCTGACAATAGTCGGGAAAGACGAACCTGCCCCCATGAGTAGCCCGGGCCATTTGCGCAGGTATGGCATCCTGCCTGAACCGTGACAGGGCACGCTCGTAACCCTCGATCAGATCGGCGATGGCGCCGTGAAGCCGTTCTCCCAGAGGCTCGTCCGTGGAGATGATGATTCCCGTACCGACCGCCCCGGGGAAGGCGGCCAGGCAGGGCAGACCCATGGAGATTCCTCAGCCGATCAGGGAGTGGATCTGCACAATCTGGTCACGGCCCGGGCCCGAGCCCACAGCCGAAATGCGGCAGCCGGACAGGTCCTCCAGGCGGTGGATGTAGTCCTTGGCCTTGGTCGGGAACTCCTCGAAGCTCTTGGCGCCGGAGATGTCCTCGCGCCAGCCCGGCAGCTCCTCGTATACCGGCTGGGCGGATTGGAACTCGGCCTGGTCCACGGGCATCTGATCCACCCTGACACGGGAGCCATCGGACCGGGTGATGTCGTAGCCCACGCAGACCGGGATGGTCTCCAGACCGGAGAGAACATCCAGCTTGGTCAGCACGATGTCGGTCAGGCCGTTGATCTGCACCGCATAGCGGCTGACCAGCGCGTCGAACCAGCCGCAGCGGCGGGAGCGGCCGGTGGTCACCCCGTACTCGTGGCCCTGACGGCGCAGCCATTCGCCCTGCTCGTTGTCCAGCTCGGTGGGGAAGGGCCCTTCGCCAACGCGGGTCACATAGGCCTTGGCCACACCGACCACCCGGTCTATCTTGGTCGGTCCCACGCCGGTGCCGGTGCAGGCACCCCCGGCCGTGCAGTTGGATGAGGTGACGAAGGGGTAGGTGCCGTGGTCCACGTCCAGCATGGTGGCCTGTCCGCCCTCGAAAAGCACGTTCTTGCCCCGTTCCAGGGCTTGGTTGAGCATCAGTGAGGTATTGGCCACGTAGGGCTTGAGCCGCTCGGCGTATCCCGCCAGCTCTTCAACGGTAGCCTCCACCTCGATGGCCCTGCGGTTGTAGAGCTTGACCAGCATCTGGTTCTTCTGGTGCAGGCTGGCCTCCACCTTGTCGCGCAGGTGGTCGACATTGAACAGGTCGTGCACGCGAATACCTACGCGGTTGATCTTGTCGGCATAGGCCGGACCGATCCCGCGGCCGGTCGTGCCGATCTTATGCTTGCCCAGGAAACGCTCGGTCACCTTGTCCAGCGTCCGATGGTAGGGGGCGATGATGTGCGCGGACTCGCTGATCCTCAACCGGCTGCAATCCACGCCGCGGGACTGGAGCCCATCGATCTCCTCGAAGAGGGCAGCCGGGTCGACCACGACGCCGTTGCCGATGACCGGGGTGATGGCCGGGTGAATAATCCCCGAGGGCAGAAGGTGGAGGGCGTACTCCTGGTCACCCACAACCACGGTATGGCCGGCATTGTTGCCCCCGTTGAACCTGGCGACGTAGTCCATGTGCTCGCCGATCAGATCCGTTGCCTTGCCCTTGCCCTCGTCGCCCCACTGGGCCCCGACGATCACGATTCCAGGCATACGATGCTCCTTATCCACTGGTCGCCATCCAAGGAAACAACGGCAGACCATCCATAGACGAGCCTAACCCTACGTATGGAGCGGAAGGCGAACCGACCCAGGCACCGACCCAGGCATCAGAAGGCCTGGACAGGCTCAACAGCCGATCGCGGCTCCCCCGCCCGCAGGACCCTATTCGGACGGGGGATTTCCAGTCATCTCATGGCCCGTCCCGCACTGCCCAGCTGCTGGCAAGCCTGGACGACGCGCGCCGCCATCCCATCCTCGGCCTGACGCCCCCAGGAACGGGGGTCGTATTCACTCTTTTCGCCGACCTCCCCGTCCACCTTGAGGACCTTGTCGTAGTTGGCGAACATGTGCCCGGCCACGGCCCTGGTGAATGCGTACTGGGTGTCGGTGTCCACATTCATCTTGACCACGCCATGAGCGACGGCCGAGGCGATCTCCTCCGGCTGCGAGCCGGAGCCCCCGTGGAAGACCAGGAGGAAGGGCTTGTCGGCAGGGGCGTCCGGGGCGGGGATGCCGCCGACCTCCCCATTAGATATGGCTCTGGCGGTCCTGTCCTGGATCTGCCCCAGCAGGTCGGGCCTCAACTTGACCACACCGGGCTTGTAGGATCCGTGCACGTTGCCGAAGGTGAAGGCCACCATGTAGCGGCCGCGCTCGCCCAGACCCAGGGCATCAACCACCCTGGGGCCGTCCTCGGGCGAGGAATAGAGCCGCTTATCGATAGCAGCCGAGTGACCGTCCTCCTCGCCGCCGACAACGCCTACCTCGATTTCGAGAACGGTGTGGGCAGCCCGGGACAACTCCAGCAGCTCCGCCGCCGTAGCCAGATTTTCCCGCAGGGGCAGACCGGAACCGTCCCACATATGCGACTGGAAGAGTGGATCCTGACCGTGGGCCACCTGATCCTTCTCGTAGGCCAGCAGGGGACGCACCCACCCGTCCAGGTATTGCGGGGCGCAGTGGTCCGTATGCAGGGCCACGGTGATGCTCGGATAGCAGGCGATCACCTCGTGGGCGAACTTGGCAAAGGCGATGGAACCAGCCACCCGGTCGGCCAGGCGCTGTCCGGACAGGTAGGCGGCACCTCCCACGGAGACCTGGATAATCCCGTCGGACTGGGCCTCGTCCAGCCCCTGCAGAGCCGCGTTCAGGGTCTGGGTGCTGGTCACATTGATGGCGGGAAAGGCGTAGGACCCCCGTCTGGCCGCATCGAGCATCGCCACATACCGTTCAGGAGTCGCTAAAGTCATACCCTCATTATCGTCGGTTGCGAGGAAAAGCGGCCGACCACCCGCAGCTGCGGACATCACCGATGGATTTGCAGGTCTCTGCCCTTATGGCGAACACCCCACGACGCGTTTTGACAAGCCTCCAAGCCACAGGTAGTTTAGCTCCGTACAGTTTGATGAAACGTTACATCAAACAGGTTGTTTGTTTCACGGCAGTAACGAATCAGCCTAGGGAAGGCACGATATAGGTAAGCAGAAGGTTGGGGCCGCCCATCCTTCTGGGAAGGAGACCAACGTGTCAGCAAGCAAGGGAACCGTCCGCAAGATCATCCTGGATCTGGACACTGGCATCGACGACACGCTGGCCCTGTCCTACGTTCTGGGCTCCCCGGACGCCGAACTGATCGGAATCACCGGCACCTACGGCAACGTTGTGCTCGACCAAGGCGTCGACAACGATCTGCGGCTGCTGGCCATGTATGGCAGGGAGGACATTCCGGTCTTCAAGGGGATCGATCACCCCAGCACGGCCGACTCCTTCAGCGTTCCGCCGGACTCCGAGATCTTCCATGGGGCCAACGGCACCGGCAACATCGAAATCCCCGCACAGACCGACCGGCAGGCCAGCCAGCAGAGCTCTGTGGACTTCATCATCGACGCGGTCCGCCGTTATCCCAAGGGCGAGCTGGTCGTGGTGCCCACCGGCGCCCTGACCACCATCGCCGCCGCCCTGGAAAAGGCCCCCGACATCGTCGACCGCATCAGCATCGTCATGATGGGCGGCACCCTGACCCAGCCGGGCAACGTGGGACCCTTCGCGGAAGCCAACATCAACCAGGATCCCGAGGCTGCCAACCGGGTCTTCGCCACCACCGCAGACATCACCATGGTCGGCCTGGACGTAACCACCCAGGCCCTGATGAGCCGCGAGGACACCGAAGCCCTGCGCGCCACAGGCACCAGCGCCGGACGCTTCCTGGCGGACATGACCGACTACTACATCGACATCAGCGAAAAGGAGAGCGGGGCCTACCTGGGCGGCTGCAACCTGCACGACCCCCTGGCCGCCGCCGTGGCCATCGACCCCAGCCTGGTCACCACCTTCGCCACCAACCTGATGGTCGAGACCGAGGGACCGCAGCGGGCCCGTACCATCGGCGACCCCAACAGGCTTCTGGACACGGTCAAGAACACCAAGGTGGCCCTGTCGGTCGACACCGAGCGATTCACCCGGCGCTTCATGGACAGGCTCCTGACCCTGGTGCGCAAGACCGAGAGCGAACAATAGAAGGACGGCAGTCATGAGCGAATCAATCACCACAACGGCTACCGAAGCGACCGTGGACGAGAACCGCCGCAGCACCAAGCGGGCCCTGCCGGCCCTGCTGGCCATCTTCCTGCTGGGCACCCTGATGATCCAGGCCTTCAACCTGGTCTTCCAGAACGTGGGCGACTCCCTGGGGATGTCCGCCAACGCCTCGCTGATCAGCACCCTGCCCGGCATCGTCCTGGGCGTGGTCTGCATGCTCTACGGAACCCTCTGCGACTACATCTCCCCAAGGAAGATGACCCTGTTCGGCGTGGGCGCCCTGATTATCGGCAGCCTTCTGGGCTTCTTCGGCGCATCGAACTTCTGGGCTGTGGTCCTGGCCCGCATGATCCAGACCGCGGGCGGCCAGGTGGCGGGCTCGGTCTTCCTGGTCATGGCCATGAAGTACCTGAGCGACGAGGAGCGCGCCTTCTACCTGGGCATCTTCAACGCCGTCTACTACGCATCCTCGGCTGTGGGCATCTTCGCCGGCGGTCTGATCACCTCCATCGACTGGCGCTACCTCTTCCTGGTGCCGCTGGTCTCCATCCTGCTGATCCCCCCGGTGCTCAAGTACACGCCCGACACCGGCATCAAGGGCGAGCGCATTGACGCCTTCGGCATCGCCCTGTTCGCGCTGATCGCCGGATTCGTGGCCGTCTACTTCTCCTTCCCGGCCACCTGGATGCTTGGGGTGCTGGCCGTTCTGATCCTGATCTTCGCCGGCTACGTCTGGAAGGGCGCCAACCCCTTCCTGAGCCGCGGGTTCGTGACCAACGGCGCCTACATGGCTGTCCTGCTGGCCCTCTTCGTCTTCTACTTCTTCAACTTCGCCTGCGTGCCCATCTACAACGTGATCGGCGACCGAATCTACGGGATCTCCCTGAGCCAGGTCTCCCTCTGCCTGACCATCGTCTACATCGTGGCCACCCTGGTGGGCTGCCTGTCCGGAGTCATCATGAACGCCATGGGACGCCTGCCCATGCTGATCCTGTCCGCCCTGCTCATGATCGCCGGAGCCGCCGGTTCGGCCCTGATGCTCACCTCGGGCTTCTGGGTCCTGACCGCGCTGGCCTCGGTCTTCATCGCCGGCATCACCATGTCCTACACGCCCCTCTACGACTCCTTCTCGGCCACTCTGCCGGTGGACCAGAACGGACGCGGCATCGGCATCGGGGATCTGATGATGAACACCTCGGCCTCCATCGGCATGGCTGTCTACAGCGGGCTCATGGCCAATCCCCGATTCGGGTCGCTTGCTCTGGCGGGCGTCAAGACCGGCATCCAGGCCCAGGTGGCCAACATGTTCTGGGTCATGGCGCTGGCCTCCCTGCTGGCCCTGATCATCGTGGCCATCTTCCACAAGGCCATGTCAGCCAAGGCTCCCCAGGAGTGAGGCTGGTGTGACCCACACATACTTGGTCGGATAGCCGCACTGCTTGGTCCACTCTTCCTGGCCTCGGGAATGAGTCGGGCCCGGCACCGGCACCCGGCCGCTCGAACCGGGGAGGGAGCGGAGTTCGGACTGCTTTCGGCAATGTGATAGTCCCCCTCTTCCCTCAGCCGCCGAAGGCAAGAAGATCGCCGCCCCTCCCCCTGGTGGAGAACCCCCGTCATAGCCATAACTGACGGGGGTTCTTCCATATCTTCTGTGCCTGCTTTCAACACTTTGCCTATAAAACACAACTTATACAGATGCCAGAGAAGGGGAATGCGAGAATGCGGCTGCGTGGAACTTTTGATCCTGTCTTCGGTATCAGCCGACCATGAGTCTTAAATCCAAGGAAGCCAGAAGTCCGAAAACAGATGACCGGCACAGACAAGCATCAGACTACTCATGGATTTGCAAACGCTCATGTGTTTGCAACCGCCTGACCATCCCGTAACAGACCTGAACGAACTCAATCGAGCCATCGGCCATGTGGTTTCACGTGAAACGTCAACGCACTGATACATACCCCAGAATGAAGAGAACCCGGCGGTGCGTGCACACCGCCGGGCGAGAGAGAAGAAAGGGAAATCAGTTGTCGGACGGAGGTCAACCGCCCGTTCGGTTTTTGTGCCGACATTTATAGTAAAGAACTGCTACCTGATGGTGACGATAGTGTTATCTGAAAATTCTCTGTGAATCCTGCCAGACCAACAAGCGGGCATAGGGCCGGTTAGACTGGATTTCGGATGGTTTCCCGCCCGAGGAGAGACCCTCGACCAATAAACCCAAAGGAGATACCTAGGCATGCTGCTCAGCGACCATGACATCCTGGATGCCCACGAGGCAGGGCACCTGAATCTGGACCCGTGGACGCCCGCCATGGTTCAGCCCTCCAGCGTGGACGTGCGCCTGGACCGCTACTTCCGGGTCTTCAACAACCATCAGTACACCTACGTGGATCCTGCAGAAGACCAGGGTGCACTGACCGAGCAGTTCGAGGTGCCCAAGGACGAGCCCTGGATCCTGCACCCCGGCGAGTTCGTGCTGGGATCCACCTGGGAGTACGTCAAGCTGGACTCCACCCTGGCCGCCCGGCTGGAGGGCAAGAGCTCCCTGGGACGCTTGGGCATTCTGACCCACTCCACCGCCGGGTTCGTCGACCCCGGCTTTGAAGGGCACATCACCCTGGAGCTGTCCAACGTGAGCACCCTGCCGGTCAAACTCTGGCCTGGCATGAAGATCGGTCAGATGTGCTTCTTCCAGCTCTCCTCGCCCGCCCAGTACCCTTACGGCGCCAAGCACAACGGCTCCCATTACCAGGGCCAGCGCGGACCAACTCCTTCCCGCTCCTACGTCAACTTCTACAAGGCCGACGTCTCAGACTGATCAGATCCAGGCCTGGCCCATAAGGCCCAGCATCTGCATGCTTGTGCCTGCACATTCGCCGACCAGCCCGTAATGCTCAGGCCTGAAACAAGCCTTGGTCATCCCCGGTACCCGGGTCCGGCTTGGCAATAAATGGCAACGCCTCAATACGATGTACCCTGCCTGTTGAGAGGCCATGACGGCCGGTCGGGAACCGACACAGCAGCAGGCAGCGAGGCGAGGCGGCGTGAAACTCAATCTCAACGGCATCTGGGACTTCCACCCCGACGACGCAGACCGGGGATACCCCGTCATGGTGCCCACCTGGTGGGACAGCCTGCCGGAGACCACCGGTTATCCGGACTCCTGGAGCCGGGACCTCCACCATGGCGTCTACCTCAAGGAATTCTTCCTAGGCGCCCTCGACCCGAACGAGGACATGATCCTGCACCTGGATGCCCTTGCCACCCTGGGCAAGGTGTCGATCAACGCTATCCCAGTGGGGCCGTCATCCACCAAGGGTTATCTGATGACGCTGCTCCCTTATGATCTGGATGTCACCAGGGCGGTTCATGCCGGACGCAACCAGATAAGGATCGAAATCTGGAGCGTCAAATCCCTCCCCGCCGATGCCCTGACTTCTACAGAGGGCCCCGGTCGGCTGCTCTTCCCCTTCGGCACTGAGAACCTCGTTGGGCGGCTGGGGCTGGGCGGCGACGTCTGGCTCAACAGCAGGCCCAAGATCCGCATCGAAGATCTGCAGATCATCCCCGATCTGGGCGGCGACGCCGATCCCTCCAACGACCGGCTGGAGCTCAATGCAACGCTGATCAACACCAGCGAGCGCCCATGCGATCTGCGGTTCAGGGCCAAGGTACGCCCGTGGAAACCTTCAATGCGCAGGGGCCGGACCGTCTTTACCTTCAACCCGGTGTCCTGCTCTCTTAATCCCCACTCCTCCAAGGTCGTCCGTCTGCAGATCGCCTGGCCGGACGCCCACTACTGGTCCAGGACCGATCCCTTCCTGTATGTCATGCAGGCTGTTCTCGACGTCGATGGCCATGCGGTCGACCGTTCCCAGGAACGATTCGGCTTCCGGCAATTCCAGCGTCAGGGAGACCGGTACCTGCTCAACGGCATCCCCATCCGGCTGCGCGGCGATTCCCTCTGCCTGCTCAACCAGGGCAGCCGCGACCTGATCAACGAGGTCGGCGATGCCTATGGACTGATCCTCGACGACAACCAATCCGGCCGGGACATGACCAAGGCCTGGGTGGATGCCTATCGACATGCCAACTTCAACATCCTGCGCAACCACATCCGCTCAGTCCCCTCGCAAGCCCTGGCCGACCACGCCGACGAGACCGGCATGCTCCTTGAGGAGGAGACGGCCTTCTGGAATCCGGGCTCTCCAGCCAATGTTCAGTTGAATCCGCCCTTCCACATGAGCTACGGGCCCGAAGCCATCGGCCACTATGTCGAGTGGACGCAGCGGTGGGTGCGGGCCTACCGGAACCACCCCAGCATCGTCCTCTGGTCCACCACCAACGAGGCATGGAACCCCAGGGACGGCGACCTGCTCATCCCAGCCCTGCAGGCGGCCGTGCATGAGCAGGATGGCACCCGGCCAGTGGTCAATGACGGCTTCAATGCCCCCATTACCGACGAGGATTCCCGCCACTATTACGGCGGGTACCCCTCGGGTATGACCTCGACCCCAGACATCTATGCCCTATACGACATCGATTCGCCCCTGCCCTTGGCCGCCGGTGAGGAATTCTCGGTCTCCACCGCAGGAATCCCCCGCTACGACGGGCAGGGACGGATTGCCGACATCTACCACGGCCGGCTCAACGGCGATCCGGACACCATCTCCCGGGCGGACTTCGGCCGGGAGGTCGGACGGGTGACCAGGGGCATACGAACCACGCGAGTGGTCGACTGGAAGCCCTTCTGCATATCCACCTTCATCTACGACAACATCGAGGCCTGCCTGGAACCGGACCGGCGCAGAATCCGCAGGGGGCTTAACCCTAAAAGGCTGCTGCGCCCCCAGTTCGATCCCTGGCGCGGAGAGGATGAACCCTGGCAGGAGGGGCCGGCCTTTGGATATATAGCCGCCTCCTTCGCGGATGTCGCCGCCTACGACAAGGAATTCGACCGTGAATCTCGCCTGGGCCGGCCCCGCAGGATCTACCCGCACGCAATGACCAGCCGACGCACCATCATCGTCCACAATGACGAGGAGCGTCGGGGAACCGACCTTGAGCTGGTCTGGCAAGTGGCCTGGCAGCGTGGCCCAGGGGGCAGACGGATAGTTGTCGAGCGGGGTCACCGACGGGTGCAGGTCCCATACGCCTCCTGGCGGACCGTGCCCGTGACCATCACCGTGCCCAGAGATCAGGCCAGCCGGGGGGCCCGACTCCTTCTGGTCCTGTGCGTGCGCAAGCAGGGGCGACAGGTCTTCCGGGAGGAGAATTTTCTGGGGTGGATCGAGCATGCTGCTCCGCCTCGGCTGGGGACAGCACGCCCCCGGATCGACCTGGGCCGGGTGGAATGGATATCACGGGAAGTCAAGCACTGCATCCATCTGCGTCAGGAGGGCGGCGCAATGAGCGAGCGCTGGAGCGCCCAGGTCCTGGAGGATGCCGAGGGCGCCTTCAGCTTGGAAAACATGAACGGGAACCTGCGCCACGAGCAAGATATCTACTACACCGTCAATCCTTCTGGCTTGGAACCCGGGCATCGCTACCGGGCCCGCGTGCGCTTCCGAGGGGAACTGCAGGAGACCACCACGGTGACGGTCACCTTCACCGCCGGGCGGCGGCCTCCCCGACAGGCCCGGGCCGATCTTGCCGCAGGAGCCCGGGTTCAGGTCTCCTCCCAGGCTGATCTGCCGGGATGGACCAGGGCCGCTTTGATCGACGGCCGTCTCGGAGCCGCTTACGACCGATTCGGCTGGTCCAGCTCCGTCGGCAACCGGAACCACCCGGAGTGGGTTCTTCTGGAGATGCGGCAGGCGGCCACCCTGTCCCAGGTGGTTCTGGCGCCCAGGGGCCGCGATCCGTCCGGAGGCGCGGACCAGTCCAGCCAGCGGTCAGGCACCGATTCCTTCGGCGTGGTGGAGTACGCAGCCGGCAACAGATCGACCGACCCCAACCAGGGTCAGGGCTTTCCGCTGGACTTCTCCATCAGCCTCTCGTCAGACGGCCGCAGCTGGACTCGGGTCTGCAGTCGCCACAGCTATCCGCTGCCGGTGGACGGTCGGCCACAGGCCTTCGACTTCGCCCCAATGAGCAATATCAGGTTCATCAGAATCGAGGCAACCCGGCTGCGCGCCAACCCTTATCAGGGAGGACGGTACGCCCTGCAGCTGAGCCAGATCATGGCCTTCTCTCGCCATCATCTGCCAGCCATACCTGCAGCTCCCAAGAGCATCGACGCCCAGCCTCACGGACATTGTCTGCGACTGGATTGGCAGCACGGACCAATCCGACACCAGGCCGACGCGTCGCGCACCGCCCAGGTCCTTCTGCGTGACCGAAAAGGCAGGTCCATGACCTTCTACCTGGACCGGTCTCAAGGATGGGCCGACCTGGACGGAATCCCCTTCGGCTCCTGGCGGATGATCCTGCAGGAGTGCAACTCCACGGGCATCGGCGAACCTGCAGACCCGCTTGAGCTGCACATGGGCCCTCCCGAAGCCGGAAGGACTGATCCAACGCTGCCCCGGCCCGGCAGCCCCCAGGTCAGCATCGATCTGGCAACCATGACCGTCCATCTGACTATTGACCAGGCCCCTCAGGGGTTTTCAGGGTGCGAACTGACCTTGAAACCGGCCGACGAACATGACCCCATGCCGACCGTCTGGCTGCCCGCCGACAGGCAGACCCACAGTTTCCGGCAGGTTCCGCCAAGCATCTATCGGGTCATGGCAGCCTTGACCACCGAGGATGGCCGGGTCTCGCTCCCCTCATTCCAAGACGATCCCCTAATCCTGGGGCATACACCCGGACGTCCGGGCAAGCCCAGGCTGACCTCTTCCGACAAAACCATGCAGGCATCCTGGTCACCCCCGAACGATGGGGGCATCCCTCTGCAGGCCTATCTGGTCACCGTGCACGAAATGGGCCGCGGACAGAGCACAAGACTGCGGTTGGCTCCGAAACAGACCACCCTGGCCCTCAACGATCTGGAGCCCGGCAAATACACGGTCAGCGTCAGCGCCATCAACGCGGCAGGAGCCGGACCGGAATCCCCAGCCTCCCTGCCCTGCCTCATCTCCGAGGGCGACCATGAGCGCTGAGTCCCTGCCCAGGTCCGCCATTCTGGGCTACGGCCTTGGCGACGCCGCCAACAACGTCGGCTGGCAGATGACCAACCTCTTCCTGACCACCTATTACCTCTACTTGGGTATGGACCCCATGCTGGTGGCCGACATCTTCCTGGGGGCCCACCTCTTCCAGGCCCTGGTCTACCTGGTCGCCGGAAGAATCACCGACGGACGCGCCAAAGACCGGGAGGGCGGTCTGCGGCGGCTGGTGGTCGTCTTCGGCCTGCCGATGATGATTTCCATCACCCTGATGTACACCATTCCGGCGGGCGCCCCTATGCCGGTGCGCATCGGCTGGGCCATCGCCACCTATCTGCTTTATCAGCTCCTTGGAGCCTTGGGGGGCGTGCCCTATGGGGCCCTGCTGGGAGCCATGACCCGGGACCCCGACGACCGTCAGCGCCTGGCGGCCTCCCGTACTTTCGGCGGAGCGGCGGCAGGAGTCGTCCTGACCTTTACCCTGGCTCCGCGGGTCAACGACATGGACCCCTCCCGACTCTTTCTTCCGGTGGTCGCCGCCTGCTGTCTGCTGGGCTCCCTGGGCTATCTGATCATGGCCCGGACCACCAGGGAGCGCTACCTGCCTCCGGCAGCCCCTCCTACCTCACTGAAAGAGGATCTGCGGCTCCTGGCCGACAATCGACCCCTGCTGGTGGTCTGTCTGGCCACCCTGTTCATGACCAACCCGGTGGCCTCGCTGGCCCCGATCGTCGCCAAGGAGGTCCTGACCGTCGGCAACCCCGGGCTGACCGGACGAATCACCTTCGCCCTGACGCTGGTGGGCGTCCTTGCCGGGGTGGTCGTAGCCCCCTGCTCGCCCTGGCTGGTGCAGCGTCTGGGCAAGCGGGGCACCTGGACCTTGGGCGGGCTGATGGTCATCGGATCCTCGCTGGCTTTCATCCTGGTCCGATCCGCCTGGCCTGCCGTCGCCTGCATAGCCTTGAACGGCATCGGAGTGCAGGTCATCACCCCCTGCATCTGGGCCATGCAGGCGGATTCGGTCCAGTACGAGCAGTGGCGAACCGGCAATGGGAACACCGCCGGAGCCTCCATGGCCGCCCTCAGCATCACCCGCCAGGTCGGAGCAGCCATCAATGGATGGGCGGGGCCAGCCATCCTGTCTTTCCTGGGTTACAGGCCGGGCATGAATGTCGCCCAGGATCCGGCCCTGGGCGCCAACATGAGGCTGGCTGTAGGCCTGGTGCCGGCTGCCATGTTCACCATCTCTGTCCTGCTCATCCGCTGCTATCCGCTGACCGAGGAGGTCTTCGGACGCATCAGCGCCGACCTGCAGGCAGGCCGTATACAATGCCAGTGCAGCCATATCAGGCAAGGAACGGAGCATCAGGCTTGTCCAGGAGATCCCCGGAGCCCACACAGGGGCGGAAAGGGCACCGACGCGTGCGCATGATCGACGTGGCCGCAAGGGCCGGAGTGTCCCCGTCCACGGTCTCCCGCGCGCTCAACAATCCCGGTCGGCTGAACTCGCAGACCGCCGACCATATCCGCTCCCTGGCCCGATCCATGGGATACCCCCTGCCCGACCATCCTCCCAGCAGGGATGCGACCGGGCCGGTCATGATAACCTTTCTGGTCCAGGACACCTCCAACGGCATCTCCTCCCAGATCCTTGCCGGCGCTCAGGAAGCACTTCCTGAGCAAGGTGCAGTCGGCATCATCGAGGCCGGAGCCGAGCTGGGGCGTACGGAAGACCTGCTGGAACAACTGGTCGGCCGTACCCACGGCATCATTCTGGCCACTGATCAGGTCCGAGCACCGACGGCCCGGCGTCTGGGACGACACCTGCCTCTTGTGGTTCTCAACCGCCCCATGGAGGGCCTTCCCTCCGTCCTGCCCGACGCCTCCACCGGCCTGGCCCAAGCCCTGGAACTGCTACGGCGGCAGGGACGACGGTCTATAGTCTACATAGCCAGCCGGGTGGGGGCCTGGTCCGACCGATCCCGCTGGGAGAGCCTGCAAGCACTCAGCCGCGTCACGAGACTGGAATGCCGACGAATGGGTCCGGTGGATCCTACTGTCCAAGGCGGTAGGCATGCTGCCGCCGTTCTGGAGCGGCAACCTCCCGATGCTGTGGTCGCTTACAATGACCTGATCGCCGCTGGAGTCATTCTGGGACTGCAATCCAAAGGAATCACCGTGCCTGATAGGGTCGGTGTCCTCGGATTTGACAACACCATGGTCGCCCCTGTCGTCAAGCCGGCCGTAGCTACGATTCGCATCCCCCGCAGAGCCATAGGACATGCCGCGGCGGATATTCTGCTGGGTCGGAAGCCCGAGACCGGGCAGTCCCGCCAACAAGCCGCCCTGATTGCTCAGCTACGCAAAGCCGGCATCCCGCCTGTTACCGAGGACCGCGGAGCCCTGGCCCTGCCTACCTCGCTGATCATCCGGGACAGTCTGGGCACCTTGACTTCAAGCGCACTCGAAGGGGTATAGCTGAACCTGCCGGAATGACCCGGCCAAGATGACGGCAAGGAGACCAACCCATGGCAATCAAACAGACGGCGGGCCACGACAGGCTCGGTCGGTTCGCACCGCAATTCGCCCACCTGAACGATGATGTGCTCTTCGGCCAGGTCTGGTCCCGCGAAGATGAGCTTTCGGCTCGGGACCGCAGCATGATCACCTGCGCAGGCCTGATGAGCATGGGGCTCTTCCCCCAGTTGAAGAGCCATATGGCCATGGCCAAGGGCAATGGCGTCACCCGCACTGAAATGGTGGCGCTGATCACCCACCTGGCCTTCTATGCGGGCTGGCCCAAAGCATGGTCGGCTTTCGACCTGGCCAAGGAGGTCTACGGCGAGGGCCGGGACACCGCTGCAACCCCATCCAAAGCCGGGACTGAGCCGGATTCAGGGCCCTACCCCTTGGGGGATTCGGCCGACGGGCCCAACTTCACCGGCCATGTCTGGCTGCACCGCCTGACCGATCCGGACGCGGAATGCCCAGCCAGCAATGTGACCTTCGCACCCGGGTGTGTCAACCGTTGGCACACCCACCCGCATGGCCAGCTCCTGATTGTCACCGCCGGGCAGGGGTGGGAGCAGGAGGAGGGACATCAGCCCCGCAAGCTGGAACCCGGCGACGTGGTCTTCTGCCCGGCAGGGGTCAGACACTGGCATGGCGCCTCGGGCCGGTCATCCATGGCCCACATCGCCGTCACCCCGGCATCGAGCGGGCAGTCCCCGGTCGAATGGATGGAGTTCCCGAATCCTGACCAAGTAGCCGCCCTGGGCTGACTCGCACGGCCTGGTTACAGGACCGACGGATGTCTGACCGGTTCCCGCCTGCCTTTACACTGAAGACATGGCTAACAAGAAAGGCCCGACCAAGGGTTCGGGCGGCAAGCACCGCAACAAACTGCGCGGCCGGGGACCCACCCCCAAGGCCGAGGATCGCGTCTATCACAAGGCCTACAAGGCCCGGCAGGCGGCCCAGCGCAGGCAGGCGGCCGACCCACGTCTGGCAGCCCGCCGCAGGGCCGACCGATTCGCCTCCGACTCCGACGAACTGGTCATCGGCCGCAACGCCGTCCTGGAAGCCCTGCGTGTAGGAGTCCCGGCCAGCCAGCTCTATCTGGCCGCCCGGATGGAACACGACGACAGGACCAGGGAGATCGTGCGGCTGGCCGGGCAGGAGGGGCTCAACCTGCTGGAGGCCGACCGTCTGGAAATGAACCGCATCGCCCGGTCCAGCAATCATCAGGGCGTGGTCCTCAAGGTGCAGCCCTACCAGTACGCCTCCCTGCAGAGCCTGGTCGACAGGGCCGAAAAACACGCAGCCGCCCTGGATGGGGCCGACCAGGCCACCAAGGTCGCCGCCCGCCCCCTGTTCATCGCCCTGGACGGGGTCACCGACCCCCAGAACCTCGGGGCCGTGATCCGTTCAGCAGCGGCCTTCGGGGCCTCGGGGGTGGTTCTGCCCGAGCGGCGCAGCGCCTCGGTCACAGCTGCAGCCTGGAAGGTGTCCGCCGGAGCCGCCGCCCACCTGCCCGTGGCCCGTGTGGTCAATCTGACCAAGGCCATCCAAGGGCTCAAGGAGCGCGGCTACTACGCGGTCGGCCTGGACGGCGCAGGCACCACCACAGTAGGCGAGACAGGCTTCGAGACCGACCCGCTGGTGGTGGTCCTGGGCTCCGAGGGCAAGGGGCTAAGCCGCCTGGTCCGCGAAAACTGCGACACCCTGGCCTCCATCCCCATCTCCAGCTCGGTGGAATCCCTGAACGCCTCGGTCGCGGCCGGCATCAGCCTCTACGCCGTAGCCATGGCACGCCGACGGTCCGCCAGCCAAGCCGAATAGCCCCAGGCTGGCAGCGGCAACAGCCTGCGCGCAGCAACCAGCATGCAACAGCCCCATGCCGCACAAACCAATCAATCAGCTGGAGGCCCAGACCGCATCATCCTGATCGTCCTGGTCGGCAGCCGCATCCAGGCTGCCGGGGGCATAGACCGACCTCAGCGAGCTTCGTCCGCCATTCGCATCCTCAAAGGCCGGCTGTGACGGCACCTTCCCGCCCGCCCGGTCACGGTCAGCCTGAGTTTCTGCCCCGGTCCGGCCGCCAGCATCGGCTCGGACGTTCACGCCATTGTCAACTGTTTCATGGCCATCTGCGTCCTTGTCGGCCTGATCGCGGGTGGCTTGTTTACCCTGACCAGCCGGGGCACGGCCGCCCTGCCAGTTCATCTCGTCGTCGACCACGCCGGCATCGGCCTCTTCGTTGATGGTCTTCATGTCCTCGGAGTCCAGCCGGTACTCGGGCAGGGATTCGCTGATGTAGCTCTGCACAGCCTCGGCCATGGGCACGTCGTGACCGGCCTTCTCGGCCATCAGCCAGCGGTGGGTCAGCACCTCATGGAAGAACTGGGCCGGTTCGATCTGCGAGCGGTATTCCGGCGGGATCATGCGCACGGTGGGCTCGAAAACCTCGCGCATCCAGTCGGTGGCCACAATCTCCAGGTCCTCGCCCTGACGCCAGGTGGATGCCCGGTATGCATCCAAATCGTTGAGCAGCCGCCGGGCCTGATTCTCCTGCACATCCAGACCTGTCAGCCTCAGCAGCTTGCGGGAAGCGTAGCCGGCATCGACCACCCTGGGGCGCACCAGCACCCGGTTGCCGTCCTCCTCGGTCTTCATCTCCAGCTCGTCCACGTCAAAACCCAGATCGTTGAGCCGGTTGACTCGGCGCTCAATCTTCCACATCTCATCCGGATCGAAGCTGTCCACGTCCGTCAGGGCGCTCCAGAGGGAGTGATAGCGGTCCACCAGCCGGTTGCCTACGCCGACCTCGTCCACCTCGCCGGACAGCAGGTTGCCGGAATCCAGATCCATAAGCTCGCCGATGATGTTGGTCCTAGCCAGGTCGATGTCATACTCTCGCTGGCCATCAGTCAGGCTGGGATGCAGATCGCCGGTCTCGGCATCGACCAGGAAGGCCGAGAAGGCGTCCGCATCACGCAGGAAGAGCACGTTGGACAGGGAGACATCACCCCAGTAGAAGCCGGCCAGATGGAGCCGAACCAGAAGGACCGCCAGGGCATCAATCAGGCGCTCGGCAGTATCCGGACGCAGATTACGGGCGAAGAGGGCACGGTAGGGCAGTGAGAACTTCAGGTGCTGGGTGACCAGCATGGCCTCAAGCGGCTCGCCCTCACGGGTGTGCCGACCGGTGACCACGGCGATGGGGTTGACCGTGGGCAGCTCCAGTTTTTTCAGTTTGCGCAGAAGCTCATACTCACGCTCGGCCACACGCTGGGTGATCTCCTTCATGGCGTAGACATCGTCGCCCACGTGAACGAAGCGAACCACGTGCCGGGAGATGCCCCTGGGCAGGTTGGCCAGCAAATCCCGGGGCCAGGTGGCCAGTGGCCGCTCCCAGGGCAGGGTGAACATCCTGGGGTTGGAGCTGGTGGCCGTGATGTGCAGAGCGGCCGGCTCCTGCTCGGAGGAGGGATCGGTCGTGGTCTTTATCGAGGTGGCTTTCAGGGCACGAGGGTCCAGAGAGGAGGCCGTCGCCCGGTTGATGTTCACGCTAGTCATGCTTCATCCATCCCATCGCCGCCCATCCTATACGGGAAGAGCCCCGCACGGATGCGCCGCGCGGGGCTCCTGGTCACCCGGTCAACAAGGAAAGGAGATGATATCAATGATCAATACGGGCCCTGCGGCCCGGCGGGAAACCGTGGCCGAACCACAGGGTCACAGGAACGCTCAGTTCAGCCGCAGCTCGCTGGCCGGGGAGAACAGGTGCATCTTTTCAGGATCGATGTGGATCTTGACCACGTCGCCCACCTTGGGCAGGTCACGCGGGTTGACACGGATGGTGGTCAGCTTGTTCTGGTCGGACATGACGATGGCCTGTTCAGCCACGCTGTTGTCGGTCAGAATGTTGCCATAGATGTAGCCGTCGGACCCCAGATCCTCCACGTTGGCCACCTTCAGGGAGAAGGCATCCGGCTCGTCGGCACCGGCCAGAGAAGCATTCTCGGGACGGAAGCCCACGACGATCTTGCCCTGGTCCTCGGGGGTCAGCTTGTCGACGGCCTCGCGAGGCAGGCTGATGGTGTCCTCACCGATCTTGGCCTGGCCGTTGACCACGGGGTGGATGTTGATGTTCATGGAGGGCGAGCCGATGAAGCCGGCCACGAAGACGTTCTCGGGCCGATCGTAAAGCTCGGTAGGCGCACCCACCTGCTGCAGGACGCCCAGCTTGATGACGGCGATCCTGTCGCCCATGGTCAGAGCCTCGGTCTGATCGTGGGTCACGTACAGGGTGGTGACGTTGAGCTGACGCTGCAGGGCGGCGATCTGGGTACGGGTCTGGACACGCAGCTTGGCGTCCAAGTTGGACAGAGGCTCATCCATCAGGAAGACCTTGGGCTGACGCACAATAGCGCGGCCCATGGCCACACGCTGGCGCTGACCACCGGACAGAGCCTTGGGCTTGCGGTCCAGGTACTCGGTCAGATCCAGCACCTCGGCGGCCTTCTCCACCCGCTGGCGGATCTCGTCCTTGGGGGTGCCGGCGATCTTCAGGGCGAAGCCCATGTTGTCGGCCACGGTCATGTGGGGGTAAAGGGCGTAGTTCTGGAAGACCATGGCGATGTCGCGGTCCTTGGGCTGCATGGTCGTCACGTCCTTGTCGCCAATCATGATGCGCCCCTTGTTGACCTCTTCCAAGCCGGCCAGCATGCGCAGGGTTGTGGACTTTCCGCAACCGGAAGGCCCAACCAGAACAAGGAATTCACCGTCTCTGATGTCCAGACTGAGGTCACTGACCGAGGGCTCATCGTTGCCCGGGTAGATACGAGTGACGTGGTCGAATACCACTTCTGCCATTGTTCATCCTTTCATCGGCAGGTACGTGCCGAACGATCCGTAGTGAAGGGTTGTTTTTCACTGTGGTTTCCGTCCCGGGGTCAACACCGACATCGGCATGGCCATGCGACGGTTTTCTATTTTGTGGTTAAGAGAAACTCTCCCTTGAGCCAGTGCCCACTATACACCAAGGTCCGAATTCGACGTGCGAACCCTTGTCTACTCAATCCTTGGACTTGTCGGAATCTTCGGAATCGCGCTCGAAGACCGTCCTGGCCACGTTGATCGCATTGATGACCCTGGGGAATCCCACGTAGGGAGCACATTGGAGTATGGCTTCGACCACGGCCGCCCTGCTCAGCCCGACATTCAGGGCCCCCTGTATATGAACGGCCAGCTGCGGGGCCGTGTCACCCTGCGTCACCAGGCTGCCTATGGTGACCAGCTCACGCTGCTGGAGATCGAGTCCTTTCCGGGTGTATATGTCGCCAAAGGCGAATTCGACAATCCAACGGCCAAGGTCCGGCGCTATATCCTGAAGCGAATCGATGACAGCCTGGCCTCCCTTGCCGTCAATAGCGGCCAAGGCCTCGGATCCCTTTTCAAAGCGCGAAGCTTCCATGGAAGCCCCTTCTTTCTGTTGTTTTGCATATTTTCCCGCCGAGAATATTGTATCAACGCCTGTTTGCTCATTATGCCGCTGGCGGCCTCGGACGCGGCGAAACAGCCGGGGCCGCAATCAGGTGCTTTTCAACCAGTCGGGGCACAATGGAGATATGAGCGATCTTGAGGGTTTGGACCTAAGGCCGGGACGGCTGGTCGGGGGCTACACCCTGATCGAGCCCCTGGGCGGCGGCGCCATGGGGTCCGTCTGGCGTGCACGGGATGGCGGAGGCCAGGACTACGCCATGAAGATTCTGCGGGAATCCCTGGAGGAGGACCAGGTCTCGTCAGAGAGCCCTGACGAACGTGACCGTGCCTCGGCCCGCGAGCGCCTGCGACGCGAGGCTCTGGCCCTGCAGCGAATCCGTCATCCAGGAGTCTGCCGGATCGTGGATATGGAACTTGATGATGCCTTGGCATTCATCGTGACAGAGCTGATCGAGGGGCGCAACCTGCGCGACGATGTGGCGGTCAACGGCCCCTATCGTGGAGACGACCTGGAGCGGCTGGCACGCAAGCTGACCGATGCCGTCGCAGCCGTCCACCAGGCGGGCATCGTCCACAGGGACATCAAACCCACCAATGTCATGATTTCGGTCTCGGGGCCGGTGCTGGTGGACTTCGGCATCGCCATGGGTCAGGGGCAGAGCCATGTGACCAGGACCGGGCTGGTCATGGGGACCCCCGGCTTCATCGCCCCGGAGATCATCGACGGAGCCGAGGCCGATCAGGGAACCGACTGGTGGAGCACGGCCGCCGTTCTGGCCTACGCGGCCACCGGACGGGCGGTCTTCGGCGACAAACCCATGATGGCGGTCCTGGAGCGGGAGGCCTCAGGCAATGCCGACCTGTCCGGGCTACCCACCGGCACCATGAGAGCCTTGCGCTCGGCCCTCTCCCCCGACCGAGGCGCGCGTTGCACACCCCAGGAGCTCTTGGAGGCCATCAGCCGGGATGCCATGGATCCTCAGGCCTGGCAGGGGGAGCAAGACGACCAGGATACGGGCAGTCAGGAGACGATGCGCCCTTTTGGCGCCGGCTCTTCGGGGGCTGAGGGGCAGGCCGACTCGCCCACCATGGTCGTTGAACCGGCCACCATGCCTATGCCACCAATCAGACAGGCTGATCCAGACAGTCCACGGACGGCCTGGTCACGACCTCCGACCGAGGACGAAGCCGATGGACAGACGACCCTCCTGCCCGACTCGGAGCAACCCACCAGCCTCTTGAACCCCCTTCCCGCTGTCCAGGAGCAGCAGGAGCAGACCCAGACCTGGCAGGATCAACAACCCCTGGCCGACCGCCAAGATCTGCAGGCCACCACTGTTCAGGACCCGCTGCCACCGGCACAGCCCCTGCCCAGCGGATACCGCAACGAGGCGAACGCCCACTGGTTGGGAGATCAGCCCCCCGCACAGATGCGACGTCTGCGTTACTTGAAAGCCGGAACCCCCTGCCTGGTCATGCTGGGATTTTTTCCCGCCCTGCTGACAGCCCTGGCCCCGGTCTCGGCACTGGTCGTCGCCGGAATCCTCCTGTGGGTCCTGAGCACCGCAGGATGGAGCATAAAAGCCCAGATCGAACGGGAGCTGCGCCGCAACGGCCCTAGGCGGGGCACCGACCGTCTGCTGAACGTGGCCGCCCTCCCCTGGCACCTGCTCAAGGGCCTGGCGGCCGCCCTGCTCCGCCTGCCGGGCATAATCCTTGTCCAAGCCTTGGTGGCCCTGCCGCTGACCTGGGCCGGCACCCTCACCACCGTTCGCGCAGGCCTGACCCTGGGCGAACACCTGCTGGCCCTCCCCCTCCCGGCGGCCAGGCCCCTGTCCGCCGGCGGACTGGCCATGGCCCTGGCGACGCTGGTCGGCTGGCTGTTGACGACCTTGCCCACGCAGGACCGATCAACCCCCAAGGCCGACAGCGGCAACATGGTCCTGCGTCTGGCGGCAGGCCGTATTCCCCTGGGCCGCCAGGACCCCGAGGTGCCGGGCAGCCCCCGCCGCAGGTGGATTCTGCTCCTGATCTGGCTGCTGATCATTGCCGTCCTCCTGGCCGGGCTGATAGCCCAACCCTCCATGGACTGGGCCCCCATCCACCTCCTGCGCGCCTAAGGTCGCGCTTCACCCCTGGCGGCTACACTATGCTCAGTACGCCAAGGAAAGGATCCAGGTCATGTCCAAGGGCAAGCAGAACCGCAAGGCCGCGCTCAAGGCCCAGGAAGAGGCCCGACGGCTCCAGGAGGCCAAGGAGCGCCGCCAGCAGACCATGATCGGCGTCATCGTCACCGTGGTGCTCATCACCCTGATCGCTCTGGGCGGATTCTTGTACTGGCGCAGCCATCGCCCTGTCAAGACCCAGGACCTGGAGCAGGCTCGTCAGGCCGTCGCAAAGGTCAAGGAAAAGCCCTCGACCGCCAATGACCAGGGCGGCTTCCTGATCAGTTCCAGGGGGCTGGGCAAGCCGGTGGCCAAGGCTCCGACCGTGGAGATCTACATGGACTTCATGTGCCCAGGCTGTGGCGCTTTGCACCGCGGGCTGGACTCCACCCTGACCGGTCTGGTGGATGCCGGACAGATCAACCTGGTCATCTACCCCATGAGCTTCATGGACCGGCTCTCCACCGACAACTATTCGACCAGGACGGGCACGGCCACCATCTACGTGGCCCAGCACGACCCCGACCATCTGCTGCCCTTCATCGCCAATCTCTACGCCAAGGACTTCCAACCGGACGAGTCCGACTACCACCCCGTCAGCAACGACAAGATCCGTCAGCAGGCCATAAAGGCCGGGGTTGATCCCAAGGTCGCCGACCAGGCGGTCAAGGGCCACTACCGGGCCTGGATCAAGGCCATGGACACCTACACCCCCCTGCGCAAGGAGCTCTGGAATCCCAGCGGGTCCAACAAGGGGCAGATGACCACGCCCACGGTCCGCATCAACGGCAATTACTGGGAGCTGGGCAACCTGTCCCGGGCGGGCTTGGACTACAGTTCGGGCCTGCTCAAGGCTCTGGGCCTGGACCAGTCAAAGGTGGGCGTCAAGGGCGCCATGCCGGCCATCGGCGCCTCCGGCCAACCGCGCTCGCTGAGCTGAACCGGGCAGGTCGAGAGAAATTACGCGCCCAGCGTCCCCTTGGGGGCACGGTGATGGTACGATATCATTCCGTACCGCGGCCCGGAATGCTGTAATGGACCACCGGGACCGCCTCCTTAGCTCAGTTGGCCAGAGCAGCCGCCTTGTAAGCGGCAGGTCGTCAGTTCGACTCTGACAGGAGGCTCTACGCCAGGAACGAACCATTAAATCCGACTATCCGGCTTTGTCTCCGGGCAGGCTATAATAATGGACATTACCTGGATAATTGCAAATACTTCCCTCGAGTAAGTCATTTCGGAGGCTCGTTCTCCGAAGTACGAACGGAGCTTTTCCCCAACCATCTCCGTTCGTATTCGAGGACGGGAGCATTCCCCTTCATTCCCGTCCTCTTGACGTTGATCCGCCGGCCCAGGGCCCGGGTCTTGAAAAGCCGACTGACCGATGACGGCCAGGTCGGCTTTTTTATTGCCACCCGTCCGCGACAAATGTGGATGTTTGCCCGACCTTGCGAATTGTGCGGCCTCGCTCCATGCCCGCCCCGTTAGAATTGCCGGGTACAGACAAGGCAGGAACAGGGAGGCGAGCACATGGCCAGACGCTGGACACCGCGGCGTTTCGTCGTGCTCAGAAGAATCCGCGTGGTCTCCTGCGCCCTCCTGGTCGTTCTGGCCACGGTCCTGACCTTCGGCATTGCCGCGCGCAAGAGCGTGGCGCTGAGCGTAAACGGGCAGACCAAAATGGTGACCACCTACGCCTACAGCGTGGACGGTCTGCTGCGCGAGCAAGGGATCAAGGTCAAGACCCACGACCTGGTCGATTCCACTTCAGGAGGCCAGCTGCGCAACCATGCGGCGGTCACCGTGCGTTCCGCCTACCAGACCACCATCGTCATCCAGGGCCAGCGGGTGCCTTTCTGGACCACGGCCACCAGCATGGACCAGCTGCTGGGATTCTTCGAGGAGAACCGCAGGCAGGCCATGAAGGTCACCGTGGATGTGGACAACGTCTATAACCAACTGACCGGCGGTCTGGTCATCAACCAGGCAGGGCCGGTCACGGTCATAGCTGACGGGAAGACCTCGGTAGCCCCTGACGGCAAGCTTCCAGCCGCCTCCATCCTGGACTCCAAGGGCATCGTGCTGGGCAAGGAGGACCGGGTCAGCGTGGAGCATGACCAGGGCACCACCGTGCTGCGGGTCCAACGGGTTACCCACGGAAACACTCAAAAAACAATCCCCATACCCTTCGCTACGAGGACCGTGGTCGACCCGAGCCTGGCGCCCGGTCAGACCCAGATGCGGCAGGCAGGCGTAGCAGGTCGACGCCTGCAGACCATCCAGGTCACCTACGTGGACGGACAGGCCGAATCGGAGCAGGTGATCAAGGAGGAGACCGTGGCCATACCGGTGGATCAGGTGGTGGCCGTCGGTCCCGACAAGCCGAAGGAGGGACAGAACAGCGGGCAGCAGTCCAAGGACACAGGCAAGGATTCCCAACAGGCGCAGAAGACACCATCTCCGAGCCCCTCGCCCAGCAAGGATTCGCAGTCGGCAACGACACCGGCCCCTACGCCAACACAGATCAAGCCGCCGCAGACCACGCAGCCGACACAGCCGAGCACACCAGCTCCAACCAAGCCCGAGAACAAACCAGCCCCGTCGCCAGCGCCAGCGCCAGCGCCGAGTCCATCTCGTGACGGTCTTTGGCATGCAGAACCCGATATAGCTCAAGCCTATGCCGGGGGCGCTGCCGCCCAGCGCGGATGGACGGGTTCGCAATTCGATGACTTGGTGAAACTCTGGAACAAGGAGTCAGAATGGCGGTGGTATAAGAAGAATCCTAACTCCGACGCCTACGGCATCCCCCAATCTCTGCCGGGCTCTAAAATGGCAAAATTTGGAGATAACTGGCGTGACGATGCCGCCATTCAAATCGACTGGGGCCTCTGGTACATCAACAATAATTACGGTAATCCGAGTACAGCCTGGCGCCACTCGGAGCGCTACAACTGGTACTGATCCCCTAACCACATCTACGAGCAACGAACAGAAATGGACACTAAAACCGAGAGTGACCGCCTCCTGGGAGCAGCCGACATCCGACGCCTCGCCGACCAGATCGGCATCCACCCCACCAAACGGCTGGGGCAGAACTTCGTCATCGATCCAGGGACTGTCCGCAGGATTGTCCGTCTGGCCAAGGTGGAATCTGGCCAGCCCGTTCTGGAGGTGGGTCCTGGTCTGGGATCCCTGACTCTTGGATTGTTGGAGGCGGGCTGCCCGGTGACCGCCGACGAGATCGATCCCGTTCTGGCCCGACAGCTGCCGCAGACCGTCAGCGAGCGCATGCCGGAGAGCCTGGACCGGCTGACCGTAATCAACCGGGATGCCCTGACCCTGACCCCTCAGCTGGCAGGCGACGCGGGCAAGGCCACCGACCTGGCCATGGTGGCCAACCTGCCATATAACGTTGCCACTCCGATCATTCTGACCCTCCTGGCCCGGTTCGCCAATCTGAGCCGGTTCCTGGTCATGGTCCAGAAGGAGGTGGCGGACCGGCTGACGGCCGCCCCGGGCTCCAAGGTCTACGGCGCCCCCAGTCTGAAGCTGGCCTGGTATGGGCATGCCGCCCAGGCGGGCAGGATCGGGCGCCATGTCTTCTGGCCAGCCCCCAACGTGGACTCAGCTTTGGTCTCCTTCACTCGGTACAAGAATGGACGCGGGCTCGGGGACGAAAGCACGAGGACCCAGGTCTTCTCTCTGATCGATGCCGCCTTCGGACAGCGCCGCAAGACCCTGCACGCCGCACTTAAGAGCCTGGTGACCGCCGAAGCCTTCCAGGCCGCAGGCATCGACCCTGCACGCCGGGGGGAAACCATGACCATCGAGGAGTTCGTCGCCCTGGAGCAAGCCCGCCGCGAGGTGGCTGCGTGAGCCCGGCAGCCAGGAGGGAGGGCGTTGCCCTTTACTGTCCCGCCAAGATCAATCTGAGACTCCGCGTCGGACCGACACGAGCCGACCTTGGAGGGCGACACCGCCTGGACACCATATACAGTGCCGTGGGAATCTGGGACAAAGTCGAACTTCGCCGGAGAGAACCAGGCAGCGGATTCCGCCTGAGCCTGGAGGGCGATCACCTGGGCGACCTGAACCGCCGTGATGCCGATCCACATGCCAACCTGGCCGTCAAGGCCCTCCTGGCCATGGCCAAGGCCACCGGACACCAGCCTGATGTGGCCATCCACATCGTCAAACGGATACCGGTGGGTGCCGGACTGGCCGGCGGGTCAGCGGATGCCGCCGGAACCATGCTGGGGCTGAACCGGCTCTGGAATCTGGGGATGCCTGCCGCCGAGCTGGATCGTATCGCCGCCGGGCTGGGCGCGGACCTGCCCTTCTGCCTGCATGGAGGGCTCAGCAGGGGCACGGGCTTCGGCCAGATTCTGGAACCCCTGGAACCGGAAGGTCTGCAAGCCCAGCGGCTGTCCCGGGCCGGGCTGACCGGGCACCTCCTGATCGGGGCCTACGAGGACCAGCTGAGCACCGCCCAGGTCTACAAGGCCTTCGATTTGATCGGACCCGGCTCCGACGACTTGAACGACCTGCAGGAGACCGCCTGCACCCTGCACCCGCGCTCGCGCCAGGCCCTGGACCTCGCCCGGCGGGCAGGCACCGGTCCGGCCTTCGTCTCCGGATCGGGCCCCTCTGTGGTGGTCATGGCCCCTCGCCCCGAGCAGGCAAGCACACTGATAAGGCTCTGGCGGGAGCAGAATGCCGTAGACAGGATCATCGAGGCTGACTCGCCAGTCCTGCCCAGGATAATCCCCCTGCGAGTCACCCATGGACAGTAGAGTAGGCAACATGACGAATCCCGAACCACTCGACGAGCGCGAGGCCCGCAGGCAGTTCGTGCGACGGCGGCAGAAGATGGTCTTCACCATAGTCGTCAGCGCACTAGTGGCCATCCTGATCATCTGCGGACTGATCATCTTCGGGTCCATCGGGCATACCGCCGAACACGCCACCATCGCCAAGCCCAACTACGGGGTCGCTGTGCCCTGCCCACCCGACAATGCCAAGCTGGTCAACCACCCCGACATCCGCGTGCGCGTGCTCAACGGAACCAACAAGTCCGGACTGGCCACAGCCCTGGCCTCGGCCCTGCGCAATCGGGGATTCAACATGCAGGATGTGGCGGACTACCCAGGCAAGACCGAGACCGCCCGCACCCAGATACGCTTCGGGGCCTCAGCCATTGACCGCGGCTACACAGTGGGATCCCAATTCAATGATGCGGTTCTGATCATGGACGACCGCAACGACGATCTGATCGACGTGGTCATCGGGGCCACCTTTACCGATCTGGACGACGAGGACAGCAACTCTGTCGTAGGCCGCAAGATCGAAGCCATCAAGGGTTGCCAGGCCGACCCCTCCTCCATGAAGAACCTTCCCAAGGCTCCCAAGACCTGACGCTGCCAATCCGGCATACTGCCGTATTCAACACGACGCGACCACAATAACCGTCACCAATTTCCGCAGTCTCCTGACAAGGGCATCCAGGAAAGGCTTGACCTAGGTCAGGCTTGGTCGGCGCCTTCTCTTTGCCACCAGTCCCGCAGCTCCTGTTCGGCTGTCTGCCGGTCGACCGGGCCCTGATCCAGGCGGTAGTCCAGCATATGCTGATAGGCACGTCCCACCTGCGGTCCGGGTTTAAGGTCCAGGATCTGCATGATCTGCCGTCCATCCAAGTCGGGCCGGATGGCATCCAGGTCCTCTTGCCGACGCAACTGAGCCACCCTGTCCTCCAGCTCGTCCATGGCGGAGGAGAAGACCTGGGCCTTGCGCTTGTTGCGGGTGGTCGCATCGGCCCGGGTAAGGCGATTGAGCCGCTCATAAAGCGGGCCGGTCTCCCGGGCATAGCGGCGTACGGCCGCATCGGTCCACCGCTCGTCCACATAGCCATGGAATCGCAGGTGCATGGAGATCAGGTCGCAGACGTCGGCGATCAGGTGGTGGTCGAAGCGCAGGGCCTTGAGGCGCTTGCGGGCCAACCGGGCTCCGACTGCATCATGGTGATGGAAGCTGACCTTACCACCGGGCTCAAAGCGTCTGGTGGCGGGCTTGCCGATGTCGTGCAGCAGAGCGGCAAGGCGCAGGGTCAGGTCCGGGGCGGGTACCGGTCCGTCAGGTCCTGTCTCCAGGGCGATGGCCCGGTCTACCACCATCAGGGTGTGCTCGAAGACATCCTTGTGCCGGTGATGCTCGTCTATCTCCAGCTGCAGAGCCGGCACCTCGGGCAGAACGATGTCAGCCAGGCCGGACTGCACCAGAGCCTCAATGCCCTGGACGGGGTGGTCGGACAGCATGAGCTTGGTCAGCTCGTCGCGAATCCGCTCGGCCGAGACGATGCTGATTCGATCGGTCATGCGGGTGATGGCCTCTGCGGTCTCCGGGGCGATGGTGAATCCCAGCTGGGCCACGAACCGCACGGCCCGCATCATCCGCAGGGGGTCGTCGTCGAAGGATTGGCGGGGATCCACTGGAGTCCGCAGCACCTGCTTGGCCAGGTCGTTAGCCCCCCGGTAGGGGTCCACGAAGACCAAGTCGGGCACCCGCAGGGCCATGGCATTGACGGTGAAGTCGCGCCGTGAAAGATCGCCCTCAAGACTGTCCCCGTAGTCCACCTCGGGCTTGCGGGAATCGGGATCGTAGGTGTCTTTCCGGTAGGTGGTCACCTCCACCTTGACCTCGGTACCGTCAGGACGCCGCCGCAACGCGCCCAGGGTGCCGAATTTGCGCCCCATGTCCCAGAAGCCCGACCCCCAATGGCGCAGGATGGGCTCGAACTGCTCGGGCCGGGCCGAGGTGCAGAAGTCCAGGTCGTGGGAGGGCCGGTGCAGGAGCAGATCGCGTACAGGACCCCCTACCAACGCCAGTTCAAAACCCTGCTCGGCGAAGAGGCGCCCGAGCTCGATGGCCTCCGGCCAGACTTGGAAATCCACGCTCACCCTTTCCTACGGAGTTGATGCGCCTACTAGCATACCGTTACCCCACCTGCACATTACCTTACGTAAAGTTGGAGTATGATTACGCCCGCGGACATGGCGCGCATGCTTGCACATAGCGCCGATTCTGCGGATACCCATGCCCGCGACCAGCAGAGTCGGGACCACCTGGTGGAGACTGTAAGCGAACGTCTGGATCCGCAGATCCGCGAGCGCATACAGACCGAGGATGACGCTCCCACACCTGCCCTCATGCCCCGGCACAAGCATGCCTCGGGACCTTCGACCTTTGCCTCCCTGGATGCCCAGGAGCTGCCGGTGGTGCGCGAATATTCGGCGGGTGGGCTGATTTTTGACCGGTATGACCGGGTGGCCATCATCGCCCGGCACTCCCGCTCTGGCCACCTGGAATGGTGCCTGCCCAAGGGGCATATCGAGAAGGGGGAAACACCCGAGCAGACTGCGGTGCGCGAGGTCCACGAGGAGACGGGGATACTGGGTAGGGTGACCGACTCCATCGCCACCATCGACTACTGGTTCACCGGGACCAATCAGCGGGTCCACAAGCTGGTCCATCATTTCGTCCTGCGGATGATCGGCGGATCCCTGAGCGTGGAGGGCGACCCCGATCATGAGGCCGAAGATGCCATCTGGGTGGACTTCTCAGACCTGACCTCAGTGCTCAGTTACCCCAATGAGCGTAAAATAGCCTGGCTCTACGCGAGGAAGTACAAAAGACAGCCATGATCCAGACCCCCCTGCGCCCGAGCGGGCGCACCAGCCAGCACACTCATGCCTTCAATTGGTGGACCCGGTGGACCCGAGTCCTGCTGGCGACCATCCTTCTGCTGGCCTTGGTGATGGTTCCCTGGCATCCGACACCAGCCCTGGCTGCCACCAGTCATCAGAGCTCAGCCGAGGTGGCCCTGCGCTGGTCCACGCCAGTGGTGACCGACAAGTCCGGCTACGCCCTGCGCGCTGCGGTGACCAACACCGCGAACCAGCCCATGGAGAATGCCCATCTGAGCGTATCCACCAGCGCCCTCTACTCCTTCAGCTCCCGGGCCGACATGCAGGCCTGGTCCGAAGGCCACGCCCGCATCCCCACCCCGGATGTGCTGGGTACACAGGCAGTACCGACAATCCCGACCGGGCAGAGCACCGAGGTTGCCGTCAACGTACCGGCTGATCAAGACGCGATCAAGAAGATGACCAGCTGGGGACCCAAGCCCGTCCGGCTCTCCCTAAGCGACGATCAGGGCCGGATCCTGGGCGACGTATTCACCTTTCTTACGCGGACCTGGGATGGCCTGCCCACTGCAGGCACCCCCGCCCTGTCCCTGACCATGGTCCTGCCGCTGACCTCCTCGGACTGGAACATTGACGACAAAGCCATGACAGCGCTGATGACCCAGTCCAATGCCGAATCCGCGTCAGGCCCGGGCAACGATAAAAACCGGAGCGTGACACTGACCCGCCAGGGGACCCGCCGCCAGGAGGACCAGAGCCAGCTGCTGTCCAAACACGGGTCCCTGCAAGCCCTGGGCGACCCGGTCTACCTGTCCGCCTTCGCCAACCGTCCCCAGATACAAGGGCTGATTCAGCCGGCCGACTTCGACATCACCGGGTATGCATCCCAGAACCAGGACCGTTACACCCAGGCTGGAGTCACCCCCGACTCCTGGAGCGCCCAGACCGCGGCCAAGCTCTATGCTGACACAGCGCCTGGTGCGTACGCCTGGCAGGGCCGACAGGAGTGGACCATGGAGTCCATCGCTGCGGCCCGCCGTGCCGGATATCAGACGGTCATCGCCCCCCAGGGCTTCGAGGTCGGCGCCGGCACCTCCGCCCACACCGGCAAGTACACCATCGAGACCAAGGCCGGAAAGGTAACCGTCCTGTCGGCCCAGCGCGAACTCAGCAACCTGGCCAGAGGTCACCCAAGCTCCACACGTGCCACCGGTGAGCAGACCCAGGCCGGGCAGACGGCCCGGTTCATAGCCCAGAGCGCCTTCTATCAGATGGAACAACCCTACGCCGAACGCTCCCTCCTGGTCTGCTTCGACGCCGATCAGGACACCCAACAGGCAGACAGGATCATGACCGAACTGGAGCATGCCCCATGGATCAAACTGGTCTCCATGGACAACCTGATGCAGGCGCCCGACTTTACCGGCGGATCTTCGGGTCTGCTCAAGGCCCTGGAGCTCGGCAACGCCAAGGGCAGCGCCAAACACGGCGATGGCCCGACAGGCACCCTGGACTCCCTGATCGCCAGCCGTGCTGACATCGACCGATTCGCCACCTCCATCCTGGCTGACGACAAGCAGGATTCCCAACCCACCGCCAGCGCCTCAGCAGGCAAGACCGACAGCCAGGCCCTGGCCCGCCAGGATGCCGACACCACCGCCCGCCAGCCCAAGGATCCGCATCAGTGGCTGAACCAGCTGACCGCCGCCCACGACGATCTGGCCCTGAAATCCCTGGGCGGAACTGCAGCCGCCTCTGGTCTGGCCGATCAGGCCGAGGCCATATCCCACCGGCTCCTGGACGGCATCAGCATCACACCCAGCGAGTCTTTGAACGTCGTCAGCGAAACGGCCTCCATGCCCGTCACCGTCAGCAACAGCCACCCCTATCCCGTCCACGCCCGCATCAGCGCCCGAACCGATTCCATGGAGATCGTCACCTCCCGTATGGCGGAGGCGGTCATTCCCGCCCGGTCCGAGGCCCAGGTGACCTTCAAGGTCAGAGTGGCCGCAGCCGGCAGAGCCAACGTGGACATCGGTCTGCTGGACAGCCAGGGCCGTCCCTTCGGCCAGGTGCGCCGGGCTCAGATCACCAGCAATCTGCGATTGAGTGACATGAGCGGCCTGATCATCATTGTCATCGCCGTGCTCCTGGGACTCCTGGGGCTCTGGCGGCAGTTCCACCGTACGAAGGACCCGGACGAATGAGTTCCGTAGGGCGCAATTCCGCCATCATGGCCACGGGCACCGCGGCCTCCCGCGTGACCGGGCAGATCCGCACCATCCTGCTGGCAGCCGCCATAGGGACCACCGGAATCGCGGCCGACGCCTACCAGACCGGCGCTATGATCCCTCAGGTCATGTTCACCCTGATCTCGGGCGGCATCTTCAACGCCGTCCTGGTCCCGCAGATTGTGCGCACCCTCAAGGAGCGGGACGCAGCAGACCGGCTGAACAAGCTGATCACGGTCGCCATGGTCCTCCTGGCCCTGCTGACCCTGCTGCTGATGCTGGGCACTCCGGTGCTGACCACCATCTATCTGAACTCCAAGTGGAACCCGGCACAGCGGGCCCTGGCCAACTCCTTCACGCTCTGGTGCATGCCCCAGGTCTTCTTCTACGGGCTCTACACGGTCCTGGGGCAGATCCTGGCCGCCAAGGGCCGGTTCACCGCATACGCCTGGAGCTCGGTGGGTGCCAACGTTATCAGCTGCCTGGGCTTCCTGGCCTTCATCTTCCTGTTCGGCAACGCCCGCAATCAGCCGGTCGGCTTCTGGGACAACGGCAAGGTGGCCCTGACCGCCGGAGCCTGGACCCTGGGGGTGGCCTTCCAGGCGCTGGTCCTCTTCATCCCCCTGATCATGAGCGGCTTCCGCTATCGTCCTCGCTGGGGCCTGCGCGGAATCGGCCTGCGATCCATGGGCTCGGTGGCGGCCTGGAGCATGTGCGTGGTCGTCATCAACCAGCTGGCCAACGTGGTCAATGCCCGCGTCAACAACGGCGCCCCCCTGGAGGGCAACCCATTTGACATCGCCGGCAACGGCTCCTATCAGAACGCCTACACCATCTTCATCCTGCCCTATTCGCTGGTGGCAGTCTCGGTCAGCACGGCCCTCTTCCCCAAGCTGTCCAAGGCGGTTTCTGACGGCCGCATCGGGGATGCCCGCAATGATCTGAGCCAGGCCCTGCGCAACGTCGGACTGGTCATGTTCTTCTTCGCCGCAGTCCTGCTGGCCATTCCAGTGCCCATCACCCGAGCCCTGCTGCCCTCGGTAAGCGTCCACGAGTCTGTCCTTATCTCAGGACCGCTGATAACGCTTTCCCTGGGGCTGGTTCCCACGAGCGCCTTCCTGCTCATTCAGCGCACCTTCTACGCCTTCGAGGATGGCCGGCATCCTTTCATCTTCGCTGCCGTCTCCAACACTATCCAGGTGGCAGTGCTTCTGGTATCCATACGCCTGTTGCCTCCCCGTTACTGGGCGGCGATGGTAGGGCTGAGCCTGTCCCTGAGCAGCCTCCTCAGCTTCCCTGTCCTGGCTCACATGCTGCGCAGCCCCTTCCAGGGAAATCTGGACGAGCGGCGGATTCTTATCACCTACACCAAGGCTTTCCTGGCTGCGGGATTGGCCCTGGCGGCCGCCCTGACGGTCAAAACCCCGGTGACCCATCTGGTCGGAGCCTGGATTCAGGGCCGGCAGGGTCACATGAGCTGGGTGCAGGCACTCTTCATCTGCGTGGTCATCACCCTGTTGACGGCGGTCATCTACGTCGTGACCCTGGTAGCCCT
The DNA here is from genome assembly GCF_016100645.1 of Bifidobacterium sp. M0353. Classification (NCBI taxonomy): domain Bacteria; kingdom Bacillati; phylum Actinomycetota; class Actinomycetes; order Bifidobacteriales; family Bifidobacteriaceae; genus Bifidobacterium; species Bifidobacterium sp. M0353. The sequence goes on along the minus strand of NZ_JACFSB010000002.1, from coordinate 327,649 downwards.
GCGCACTGAGGAATTCATCCAGCTCCTGGTTGATCTGGCCCGCCGGCTGGGCAGGACAGCCCGGCACCCCGTCCGCAGCCTGGACGCACTGCAGGAGCGACCCTCCCGGCTGGCCGACCGCTCGGTCAGGGTGGTGCACTCCTCCTCCCCCGACTCCGCTCTGCCCGGCATGGACGCAGCGCTGGAGAACTTCGAGGAGGCCCGCGAGTCCGACGCTGATGGAGAATCCGCGATAGCCGGACCTCCACCGGCTCCCCCGACCCCGCAACCCGTTAGGATTGTACCTAGGAACAGCAAGGTCCACCACGGTGTCGCCGACTACAGGCGGCGCCCCACTTCTGATGAGAGCTCGGCAACTATGAACGCGCATATCGGAGACACCATCCTCGGCAGATACACCCTGGTCACCCTGCTCCGCCGCGCGAACGGTCTGAGCGCCTGGCGGGCCAAGGACAAGGTCCTGGACAGGGATTGCCAGCTCTTCATCGCGGGGGATTCCACCTGCATGGACCGGATCAACATCAACGCCTCAAGCCTGGCGCTGAGCAAGGATCGCCGTTTCACCCCGGTCTATCAGCTGCACACTCGTGACAAGGTCTCCCTGATCGTCACCGCCCCCGATGCCGGCATGTCCCTGAAGGACTACATGCACGGACCCGCCGGGGAAACACTCAGCGACCGGGCCATCGGCACCATCATGGGAGAGGTCACGGAGGCCATGCGGACCCTGCATGCCGCAGGCATGATCGACTATGCGGTCTCCACGAGCACCATCAGGCTGGCCCCGGCCTCGATCACCCTGGCAGATGCACCCATATCGCCTATGCTCGAGCACCCGTCAGTCTCAACTGAGACGGGGTTGACGAACGAGGAGTATGCCATACGAGAGCTGGCCGGCGTGCTCTATGCCATGCTGACGCGCCGACCCGACCAGGACGGACGGCAGCCCAGTCTGCAGGAGCTGCCCAAGCAGGCCCCGGAAGAGTTCAAAATCATCTGCATGCGCGGGCTGGGCCTGGCGAATGAGCAGGGAACCGTACCGGTTCCGCTGGTCACCCTGGCGGAGCTCTCGGCCCTGCTCAGCCCCTGGGTCCCGCCCGAGGAGCTGACCGACAGCGATCTGATCTGGCCCGGACTGGACGGCCGTGCCTCCATCGAGTCCGTCGCCCTGCGTCCAGTGGACCCCAAGAACGTACTCCCGCTTCCCGAGGGGCTGACCTCCTCGGCCCTGCCTGCCAGGCAGACCGTATCCCACCATGAGCCGCACTGGAAGACCAACCAACTGCTCTTCCCCGGCCGCAGCGAGATCGAAATGCTCAATCCGGAGGATACGGATACCGACCTCTTCTCGCTCTTTGACGAGCGCCAGCGGCTGCGTTCGCTGAACAGCTCCTCCCGCAAGACCGCAGCCATGGATGTGAGCGCACTCAGAGCTACGGCGGCCAGACCCGCAGCCGTGAATGAGGAAGAGTCCAAGGCTGTGACCGGACGGATGCCGACCGTCAAAGACGATCAGCGCAAACCGTCCGAGGCTCTCAGCGGCAACGGCGTGACTGCCAACAACCCCGTGGAGCGAGGCTTCTCCCAGTGGGACTTCCACAAGTCCAGCGGCCAGGAGAATGGTGCGGCGAACGGCAGCAGCCAGGCCGCCAAGGCAACATCCAACCTGAGCGCTCCACAAGGCAACGTCGATTCGCGTGCGCGCCAAACAGGAGCTGAGGCCGCCGAACCTCTTGTCGGAGGCAGTGGAGAACCTGCAGCCCGGAATGAACACTCCTCTTCCGCCGCTGCTTCGGACAAGACCAAGGCGCCCGGCAAGGCACCTGACCAGACAGCCCGATCCTCCAAGAGCCCTGATTTCGACGAGGAGGAGCAGCAGACCACGGTCATGGAGCCGCTGCCCCCCAGCTTCACGCCTGAAATCCACTCCATGCCTGTGCCGGTGACTTACTCGGTACTTCCCGACGATGAGCAGGATAAGGATCTGGACGACGAGGCCGATATGGCTGACACTCGTCTGTTCGGCCGCTTCACGACTCGCTCGGTGGTCATCGCCATAGCGGCTGTAATCGTTGTGGTGGCCCTGGTCTGGGCCCTCTCGACCATTACCGGATCCCGATCCAAGGTCGGCAAAAGTGAGGGTGGCTGGCCGGTCATGTCCAACGTGCCCTTCCCCGGCAAGACCAATGGGGACGAGGAGGCATCCCCCTCCAGCAATGGCAATGGCGATGACAACGATCAGGCTCAGGCTGGCGCGGATGCTGATGCAGACAAGGTCAGCCACGCTGACAAGGAGGCCGGTAAGGTTCCCGATCCGCCCAAGCCCAAGAACACCACGGCCTATAAGACCAGTCGCCAGCTCTTCCTCAACAAGCCTGCCGGCCTGCAGGGCTATGGATGGTATATGCACCTGACCCAGCCGGAAGAGGTCTCCCGCCTGACCATCGTCGCGCCTCAGAGCGGCGGTCATGCCCAGGTCTATGTGAATTCCACGGCGGCTCAGCCCAACCAGGGACAGCCGCTGGCCGACTTCAGCTTCGATGCCTCGGGCACCACCCAGGTCACCCTGCGCGAGCCGGTGAGGACTCAGGACCTGGTCGTCTGGGTGCCCATGGACGGCATGCCGGGAAACAGCCTGCGCTTCACCTCCGTTCAGGCCTTCTGAGCATGACTGTGGGTCGACGACAACAAAGGCGAATCATTCTGACATCGACCCATAGACCATCTGTCAGCCGCAAATTGCCTGCAAGCCCCATGGACCCATCAGCAGACATGACCACCCACCCATCCACATGCCGATACTATGGGTGTACCGAAATGGTAATGTGTTGGATTTTTCCTCCTACATAGTGCCTACAGGTAATACAGTTTCCTTAGACAACGGCGGCAGGAAGGCGGAAGTCAGTTATGGCGGATGATCCCAATATCGCGTCCAAGGTCATCAAGAACGATCCTTGGTACAGCTCCTATGCAACTCGAGCCGAGCAGATGCGCGCCTCCGAGATCCGTGCCCTCTTCGCCGTGGCCAACCGACCCGAGGTGGTCTCCCTGGCGGGTGGCATGCCCTACCTGGGGCGGATGCCCTTCGACAAGTTGGCCGACCAGCTTGGCGACATGCTGCGGAGCAAGGGCCAGGTGGCCTGGCAGTATGGATCGGCACAGGGCGATCCCCACCTGCGCGAAGACGTGCTGCCCATTATGGAGCTGGAAGGCATCAAGGACGTCCAGCCGGATGATGTGGTCATCGTCAACGGTTCCCAGTCGGGACTGGACCTGATTACCAGAATTATGTGCGACCCCGGCGATGTAGTGCTGGCCGAAGCACCCAACTATGTGGGTGCCCTGGGGGTCTTCCAATCCTTCCAGGTCGATGTGGTCAACGTGGCCATGGACGGAGACGGACTGATCCCCGAGGCTCTGGAGGAGACCATTCTGGAGCAGCGCCGCCAGGGCAAGGCGGTCAAGTTCCTCTACACCGTGCCCAACTTCCACAATCCTGCCGGCGCCACCATGAGCGTCGAGCGGAGGCCGCGAATCATCGAGATCGCCAGAAAATACCATGTGCTCATTGTGGAGGACAATCCTTATGGACTACTGGCCTTCGACGGCCAGACCTATCCGGCCCTGCGCTCTTACGACTCCGAGGGCATTGTCTACCTGAGCAGCTTCTCCAAGATCATCGCTCCGGGTATGCGCGTGGCCTGGATGGTTGCGCCTCCCGGCATCCGACAGAAGCTGGTTCTGGCCAACGAGTCGGCCATTCTCTGCCCCTCCAACATGAGCCAGATGACCATCACCACCTATCTGGACAACTTCGACTGGAAGTCACAGATCAACGACTACCGGGGGATGTACAAGGAACGTTGCGATGCCATGGACGAGGCTTTGAAGGAATACCTGCCCTACTGTTCATGGCTCAAGCCCAAGGGTGGCTTCTACATCTGGCTGCAGATACCCCAGGGGCTCAACGCCAAGGACATGCTGCCCAGGGCGATCACCGCCAAGGTGGCTTACGTGTCAGGCACAGCCTTCTACGATAACGGGGAGGGTGCGGACCATATGCGCCTGTCCTTCTGTTACCCCACTCCTGATCGGATCCGAGAGGGAATACGCAGACTGTCCACGGTCATCGAGAACGAACTCGCCACCGTCCGGCTGTTCGAGCCCGACAGCGGCAAGGAAAGGGGCTGAATCATGGCGGCCAAGCACAGCAAGACACCACGGCAGCAGACCGGCGGCAAAACCCCGGCAACCGGCAAGGCCAAGACAACCGCGAGTGCGACGGCGACCACAGTCGCCGGCCCGGACAACACCACGGCCATGGGTGCTGGCGAAGTGACAAAAAGAGCCAGACGGACCTCGCATCGCTCCACCCGTGAGGCCACGCCGTTCACCATGGACGATGTCATCTCCCTGGCGAGCGAGGCCACCAAGCGTGCTGATAAGTCCCTCCTGGTTATCTGCGGCGGCCTCAGCCATGAGCGCGATGTCTCCATCAGCTCGGGACATCGAGTCCAGGGATTCCTGGAGGAGGCCGGATGGACGGTCCATGTCCACGACATGGATGGCTCGCTCCTGCCCTACCTGACAGATGAGAAGACCCGTCCTGATCTGGTCTGGCCTCTGCTGCACGGTGCCAACGGCGAAGACGGCTCCATTCGTGATGTCTTGGAGATGGCGGAACTGCCTTACATCGGATCCCGGGCCAAGGCCTCTCGGACCGCCTGGAGCAAACCCATCGCCAAGAACGTTGTCCGCATGGCCGGCTTGCACACTCCGCATTCCGTGACCTTGCCCGAATCCATGTTCCGCGAGCTGGGGGTCGAACCCGTTATCGATATGCTTCTGGGTTCGCTGGGACTCCCGCTCTTCATCAAGCCCACCATGGGCGGCTCAGCCATGGGCTGCACCATGGTGACTGAACAGAGCCAGCTCACTCAGGCGTTGATCAACTGCTTCGCCTATGGTGATGTGGCCCTGATCGAACAGGCCGTCACTGGCACCGAGGTCTCCGTGTCCATCCTCGAATTCGACGGACACCCCCTGGTTCTGCCTCCGCTTGAAATCTGGACCCCCTCAGGCACCTACGACTTTGAGGCTCGTTCTACACCCGGCCCGACGGAGTTCTATGTTCCAGCCCGACTGGATGCCAAGACCACACAGGCTGTGAACGATGCCGCGCTGACCGCCCACCGGGCTCTGGGGCTCCGCGACATCTCACGCACCGACTTCATCGTTGATGCCCAAGGACAGCCACAATTCCTGGAGTCCAACGTGGCGCCCGGCATGACGGACACCTCGCTTCTGCCACAATCAGCCTTGGCTGCCGGCTACAAGCTACCGGAGCTATACACTGCATTGGTTCAATCAGTTTTGAATCAAAAACGGACTAACTGAAGCTTCAAGGCCCGTCTGGTTCTGCCTGTCATTCGGTTTTCATAAGCAAGATCCGCCCGATGTATGGTGTGCAATTTGCGCGATATACATCGTGCGGACCTGCAATAGCCGTAGCCTGCAAATACAGGCAGAGCATATAATACGCATGGCTGGTACCCTACACACAGTACGGATAAACAGTTTGGCACAGTAAGGTTTAACAGTTCGTATTCATTAAACCCGATGCTCTATTCTGCGTTTATTATTCTGCGTTTATTATTCTTAATTCTCATCATCATTCTTCTCCGGCAATCAAATGCCAGTCATTCACCATCCACCACCCCTCGTCGGTTATTTCCTTCCTCCCTCCATGCGTCAAGCTCGACTCTTCGTTTCCCCTTTATGCTCCGTTTCCACTTACTCCCCTCCTTTACTCCCCTCCTTCACTACCTTCCTTTACTAACTCGCTTCTCCTTTACTACCCCACCTCATCTTTACTGCTCAGCCAAAGCCAAGATTGATCCAAAGGGATGTTCAGTGTCGGTTTTTGTATTGTTGACAAGGCTAACGTGCAGAAGCAATGCAGGCTAATAAATTACCAATGCCGGAATGGCTGTTCACTCTCCAGGACTCAACTCACAATAGACAGCTGTATCGCTTCATACCCTTGCATGCAATCGTGGCCGGCATCAAATGTTTCACGTGAAACATCCCGGGAATAGCAACTTACTTCATCAACTCCAGCGAAGGTCCCACTGATACAGCGCCTGTGATTGACAGCGATTCCCGCTCGTCAACAGTGCGAGTCGAATAAAGATATGGGACGGATGAAAATGAACACAACCTTCATGGAATCGCAACCACCATGAGTTCTGCGTCATTCAGCACAGGATGTTTTACCTTGTTATTGGTCAAGCGGACGTGACTACATATATCGATATATAGGCATCGCCGCTTTAGTGTCTTCAAGAATCGAAGCCTCTTTACTTGCCACCAAGACTTCGAATGAGAGCTGAGTCCGCATCAGTAAATTGCTATTCTGTCACCAGTATTGATGCACCAATTCATTCGTCGAATCGCTCATCCTCATCGTTGAGAGTGCGATCTTCATATCAGGATTAATCCATCGGGTCATATTGCTTACGCGGTTTGCTCCTACGCGCCCGCTGCAAAGCCTATCAATAAAAGTCCATAGATCAAGACAATCAATCCCCTGCAAATCAGAGGGTACATATACACATATCCAGGCGCATCCGTGCTTATCGAAAGACCGTACTTTCGCAGGCTCGAATTATCAGTTGAAACTGTGCCCCACCGTGTTTGAACCGTCTATGTTACTGCCTGGCTATATATGTCTTACTTGTCCCTGCTGCTTCCCTCGCCCTTGTCCGATACGTGCGAAGAATTTTCACCAGGTCTGTCCTGAGCTGAGGGTACATACTGGTCGGTAGTCCTAGCAGTCACATCTTCATCAGCATCAAGGCTTTTGTCTGTTATCGGAGAATCAGCATCCAAGTCGTCGTCATTTTCATCGGGACTCGGAGGATTCCAAAAACGCCAGCTATGCCAGCTGTCATCCTCACTCTTGTCCTCTATTTGGTGGCTGGGGTGCTCCCGCAGCAACCGATTAACTCGGAGCATAAACCAAATCAGCACCAGAATCGTCCCAATATTGGTTACAATGGCTACTATCACGGTTTTCTCCATGGTTCAAGGATAGCCTGCTCCTGTCTGAACCCGAGTGACCTTGAGATACAAGCGCCCTTTTCGCCCACCGCGTGTGACCCAGTCATCCTAAATGGATACAGTAGCGTTATGAAGCAAACTGTTCATGATGCCATTGTTATAGGGTCCGGACCCGCAGGATACACCGCCGCCATTTATCTTGGCAGAGCTGGATATGCTCCACTCGTTATTGCTGGAGCTCTAACGCCCGGCGGTCAGCTTATGAACACGACGGAAGTTGAAAACTTCCCAGGATTCCCTAAAGCAGTGCTCGGTCCCGATTTGATGGATCAGATGCGCGATCAGGCCGAACATTTTGGTGCTCAGATCGAATACGATGATGTCGTCTCAGTCGACTTGCACGGAGACATCAAGCGGATCACCACCGATGGCGGCCAAGAATACCAAGCTCGATCCGTCGTCATCACCACTGGTTCGCAGTATCGTAAATTGGACATTCCTGGCGAGCGCGAGTTCTCAGGACGAGGGGTATCCTACTGCGCCACATGCGACGGCTTCTTCTTCAAAGACAAGCCGATCGTAGTTGTTGGCGGCGGTGACTCTGCTATGGGTGACGCGGACTTCCTGACCCGTTTCGGCTCTTCTGTCACACTGATCCATCGCCGCCAAGGCTTCCGCGCTTCAAAAATCATGGTGGACCGTGCCAAGGCCAATGACAAGATCAACTTCCTTCTTGATTCGGTCGTCACGCGGATCAACGGCGACGATAGTGGCGTTACCTCCTTGGACGTACGCAATACAGCCACAGGCCGGCAATCCACCATTCCAGTTAACGGAGTCTTCGTCGCCATTGGATTCACCCCTCAGACCGCTTTCCTTAATGGCCAAGTTGACCTGGATCAGGACGGCTATATCCTGGTCGAGGGTGGGTCAACGAAGACTTCTGTACCTGGAGTCTTTGCCGCTGGTGATGTCACCGACAAGATTTATCGTCAGGCCATTTCCGCTGCTGGCATGGGTTGCCGTGCTGCACTCGATGCTCAGGAATATCTTACGAGTTTGGATAACCGATAAGGCTTGATACGCCTTCACAAACAAGAATTTACGTGCCTGGCAGTTTGTAAATGCCAGGCACTTTGTTTATTGATTACGCACAGCTGCCTATCAAGTTTCCTTTAGTTATTCATTGACCACAACCGGACCCTCTACCCAACAGGAAAACGACAAATCCTAAAGCTGCTCCAATCGTTCCCCGCTGACATATAAGCCCCTCTCCGCCGAGACAGCACCCCACGACCAGCCCTCCCCCATCGACACATCGCAAACCCTACAAACCTCGCCTGTCGAGGTTTGCTAACTCCCTTTTGTGCCAGAGCTATCCTCCCTCAAAAGTCGTATACAAGCTATATGGACTTTTATGGCTATCTGACACATACCTAAGCAACTATCCGATAATGCCCAACCAGCCAATTAGTCAACCAGTCAACGCCTCACTGCATATCTTTTTCTTGAACATACCCATCCGTTTATCGACAGCTATGCATTTGAGATACCGAGGATTGGAGATAACAATCCACTCAGGAGTAGTTACCTCCCAAAATGACCAGGCTTGTTCGTCAGCAGGTTGTCACAGTCTACAGTTTGCCAGCAATATGTGTATTGCACACTATCTTTCAGTACAAACACAGAGTTCTTTGAGTAGCACATGCTGATAACTGCCCAATCATTCCGACACTAAGACAAATAAGAGAAAGGCAGCGATTGCTTACAGCTCAGACAAAACCAGACTAAGCTACGAAGCAATCGCTTGCAGGAGCGGTGGGGTTTGGTTGAGCAACCCCCGCAGTCGCTTTTTAAGAATCGTACCAAACTACGGGATCAGATCCAGCCTTTATCGCCCGAATGACCGTCATTGCTTGCGGTTTGATTCTTCTCCAAGAGAATGGCGACGATGCGGTCCATGTCTTCAGGTGAAGAAAATACGATTTCTATCTTCCCGTGCTTTTTCGTGCCCTTAATAGCCACCTTGGTATCAAAGTGACTTTCCAAATCCTGGCGCACAGGACTATCCGCCCAGGCATTTACTCTAGGCTTTTTTGCTTTCTTCTTCGCCGACCCTGTCTGCAACGCGACAAGTTCTTCGGTAGATCTTACCGACAAACCTTCAGCAATGATCTTGTCTGCCAGGGCAGCCATTGACTTTTCATCCGGCAAAGTTAGCAGGGCACGGGCATGTCCGGCTGACAGCACGCCTGAGCTAACCTTTTTCTGCACACTCGGGGGCAATTTCAACAATCGAAGTGTGTTGGTGATCTGTGGTCTGGACTTAGAGATTGACTTGGACAAACCGTCCTGAGTCAAGCCAAACTCATCAATCATCTGCTGATAAGCGGCTGCTTCTTCCAAGGGGTTAAGAGCCACTCTATGAAGATTCTCGAGCAAGGCATCGCGCAGCATGGTGTCATCGCTCGTAGTTTTCACAATTGCAGGTATGGTATCCAGACCAGCCAATCGGGTAGCTCGCCAACGACGCTCACCCATTATGATTTCATAATGAGTTGTTTGCCGCAGATTCGCCTCTTTCTGATTTGGAAGCTGACTCGATCGTTCCTCACCGGTCTCAGCATCAATTGCTTTGGATTTACTTCTCCCATCGCCAACCGAGGTGGTCTTATCCTCGATTGTCCGTGGGCCGTCAGCAAGAGTCGACCTACGCACTACTATAGGCTGCAATACACCGACTTCCTTGATGGAGCGGGATAGCTCCAACAGCTCGTCTTCATCGAAGATATGCCGTGGTTGCTGGGCGTTAGGCCTGATATCATCCACACGCACTTCGGCCAAGTACCCACCCTGGACAGGTTTCAACAGCTCTTGGCTGTTGCCCTCCGTCTTATTCGGCTCGCTATCATTGCGAACAGCACCTGCACGGTTGGTGCTTTGCCGAGTCTCGTTTGCCTGACGGTCGACACTCTCGCCCGATTCCATCATGGACGATGTTTCACGTGAAACATTTGTCGTCGTAGGTCCAAAGAACAGATCACTTGGGTGTTCCAGGCTGCTGATGGACGGGACAGACCGACGCTTGGTAGTCCTCTTCAAAGTGGATGTTTCACGTGAAACATCCTCGCCGAGAGACTCAGAAATGCTGACACGTCCTTGTCCCGTCTTGGAACGTTTGCGACCGCTCTTGGAAGAAGTTGCCGTTGCAGCAAGTTGAGAGCTTGCACGACCTGAATGCATTGTCTTGCGTTCTCTTTTGGCTCCTTCTTTTTCTGAGGCATCCGTCAGTGGGCCCTGTTGTCCGGCCGATTGCGTAGACAAGCCTTGAAGGGTAGGCTGCTCGTTACCTGAATTCGGTACTTTGTCATCTTGTTGTCGACTTTTTTCAACATTGGTTTCGTCATCTTCACCTGGCAGGGCGGGGAATAGAGCCCCCAAGCCCTTGCCCAACCGTGAACGGCTTGTCATGTCCTCACTCCCCCTGTCTTCTATTGGCTATGTGTTCTAGCACTTGCTCGGACCTCTGGGCGATTTCTAACGCTGCCTCTTCATATGCGATAGCACCTGCTCCCTTAGGGTCGTAGGTGACAACGCTTTGTCGGAAGCTGGGAGCTTCAGAGATTTTGACTGAACGCGGGATGGTCGTATTAAGCACTATCTCTGGATAATGTTCCTTGACCTGATCAAACACTTCTTTGCTGAGCAGTGTCCGTCTGTCATACATAGTCAACAACATGGTCGAGATTACGAGATAAGGATTATAGCTCTGCTGAACAAGCCCTATGGTATGCAGCAACTGTTGCAGTCCTTCGAGAGCATAGTATTCAGCTTGCACTGGAATCAATACCTCATTGACTGAACACATAGCATTCAGAACCAGCAATCCAAGGCTAGGCGGGCAATCAACAAGAACATAGTCATAATGCTGATGGCAAACTTTGAGATAGTCGGCAACTGCTTTTTTCATGAGTTGATTGCGGTTGGGCATATCCGCAACTTCGAGCTCAGCACCACTTAAATCAATCGAAGATGGGACGACCTCAAGGTTGGGGAATTCAGGGGAAACCACCTTAACGTCGTCGATACCAAGACGACCCTCAAGCACATCATATGTTGACGGCGTCCCGGATTCGTGAGCCACACCCAGTGCAGTGGATGCGTTGCCTTGGGGATCCATATCGATGACCAACACACGTTGATCAAATTCAGCAAACGAACATGCCAAATTAACGGTGGTCGTGGTTTTCCCTACCCCGCCTTTTTGATTTGCAATAGCAATAAAGCGAGTTTTTGTAGGGTGAGGGAATTCTGCCTTACGCAAGGCCTGATATCGCGCAGATAGATCTGCCATCTCCGCACCGGACACCGAACCGGTCCCGTCAGCGAATATTCGATTCAGAATATCCGTTGCCGTTTCCATACCTGATGTGTTCGGCGTGGGTTGCTCACCGACTTCCGGGGTATTTCTCGAAACGGGTTTCACCTTCTTCGATGCGGTCACGAACCTTCCTCCTTTTGATAACCATTCAATTTTCCCGTCCTCGTTGGACATGTCAGAGCGGCCGCAAGTTATACACCGTCACTGTTCATAACTGTGGATAAGTGTGGATAGTTTCATCAACACCTATGGAATGGACCCTTACTCTAGATTATTAGTTTTGCCTTGCAATTATTGACAATTCTGCCACCTCACAACTCCTGCTATGGTTCACGGACAATAATGTGGATAATTCAACCACCGGGTCTAAATTGTGCATAACTTGAGTGGAGCGAGTCGATAAATTGCTTACGTCGTCAATTTTAGCAGCAAGATTCATGGTTATAATCAATGAACAATCCACATATTGGATGGCCGTCGTAAATACTGCGGCAATCCCCAGATTGAACTTTGTGCGACAAGCCCAATACTAAAACAACAGAATATTGTTTCACGTGAAACATCTAGGCTTCCCCAGAAATATAGTTGCTCCGCTGATTATCAGTTCTACACAGTCCAGCGACATTGGTTTGTCTGTTTTATTTTCACATCTTTTCATCCAAGAGCATTAACTACTTATGGTTTTAGTGAACACCACTAAAACCAGTTATTCCTAGCGTGGATTTTCATATCGCCATGTAAAGGGAGGACATTTACCGATCAATGTTTCATTTGAGTTTGTGTGATTATGGTTAAAGCATCACTACCAAAGAAAGGGCCATGAACTACTTTTCTTATTAATACTTAAAATAGCATGCGATATTCTTTCCCCTATGCTCCAATAACCTTGATCTAGATTCTTGCTATTTGAAGTGACTGTTTCATGTGAAACATTCCAACCGATCTCTATCTAGAAACCCTCGACAAGCAGTGGCACTCACTGTATGAAATTCTGTGCGTTGATGCTACAAAATCTAATAGGTTTGAATGGCGCTTCTCAAAAATAGAATCATACGCAAATTCCTACCTTCAACGGTCCACTGAGCCATTTGGATCGACCAAGCCAGTAATCAATGGGGTACTGTTTACCTGAAACGGATCAAAGCCAATATTTGTTTGGTGATGTTTCACGTGAAACATCACCAAATGAACTAATCTGATACCGGTGAATAGGATTCGTGATGCTCAATTCAGTTGTCCCGGTACTCCGACATCTCAGGAATATTACATGCCGAGGACTGATTCGAAGACTTCTCTGTGCTAATTAATCAATGGTTCATATGATTTCCGCACATACGCTAGAACTGCATGACTCTATGAATGTTAATGAGGAAGCACAAAGATCAACACACTGGTCAAGAAGCAATGGCTCCCCTGATGTGAAGGAAACATCTATATAGGGACAGTAAGACGAGCATAGCAACAAAAGTCTAATAATTGAAACAAGTCAATTGATGGATCACTAAACAGCTAAAGGACGACGTCTCCAGAGAATTTAAATACAACGTCAGAATGATAGCGGTACGTCCAAGTCCGAGATAAAACATCATACTACTTGAGCAATATTGTGTGGAATACTAGATCGGGATGGAATGATACTGACAGGCTAAAGCCAAAGAGTCGCAGCCCGATTCGGAATAACCAAGAGATAGAACATCTATATTTCAAATAATATAGCAATGATATATCGCGTGGACTGTGGTTTGTGATGCTGAGGTCAATCTATAACATCAAAAAACCTAGTAAGTTTCAGACTGAAAGGACATCCGTGGCAGACAGTAAAGATGACCCGCCTATTTACATTCCCTTATAATCCATCAATCCATCCATCTTGATTAAGCATCAGTCAAGCTGATGCGCGGAAAAGACCGACTAAATCTGATCTGACATAATCAGTCAATCTCCGATCAATGACTCTATATGGTTTTATCTTGAATTGAGATAATGTTTTATCTTGTATAGTCGATTCTTACGTGCCATCAAGCCGAGTTTCTGACACCGCAGTCATTCATTAATGCATATCGGTGTCGTGCTTTAGCGTTTGTCCACAAGAACCACGTGAGTATCCTCAAGACCGGGAGCAACTGGAGCTTGGCAAACTCGTGGATTTTCTCCATGACATTTTTTTATCTCTTTGGCGGCCTTTTCGATCTCAGCCTGTGCCGAACGACCCTTAAGAGCAATAAGCTGACCTCCCGATCTCAAAAGAGGTAGAGTCCATCCTGAGAGCTTAGTCATGGGGGCTACAGCTCGGCACGTCACGACATCAAAACTCTGTCGAACCGAAGGATAGAAGTCGACGTTTACTGGACCTTCTCTACCAGTTACCGTCGAGGAGTCATGACTGTTTACAACTGCATCTTGTTGGCTGTCACCATTTCTTGCCGTAGCAAAGGCTGAGGAACCATTGCCGGAAACGGAAACAGATTGTTCTGCATTTCGCTTGCGATCGTGATGCCGGCCATGCAAACCTTTTTTGTTATGCCGCGTTGACGCATGGGATGATTTCCGGACCAGATCCTCTGCACGTTTGCGAAGCACAACCGCATTAGTCAAGTGCAATTCATCAACGACTTCCTGCAACCAAATCACACGCCGCTCCATTGGCTCGACAAGAACAACATTGCACTGCGGCAGGCAAGCTGCCAGTACAATACCGGGGAAGCCCCCACCGGAACCAATATCCGCCACCGTTGCTGTCTGACTGTCAGTGGTTAATCGCTCTCGCACGAAAGGTACAACAGCCGCTGAATTGAGAATGTGTCGCTCCCAAATAATGTCTTCATCGCGAGGACCAATGATGCCCCTCTCTACACCCTCGCGCAAGAGCTTGTCATGAAAACGCTGCATGGGCAAGAGAGCATCGCCGAGCACCTGCCTCAAGAGGGGACTATCGTTCAGCTCTTCATCCACAACAGCCATTTCAACTCCTTACATTCACCTTCGGCGCCCAGTCTGGTCACAGCTAAAGACTGCGACAGTGTCATACTGTCTCGTGTCCGCGGGACTTAACACTGTCAGAATCGAAAACCTTCGGATTCCTAAGACTGCCACCAACATATGGTCTTCAACCGCAAAAGAGCGTCGAGAGCCATATATCAGTATCCTATCGAAAACAGCATAGGTACAGTCTCCGATAGAGAATCAACAACTATGGGCATTTCTGATTGAACATCATGGCGAACTAACCACCATCGTGAACAAGACGACTCGACATAGCTGGTAGCTGGCACAATAGACCCGCCAAATGGCACAACCTTGGTAGATAGCACAACAGCCTTGGGAGTACGACCGCATCAAACAGTGGACCAATCTAAAAGGCCGACATCATAAGTACTTCATCGGCGCACAGCCCTGCGTGGCTCTACAGTCACTCCCTATCGGCATCCGCAGGATCGTCATCAGCCGCGTAGCCAGCCGCATCATCGACCTGATCGGTTTCATCCGCCTCCAGCGGGGCCTCATACCCGACTGGCTCACCCTCAACATCGTCAGGCAGGTCCTCGTCTTCGCTCTTGGCCCTCAGGTAGACGGTGACATAACGGTGGGGTTCCTCGCCATGGGAGCGTGACTTCAGCCCCTCCTCGCGAACCATGTCATGGACGATCTTGCGCTCGAAGGAGTTCATAGGCTTCATATTGACTGGTTCGCCAGTCTCACGGACCTCGTCAATCACGTCCAGGGCCTGCTCGCGAAGATGTTCACGCTTGCGCCGCAGGAAGCCGTCCACATCCACGATCAGATGGGAGCGCTCCCCTATCTTCTGTTGCACGGCCAGCCGTGTCAACTGTTGAAGAGCGTCGACTACCTCGCCATCCTTGCCGATCAGATGCTTGATATCCGTGTCGTCGTCAGCCACAATCTGCACGGTTGGACGGTGGTTGCGCACCCCCATCTCAATATCACCCTCGTAATCGACGATGTCCAGCAACCCCTCCAGATAATCGGCGGCGACATCCGCCTCCTCATTGAGTTGCTCGATGGTCTTTCCCTGGTCCAGAGACTGAGACATCTATGCTCTCCTTACACGCGTTTACATCCGATTCATAACCTCAGGTCCACTGGATTCCTGGTCGGATTCCTGGTCACCAATCGAGTGTCCAGTATTGAGGATACACGGACGTGATGATTGCAGACTACTCCAGTATCCACCCGACCGAAAGTTGGGTCACCACGCCGGTCACCACTGTCAGCAGCCGCCTCAACGGCCGCGGCGTTTGCGGTGGGGCTGAGAACGCTGGTGGGAGACGTTCTTGTTGTTGCGGGCTTCCTCCTCCAACCGCTTGGCCTCCATCAGCTGCTCCTCCTCCAAAGAGGGCAGCCCCTGGCGCTTGCGACGAGCGTTCTCATGGCGGTGATCCCGCTCCTCCTTGCTCTCTGCAGCCGGCGAGCCGGGAGTGGGCATATGGCGAACCTGGAAGAGGGTTCGGCCCAGGTTCCAAAGGTTGTTGGTCAACCAGTAAATCAGCACGGCGAAGGGGAAGTAGATACCCGAGAAGATGTACATGACCGGGAAGATGAAGGCCATCATCTGTTGCATCTTGTACTGCTGTCCCTGCATGGCCGACCGGGGCATGTTCCGCCGGACGTTGTGGAACTGCGAGTAGAACATGGCCAGGCACATGAGCACGATGAAGACCACAATGACTATGCGGCCGGCACCCTGGGCGGACATGAAGTTGTCAGAAATCCTCAGACCGAAGAAGGTGGTCTCCTCGAATTCTCGTGCCACCTGTCGATTGAATGCTCCCAGAGGTGCCCGCTTGCCCCGGGCAATGAAGGGCACAGCCGAAAGCACGTAGAACATGGTCATGAAGACCGGGCCCTGGACCAGCGCGGGCAGACAGGACCCCATAGGGTTGGCATGGTTGTCCTGATAGACCTTCATGGTCTCGCGGCTCATGGCCTCTCGGCTGGCCGGATCCTTTTTGTTGCGATACTTGTTCTGGATTTTCATCAACTTGGGCTGCAGGGCCTGCATCTTTTGCATGGATCGCAGCTGCTTGATGAAAAGCGGCAGCACGCACAGGTTGACGACCAGCACCAGCATCACTACCGAAAGCGCCCAGGCCACGCCGGGACCCTTATGGAACCCGATCAGAGTCAGGAACTTGTGGCAGTAGGTCATGATGTAGGTCATGAGCCACTCGATGGGGTACAGAATCTTGTAGAAGAAGCCGTATATGCCCGTATCGAAAGTAAAGGTGTCGTTGTTCTGGAACATTGTCAGGCCGTCTCCTTGTCTGGGGCCATGGGGGTCAGCCGGGCCTCCTCATGGGCCTTGGACCACGAGAACCGATAGAAGATGGAAAATCTTTGGGGCACGTCATCGATCCCGCCATTGTTGAAGGGCGTGCAACGCAAGAGCCGCAGAACGGCCAGGATTGTTCCACGCAAGGCCCCGAACCTCCTCAGAGCGGTCAAAGCATACTGGGAACAGGTCGGGTAGTAACGGCATCTCGGCGGCGAAAGGGGCGAGATGTGGCGCTGATACCAGCGGACTGCACCCTGCAGAGCCCGCGAGGCCAGGCCGCTCATGCCCTGCATCCTTCCCTGACTGCCGGCAGTTGAACCGGTTGACGCTTGGATCCCGCGGCGAGCTGCAACTCCGACTGTCCCTGTACATCGAGACCGTTGGCAGTCTTTCCGCTCTTGCGCATGAGGTCGCGGAAGAGCCTGTCCACTTGCTCTTCCAGCTGCTTGTAGGTGGCTCTGGCAGCGCTGGGTTTGGCGCGCATGACCAAATCACAGGAGGATGGCAGCAGGTCCTCCTTGTATCCGGCAAGTTGCCTGAATCTCCGCTTGACCTTGTTCCTGGTCACGGCCTTACCCACATTTTTGGATACAGCGAGCCCCATGCGGCGTCTGCCTGCAGGCAGGATGTCATGCCGCCCTTCGCGCACAGCCGATGCCACCGGCAGCGGGGTCGCCGTCCGGTCAGATCCGGGTATCGAATAATGTATGACCAGATCCCTGCTGCTGACCCGATGGCGTCGCCTGAGCACCGCCGTGAACTCCCGGTGGCTCCTCAGCCGTTCCACCTTCTGAAAAGGGATTGGGATCCGACTCAGGCAGAGAGGGTCCGACGGCCCTTGGCCCGGCGGCGGTTGATCAGGGCACGACCGGAGCGGGTGCGCATGCGAGCGCGGAATCCGTGCTTCATGTGACGACGGCGATTGTTGGGCTGGAATGTCCTCTTCATAATTCGTTGCTCCCGTGTGTAGACATACTCGAGTACGGCTCGTAATGAGTCAAGCTATATCACGGTACACATGAGCCGGGACTGAGTCAAACAGGCTTCCGCCATACAGCTGGCGAGGACCGCTCCATACCCTGTGCAAACCCTGTCATAGCGGGAGAACGAGCCTCCTTACTTATCCACAAATTACATCACTGTTATTCACATTCATCGCAGATACAACACGCTATCCTGTGGATAACCGCGCAAAGTCGGTGTAACAATGGGCTACTGTCTACTTTGAGAGAAGCAGGAAGACCGGGAAATCCGTCGTCGAGAAGAGAGGAGCACACTGATGGCGCAGGATCCGCTGGATGCCGCTGCCCAGGCCAAGAGAATCTGGGATTCGGTCCTGCAGGTGCTCCGCTACAGCAGCTCACTGACCTCCAGAGACAAGGGCTGGCTGGAGGACATCACCCCCGAGGCGGTTTTCGGCACCACCATCGTTCTGCGGGTCTCCTCCAAGGCCACCCAGGAGGCTGTGCAGGGACCGCTCAGCCAGCCCCTCCTCAACGCATTGCAGCTGGTCACCAACCAGGAAATGTTCCCGGCCATCAAAATCGTCTACCCAGAGCAGATGGCCAAGCAGAAGGCTGCCGATCAGCCGAACGAACAACACGCATCAGCCATGGCTGGTTCCGCCCCGGGCAGCGGCGAGTTCCGTCAGGTTCCCAGTCCAGCTCAGAATCCCTATGGCGACTATCAGCGTCAGGCCGGTGCCGACCGATCATCAAGCTCGGAGGTCCGCTCGGGCTGGCGGACCAAGAATGCTGGAACCTCCAAGTCCCCGATTGTTTCCGTCAATGACTTCCACGAGGGTACCTATGTGCCCATGACCCTGGACATGCAGGCCGAACTGTCCGAACCTTCCCCCGCCATGAGGCCAACGGCGGGCGCCGATGCCGACCAGCAGAGTGAGGAGAGGCCCGCATCCCGGCCCACCTTCACCGTGCCCCGCTTCCCCATGGGCCAGAACCGGGTGGAGCGCGACCCGCAGACCCACCTGAACAAGAACGCCACCTTCGACACCTTCGTCCCAGGCGACTCCAACCGCTTTGCGCGGACCGTGGCCTTGGCTGTGGCCGAAGGATCAGGCCAGGACTTCAACCCCTTGTGTATCTACGGCAGCTCGGGCCTGGGCAAAACCCACCTGCTCAACGCCATCGGCAACTATGCCCTGGTCAAGGATCCCTCGCTCAAGGTCCGATACGTCAACTCGGAGGAATTCACCAACGAGTTCATCGATGCCCTGCAGAACTCCACCCAGGGATCAGGCCAGATCGCGGAATTCAATCGCCGTTACCGGCAGGTGGATGTGCTCCTTATCGATGACATCCAGTTTCTGGGGGGCAAGGAAGCCACCCTGGACCAGTTCTTCCACACCTTTAATGCCCTGCATGACGCCAACAAGCGTATCGTCATCGCATCGGACGTGGCGCCCAAGAATCTGAAAGGCTTCGAATCACGACTGATTTCGCGCTTCGACTCGGGTCTGACCGTAGACGTCAAGCCGCCAGACCGGGAGACTCGGGTGGCCATCCTCAGAATGATGGCTTCCATGAACGGGGTCAGCATCCCCAACGAGGTTCTGGATCTGATCGCGGAACGCTTCACTGAGAACATCCGAGAGCTTGAGGGTGCCCTGACCCGTGTCACCGCCGTGGCCAGCCTCAATAATCAGCCGGTTACCACGGCCCTGGCCGAACAGACACTGCAGGACTTTTTCTCCACGGATGTGGAGATTAAGCCCACTGACATCATCTCCCAGGTGGCCAAGTACTTCCATCTGACCTTCGATGACATCGTCGGCCGCACCCGCACCAAGAACATCGCCCTGGCACGGCAGATCGCCATGTATCTGGCCCGGGAAATGACCAGCATGTCCTTGGTAGACATCGGCGAGGTCTTCGGCGGCCGCGATCACACCACAGTCATGCACGCCTATACGCGCATATCCAACGAGATGCAGGAAAAGCGGGAGATTTACAACTACGTCATGGAGCTGACGGTCCGGCTCAAGCAACCTCAGAATTGATACGACACGCAGATACCTGTGTGGATTAACAGAAAAAGATATCCACCTACTTATCCCCGGATGTGGGCAAACCCTGGGAATAACCCACCGATTTTTCGGGGACAAGTGGTGAATTTGTAGCGAATAACCACCAGACATTTGTGGACAACTAGCCGAGAATCCGCGTTTGTGGATAACTTAACCTTTTATTCACATCAATCTCACCACTTATCCACATCACCCGGGTAATGCCCATCCACCTCGTTGCAAGGATTCGAGAACTTATCCACAGCATCCACCGAGCTTATTACGATGACTCTATGTATATTTATGCAATAGTCATCTTCACACTCAAGCACATCCATTCACTCCAACCACATCACCCGGCCTATTCGATAGAATGAGTCCAGTTCATTCGTCGACAAGAAGGCTCCCATGAAAGTAGAAGTGAATTCATCCGCACTCTCGGATGCAGTGGCCTGGACCACGCGCATCATCCCCTCCCGACCGGCTTCGCCGATTCTGGCAGGCATCAGGATGGAAGCCTCTGACGGAACATTGAAGCTTTCCGCCTTCGACTACGAGGTTTCAGCAAGAAACCACATTGAGGCAGGCATTGACGAATCAGGAACGGCATTGGTGCTGGGCAAACTGCTGGCGGACATCACCAAATCCCTGCCATCAGAGAAGACCTACCTGTCTACCGAGGGATCCAAGATGACCATCACCTCGGGCAAATCCACTTTTTCCCTGCAGCTGATGCCCGACAGCGAATATCCCGACCTCCCTGCCGTGCCCGAGCCCATGGGCCAGGTGGATGCCGAAACCTTTATCCAGTCCATCTCCCAATCCATCGTCGCTGTTTCCCGGGAAGAGAGCCGTCCGGTCCTGACCAGCGTCAAGACCGAGATCACTGGGGACAAGGTGGTCATGACCGCCACCGACCGTTTCAGGCTGTCCCGTTCGAGCTTCACCTGGACTCCACGCGATGCCGACTTCTCCACCTCCATGCTGATTCGTGGCTCCCTGTTGCGGGACATCGCCCGGTCCCTGGATGAGCACCAGAACGTGACCATGGATTACGAGGTCGACAACCCTACTATCATGGGTGTGGAAAACGCCGGCAAGATATCCACTACCCAGCTGATTGACGGGGAATTTCCGGCCGTGGATCGTCTCTTTTCGGACGAATACCCCATCCAGGCGGTCATCGCCCGGCAGGATCTGATCGACGCCATCAAGCGTGTGGCCCTGGTGGCCGAGCGCAATGCCCCCATTCGTATGGTCTTCTCCGGCAACGAGGTGACCCTGAGCGCCGGCACGGCTGACGAAGCACAGGCCCACGAGGTTCTGCAGGCGGATCTGGACGGCGAGGACATCACGGTGGCCTTCAATCCCAGCTACCTGATTGACGGGCTGGGCGCCATCGCTGAGCCCTTTGTCCGCATCAAGATGACCTCGGCGGTCAAGGCCGTGGAGTTCAACGGTCAGCAGGAGCAGGATTCCGAGGAGTCCATGGACTACCGTTACCTGCTGGTGCCCATGCGCTTCAACAACTGACGCCTGGGCAGGTTCGAGGAACAATCGCCGTGCACATCTCCCGTCTGGTTCTGGATCACTTCCGTTCCTGGGAGCACTGTGTCCTCGATCTGGAGCCCGGGGTGACCATTCTGGAGGGGCGCAATGGCCTGGGCAAGACCAACCTGGTCGAGGCCGTCGAGGTCCTGTCCACCGGCGGCAGCCATAGGACCTCGTCCTCTCTGCCCCTGGTGGAGCGTGGGCAGTCCAAGGCCACCATCAGAGCCAGGCTGGAGCAGGACGGGACCGCCATCGACTATGAGTTGACCATTGCCGCCAAGGGAGCCAATCGCGGAAGAATCAACGGCGGGCCGTCCCTCTATCAGCGTGACCTGGTAGGTCAGGTGCCCTGCGTGACCTTCAGCCCCGAGGATCAATTGATGGTCTCCGGAGAGCCGGCAGCCAGGCGGGCCGTGCTGGATCAGGCCGGCAGTCAGCTCGATGCTGACTACTTCCAGGTTCGGCAGGATTTTCGCCATGTGGCCAGACAGCGTGCCGCCCTACTCAAGCAGCTCTCCCAGGCGGGCCATGACCCCTCAGGTGATGGGCGTGAAGCCGCCCTGTCAGGCCTTGAGGTATGGACCGGGCAGTTCATCCGCACCGGGCTGGATCTGAGCCGACGACGAGCGGCTCTGGTAGAGGCCCTGGACCAGCCCTTCAGCGATTTGTATGGTCGGCTGGCAGGCCCCGATCAGGATGCCCGATTGACCTACCGGCCATCCCTGGAGGAGATCGGGCCCGATAGGCAGACCGGTCCCGAGGTCGCCGAGGCCGTCAGTCGTCACTTTCAACGGATATACCCGGGGGAAGTGGCCCGGGGCACCAATCTGATCGGCCCCCAGCGCGACGATCTGGCTTTCACCCTTAACGGTATGCCTGCCAGGGAGTTCGCCTCCAACGGTGAGATGTGGACCCTGGCCCTGGCTCTGAGGCTGGCTCTGCTGCAGGTGGTCAAGGATCGTCGCTCTCTGGAGCCCATCGTCATTCTGGATGATGTCTTCGCCCAGTTGGATCGGGGCCGCAGGGACCAGATTCTGGACTTTGCTCGCCAACAGGACCAGGTGCTGATCACCGTGGCCGCCGACAGCGATATTCCCTCCCTACAGGGAGCCAGGCTGGTGGATGTGTCCGGGCTGAAGCCTGTGCAGCCATCCGATCCGGCCGCCCAGGATCCGGCCATCGCCAGTGCCATGCAGGACCTGCGTCGAACCAGAGGGACGGCCAATGGCGACTCGGGTATGTCGGATGAGGCGGAGGGGAACGACCTGTCATGAAGGCGCCCATGGTTGAGACACTGCACCTGGATCAGCGTCGGCTGCCGGCCCTGGTCTTCGAGGGTTGCACCCGACGGGCCGCCACTCGTCGGCAGCGGGAGGACAATTCCCGCAAGGCCTGGTACGCATTTGGCAAGCCCGGCCGCGACCCAGCCAAACTTGGAGGCGTGGTGACCAGCCTGGCTGCCGGAAACGGGTGGACCAGCCATCTGAAGGTGGCCCGGCTGCGCAACCAGTGGGACAGTGTGGTGGGACCCGGCATCGCCGCCCATTCGAGGGTGGTTTCCTACCGGGATGGCGTGCTGATCATCCAGGCGCAGACCACGGTCTGGGCCACCCAGCTGACCTACCTGGTTCCCCAGCTCAAGGCGACCATTGTCAGGCGGCTGGGCATGCCGGTCAAGCAGATCCGGGTGACCGGCCCCCACAACTACAGCTTCCGCCGTTCACGGTTCGATCCGCCTGGCCGAGGCGTACGCGACACCTACGGGTGAACCCATAATCTGCGAATACCGTTTTGCCAGCTTTCTGTAAGCCTAAAGTCCCCTAGCGCTGGTAATCTATAGGTTATAGGGTCAAACGCTTCCAAGGCCCCTTTATGGACGATTTGGAACCTGGTGACCATGACTCGATCCCCCGCTCGACTACGAACGGAAGCCGCTTTGTCGTCAGTGGCCGACGATGGGGGTGCAGAAAGGACTATCCGTGGCAGAACTCAACACTGACCCGTCCCGGACCCCGCAAGAGGGTCGGGAGCATGAGGAGGACAAGCCTCAGGATGACGGTATGACGGGCCAGGATCAGCTGGACGACGCGCAGCTGGATGACTCGCTTTCCCCAGAGCATTATGACGCCAGCGATCTGAAGGTGCTGGAGGGGCTGGAGGCGGTCCGCGTCCGTCCCGGCATGTACATCGGCTCGACGGGCCCCAGGGGCCTGCATCACCTGGTCTACGAGATCGTCGACAACTCGGTCGACGAGGCCCTGGCCGGGTACGCCGACCATATTGAAGTCACCATCCTGCCCGACAACGGCATCCGCGTGGACGACAACGGCCGCGGCATCCCTGTGGACGAGGTGCCAGGCGAGGGCAAGAGCGGCGTCGAGGTGGTGATGACCAAGCTGCATGCCGGCGGAAAGTTCGGTGGCGGCGGCTACGCGGTCTCGGGCGGCCTGCACGGCGTGGGCATCTCCGTGGTCAACGCCCTGTCCACCCGGATCGATGTCCAGGTGCGTCGACAGGGTTACCATTGGCATCAGAACTTCCACAACCAGAAGCCCACCGCTCCCCTGTCCAGGGACCAGGCCATGGGGCCGGACGAGAGCACCGGCACCTCGGTGACCTTCTGGGCCGATCCCAAAATCTTCGAGACCACGGTCTATGACTTCGAGACCCTGCGCAGCCGCTTCCAGCAGATGGCCTTCCTCAACAAGGGCCTGCGGATCACCCTGACCGACCTGCGTCCCAATGACCAGGCCGGCGACGAGGTGGCGGGCGAGGAGCAGACCCCGGAGCAGAAGGGCCAGTCCGTCAGCTACCAGTATGCCAACGGCATCAAGGACTATGTGGACTACCTGGTCAAGGTCAGGAAGGCCACGCCTGTGGAGGCCGAGGTCATCGATTTCGAGGCCGAGGACCTGAAGCTGGGCATCTCCGCCGAGGTGGCCATGCAGTGGACCACCGCCTACTCGGAGTCGGTCCACACCTTCGCCAACACCATCGCGACCACCGAGGGCGGCACCCACGAAGAGGGGTTCCGCGCGGCCCTGACCAGCATGATCAACCGCTACGCCCGGGACAAGAACATCCTCAAGGACAAGGATGACAACCTCTCTGGCGATGACGTGCGCGAGGGATTGACCGCCGTGGTCTCCGTCAAGCTGACCAATCCCCAGTTCGAGGGCCAGACCAAGACCAAGCTGGGCAACTCCGAGGCCAAGACCTTCGTCCAGAGGGTCATGACCGAGAGGCTGAGCGACTGGTTCGACGCCCACCCAGGCGAGGCCAAGTCCATCATCCAGAAGGCCATGGAGGCCTCCCGGGCCCGGATCGCAGCCAAGAAGGCCCGCGAGAACACCCGTCGCAAGTCCATCTTCGAGACCGCCGGCATGCCCGACAAGCTCAAGGACTGCCAGTCCAGCGACCCCGAGGAGTGCGAGCTGTTCATCGTGGAGGGCGACTCCGCAGGCGGCTCGGCCATCCAGGGGCGCAACCCCATGACCCAGGCCATCCTGCCCCTGCGCGGCAAGATTCTCAACACAGAGCGGGCCAGCCTGGACCGCATGATGAAGTCCGACACCATCGAATCCCTGATCACGGCCGTGGGCGGCGGATACGGCGAGGACTTCAACATCGACAAGGTGCGCTACCACAAGGTCATCATCATGGCCGACGCCGATGTGGACGGCGCCCACATCGCCACCCTGAATCTGACCCTCTTCTTCCGCTACATGCGGCCCATGATCGAGGCCGGCTACGTCTACGTGGCCATGCCACCGCTCTACCGGCTCAAGTGGACCAAGGGGCCCCACAGCTTCGTCTACACCGATGCCGAGCGCGACAGGGTCCTGGCCGAGGGCAAGGCCTCCGGCCGGCAGCTGCCCAAGGGCGAAGGCATCCAGCGCTACAAGGGTCTGGGCGAGATGAGCTACCAGGAGCTCTGGGAGACCACCATGGACCCGGAACACCGCATCCTCAAGAAGATCCGTATCGATGACGCCGAGCAGGCCGACGAAACCTTCACCATGCTCATGGGCGACGAGGTCGAACCCCGGCGTCTGTTCATCCAGCGCAACGCCCACGACGCCCGCTTCATCGACGCCTGAGACGGACGCCTCCCTTTTTCACCATTTTGAGCTAAGGATCGATTTTGGCAGACGATAACAACAACGACAACAGTCCGGACCAGGACGGCCTCAACCTGCCCGACGGGTCTCGCGAGCCGCTCAGCCCCCAGGAGATGGACAACACCGATTACGGCCTCCTCAAGGGCGAACGGATTCAGCCCATTGATCTCCAGCAGGAGATGCGGGAATCCTACCTGTCCTATGCCCTGTCCGTGATCGTGGAGCGGGCCCTGCCCGATGTCCGCGACGGCATGAAGCCGGTCCACCGCAGGGTCATCTACGCCATGTACGACGGCGGATACCGGCCCGATCGCGGCTACAACAAGTGCTCGCGCGTGGTGGGCGACGTCATGGGCAAGTACCACCCCCACGGCGATTCGGCCATCTACGACACCATCGTGCGTCTGGCCCAGTCCTGGTCCATGCGCTATCCGCTGGTGGACGGCCAGGGCAACTTCGGCTCTCCAGGCGACGACCCGGCGGCCGCCATGAGGTACACCGAGTGCCGCATGGCCCCCCTGGCCATGGAGATGGTGCGAGACATCGACAAGGACACGGTCGACTTCATCCCCAACTACGACGGCAAGACCCAGGAGCCCACGGTTCTGCCCTCCCGCTTCCCCAACCTGCTGGTCAACGGGTCGGCAGGCATCGCCGTGGGCATGGCCACCAACATCCCTCCGCACAACCTGCGTGAGGTGGCCAAGGGCGTGCACTGGGCCCTGGAGCATCCCGAGGCTTCCAAGGAGGAGTTGCTCAACGCCCTGATCGCCATCATCAAAGGGCCCGACTTCCCCACCGGCGCCACCATTCTGGGTCACAAGGGCATCGAGCAGGCCTACCGGACCGGACGCGGGCTCATCACCATGCGGGCAGTGGTCAACACCGAGGAGATCCGTGGGAGGATGTGCCTGGTGGTCACCGAGCTGCCCTACCAGGTCAACCCCGACCGGCTGGCCTCCTCCATCCGCGAGGCCGTGCGCGACGGCAAGATCCAGGGCATCGCCGATATGCGCGACGAGACCTCGGGCCGCACCGGCCAGCGTCTGGTCCTGGTGCTCAAGCGCGATGCCGTGCCCAAGGTGGTCCTCAACAACCTCTACAAGCACACCCAGCTTCAGCAGACATTCGGGGCCAACATGCTGGCTCTGGTGGACGGGGTCCCCAGGACCCTGAGCCTGGACGCCTTCATCCGCCACTGGGTTGACCACCAGCTGGACGTGGTCGAGCGGCGCACCCGCTATCTGAAGCGTGAGGCCGAGGACCGAGACCACATCCTGCAGGGTTATCTGAAGGCTTTGGACATGATCGACCAGGTCATCGCCCTGATCCGCGCCTCCAAGGATGTGGAGACGGCCCGTACCGGTCTGATGGAGCTGCTGGACGTGGACGAGGTCCAGGCCGATGCCATCCTGGCCATGCAGCTGCGTCGTCTGGCAGCCCTGGAACGGCAGAAGATCCTGGACGAGCACGAGGATCTCATGCGCAAGATCGCCGACTACAACGACATCCTGGCCCATCCCGAGCGCCAGCGCACCATCGTGGGCGACGAGCTGGACGAGATCGTCGACAAGTACGGCGATGAGCGTCGTACCCGGATCGTCCCCTACTCGGGCGAGATGAACGTGGAGGATCTGATCGCCGATGAGCAGGTGGTGGTCACCGTCACCCACTCCGGCTTCGTCAAGCGGACCAAGGCCGACGAGTACCGGGCCCAGCACCGCGGCGGCAAGGGCATCCGCGGGGCCAGATTGCGCGAGGACGATGTGGTGGACCACTTCTTCCTGACCAGCACCCACAACTGGCTGCTCTTCTTCACCAACAAGGGCCGGGTGTACCGGCTCAAGGCCTATGAACTGCCTGAGGGTTCCCGCGACTCCAAGGGGCAGCATGTGGCCAATCTGCTCCAGCTGGGCCCGGGCGAGCGGATCGAACAGGTCCTTTCCCTACACGGCTACGACGATGCCGACTATTTGGTTCTGGCCACCCGAACCGGACGGGTCAAGAAGACCCGCCTGGCTGAGTATGATTCGCCCCGCCAGGGTGGTCTGATCGCCGTGCGGCTGATGGAGCTGGGTACCGTTACCGACGAGGAGGGACAGGAGGTGCCCCAGAGCGACGAGCTGGTGGGTGCCGCCCTCTGCAATGCCGATGACGAGATCATTCTGGTTTCCCGCAAGGGCATGAGTGTGCGCTTCCCGGCCGATGACTCCACCCTGAGGCCCATGGGTCGGCAGACCGCCGGTGTCCAGGGCATGCGGTTCCGCCCCGGCGACGAGTTGCTGAGCATGGACGTAATCGCCAGTGAGTCCGAGGATGACCTGCTGGTGGTCACCGACGAGGGCTTTGCCAAGCGAACCGCCCTGAGCGAGTACCGCCTGCAGGGCCGCAACGGCTACGGCGTCAAGGCCATCGCCATGGTGGAGGGCCGGGGATCCCTGGTCGGCGCCCTGGTGGTGAACGAGGACGACCAGATCATGGCCATCATGAAGTCCGGCAAGGTCATCCGTTCCGACGTGGCCGAGGTCAAGCGGACCGGTCGCAACACCCAGGGGGTCACCCTGGCCAAGCCCGACAAGGGCGACGAGATTCTCTCCATCGCCCGTAATGCCGAACGTGACGACCAGGAAGGGGACGCCGGTCAGAGTGACCTGGCTCCCGCCGCTCCCCTGGCAGCCAAGGATCAGCCCATCGCCACCACCGGAACCGGCGACGGCCAGAGCCTGACCCAGGAGGACTGAGTTGGTCCGCTACCAGTCTGACAAGACTGGTAGCCTCATAAGAAGTCATGCAGGCCCAGCGGCGGTATGCGCGGGCCATTGAACGCAAGGATCAAGGAGTGCCGATGAGCCAGGATGATCAGGAGCAGGTCAAGGCCGGCAAGCAGGGTGCTGGTAAGTCCCAAAAGGGGAAGACCAAGGCTGATGAATCCGCACAGGGCGAGTCCCGTCGGTCATCATCGGTCACTCCCCCGGCTCCTGCAGCCGGCAGGACGGCATCGGGACGTTCAGCAAGAACCACAGCCTCGGCTGCCGGTCCGGTCAAGGTATCCTCATCCCGTCCTGTCCGGCCTGTGGCTTCGGCTTCGGCGGCGCGTCCCCACGTGCCTCGGGCCCGGCGCATGCAGCTGTCCCTGACCCGGTTGGAGCCCTGGTCGGTGGCCAAGGTCACCTTCCTGCTGGCCATCGCCGGGGGCATCATACAAGTGGTGGCCGCTGCCCTGCTCTGGTTCCTGCTCAACGCCATGGGGCTCTTCGACAACCTGACCCAGGTCATTTCCAAGACAGGTCTGGACGCGGGTGGTTTCGATCTGGGCCAGGTGCTGAGTCTGGGGACGGTCCTGAGTTCGGTGACCATCTTCTCCATTTTCGAGATTGTCATAGTAGTGGTTCTGGTCACCATTTTCGCCTTCCTGTACAACCTGGTCAGCTCCCTGGTGGGCGGCATCCACGTGACCTTGGGCGACGACTGAACACCTGCTGGGCGCAGTCAATCGGCCGATAGACCCGGGAGCGTTTTAGACTGGAATTATGCTCTCGACGTACTTGGACTATTTCAGCGGCTCCTTCGGCATATCTCTGGTCTTTTGGCCCCTTGCCTCGCTGATTCTGACCCTGCCCATCCTTGCCCTGATTTACAACCGCTACCACCGGCTGCGGCTGACCGCAGCCATGGCGGCCTACCTGACCGTCTTATACCTGCTGGCCTTGGTCTTCTTCACCCTCTGGCCCATGCCCGACGATCGTGCCGCCTTCTGTGCCACCCATCATCTGACTCCCCAGCTCAACCCCCTGCAGTTCCTAACCGACCTGAGCACAGGCGGACGGATGGCCATGCTGCAGATTCTGCTCAATGTGGCTTTCTTCCTGCCCCTGGGCTTCATTATGGGGCGGGTCTTCCGCTGGCGCTTCATCCTGGCCCTGCCGGTCGCCATCCTGGTCTCCCTCTTCATTGAGACGGCCCAGCTGACCGGGGTCTTCGGCATCGTGGGCTGCGCCTATCGCCTCTTCGACGTAGACGACCTGATCTGGAATACCTCAGGCGCCATAATCGGCTACCTGGTGGCCATGGCGGCCAACAAACTCGTTCCCACCCGTCAGGCTGACGCCGCCCAGTTGGTCACCAACCCCGGGTTCATACACCGTGCCGTCTCCCTGGCTTTGGATCTGCTCCTGGCCACCATCCTGTCCATGTCTCTGGGGATGGGCGTGACCTATGTGGTCCATCGCTTGGGCACCTATCAGCTGGACGGTCACTACCGCTTTGGCGGGCTGCTGATCGCCACATCCGCTCTGGATGTGTTCGGGACCGTAGTTGACCTGGTCATGCTGCTGATCTTCGAATTGCTTATTCCCCTGCCCCGCCGGGGACGGACGCTGGGTGCCACCTTCACCCACATGACTATCGAGACCAAGCAGCGGCATGGCTGGTCCCGCTTCTTCTTCTATCTGTTCCGGACCGCAATCATCCTGGCCGTTTTTGGCCCCTGGACCGGCAACGTTCAGATTGCAACGCGTATCCTGGCCCTGCTCCTGCTGGTCTTCTATCTGATCAAGCGGCAGATGCCCTACGACCTCCTGCCCGGGACAGCCTACCGGGAGGAGGACACAGGTGCGGAGGAATCCCCCGACGACCGGCGGGGGTGAAGCCTGACCTCGGACAGGATGATGGCGGCGAAGATGATGGCGAAGCCCAGCAGATGGGTGGCCGTCAGCTCCTCGTGCAGGACCAGGACCGAGACCATCATGCCGAACAGGCTCTCTGAGCACAGGATCAGCGAACCCTGGGCGGCGGGGACCCTGGAGAAGGCGATGTTCTGGAAGTTCTGGGCCATCAGGGTCGAGATCAGCGTCAGATAAATCATGGAGCCCAGGGTTGAGGGCGTGAAGTCGGCCGCAGTGGGGAAGGAATCGAAGATCAGCGCACAGACCAGGAAGAGGATGCCGCCGAAGAGCAGCTCCAGGTAGGTCAGCGTGGGGGCATCGAACTTCTTGGTCAGGAAGCCGGTGATGACCAGGTTGACCCCGTAGAGTAGGGCACCGGCCAGGGTCAGCAGGTCGCCGGTGCTCAAGGACAGCCCCTGTCCCCCGCCTTGGGCCGGCAGCGAGATCAGAGCCACGCCCAGGATGCAGATGCCGGCAGCGACGAAGTGGCGCAGGGCCGGCCGTCGACGGGCCATGATCCAGACCAGGAAGGGTACAAAGATGCAGTAGGTGGCCGTCAGGAAGGAGTTGCGGCCCGGAGCAATGGTGGTCAGCCCCATCATCTGCAGGCTGAAGGCCGCCCAGTAGCTGACCCCAAGAATCAGTCCCGGCACCAGGGTGTGTATGGCCCCGGTCCTGCGCAGCCGAGGCAACAGAAAAGGCGTCATGATGACGATGGCGCACAGGATTCGAATGCCCATCAGCCAGCGCACGGTCAGGGTCTCCATGGCAACCTTTTCGAAGGTGTATCCGGCTCCCCAGGCGGCCGCGGCCATCAGCAGCATCAGGCGGGCCAGCCAGGTGGAGGGTTTCCAGGACGAAGAGGGTGCGGAGGTAGACATGTTTCGACTCTAACCGTTCCCGTCCACAAGTGAGAATTGATTCGCAAGACATGTATGCATCCGACTATCGAGTCCTATGCCGACTTGTTCCACCAAGGCGTCCTATACTGCGAATGTGGCGTCTGGACTGAGCAGTTCCAGTGTCAAGTCTGTGCACATAGGCGTGCAGACCGATTGATTACAAAAGGAAAGAGAGAGAGTAGTTCAAACTATGTTTGCTTTTCTCAAACCAGCCCCTCCTGCCAAGGTGAAGGTTCCCGAAAAGAAGATTCCTGCGACTTATCGTTCCTATCGCATACGGGTATTCTTCAGCATCTACCTAGGATATGCAGGGTACTACATCATCCGCTCCAACTTCTCTGTGGCCTCCCCCTACCTTAAGCGCAACTATGGCTTCACGACGGCGGACATCGGACTGATTACGCTCTGCCTGGCCGTCTCCTACGGCATCAGCAAGTTCGTCATGGGCATGCTATCCGACAAATCCAACCCTCGTTACTACATCGCCACCGGACTGGTCCTGTCTGCCCTGCTCAACCTGATTTTTGGGGCCACGGCCAGCAAGGGGGTCATGATGGTGCTCATGGTCCTGCTGGGTATTTTCCAGGGCATGGGGGCGCCTGCTGCCCACAAGTCGCTGTCCAACTGGTGGGCTGAGAAAGAGCGCGGCTCCTTCGTGTCTATGTGGAACACCTCCCACAATCTGGGCTCGGGCACTGTGGCGCCTATTGTGGGCGTAGCCCTGGCCGCCTTCGGGCCTCACATGTGGAAGAGCATCTTCTTCGTCCCCTCGATCATCTCGCTTATTATGGCCCTGCTGGTTGTGCTGCTGGGAGCCGATACCCCCGAGTCGGTAGGCCTGCCGCCCATCCAGGAGTACAAGGCCGAGGAATATGAGGACGAGAATATTGATGCCGCCAAGCTTCAGACCCATTCCGACCTGTCCATTGTGCAGATTTTCCTACGGTATGTGGCCTCCAACCCCTACATTTGGGTCCTGGCCTTGTCCAATGCCTTCGTTTACATTCTGCGCTATGGCGTGCTCAACTGGATTCCCATCTACCTGAACGAAGCCAAAGGGTTCTCCCTTGCTCAGGCGCGCTCCAGCTTCGCGCTCTTCGAGTATGCGGCCATCCCGGGGACCATCCTGATCGGCTGGATGAGCGACCACTTTTTCCACGGCAAGCGCGCCGGCATGGCCGCAGGTCTGATGGCCCTGTTGGGGGTCGTCTTCCTGGGCTACTGGGCTTCCAGTGACCTTTGGGCCATTGACCTGGAGATAGCCCTGATGGGCATCTTCGTCTACGGACCGCAGATGCTGATCGCCGCTCTGACCATCGATCTGGCGCCGCGTTTTGCCATTGGCAGTACTACCGGGTTTGTAGGCCTGTTCGGCTACATATTCGGCGAAGCCACTGCCTCCTACGGGATCGGTGCGCTCGTGGGCAAATCGGGTTGGAACGTGGGCTTTGGCATTATTGCCGTATCTGCCCTGCTGGGAATCATCTGCTTCCTGATTCTGACCCGGGCCGAGCGCTACAAGACCGCACGGGTGGTTGAGACTCACTGAGTCCGAGTTCGGCTTCGGGAAAGCGGAGTCTGCCATGCGGACATCTCCGATATCATGGAAGAACGGTGATAACGACGGCCATGGGTCTTCGGCCGCCGGGGTAAGGAGTGTGCGCCAGGATGATCAGAATCGCAGTGGTGGATGATGATTCCATCAGCTGCCGGACCATGGTCAATTACCTGAGCCGCTACCGCAAGGAACGCCAGGAAGAGCTGTCGGTCAGCGTCTTCACCGATGGCAAGGCCTTTGCGGACGGCTATCGACCCGTGTATGACATCCTTCTTCTGGACATTCAGATGACCCCCATGGACGGGATTGAGGTGGCCCGCAGAGTGCGCGCCCATGATGAGTCGGTGGTCATCGTCTTCATCACCTCCGCCCCCCAGTACGCCATCAACGGCTATGAGGTGGGCGCACTCTCCTACCTGCTCAAGCCCCTGCCCTGGTTCGCCTTCTCCCAGGAGCTGGACCGGTCCATCGCCCAGGTGCGCGGCCGCGTGGACCTGTCCATCCTGATTACCGAGGGCGCACGATCCACCCGGATTCCCCTCAAGGACATCGTCTTCATCGAATCCGTCCGCCACAGCAGCGTCATCCATACCTTGGGCTCCTCGCTGACCACGAACAGCACCTTGAAGAGTCTGGAGGGCCAGCTGGACCAGCGGGGATTCTTCCGATCCAACTCCTGCTACCTGGTCAATCTGGCCCATGTGACGGGCATGGAGGACCAGGACTGCATTATGTCCACCGGTCAGCGGCTGCGGGTCAGCCGACCCCGCAAGAAATCCTTTATGACGGCTCTAACCGCCTACGTGGCAGGTCGGCCATGACCACCACCCACATCCTCAACGCCCTGCCCGACATACCCCGGCTCTATACGGCCATCAGCGAATGGCTGGGTTGCCTGGTCTATCTGTTGGCCATCGGGCCGAGAATCTCCCGCCTTCGGATGGCGGCGGTCCTTCTGCCTGGTCTGGCCGTGCTGGTTGTCGTTCAATACTGGGCCGGCACCCTCCCTATCGCCTTCTGGATCATCAGCATGTGCCTGGCCGTGGCCTGCATGTATGCCATCATCATGCTGGCTTCAGGGGTGGGCGCGTTGGATGGGGCTTATCTGCTGGCCCGTGCCTTCGTCCTGGCTGAACTGGTTGCCTCCCTGCACTGGCAGCTGGACTCTTTCATGCGGCCTGCCAGCCACAGCCTGTACGACCCGGCCTCCCTGATCCTGTTGGTGCTGATCTATGGTGGCGTAGGGCTGCTGGCCTGGGTGGCGGAGCGGCGCAACTTCGCCGATGCACAGCCATCGGTGCCTGGACGCAGCGTCTTCATGGCCGCGGTCATTGCGGTGGTCACCTTCGCCATGTCCAATCTGAGCTTCGTCTCCACCAACACCCCCTTCTCGGGTCGGGTCGGCCTGGAGATTTTCTACATCCGCACCCTTGTGGACCTGTGTGGGTTCGCCATGCTCTACGCCCAGCAGGAGCAGCTGCGGGAGAGCCATGCCAGCGCCGAGCTGGCCTCAATCAACGCCCGGGCCTACAGCCAGCATCGGGAGTATATGCGCTCCAAGGAGAATCTGGAGGCCATGGGCAGGCTTGCCCACGACCTCAAGCATCAGATTGCCGCCCTGCGTTCGCAGATGGACCCTGAGCGCAAGTCCCAGGACTTCGAGGAGCTGGAGGCTGCGGTCGGGCGGTACGGGTCGCAGCAGCATACCGGCAACCCCATCCTTGATGTGGTCATGTCGACCAAGGAGCGCATCTGCTCGGAAGAGGGGATCACCCTGACCATGGTGGCCGACGGCTCGCTCTTGGAGGGGATGTCGCCCATGGATGTCTCCACCCTCTTCGGCAACGCCTTGGACAATGCCATCGAGGCTTTGAGGAAGGTCAAGGAGCCCGACCGCCGCCTAATCAAAGTGGCTCTGTACGCCCGGGGACAATTCGTGGTGATTCGCATCGAAAACTATTTCGCCTCGCCTCTGAATTGGAAGGGCAACGGCGAATTGGCCACCACCAAGACCAGGACAGACGGTGGCCTGCATGGATACGGGGTCAAGTCCATCCGGCACATAGCCCATCGTTACCAGGGCGAGATAACCCTACGTACCGAGCATCACTGGTTCAGCCTCTGTGTGCTCCTGCCGAGGGAGGGCGATCAGTTGAAGCCCATGGCGGCATCGGCGACCTTATAGCCCAGACGGATGGCCAGGCGGCCCGGCCGGCCCGGCATGTTGATTATCCGACAGAGCAGGGTGGAGCGCACGTCGGAAGCGATGACGGGGGAGCGGTGCTCCAGCCTTCGCCAGAGCATGTCCTTGTTCCGGTAGTTGCTGGGTTTGCGAGAGAGGATCAGGAAGACCGAGGTCACTACGCAGTTGATGGACAAATAGTGGATCATATAACGATAGAGTCCACGGGGAACCGTCCCCGGGTCAGGAGTTGAATCCGCCATGAGCCCGTTGACCAGCAGCAGTTGTGAAACACGGGCGATCATGATCGAGGTCTGCACCGACTGGCCCTGTCGACCGGTGTGATAGCGGTAGAAATTCGTGTCCAGGTAGAGCAGGGTGTGTACCCAGGGCAGGGGCTGATAGGAGTAGATGAAGTCCACGTAGTAGGTGTGCTCGGGCAGGCGGGTATGGGCCTGACGGAGCACCTCGGTGCGCAGGATCAGGGCGTGCATGATCATGTACTGGGCCAGTCCGAACCGCCGCAGGTGGTTCCAGTCCAGCACCCGCCCCGGATCCATGACGCTGCGGAAGTTGATGACCCGCTTATGCTTGCGGCCTTCCTTCTCGTAGACGTAGTTGGTGACCACCATGTCCACCGGATTCGTACGTCGCGACTGGTCGCGCAACTGATCCAGAACCAGGCCCAGGGATGTCGGGTCCACCCAGTCGTCGGCATCGACCACCTTGACATAGCGGCCCCTGGCAGCTGCCAGACCCGTGTTGACTGCGCCGCCATGGCCCTTGTTGGTCTGGCTGATCAGACGGAGAGTGTGCGGGTGGCGTTCCCGGTATGACCGCACCACCTGCGCTGTGTCATCGGTGGAACCGTCATCGACCACGATGACCTCCAGATCGTCCCCCTCCCGGCTTAGAAGCGAATCCAGGCAGGTCGGCAGATGCCGGGCCATGTTATAGGCAGGGACGATGAAAGTGAGAACGAGCGGGCTCGTGGAGGCCGGGCGGTCAGCTGTCATGAACGATCACTTCGCAAAAGAATGGGTCGGCGGGTATGTCGGCGGCCGTTGTATGCGACCACTGTACATGATGGGTTTGAGGAAAAGGCCCCGCCCCTCTGGATGCCGATGCATGCCGGTTCATTGACAGCCGGGGGAGTGGGGCCGGAATTTTACTGGGCGCTCGTCTCGGATTCGGTGGGCTCCTGACGGAAGATGACCTTGAAGATGGGGAAGAAGACCCAGAAGGAGATGGCCGAGTTGATGATCATGGTGACCAGATCAGCAATGGTGGTCCCCAGGCTGCCCCAGTTCAGGGTGTGCTGGAAGAAGCCGTAGATGGGGTCCTTGTACCAGCCCTGCAGCGCCGCCGCGATGATGGTGATGATCACATAGGCCACCAGGTACCAGAAGGCCGCTTTCCAGACCGAGGAGTTGGACTTGAAGGTGATGTTGCGCTGGAGGAAGAAGTTGATGACCTGGGCGATCAGCAGGGTGATCTCCACCGCGAGGAAGTAGGCCAGGCCGCCCCCGCCGCCGTGGCCGATGGATCCGGCCGCGTAGTCGAACAGGTAGTAGGGCTTGCCGCCGACGGTCCCCATGCGCCAGATCTGGAAGTTGGTGCCGACCAGGGAGGTGCCGTTGAAGATGGCCTTGAGCACGGGCATGAGCACCAGCTGCAGTACGGTGACCCCGTTGGACAGGATGAAGAAGACGATGAACTGGGCCAGGGTGGTGTGCCGGTCGCTGAACCGCCGCCACCAGCGGACAATCGCCCACTGCGAGGCCGTCGTCGCCTTCCCCTGGGCCGGCTGTCCGGCCTGCTGGCTGTGCTGATCACTCATGATTGAGCTCCTTTCCGGTCTTGCGGTTGGCGGACATGTTCCTGAAGAATCCGGCGATGAATCCGCCCAGCCCCCGCCATAGGTGGCCATTGGGGATGCGCACGATGGCCTCGACCATGGCCGTGTCGATCAGCCCGTTGGTCATCTTGGCCATGGCCCTGGGGGGCATGTTGAGCAGGAAGAGGGTGTTCAGGTCGGGGTTGCCGGTCTTGGCCTCGTGGCGGCTCTCGCTCTTGGCCAGGAAGTTGGCCACGAACCTGGCCACGGCGCTTCTGGAGTCCTTCCAGGACGAGAGCGGATCGTTGACGCCGAAGGTGCTGACGGCGCCCTGTCGGACCACCGGGTGGCCGAAGAGTGCTGTCACAGCGGCATCGTCGACCTCCTTGACCCGGCCGGTCAGATAGGCGCCGAGGGCAGGGTCGGGACCCTGCGGATCGACGGTGCCTTGGACTCTCAGATGTCCACTTAGTTCCATCTTGCGCGCGTTGGAGCCGATCATGATGGTCCAGTCGCCGGACTCGACCTGCCAGGAGTTGCTGGCCGTATCGAAGTGCCGGAAGGTCGTCTGGTCGAAGTCGATGCGGACCTGGGTTGACTGGCCGGCCTCCAGGCTGACCTTCTTGAAGCCCTTCAGCTCGCGGACTGGTCTGAGCACGCCACCCTTGGGCGCCTGGACGTAGAGCTGGGGAACGGTGGCCCCCTGCCTGTCCGAATCATTAGTCAGGGTGAAGGTGACCCCCTTGTCGTCCACGGTCAGATCGGCGTAGGCGAAGTGTGCGTAAGACAGGCCGTAGCCGAAGGGGAAGCGTTCCTCCACCTCGGCGGTCAGGTAGTAGCGGTAGCCGACGAAGGGACCCTCCAGGTAGATCGACTCATGCGCTGGATCGGGGTACCAGTCGGCGCTGGGGCAGTCGGCATAGGACTTGGGCCAGGTTTCCGCAAGGTGGCCGGAGGGGTTGACCCGGCCCGTCAGGATGTTCAGGGTGGCTGAGGCCCCAGCCTGCCCGGACAGTCCTATATAGAGAACGGCATCGCACTGGTCGATCCAGTCGGTGGTGACGGGGGAGCCCGCCACCAGGACGACCACCAGGGGCTTGTCCGTCGCGCCCAGGGCCTTGATCAGGTCGACCTGGTTGCCGGGAATGTCCATGTGGGAACGGTCCAGGCCCTCGGATTCACTGCGCTCATCCAGGCCCACGCAGGCGACGATCACGTCAGCCTGGTCAGCCGCAGCCACGGCCTGGTCGATCAAAGATTGGTTCTTCTCGCCATGGCGTTCGTAGCCCTGGCTGTAGGAGGCCAGCTCCAGGCCATCGCCGTTGTCCTGCCTGAGCAGGTCCAGCATGCTCTCCTGCTTGGCTGCGTTGACCTTTGAGGATCCGGATCCTTGGAATCTTGGGGTTTCGGCCATATCCCCGACCAGGGCGACCCGGGTGCCGGCGGCCAGTGGCAGGCGTCCCTTCCGATTGATCAGAAGGACGGCGGATCCCTCGGCGATGCTCCTCGCCACCTGATGGTGGTCCCGTATCTGGTCCGCGGTCAGGTTCCCATCGGGGTCCATGTCAGAGTGGTAGGTCAGCTTGGCCAGCCGTGCCACCTCTTCGGCCCGGGCATTCAGGTCGGCTTCGTCCAGGCGGCCCTCCTGCACGGCCTTGGCGACCTGTCGCACGGAGTCGTATCCGGCCTGGGGCATCTCCAGGGAGGAGCCATTGGCGGCTGCGGCGACCGCACTGTTGGAGCCGCCCCAATCCGAGACCACCATTCCGTCGAAGCCCCACTCCTTGCGCAGGATGTCCTTGAGCAGGTGGGGATTCTCGTTGGCATAGGTGCCGTTGACCATGTTGTATGAGGTCATGATGGCCCAGGGATGGGCCTGGCGCACGGCGATCTCGAATCCGGTCAGATAGAGCTCGCGCATGGTGCGCTCGTCCACCACGGAATCGGATGCCTGGCGCCGCAGCTCCTGGCTGTTCATGGCGAAGTGTTTGGGGGTGGCGGCCACGCCCTGGGACTGGATGCCTTCGATCAGGCCTGCAGCCATACGACCGGCCACCTGGGGGTCTTCGGAATAGTATTCAAAGTTTCTGCCGCACAGGGGGTTGCGTTTGATGTTCATGCCCGGACCCAGAACCATGTTGACGCCTAGGCTTCTGGCCTCTCTACCCAGCGCCTGGCCCATGGTCTTTGCCAACCCCGGGTCCCATGAGCAGGCCACGGTGCCCGCTGTGGGGAAGCAGGTGGCGGGCTTGGACTTGCCCATGCCCAGGTTGTCCCCTGATCCGGTCTGGCGGCGCAGGCCGTGCGGGCCGTCGCTTAGGACCATGCTCGGGATGCCTGCCCTCTTCAAGGCTCGGGTCGCCCAGGTGGATTTTCCGGAGAGCAGCGATGCCCGTTCCAGAACTGTCAGATCCTTGACTTCCATAGTGTTCCCTCTCTCCACGACTCCTTCGGTGGTTAACCGGCCAGTCTCCCAGAGAGGTCAAGACCCGTGTCGAAATTCTCTTCAGGTTCAGAAAACACCGAAGTTTTCTGGTAAAGGCTCGGTTCTGCTTCGTTTGTATTATCGGTGTTTACACCTCCATGTGCAGCACTTTGAGACCAACCTGTTCGATTGAGCGCATAAATGGTTGTTGGCAGCGCCTTCTCCAACATGAAATGCTGTTCCATAGAGAGAAATTTTCAGCTGTTTTTGCTGGTTTTGCCAGGTACGCAGACATGCAATCCCGTGCACTGTTTGAGTAATTGGGTTTCGGAATTGAGCAAGCCATTTGCAAGCGACCATTGACCAGGTTAAGTAAGAACGCGAGTTGCCAGTATTGTCTGGGAATGCTTCGCTTTTGGAGTCCAACCCTATACGGATTTTGATTGTTTACGATACGGCTCATTACAAGCTCTAAGACCGCAATATTTGTTTTCGTGCCTAATCATGGAAGCTTGCTGTAAGAAACTACTACACCGGCAGAATCGTTATGTGAATCCCCGATAGGTGCCAGCAGATTAGGGTGTCAAAGCGACAGGTTGTGCTTTTTCCGAAGATTGCTTGAAAAGTGATGGATATTCTGACCGTGTTCGAAACAACTGAGATGTTAGGGAACGTACTGGGCGATTCCTCATCGCTGATGACCGTCGTCGGTGCTTTCCCCAAGTGTCAATGAAGAGACTGCAAGGAGAAATCGTGGAATCGGAAAAACCAAAGAAACTGAAGATGAGCGGACGGACGTTCAAGCGGATATGGATCACCGTTATCGTGGTCATCCTGGCTCTGGCTGTGGCTTTGACCGTGGCTGGCAATTCTTTTGCCAGTGTGCTTGACAGTTACCTGGGTGGGGGCCACGTGGTCGTTAAGAAAGCCCCGGGAACTTCAGCCTGGAACACCACTTACAACGCCAAGGCCACCAATTCTATGCAGGAGGCCAAGACGAAAAGCGATGCCGTCTCCCAGAGGGTAACCGATGAGGGCATCGTCATGTTGAAGAATGACGGTGTACTCCCTTTGAAGGAGCAAAGTATAGTTTCGCCCTTCGGAGCGGGATACATGGACCCAGCCTATTCCGGTAGTGGGGCAGCGGCTACGACGGACAAGGAGATGATTACCTCCGAGCAGGGGCTCAAGCATTATTTCAAAGTGAATGATGCAACAGTCCAAGCCATGAAGGGAGCTAAGACTTCGTCGCCAGGTGCTGCGCCAGGCACCAAGGCACTGAATGCTGACAAGAACTCGGTCCAAGCCATCATGGACAAGGGGAAGTCAGCTCATATCGATGAGTATGATCCCAGCATCTATACGCCTCTTGCTGACAAGGTCAAGGACACAACGGGCATAGTTTTCATCAAGCGTTCAGGTTCCGAAGGAATCGACAAGCGCACGCAGGGGTATGACGATGGAACTCCACATTATCTGGCTTTGACTGCAGCGGAGAAGAACACAATCAAGTTTGCCAAGGATCACTGCGCATCGGTGATTGTGGTGCTCAACAGTGCAAATCCTATGGAGCTGACCCCAATTATGGGTGGAGAATTTGAGGCTGATGCCATTGTATGGACCGGCACCACTGGCTCTCGCGGGTTTGAATCACTTGGCAGGATACTGAGCGGAAAGGTTAATCCTTCCGGTCGCTTGACAGATACCTATCCGACCGATTTCACCAAAGACCCAACTTTTGCCAATTTTGGTGAATACCACTACACCAACACCAAGGTCAAAGATCAATCAGTCTTGGGCGATTTCATGCCTGGAGCTAACCGCGGCACCATCGATCGTCCTTATGTCGAATATGAAGAAGGTATATACGTTGGCTACCGCTATTATGAGACGGCCAGTGTCGAAGATCCTGATTTCATCTATGGCAGGCTGAATAAGAACGGCGGCATCGTCCAACCTGGCGCTGTGGCCTATCCTTTCGGCTACGGAATGAGCTACACCTCTTTTGACCGGAAACTCAAGGATGTTCAGGTGTCCGGCGGGAAGGTGGAAGCCACCGTCGAAGTAAAGAATACCGGCAAGGTCGCTGGCAAGGATACCGTCCAGCTGTACTACACAGCTCCCTACACCGACTATGACAGGAGCAATCATGTGGAGAAGTCTGCCACCGAACTGGGCGCCTTCGCCAAAACCAAGCTTCTACAGCCTGGTGCTGGGCAGGAGATCAAACTGAAGTTCTCCGAGGACGATATGGCTTCCTACGACTACCACCATAGGAATCATGACGGTTCCACCGGTGCCTATCTTCTGGAGGCCGGGAATTACATGCTGCAACTCAAGAACAATTCCCATGATGTCCTGGACACCTACCAGTTCACTGTTGCCAATACCCAGTTCTATGAAGGCAACAATCCACGGCAGTCTGACAAGGATGCACAATCCAAGCTCAACGACAAGGGTGAACCGACAGGCAAACCTGAACAGAAGGCCGGTTTCAAGGCGCCCAGCAACCGTTTCCAGACCATGAACGCCTATATGGATGAACAGGGTGTCACCCAGCTTTCACGTAGCAACTGGAAGGGAACCTTCCCAACAGCCCCAGAGGGACGTAAGGGTGTGGCTCCACAGGTTGCTCTGGATGAATTCTCTTGGTTTGACAAGTTCGACCCTGATACCGATAAGGTTCTAGGCAATGACAAGGCCAGCAAGGTCTACCAAGACAAGGAGCCTAAATCCAAAGCCAAGCACGATCTGGCTCTGATCGACCTGCGTGGCGAGGATTACAACAGCAAGAAGTGGGACCAGTTGCTGGATCAGATTGATTGGCAGGGTGATAAGAAGAGCATCACTGAGGTTCTTTTCAAGGCTGCCTACCAAACCGCTGCGATTCCGTCCATCGACAAGCCTGCAACTGTGGATAAGGACGGTGCCATGGGATGGAGTATCAAGGGCGCCTCATCCTGGGCAGGCGCCAATGTCATAGCCTCCACTTGGAACGTAAATCTTCTGAAGGAGATGGGTGAGGCCCTGGGTGAGGAGGGTCTGCAGTCTGGTCTGAACGCTTGGTATGCTCCTGGAGTCAATACTCACCGGTCTCCCTTCAGCGGTCGTGTCTACGAGTACTACTCTGAAGATGGCCTCCTGTCCGGGAAGCTGGCTGCGGCCTCGATAAGCGGTGCTGGAAATAAGGGCATCTTCAGCTATTTGAAGCATTTTGCGCTCAACGAGCAGGAGACCTTCCGCGATATGTACCTGGCTACTTGGGCTAATGAACAAGCAGTGCGCGAAATCTACTTGAAGCCCTTTGAAATTGCCGTCAAGGAGGCTAGGAGCACTGAGAAGTACATTGGTGACAGCAAGGGGACGATGACGACCAAGGTCATTCGTTCGGCTACGGGCATCATGTCTTCCCAGAACAGCATTGGAGGTGTGATTGGGTTTGCGCATCGTGGTCTGCTAACAGATGTACTCCGCGGCGAGTGGGGCTTCCATGGTGCAGTAATTACGGACCTATATCCGACCAAGCAGCACCAGTTGCGCGATATGACCCTTCGTGCAGGCAACGATCTCTTCATGAACCAGATGGAGAACGCTGCGCAAGATTACGACAGCCCAACCGCTCGGATGGCCATGAGGAAGGCCCTACACAATATCGGCTACGCCACAGTGAACTCAAACGCTATGAATGGCATCACTCCAAGGTCACGGCTGGGATATTCCATGAGTCCTTGGAAGAAACTG
Organism: Bifidobacterium sp. M0353; assembly: GCF_016100645.1. Classification (NCBI taxonomy): domain Bacteria; kingdom Bacillati; phylum Actinomycetota; class Actinomycetes; order Bifidobacteriales; family Bifidobacteriaceae; genus Bifidobacterium; species Bifidobacterium sp. M0353. Next base: position 284,907 of record NZ_JACFSB010000002.1, on the reverse strand, counting down.
CTCTACGGAATTGATGTGGCTATCGTAGTTGTGGCAGCTCTCATCGTTTTCTGGATTGTGCGGCGAGGACTTGACGAAAAGGCCAACCCGGACCGTTACAAGAAGCCAAAGAGCCGTAAAAAGGTCAAGGCGTAATGGTGTAAGGGCTCAGGATCCAAGGATCCACATCTGATCAATCATTGGATCCAAGCCCAATTGGGGCAACCGTGATTCAACGGTTGCCCCAGTTTTATGTTTGGCGGCCCATGATGCTGACCGTAAAGTCAGGGGGGGGGGGATGTACTTTCCAAGAATCATGCGGTTTCAATAGGTGAGGCCTGTCAAATGTTGGAAGGTTCGTGGAAATCTTCTTGATGCCGTCGACACCCGGCACGTTCCAAAGAAAAGAGTGTTTAAAGCGGACTTGGTGGGCGGCATAAAACTGTTATTTTGGCGCTGCGATCGGTTCCCTGACGGGTGTTATGGGACTAACCAGGATTACTCTCTTGCTCGTTTTGTTGTTCGAATGAGAGATTCTTGAGGTCCGTTTCCCGATAGAATTCTGTTATGGCCCAAGGCAAATTCTGTGTTCAGCCTCAGCGTTCTACTCATTCACATTTGTATTGGATGTGGATTAGAGGTACGCGTCTGGTCTTCTCGATGAATCCGGCCCCTCGCCGTGCCCCTATTATCCTTTACCTCCATGGTGGTCCGGGCGATGCCTGTATTCCGCTGACCATGCGCTACAACGCGGCCTTGGAGCGCGATTTCCGCTTTATCAACCTGGACCAGCGGGGCAGCGGGCTGTCTTACCATCCTTTTGCGCCTGACGAGGTGGTGACCATCAATTCGATGGTCGAAGATGTTCACCAGTTCGTGCTGAAGCTGCTTCGAGCCTACGGACAGGATTCCGTGATTCTCATCGGTCATTCCTGGGGCAGCGTCCTAGGTTTGGAGATGGTGAAGCGGTATCCCTCACTGGTCCGTTGCTACATCGGCCTCGGGCAGGTCGTCAGCATGCGCGCTGCTCTTCGTTTAAGACGGCGTTGGGGGCAACAGAGTTTGGGTCCCCGGCTCGGTTCGATCGTCAGCAGAGAGAGCGGGGCCGCCGACATGGTGCTGATGATCAATGAGCTGCTGTCTCGTGGCGGGGCTGCCATGCTGTTTGGATCCCTGGGACGGATCATGACCTACCTGCGCTCGCCCTACTACAATTGGTCGCGTCTGCTCAACCATGCCAAGGGGGTGGCTCAATCCCGCGCTCGCTTGAATGCAGAGCTGGAGCAGGTCGATTTCAGTGGGCAGACCTCCTTCGAGGTGCCGGTATATTTCATCAGCGGCAAGTATGACCGTCATCTGCCAGGCAGTCTGGTTGAGCGGTTCGCAGATGGGTTGAAGAGCCCGCATCGGTTTATTCGCTTTGACCGGTCCGGGCACTGCCCACAGTGGGATGAACCAGAACGGTTCGCGGCAACGGTTAAAGCCATCTGCCTGTAGTGCATGATCGATGAAGAAACAGCTACCTCACCGTTCGGGCTCATCCGCATGGTGGAAATACATGCTGCGCGCGACGAAATCTACTAATATCAATCATTGAAGATATTGGTTTGAGCCTCGCTGAAGAGCGTGCGGGGTTCCTGGATTGACGAAGGTCGATGAAGCGGGGACTATGTCGATGAAAATCGACACGCCGTAGAATCCCCGGAATCATTGGGTTCCTTCGATATTTTTCTATGCCAATTTGCGGGATAACCCAACTTCGTGTAAGTTTACATCTTGCTGCCCGGCAGTGATGAGAACTCTTCGGAGGGCTTGGAGCTGTTGGTGTGGTGGTGGTTTGAGAACTCAAGAGCGTGTTTGTGCTACTTATAGCTTTTTGATTGCCAGTCCGATGCCCGCCCGGCTGTTGTCGGGTACGTGGGAGCGTTGTGAGGGGTGTCGGGGTTTTTCGTGGGTTGGTTTCCTCCTTATGGAAGCCGGCCCGTCAATTATTGATGTGGGCTGTTTCGGCCTTCTTCATGGTTTTTTGTGGAGGGTTTGATTCTGGCTCAGGATGAACGCTGGCGGCGTGCTTAACACATGCAAGTCGAACGGGATCCGGGCAGCTTGCTGCCTGGTGAGAGTGGCGAACGGGTGAGTAATGCGTGACCAACCTGCCCCATGCTTCGGAATAGCTCCTGGAAACGGGTGGTAATGCCGGATGCTCCGCACTGTCGCATGATGGTGTGGGAAAGGGTTTACCGGCATGGGATGGGGTCGCGTCCTATCAGCTTGTTGGCGGGGTGATGGCCTGCCAAGGCTTCGACGGGTAGCCGGCCTGAGAGGGCGACCGGCCACATTGGGACTGAGATACGGCCCAGACTCCTACGGGAGGCAGCAGTGGGGAATATTGCACAATGGGCGAAAGCCTGATGCAGCGACGCCGCGTGCGGGATGACGGCCTTCGGGTTGTAAACCGCTTTTGATTGGGAGCAAGCGAGAGTGAGTGTACCTTTCGAATAAGCACCGGCTAACTACGTGCCAGCAGCCGCGGTAATACGTAGGGTGCAAGCGTTATCCGGATTTATTGGGCGTAAAGAGCTCGTAGGCGGTTCGTCGCGTCTGGTGTGAAAGTCCATCGCTTAACGGTGGATCGGCGCCGGGTACGGGCGGACTGGAGTGCGGTAGGGGAGACTGGAATTCCCGGTGTAACGGTGGAATGTGTAGATATCGGGAAGAACACCGATGGCGAAGGCAGGTCTCTGGGCCGTCACTGACGCTGAGGAGCGAAAGCGTGGGGAGCGAACAGGATTAGATACCCTGGTAGTCCACGCCGTAAACGGTGGATGCTGGATGTGGGGCCCGTTCCACGGGTTCCGTGTCGGAGCTAACGCGTTAAGCATCCCGCCTGGGGAGTACGGCCGCAAGGCTAAAACTCAAAGAAATTGACGGGGGCCCGCACAAGCGGCGGAGCATGCGGATTAATTCGATGCAACGCGAAGAACCTTACCTGGGCTTGACATGTGCCGGACGGCCGCGGAGACGCGGCTTCCCTTCGGGGCCGGTTCACAGGTGGTGCATGGTCGTCGTCAGCTCGTGTCGTGAGATGTTGGGTCAAGTCCCGCAACGAGCGCAACCCTCGCCTCGTGTTGCCAGCGGGTCGTGCCGGGAACTCACGGGGGACCGCCGGGGTTAACCCGGAGGAAGGTGGGGATGACGTCAGATCATCATGCCCCTTACGTCCAGGGCTTCACGCATGCTACAATGGCCGGTACAACGGGATGCGACATGGTGACATGGAGCGGATCCCTGAAAACCGGTCTCAGTTCGGATCGGAGCCTGCAACCCGGCTCCGTGAAGGCGGAGTCGCTAGTAATCGCGGATCAGCAACGCCGCGGTGAATGCGTTCCCGGGCCTTGTACACACCGCCCGTCAAGTCATGAAAGTGGGCAGCACCCGAAGCCGGTGGCCCAACCCTTTTGGGGGGGAGCCGTCTAAGGTGAGGTCCGCGATTGGGACTAAGTCGTAACAAGGTAGCCGTACCGGAAGGTGCGGCTGGATCACCTCCTTTCTACGGAGATTATGGAAATCCCCTGCGTGTGATGCGTGGGGGTCGTGCCTGCGGGTCCGGCCGGATGGCCGGATGGTGTGGGCGTGCTGGCGTGGAACGGTCTTGAGGCTGTGGCATGGATGCGCTGTTGGGTTCCCGGACCGCCACCTTTGTGGGTGGTGTTCCTGATGCCCGTCGGGTTCCTGCGTGGGGTTTGTCCCGCGTCGGGTCCTGTCGGTGTGCTGGTGGTTTGAGAACTGGATAGTGGACGCGAGCGGATGGCCGGCTTTCGGGCCGGTTGTCTGCTGTATTGTTTCGTCCGAGCCTATTTTTGAGTGGGTTCGGGTCGATCGTTTTGTGATCGTTTAGTGTGATGATTTGTCGTCTGGCAGTTCGCAGTTGTTGTTGTCGTGGCATGGCCTGTGGTCGTGTTGTCGGCAAGGGCGCATGGTGGATGCCTTGGCAGACAGGACCGATGAAGGACGCGTGGGGCCGCGATAGGCCTCGGGGAGCCGCCGACAGGGCTTTGATCCGAGGGTGTCCGAATGGGGTAACCCGCCGGCCGTGATGGGCCGGCACCGCATTCGTGCGGGGGGTACGCAGGGAAGTGAAACATCTCAGTACCTGCAGGAAAGGATATTCCGTGAGTAGTGGCGAGCGAAAGCGGATGATGGCCAAACCGGTGCCGTGTGATACCCGTCGGGGGTTGCGGCATGGGTGTTGTGGGACTTGGCGTCCGGGCTCCGACGGGCCCGGCGGCAGTGATAAAGCGGCGTGTGAGGCGAACGGGATTGAATTCCCGGCCGTAGAGGGTGATGGCCCCGTAGCCGAAGGCGCGCCGCCTGCCGGTTCTTGTTCCCAAGTAGCGCGGGACTCGTGGAATCCCGTGTGAATCCGCCCCGACCGTGGGGTAAGCCTGAATATTCCTGTCTGACCGATAGCGTACGAGTACCGTGAGGGAAAGGTGAAAAGCACCCCGGGAGGGGAGTGAAAGAGTTTCTGAAACCGTGTGCCTACAATCCGTCGGAGCCCTTCGGGGTGACGGCGTGCCTATCGAAAAATGAGTCTGCGAGTCAGTGGTGCGTGGCGAGGCTAACCCGTGTGGGGCAGCCGTAGCGAAAGCGAGTCCGATAAGGGCGTTTCCAGTCGCGTGTCCTGGACCCGAAGCGGGATGATCTAGCCCTGGGCAGGTTGAAGCGCGGGTAAGACCGCGTGGAGGACCGAACGGACCTGGGTTGAAAACCGGGCCGATGACCTGGGGCTAGGGGTGAAAGGCCAATCAAATTCCGTGATAGCTGGTTCTCTCCGAAATGCATTTCGGTGCAGCGTCGCGTGAGTGCCTCCATGGGGTAGAGCTACTGGATGCTTGAGGGCCCGTATCGGGTACCGACAGCAGCCAAACTCCGAATACGTGTGAGGTGTATCGCGGCAGTGAGTCGGCGGGGGATAAGCTCCGTCGTCGAGAGGGAGACAGCCCAGATCGTCGTCTAAGGTCCCCAAGCGCGTGCTAAGTGGGAAAGGATGTGGAGTCGCATAGACAGCCAGGAGGTTGGCTCAGAAGCAGCCATCCTTGAAAGAGTGCGTAACAGCTCACTGGTCTAGTGGTTCCGCGCCGATAATGTAGCGGGGCTCAAGCACGCCACCGAAGACGCGGCAGCGCAGTTCGCTGTGCTGGGTAGGAGAGCGTTCCGCGTGGGGTGAAGCGGCGGCGTGAGCCGGCCGTGGACCGCGTGGAAGTGAGAATGCAGACATGAGTAGCGAGAGGCGGGTGAGAATCCCGTCCGCTGGATGACCAAGGGTTCCGGGGCCACGTTCGTCGTCCCCGGGTGAGTCGGGTCCTAAGGCGAGGCCGACAGGCGTAGTCGAATGGATGAAGGAGTCGATATTCTCCTACCGGCGTCAAGCCGTCCAATCCAAGACGTGGAAGCATGCCCTTACCTGTGTCGGGTGGTGGTCTTCGGACCGTCCGATGGCATGGGACCGGCGTGTGGATGCGTGGCGGGTAGCGCGGGAGTGACACGGAACGGGAGCCGGGCCGCGGTGGTGGTTATCCGTGGTCAAGCATGCGGCGCGTCGGGCAGGCAAATCCGCCCGGCATGAGCGCGAGGTGTGATGATGGGGGGTCTTGTGCCCCGAATCCGGTGTGCCGTTCCGTCGAGAAAAGCTTCGGCGTGAGGATTGGCGCCGCCCGTACCCCAAACCGACACTGGTGGTCAGGTAGAGTATACCAAAGCGATCGAGCGAATCCTGGTCAAGGAACTCGGCAAATCACTCCCGTGCCTTCGGTATAAGGGAGGCCCCGGCCGGTGAGGCGCCTTGCGCGCGGAGCCGGCTGGGGCGGCACAGACCAGGGGGTAGCGACTGTTTACCAAAAACACAGGTGCATGCGAAGACGTAAGTCGCTGTATATGCACTGACGCCTGCCCGGTGCCGGAAGGTTAAGAGGATCCGTCATCCCTCTTCGGAGGGGGCAGCGGTGAATTCAAGCCCCGGTAAACGGCGGTGGTAACTATAACCATCCTAAGGTAGCGAAATTCCTTGTCGGGTAAGTTCCGACCTGCACGAATGGCGTAACGACTTCCCCACTGTCTCGACCAGGAGCTCGGCGAAATTGCAGTACGAGTAAAGATGCTCGTTAAGCGCAGAAGGACGAAAAGACCCCGGGACCTTTACTATACCTTGGTATTGGCGTTAGGTGCGGACTGTGTAGCATAGGCGGGAGGCTTCGAAGCGGGTGCGCCAGCATCCGTGGAGCCGGAATGTGAAATACCGCTCTGTCCTCATCTGGCCTCTAACCTCGGCCGGTCATCCCGGCCAGGGACAGTGCCTGGCGGGTAGTTTAACTGGGGCGGTTGCCTCCCAAAGAGTAACGGAGGCGCCCAAGGGTTCCCTCAGCCCGGTTGGCAATCGGGTGTCGAGTGCAATCGCACAAGGGAGCTTGACTGCGAGACCGACGGGTCGAGCAGGGACGAAAGTCGGAGATAGTGATCCGGTGCCGGCGTACGGACGCGGCATCGCTCAACGGATAAAAGGTACCCCGGGGATAACAGGCTGATCATCCCCAAGAGTCCATATCGACGGGATGGTTTGGCACCTCGATGTCGGCTCGTCGCATCCTGGGGCTGGAGCAGGTCCCAAGGGTTCGGCCGTTCGCCGATTAAAGCGGCACGCGAGCTGGGTTCAGAACGTCGTGAGACAGTTTGGTCTCTATCCTCTGCGCTCGTTGGAATCTTGAGGAGCCCTGCCCATAGTACGAGAGGACCTGGGTGGACGAACCTCTGGTATGCCGGTTGTCGCGCCAGCGGCACGGCCGGTTGGCTACGTTCGGATGGGATAACCGCTGAAAGCATCTAAGCGGGAAGCCCCCTCCAAGATAAGGATTCCATGAAGCCTCCGGGCTTCTGAAGACCCCATGCAGAACACATGGTCGATAGACCGGACGTGGACACCCCGCAAGGGGCGGAGCCGACCGGCACTAATGGTCGAGGACAACACACCATCCACCCCCTGGAGGGGTGGCGGCATCAACCCTACTGCGCATCCTGCCTGCGGCAATGAGCATGGAACGGCCACAGGCGATCGACAACGGAACACGCGTCCACCATCCGGTCCCCGAACCACCAGAAGACCCCGACCCCTCACACGGGGGTTGGAAGAATTGAAGATTCGCGGCGGTCATGGCCTGGGGGAGACGCCCGGTCCCATTCCGAACCCGGAAGCTAAGACCCAGCACGGCAATGGTACTGCACCCGGAAGAGTGTGGGAGAGTAGCACACCGCCGCCATTACACGGAAATATCGGAGGCATCTTCAGGAGGAAATCCTGAAGATGCCTCCTTTTTTCATATCCGCAATAGACCTGGGCTTAATAATTCATGCCTTCTAGCAAAGCCACATTCCAAGTAACTGAACACGGTTAAGCGGAATATGAAAAAGCTACTTCGTACTCATGCTGACTTGCATTTGAGCAGCCTGCGATTTGATATTCGAAAGCATTGATCCGGAACCCCTGGTTTGCTTTGCCGCCTGTTGTTCACGGCCCGGGACACCTAGAATGAAAAGCAGCCAAATCAGGCATGCAAACACATAGACAAAGAAAGTGGATGAGCATGAGCACAAGAATCATTCTTGTAGGAGCCACCGGCAGAGTGGGCGCATTGGCCCTCGAGGACCTGGTCCGTGCCGGACATGAGGTGGTAGCCTGCGCACGAGGAGCCTCGAAGATCCCGGCCAGCCAGCAGGTGGAGTCCATGACCCTGGACCTGCACGACCCGCTCTCCCAGATAACCGATGCATTCCGCAAGGCGCAAGCGGATGTCGTTGTCTTCACCGCAGGCTCGCGCGGCAAGGACATCAACCAGATCGACGCCCTGGGAGCCATGAAGACCATAGAGGCCACTAAAGCGGTCGGCATCACCAGGTACGTCATGCTGGGAGCCATGTACGCAGCCGACTGGCTGCGCTGGGAGCAGCCCCAGGTCAAGCCCGCCATTGACGCCCTCGCCGATTACTACGTGACCAAGAACATGGCCGACCAGTACCTGATCAGCTCCGGACTGGATTACACCATCATCGAGCCAGGCAGCCTGACCGAACAGGACGGCACAGGAGCCATCCAGGTAGAGCCGGACGGCCCCGGACCCATACCGATCGCGGATGTTGCACAATGCCTGGCCGACTGCGTCGACCTCCCCCAGACCACAGGCAGGATCTACAACATCATCGCAGGTGGCACGCCCATCAGACAGGCCCTGACCGCGACGCGGTGACAGACCCCGCCAATTCTTCAAGATCAGTTCTGACGCCAAACGACGCCAAGCCGAAAGTATATACAGTAACGGTAATGGTACCTTGGTTGCAATGCTTGTCGCTGCTGATCGCGTGCTTGCACACTGCGCCCCTGTGATCTTCGGGAAGATGCGGTTGGCTTGGATACAGGAAGGATCTTAAGGAGGTCGTCGATGAACATCACCAATTTTCGGGATCTGGGTGGCATGCGGACCATCCATGGCCGCCGGGTCCGTCCCCACGGGTTCATCCGGTCCGGGCAGCTGGTCGGCCTGGACGAGGAGACCAGGAGGGATCTGGTCGAACGCTACCGGGTGACGCAGGTCGTGGACTTCCGAAGGCCCTTCGAGATACAGGAAAGTCCGGACGACAGGATCGACGGTGTGACCTTCACCAACATCGACCTGCTGGAGCAAAGTGGTACCAACGGCGCCAGCCTGGACGACTTCGCCTCGCTGGGTTTAGCGGATCAGGTCAATGGGCACATGCTGAATGTCTACCATGACCTGGTCATGAGTCCTGCGGCCCAGCAGGGGTATGGGAGATTCCTGCGCATTGTCGTGGGCAACACTCAGGGGGCCACGCTCTTCCATTGCTTTGCCGGCAAGGACAGGACCGGGTTCGCCGCGGCCCTGGTGCTCTGGCTGCTGGAGGTGGACGACGACCGGATATTCGCTGACTATCTGAAGACCAACCAGGAGAGGGTCGCGGCCAACAATCAGTTGCTGGACCAGTTCCGCGCCAAGGGCTTCGACCAGGATTCACTGGACGCACTAGAGATTGCGCTCTGCGTCAAGAGGGAATACCTGGCTCATGCCCAACAGACCATGCTCGAGGCATACGGGGATGTCTTCGCCTACGCCCAGCAGGCTCTAGGGTTCGGACCGGACCAGGTGGAGGCCCTGCGCAGCAACCTGCTGGAGTAACCGCACAGGGCTTGAGCTGGCTGGGACGGGTAGACTCGAGCCTAGACGTCTATTACGAGGAGGACATTGTGCGATACATGAATTTAGGACGGTCAGGATTCCGGGCCTCCCGCGTGGCCCTGGGGGTCATGCGGATCGATCAGAAGAGCCGCGAGGAAGCGCGGACCATTGTGGAGACGGCCATGAATGCGGGCGTGGACTTCTTCGACACAGCAGATTGCTACCACGCCGGGGCCAGCAGCCGTGCCTTGGGACAAGCTTTGAAGGATCTGAGCGTAGACCGGGACAGCGTGGGCATCCAGACCAAGTTCGGCATCTTCCGCAACCCGGACAGCGACCAGATCACCCGCTATGACTTCTCCAAGGACCATCTGCTGAAGGCCCTGGATGAGGAGCTGGTCAACCTTCAGACCGACCACGTCGACTTCGTGCTCCTGCACCGGCCCGACACCCTGGTCGACTTGGATGATCTGGCTGAGGCTTTTAATGAACTGCAATCCAGTGGAAAGGTTCGGCACTTCGGCGTCAGCAATGTCAACCCCATGCAGGTGGAGCTGCTGCAGAGCGCTGTAAGTCAGCGGCTGGAGGTCAACCAGCTGCAGTTCGGTCTGGGACATACCGGCATGGTCGACCAGGAGATTCACGTCAACATGGGCGACGACCCCAGCCTGGACCATGATGGTGGTCTTCTGGCCTATTCGCGGCTTAAGTCCATGACCATTCAGGCCTGGAGCCCCTTCCAGACCGGATACTTCGACGGTGTCTTCCTGGACAATCCCCACTATCCCGAACTCAACGCCGAGCTGGACAAACTGGCCAAGCAGCATGGAGTGGCCAAGAGCGCTATTGCTGTGGCCTGGATTCTGCGGCATCCCGCCGGCATACAGGTGCTCCTGGGATCCATGAACCCTGAGCGCATCACCCAGATGGCTGCTGGTGCGGATGTGGATCTGACAGCCCAGGAATGGTACGACCTCTACCTGAGCGCCGGTCACGATCTGCCCTGATCCCCTTGCATGGTCGCTCACGTCCGCCCGGGTTCTGCCTGGGTTTACCGTTTCATGTTATGAAGGATTGTGCCCTGCCAGTCTGATCTTGCATTGATTTTCTTGCGTCATCTGGCAGGGCTTGCCTGGCTGGGTATCGGGCGCCGTGAGTACAAAAGATGCACAGAAGGATAGTCGGATCGGTTTCGAGGTAGTCGTACGCTGTCATGCATTATTTCACCCCACGACGTTGCGCTGTTACGTCCAAGATCATGTATCACGATCGGGTCAAGGCCCAGCAGGCCGCCGACCGCAGCATGGTCGAACGCGACGTTCTTCTATGGGTCTACCGCTGTGGCTACTGCGGTAGCTGGCATCTGACCAGCCACGAGCCGGGCTCCTACCAGCGCATGAGGGCGGTCTCGCGAGCTTCGAAACCGCACAGCCGTAAACGTGGGTACAAGCCTCGTCGCAGGTGAGGCAGTCATTGCCCTGCAGCCCATGCATTCCTGGTGATTACCAAGCTGATTCTGGTTGATTCTGATTGATTCCGCCGGCCCCGAGCAGCAAGATTGGATTCCGCTGATTTCGCTGCTCGGGGCCGATCGGACTTTATCCCTCCACCAACCAGGCCGGTGAGCTTGTCGGGTGTGCCATACGCCTGTGCGGCTGGCAGGGATTTCGTTGCCTAGCAGGCCGGGTCGAAGCCCTGTCGGCGGATCGAATCCAGCATGGGTTCATGACCGGAGGCGGGATTGCGAACCTTGTCGGCCATTATGGCGCTGAATGAGCGGTGGGGATCGTCCATGTGCCGGATGTCGCGATAATAGCGGGTGACCGTCTGGTCGAAGTCTGCCAGGGCATCCTTCATGTCTGCATCATCATCGGCCCGCTGATAGGTGTTGGTAAAGATTTGCGCTTGACGAGGCATCCTTGGTTTGGGATCCGGATCCTGGGCCGGGTGCCCGATGGCAAGACCCAGCACCGGATAGACCAGTTTGGGTAGTTTCAGCAAATCGATCAATCTGTTCGTGTCATTGATGACGCTGCCCAGAATGACTCCGCCCAGGCCCAGCGCGTTGGCGGCGGTCTCCATGGCATGCAGGGCCAGGACAGCATCGTTCTGCGACTGCAGGAAGACATAACCGGTGTTGAGCAGGGTGGTATCCGGGTCCAGATCATCGGCGAATCGCCGGACCAGGTCGGCATTGCGGCGCTGGTCTGCCAGGAAGATGTAGAGCAACGGGGCTTCGGCGACATAGCGCTGATGGGCCATATCGGCAATGGCAAGTGCCTCATCATGATCCGTGACCCTGATGGCCGACCATTCGTGGAAGTAGCGGCTGGTCGCAGCATGTTGGGCCGCCTGCTCCAGCAAGGCGACGGTCTGGTCGTCAACGGGTTCTTCAGTGAATCCGCGGATTGAGCGCCGCTCAAGCAAGGTTCGTATGGTGGGATTATCGGCCGGATTCGTGGCCGGGGTTTTCTGCGCGTTTGATAAGGTCATTTTGACATTCTGACCGTCAATGCCTTCCAATGCAAGACCTTGTCGTCAAAATCACGCAATCAGCGTTATCTGGACTGGTCTGGTTATCGGTCAGCGTCCCTTGCTTTCAGCGCTGGTGACGACGGTCGATCAGAGCCTGGGAACCCCGCTCGGACAGACCTGAGACCAAGGCGATAACGGCTGCCGACAGAACGCTGAAGAGAAGACCGTCAGTAGCACTCTCCTGATCCTCTTCAGGGCTGTCCACGCCTCCGTTGCGTTTGCGGACCAGTCGGCTCCAGAAGGCCTGGAAGAGTTTGCCTGCCAGCAATGCAGCGATGCCGGGAAGCGCGAACTTGACCAGCTTGTCTGTCAGCGAGTCCGGATCCGATTCAATAGAGTTGCGCATGTCATTCACCTTGCCGTCCACCTGATGAAGCATGCCGACCACTTGGTCGGCCATCCCGCCAGGTTCCCGTCCTGAGTCCGTCATAGGTCCATTATCCCACACGCATGGGGTTAAAATACCATGCATGGATACTGTGAAAAACGCGGCGGGCAATGATGCCTCGGCTGAGAGTGAGGGCTACGCCGTGCTGTTACGGCATGGTCAGACTATTTGGAGCAAAACAGGACAGTATACGGGACGCACTGATATTCCCTTGACTGACCAAGGGTGTGAGCAAGCTAGAGAGGCTGGTCGGAGGCTGGCCAAAGCCTTCCCCAAGGGCTTTGATGCTGGTTGTGTTTTTTCAAGCCCCCTGCAACGTGCCAGGCAGACAGCCGAACTGGCCGGCTTTCCTGATCCGACACCGATGGACGAGATTCTGGAGTGGGATTATGGTCCGGCCGAAGGGCATCGTCCTCAAGATGTGGTGGCTAGTCTCGGCCGTGACTGGAAACTGTGGGTCGACGGCCCGCAGGCCTTGGGCATCAACGAACTGACTGGTGACCGAGTGGTCGTTCTGCCTTCAGGCAATCGTGTTCCAGTGCACGTGACCCGCGGTGAAAGTCTGGATCAGGTGGCCGCTCGTGCGCGAGAGATAGTCAAATGGCTTGAACCCCAGGTATACGCGGGGCGGCATGTGCTCCTGGTGGCGCACGCCCATATCCTGCGCATCCTGACCACGCAGTGGTTGGCCCTGGACCCAAGCAAGGCCCAGTTGTTCAGGATGAATACGGCGCGTTACGGTGTTCTTGGCATCTACCAGGGAGAACGCGTGCTCAGGCAGTGGAACGTGTGAGTCATCATCCGAATGGGACTCTCTCGAATATTTGATGCTTCTAGTCTGTTGTCCAGATAGATGCGGTGTGCACAGAACCCGATAAGCTTGTTAGTGCGAGGGCATGTCATCGATGGACGGGGACGAAAGACAGGTCGGACGCCGCTATCGACCGGTATCATTGCAACTTCAACAATTCAATGATATGAGTATGCTGATGCATCCACTGATGTTTCGGTTGTTGTGACGATTAAGCCCTATGACCGCACAGGATCATTAGGATGGACTGGGATGGTTACATTGCAAGATGTCGCACACGCGGCAGGGGTGTCGATCGCGACCGCTTCGTGGGCTGTCAATGACAATAAGGATGTCAGAATTCCTGAGGAGACCAAGAAGCGCGTAAGGCGTATAGCGAAGAGCATGGGGTACAGAAGAAACGCCCTGGCAAGCGGCTTGGCGCGCGGGCGGTCCGACTCAATCGGATTCATCAGTGACGGGGTTGCTACTTCTCCGTTTGCAGGTCAGGTCATCCGCGGTGCTCAGGATGAGGCTTGGCGCAATGGCAAAATACTGTTGGTGGTCGATACCAACGGCGATTCGCGTATAGAGCACAGCGCGCTTTCATTCATGCTGGAGAGGCAGGTTGAAGGCATCGTCTATTCCAGTTGGGTGCATCACGAAGTAGTCCCTCCTAAAGAATTAAGGCAGGTCAATTCGGTTCTGGTGAATTGCTATGACCGTGACAGTACATACCCGGCAGTCGTGCCAGATGAGGTACAGGGTGGTTTGACCGCAACCAATCTGCTCATTGCTGCGGGTCATAAACGGATAGCGTTCATCAATCAGTCGGAATCTTCACCTGCTTCGGTTGGGCGTTTGCGGGGATATCGTCAGGCATTGGAACAGGCGCAGATTTCCTTCGACCCCTCCTTGGTGATTCTTGCCAAGGCCGATCAAGAGGGTGGGTATGGAGCAGTGGACGCGCTGATGAAGACAGGGGCTACTGCGGTATTCTGCCATAACGATAGAACGGCCATGGGCCTGTACGACGCTTTGAGGGAGCGTGGAGTGCGTGTTCCCGATCATCTTTCGGTCGTTGGGTTCGACAACCAGGAAGTGATTGCGGCCCACCTTCATCCTGGTCTGACAACCGTGGCTCTTCCTCAATACGATCTCGGTGTACTTGGAGTGCGCATGCTGCTTGAGCCGTCGTCGGACAGGAAACACTCAAAGGATGCGGAAAGTGCCCCCGCTGTAAGACCAGGACCCAAGGATTTGCAGGAATATCAGCCGGTGCATGTCTCTTGCCCCTCAGTGGTCAGGCGCTCTATTGCCGTGCCGGCGCGCTGATGGTTTTACTTAATAAGTAGGCCTTGCGCTCAGCAACACATCCGCCTGCGACAGGCTGGACCGTGATTTGACAAAAACAGGGAAGCAGCTATTCTGGATAGTGCTTAAGCGATTAAACAAGGGAGAATAATCGCAGATTCATCGATCACGGCTGATCGAAACGACAAGAATAGATTGGACTGACTTAGTGAACACGCTATACTATCAAGCCCCGGGGTATTGGGTGGGGGATTGTATGCCTTTCGGCGAGGGCGATACCTTTTACATCTTCCACCAACGCGACGATAGGGATCCAGAGCCGCTTGGAAAGCCATTCGGGTGGTCCCTGGTTACGACAAAGGACTTCATCCATTATGAAGATCATGGCGTGGTAATCCCACACGGTGGTGAGCGTGATCAGGATCAGTTCATTTATGCCGGCTCTGTTTGCAAAGTCGATGATTGCTACCACATCATTTACACCGGCTACAACAGAAATATCGAGAACGAAGGAGGGCTTTCTCAGGTTCCGATGCATGCTGTCAGCAGCGACCTGTATCACTGGCGCAAAGTGGACGAACCATTGCCCTTCCTGCCTCAAGATGGGTATGACCCCTCTGATTGGAGAGATCCTTGGGTGGTCAGGGACGATGAGCAAGACCGGTATCTGGTCTTGCTGGGCGCTCGACAGCCCGGTCCGAAGACAAGACGAACCGGCAGGACAGTCTGCTTTTCATCACCGGATTTCATGAATTGGAAATTTGAGGGCGATTTTTGGGCCCCGGGCCTGTATACGATGCATGAGATGCCGGACCTGTTCAAAATGGGAGACTGGTGGTATCACATAGTCACCGAGTACAGCGACAGACACGGGATGACCTATAGGATGTCAAGGAGCTTGAATGGGCCTTGGCTGCAGCCGCCGGACGACGGTCTGGAAGGAAGCGCATATTATGCCGCACGAACCTTCGCCTTGAACGGCCACCGTATCCTGTTCGGCTGGGTTGGGACCAAGGAAGGGAATCAGGACACTGGCAATTATGAATGGGGCGGCGCATTCGTGCCTCATGAGATCTTCCAGCGGCCGGACCATACTTTAGGCGTTAAGCCAGTCACTACACTCTGGGACGGTTTTGTTGATCGGAAGCCCATCGATGACTTTGCCATGCAAGGTGACGATGGCAGAGTGCAACATAGGATCGCCGACCATCTTGGCAGTCCTTTTGCCTTTGAAGCCGATGTCAGATTCGCCCCTTCCACTCGCTCCTTCGGGATCGTCTTGGAGGAGGATCCGGATACCGAAGCAGGCTATCAGTTCCTTTGCAAGGTTGACGACAACCGATGCACGTTTGAGGGAAGTCCGAACTATCCTTGGTTTAACACCATGAATATAGGCCTGACCAGACCTGTGCGCCTGGATGCAGACAGTGCTCATCATTTGCAAGTCGTTGTGGACGATACGATTGCCACCTTATACATTGACGGGGAGGCTTTGAGCACCAGAATGTATCGGTCCGGCGGTGGATCCGTCGGCATGTTCGTAACCGACGGCTCCCTCACACTCTCGAATGCTTGGATATCAAATACGGTAAGGAGATGATAGTTGTAAAACAATAAAGGCGTTATGCGATGACGGGGAACATCGTTGAGGCTGACAGCAATTGCTTAAGCGCTTATGCTAGGCATACATACAGGATGTGATGATGAGTCAAGGCTTCCAATGGAGGAAGGCATGAATACAGTCAGGAAAACGACGGCCGTAATCGCAGCCGCGGTACTCACAATGGGTGTTCTCTCGGGTTGTGGAGGAACAGGGGCTAGTAGCAGCTCGCAAGGTCGGGTCTACTACATGAATCAGAAAGGCGAAAACAATGAACAGTTCGTTCAGTTAGGAAAGCTGTTCACTAAGGATACGGGCATACCATTCGATATTACGACTGCTTCCCCAGGCAATTATGAGCAAACCCTGAAAAGCGAACTCGCCAAGACCAATGCGCCGACGCTTATCGGCCTGGACAACAATGACTTTCCCAACTGGGTGGATTATTGCGATGATCTTTCCGGGACGCGCATGTACAAGGATCTGCAGAACCGTGATTATGTGCTCAAAGATGGCGATACAGTCAAGGCCATTCCTTTTGTGCTTGACCGGTATGGCATTATCTACAATCGTGCGATTCTGAAAAAATATTTCGCCGCAGACTGGGCGAGCATTCACTCCGAACAGGAAGTCCGAGGATTTGATGCTCTCAAAAAAATGGTCGAAGAGATTCAGGCTCATAAAAGCGATCTAGGCATCAAAGGAGCATTCACCTCTGCTGGATTCGAGGCCAGTTCACGGCCTAGGTACGGCGACATGCTGCCGCATATACCGGTGTTTTACGAATATCGAGATCAGAACACGACGGTGATTCCTTCAAAGGTATCGGGCAAGTATGTGCCTAATCTCAAGAAGATATTCGATTTGATGATCAAGAACGAGACGGTTGCGCCAACACAGCTTTCAGGTGCGACTCTGGACGATGCTATTTCGGAATTTGCGCTTGGTGATGCGGCTTTCATCGAGATGGGATCGTGGGCGTATCCACAGCTGCGCGGCAAGAAAGTCTCGGATAAGGATATGGGAGTTTTCCCGCTGTATATGGGAATCCCGGGTGAGGAAAACTCCGGGTTAACGATCAGCTCCAACTATTTCGCCATTAACAGCAAAGCCTCGCAAAAAGACAAAGACGCTACCAAGAAGTTTCTGGACTGGATGCTCGATAACGCTGGAGCCAGAAAAATCGTCACTGACACCATGGGCTTCGAGACTCCTTTCAAATCCTATGCCAAGGCGGGTTTCAAAACGAAGAATCCCATACTGCGTGCCAATGATGTTTATGCCAAGCGGAACTGCTATGACTTGGTCATCCGCCCGCTTCCCACGGCTCAATGGGCTTTGACCATGGCCGATGCGATGTTGGAATACGCCCAGGGGACTGGGCCATGGTCCAAGGTTGAATCGTCCTTCGTCGATGGGTGGACATCCGAGTACAACACGGTTCACAAGTCGTGAGGGAAGCTTGACTGCGCCGTAATCGGAGTGGAACTGGCGCGGTTGTGCATGAGTAAAGGATATACACGGTACGCATGCCGCGCGAACACGGGATGTCTGTTCGGCTGGATGCGCACCGGTATGGATGAATCATTGGATTCTGTCTCGGAGGTTGATAATGATATCGATGGCCGGCAAGACGATTTCCCGTTGGTGGGCCTTGTTCGTCTTGCCTACGTTTGTGGCATTCGTGATTGGATTCGTCATCCCCTTCATATTGGGGATTTGGCTGAGTCTATGTCGTTTCACGACTATTGCAGATGCCAATTTCATAGGAACGAAAAACTACGCTGCAGCCATATCGGATCCTGAATTCTGGCATGCTTTGTGGTACACGGCCTTGTTTACGGTGGTCACTACGGTAATCGTCAATGTGTGTGCCTTCGCGATCGCCAGTCTGCTAACGAAGGCGATAAGGGGAGCGAATCTTTTCCGGTCGATCTTCTTCATGCCCAATCTGATAGGTGGCATCGTGCTCGGCTATATCTGGATGCTGTTGCTCAACGGTGTCCTCCAGCATTGGGGTAAGTCCATCACCTTTTCAGGTACGTACGGATTCTGGGGAATGGTATTGCTGATGTGCTGGCAGCAGATCGGTTACATGATGATTATCTACATCGCCGGGTTGCAGACCCTGCCCGGTGATGTCATCGAAGCTGCATCGGTTGATGGAGCAAGCGGCGCCCAGACCCTGTTCCATATCACCATTCCGCTGATGATGCCATCAATAACCGTTTGTACGTTTTTGTCGATCACCAATGGCTTTAAAATGTTCGATCAGAATTTGGCTCTGACCAATGGAGCACCGTCCAATTCTTCAGAACTGGTTGCGTTGAACATTTATAGGACATTTTACGGACGGGCTGGGTTCGAGGGAGCAGGCCAGGCCAAGGCGGTTATTTTCTTCGTCATCGTGGCCCTTGTCGCTATCCTGCAGAACAGGCTTACCGCTCGCAAGGAGGTAACCGCATGAGTGCCAAAGCCAAACATTCAGGCTGGTGGACACTGTTCTTCACACTGGTGTGCCTACTGTGGGTATTCCCGATAGTGCTGGTGGGTATCAATTCCTTCAAGGACAAAGTCTATATCACTCATGATGCCTTCTCCCTTCCGCTGGGCGACATGTTCGCGGGCCTCGACAATTACCGAAAGGGCATTGAACAGACCAACTTCTTTGCCAGTTTTGGATGGACGGTAGTGGTAACGGTAGGATCTGTCGCACTGATTCTGCTATGTACTTCGATGTGTGCCTGGTGGATCGTCCGGGTGAACAATCGTACGGCAAAATCGCTTTATCTGGTCTTCCTCTTCAACATGATCGTTCCCTTCCAGATGGTGATGTTCACCCTGTCCAAGATGGCCGACATTATAGGGCTCAACACGCCTTGGGGCCTGTGGATCATATATCTTGGGTTCGGCTCCGGACTTCCGGTGTTCATATTCACCGGAGTGGTCAAGGGAATCCCCCAAGAGCTGGAGGAGTCGGCCATGATTGACGGGGCGAGTGTCCCCAGGACCTTTTTTGAGATTGTTGTGCCCATCATGAAACCCTCCATAGTGTCAGTGGCGATTCTGGAAGCCATGGGAATCTGGAATGACTTCCTGCTGCCCTACTTGACTTTGGATCTGCGAAAATATCGGACCATCAGCATTGCAGTGCAATATCTCAAAGGCGGTTACGGGACTGTCGATATGGGAGCGATGATGGGATGTCTTGTCATGGCTATCATTCCCATAGTCATTTTTTATGTAATCTGTCAGAAGTACATCATCAGTGGAGTATTGGCTGGTGCTGTAAAGGGCTGAAACTGCAATTCCTCCATGGTCCCTGGGCTGCTTTCTTAGGCCCGGGGACCATTTTCATTCCTCCGACAGGCTGTTTGGCTAGCCTGGTTGCAATACCGCGGACGGTATGTGCTGAGCAGGAGCCTCAGTCTGCCTGTCTGCATCATCGGAGGATTTTGTGACAGTAGAGCTGATTTTGAATTGCAAACGGTGTCATTAATATATGTCATCTCTTCGTCTCTAAGACTTGCCGCAGATTGAAGGATAGTTGCTGTTTCTCCAGTGATCGTAAAGGCTGAGTAATGATTTGCAGGCAGACAAGTTTCTTATTATGATAACGTGTGCAATACAAGTAGTCGCTTGGCGCTATGTCATTGATGGCGATTCGGTGTTGGTAATGGCCTTTCCGGGCAAGGACGGGGAAGGCCACTGTCAAAGCAGACCGGGCCGAGGCGAGGTTTGGCATCAATGGCGAGAATGGAGGAACTGCCCAATGACGGAATTGACTGAGCCAAGAGCATCAATATCAGCAGCCGAGTTTGCTGAGGGGGTTCGCAAACGACTGGTTCAACGCTGGGGAGTCGATGAGGCTGCAGCATCGCCGGTTCAGATTTATCAAGCAGCTTCTCAGCTGGTACGCGATCGTATGGCGCCATCTTGGAAGTGCAGCAATCGACGCATGGCCGAAGGCACGACCAGGACTGTGGGCTACTTGAGCGCAGAGTATCTGCTGGGGCGGCAATTGCCCAATGCTCTTCTGGACGCAGGGATGACTGATCAATTTAATGAAGCCATGCGGGAATTGGGTTTTGACCCCGATGACGTCATCGAAGCAGAGCATGAGCCCGGTTTGGGCAACGGCGGATTGGGCAGACTGGCAGCCTGCTTTATGGATTCTTTGGCCTCGCTTGATCTGCCGGCCATCGGGTATGGTATTCGGTACCGCTATGGCATATTCGAGCAGGTCTTCGATGCGGATGGCAGACAGTTGGAAAAGCCCGATAACTGGTTGTCTGCCGGCGATGCCTGGGGATATCGACAGGTGGAGAGAGCGCAAAGGGTTGCTTTTGGAGGACAGGTTACGGGGCAGGATGGCCACAGGGTTTGGCGCCCGGCCTGGTCGGTTCAGGCGGTTCCCTATGACTATCCGATCCCTGGTTATGCATCCGGGCGTATAAATACGCTTCGTCTCTGGCAGTCTGAAGCATATGACGGCTTTGATCTGCAACGCTTCAACCAGTCGGACTACGATGGCGCGGTACAGGCTCAGGTGCGAGCGAATACCATCAGCGCGATCCTTTATCCCGAGGATTCCACTGCGGACGGCAAGCGTCTCAGATTGGAGCAGCAGTATTTCTTTGTCGCTGCATCCTTGGCCGATGCCATAGCGACCTTCTACCATGGTCAGGCTCATCCTGATCTGAGTGCTCTGCCTGATCATATTTGTTTCCAGTTGAACGATACGCATCCGGTCATCGGGATCGCCGAACTGATGCGCATCCTTTTGGATGACTTCGGCTATGAATGGGCACAGGCATGGGAGATCACACAGAGGACTTTCAACTATACCTGTCATACGCTCTTGCCAGAGGCTTTGGAGGAGTGGCCGCGCTCGCTTTTTGCGGAATTGTTGCCCAGGCATATGGAGATCATCGAGCGCATCGATGCTGATTTTGTCAGATATTTGAGGGACGAACAGGTTGACCAGGAGCGGATTGATGCCATGCGTATCATCACGCGAGGCGAGGATCCTACAATTCGCATGGCCTATCTGGCTACGGTTGGATCCACCAAGGTCAACGGTGTTGCACAGCTGCATTCCAGACTTCTGCAAGAGGTCACGCTCAGGGACTTTCACACCGTTTATCCTGGCAAGTTCACCAACGTAACCAATGGAGTGACTCCTAGACGCTTCATGAGACTGGCAAATCCGCGGCTCTCGGATCTGATTACGGAGGGTTTGGGGACTGATTCTTGGGTTGCCGACCTTTCCAAACTGTCTGGTTTGGAACCGCTGGCCGATGATGACGGCTTCGTGGCGCGCTTCATGCACGTCAAGGATGACAATAAAAGGGATTTTGCTCTCTATGCTCAACGACGGTATGGCTTCAGCCCCGACCCTTCAACCATGTTCGATGTCATGGTCAAGCGCCTGCATGAGTACAAGCGGCAGTCATTGAAGATACTGGCGGTCATTGCTGATTACTCCGATATAATCGCCGGAGGATCCGACAATCATCGGGCGCAGCCAAGAACGGTTATTTTCGGTGCAAAGGCCGCCCCTGGTTATGCCATGGCCAAGCTGACCATCCAGCTGATCAACAATGTGGCCAGAGTCATCAATGCGGATCCACGGACCGATGGATTGCTTAAGGTGTATTTCCCGGCAAACTACAACATCAGCATGGCGGAACACCTGATTCCCGCCACGGACCTTGATGAGCAGATTTCGCAGGCCGGCAAGGAGGCCAGCGGGACAAGCAACATGAAATTCGCGCTGAATGGGGCTCTGACTGTCGGAACTTTGGACGGGGCAAATGTGGAGATACGCGAGAAGGTGGGTGCAGAGAACTTCTTTGCTTTCGGGCTGAACGTGGATCAGGTGCATGCTTTGGATGCTGAGGGATATGCTCCTATGGCATATTACGACAAGGATGCTCGTCTGAGAGCTGCTATTGACATGGTGGCATCAGGAGCCTTTTCGCATGGTGATCGTGATACTTATCGCAAGCTTGTCCAGGATTGGCTGAAGCACGATCAATTCATGGTCATGGCTGACTTCGGAGCCTACATGGATGCTCAGCGCAGGATTGACCAAGCATACAGACAGCCCGATCAGTGGGCTCGCAAAGCCATACTCAATATCGCCCGATGTGGCTCTTTCAGTTCCGATCGGGCGGTAGAGGATTATCTGACCCGGATTTGGATGCCAGGAACACGCAGATAAGCGGGGCCTGACGATTGCAGGAAGGTCACCGGGGAGGTTTGGTTGTATCCCTGAGGATCAGGTGCGTGGGGAACATTTGGTAAAGTTCCCCCGCATCCTTTCCTGTGATCAGGCTGAGTATTTTGTCTGCTGCCGCCCTGCCCATGGCGTAAGGATCCTGTTGTATGGTGGTCAGTCCGATTGCGTCGCTGTAGGTGCTGTCGTCAAAACCTATAACGGATAGATCGTCAGGGACTTCTCGGCCATAGCGATGAAGACGGTAAAGAATTGGTATAGCCAATTCATCAGTTTGGAAGCATACAGCTGTCGGCGCTGGTTCCAGTGCCAGGAGTTGGGACAAGGCTGAGTTGTAGACATCCTGCCCGAGAGGACATTGTATGGCAGTGGCCTCATCCTGAATGTCCGCCTTGCGACAGGCATCCATAAAGCCTTCAAGCCGCTCGTCAGCCCTATAGCGGAAGGGTGAACCGTGCCCTGCCCTAATGAATGCTATTCGTCGATGGCCTAGGCCGATCAGATGGTTGACAGCCAGACGCATGGAGTCGCGGTCGTCGATATAAACGGCTGCGTCAAATTCCTTGATGGCCGGGATGTTGATGCCTACGATAGGCACATCCATGTTCCCCAGCCTGGCGATTTCATCCGGCTCTATGTTGAATGAGCAAACCACTACCGCGTCTGCGTTCCGACGAACTGGCAAATCGGAAAAAAACCGGCTGCGTGCTTCAAAGGTATTCATTGTATAAATGGAGATATCGTAGCCTGATTGTTGAAGAACATCATTGAGGCCCGCGAAGACATGGCTGTTGAACCATTTGGTCACACTGTCGCTTATGAGCATGGCAATGCGCATCGATTGTCCTGACTTCAGCGCTGCTGCCGATCTTGATATGCTAAAGTCCAACTGACGGGCAATTGTGAGGACTTTGGCGCGTGTTTTCGCGGAAACCAGCTGTGGACGAGTGAAAGACCGGGATACGGTGGAGACTGATACGCCGGCTTTCCTGGCAACGTCCTGGATGGTGGATTTCACTGGGTGCCTCCGATTGCCGAAGAGGAGACGTTCGCTGGGGATGCCGTTATGATGCAGCACCTCATTCGAATCCTCCTCCATGATCCAGTTCGATGTGACGGAGCCTGCCCTCGTATCTGATAGATAACGATAGCAATTTCCTTCTTCATCTACTTCATCTTTATTATAGAACCTGGGATGCAGATCTAATCCGTCGCAGATGTTATATCCGGGAAGTAGCGCGTTTGCAGTCTTTATATAGGTTTTGAAATCGATCGCACGAATGCTGTTGAAGCCACCGTGTGAAAGGCTGACGCATTGATGACAACGATTGAATTATAGAGAATCCTGAGTCTTGTGGGCTTAAAAGAGTCATGTTGAGCCGAATCATAGAACGGACATGTCGATGAAATGACTTAGCAAATCGCATCCCGCTATCCCTTATTGCTATCGTTTGCATTTTTCCGTTTTTTGTGGACAATAGAAGTAGGTCGAATTTCAGTTCGGTACGAGTCGCTGGCTGGACACAAGTGACAGCGAGGAATTCGACTGAACAAGAAAGAAAGGTTCGATGATGAATCATACGATAACCAAGGGAATTGGTCTATTGGCGGCTCTGACTTTGTCCGTCGGAGCCTTGGGCGCCTGCGGATCGGCTCAATCGGCTGATGGTGGTAAGACAGCCGCTGGCAAGGTCTTCTTCCTGAATTTCAAACCAGAAGCAGCGGACCAGTGGAAAGCGATCGCTGAAGAATATACCAAGGAAACCGGCGTCAAGGTTGATGTGCAAACGGCGGCCTCCAATACATACGAACAGACGCTGAAGTCGGAGATGGCCAAATCGCAGGCTCCGACCTTATTCCAGGTGAATGGGCCCGTGGGCCTAGCCAGTTGGAAGTCTTATACGGCAGACATGTCCAAAAGCGAAGTGTATCGTCAACTGACCAATCAAGACCTGGCGCTCAAGTCGGATGACGGTCAGCAGGTCCTGGGAGTTCCTTATGCCATGGAGACCTATGGGCTGATTTATAACAAGGACATCATGGGCAAGTACATGAAGTTGTCTGATGCCAAGGTCAAGTCCGTAAAGGATATAAATTCATTTGACAAGCTCAAGGCGGTTGCTGATGGCATTCAGCAGCACAAGGATGAGCTTGGCGTCAAGGGTGCCTTTACCTCGGCGGGGTTCGACTCAAGCTCCGATTGGCGCTTCAAGACGCATTTGGCCAATATCCCTCTCTATTACGAACTCAAGGATGATAAGATCACCACTCAGCCAAAATCCGTCAAGGGCACTTATCTGCCTCAGTTCAAACAAATCTTCGATCTTTATCTGAAGGATTCCACCACTGATCCCAAGCAGCTGAGCTCCAAGACCGGCGATGACGCCAATTCGGAATTTGCTCTTGGAGAGGCCGCTCTATATCAGAATGGAACCTGGGCATGGACTGATTTGGAGAAAGCAGGTATGTCCAAGGATCAGATCGGCATGATGCCCATCTACATCGGCGCTCCCGGCGAGAAGGATCAGGGACTGGCGACAGGTTCGGAGAATTACTGGTGCATCAACAAGAAGGCCTCCAAGGATGATCAGCGGGCGACGGAGAAATTCCTGGCTTGGATGATAACGTCCGAAAAGGGCAAGAAAGCCATGAGCAGCGATATGGGCTTTACCACCCCCTTCAAGAGCTTCGACGATGTAAAATCCGACAACCCTCTTGTTGAGGAGGCAGTCGAAGACTCCAAGTCCGGCAAGACCCAGGTTAGCTGGAACTTCACCATGATGCCCTCCGAGCAGTGGAAGAATGACCTGGGCAACGCCCTTCTGGAGTACGCTCAGGGCACCGGCAACTGGGACAAGGTCAAGTCGGCGTTCGTAGACAATTGGGCCAAGGAGTATCAGGCCAATCGTCAGGCCTGATATATAGAGCGTCGGCTCTTCCATTCGCTTGCTGAGATGAGCAGCTGCCCGTCATGGACTTGTCCGAATTTCTGAGGAATGGTCATGGCGGGCTTGGATGGAGCCGGGGAAGGAATGGATGACCCATGGTAGTCAGATCGATACGGCGTTGGTGGGTCCTTTTTACCGTGCCCACAGTGGTGGCCTTCATAGTCGGATTTATTGTCCCCTTTCTTATGGGTGTGTGGCTGAGCCTGTGTCGTTTTACGACAGTGACTGATGCACGATTCATCGGGTTAGCCAATTACCGTGCAGCGCTGGCCGACGGGGAATTCTGGCATGCTTTGGTCTATACCGTCGCCTTTACCATAGTGACGACTGTTGTTGTCAACGTAGCTGGATTCGCGGTGGCCTACATGCTGACAAAGGCGATCCGAGGGGCGAATGTGTTTCGCTCTGTCTTTTTCATGCCGAACCTGATCGGCGGCATCGTTCTTGGATACATTTGGCTGCTGCTGCTCAACGGCGTGCTCTCCCGATGGGGCCGATCCATCACTTACTCGGGAATGTACGGATTCTGGGGAATGGTGCTCCTGTACTGCTGGCAGCAAATCGGATACATGATGATCATCTATATTGCCGGCCTGCA
Source organism: Bifidobacterium sp. M0353 (assembly GCF_016100645.1). Taxonomy (NCBI): domain Bacteria; kingdom Bacillati; phylum Actinomycetota; class Actinomycetes; order Bifidobacteriales; family Bifidobacteriaceae; genus Bifidobacterium; species Bifidobacterium sp. M0353. The sequence goes on along the minus strand of NZ_JACFSB010000002.1, from coordinate 259,272 downwards.
GGCTCTTCCCGGTGATGTGCTGGAAGCCGCCTCGGTCGATGGTGCCAATAGCCGGCAACGGCTGATGATGATCACGCTACCCCTGATGATGCCGTCGATAACTGTGTGCACTTTCCTGACAGTGACCAACGGGTTCAAGATGTTCGATCAGAACCTGGCATTGACCAATGGCGCGCCTTCGAACACCTCTGAGCTCCTGGCGCTGAACATTTACCGGACGTTTTATGGCAGGACCGGGTTTGAGGGCGTCGGGCAGGCGAAGGCAGTGGTGTTCTTCGTTATCGTGGCGCTGATTGCGCTGATACAGAACCGGCTTACCACCAGCAAGGAGGTAACGGCATGAGTGAGAAAACCAAAAAATCCGGCTTATGGAGCGTCTTTTTCACTCTGGTATCCATACTGTGGGTGTTCCCTCTGGTGCTGGTGCTGGTCAATTCCTTCAAAAACAAGGCATATATATCGCGCAATGCCTTCTCGATACCTGTAGGCAGGGCATTCGTTGGTTTGGAGAATTACCGGCGTGGCATCGAGCGGACCGACTTGATTGCCAGTTTTGGATGGACGGTGCTCATTACGGTTGGATCGGTGCTGTTGATTCTGATCTGCACCTCCATGTGTGCATGGTGGATCGTCCGCGTCGATAATTGGGCGGCCAGAACCTTGTATGTCCTGTTCCTGTTCAACATGGTCGTGCCCTTCCAGATGGTCATGTTTACGCTGTCCAAGCTGGCGGACATGCTGGGGCTTAATACACCTTGGGGATTGTGCCTTGTCTATCTTGGATTCGGGGCTGGTCTGGCCGTTTTCATTTTCACTGGCGTCATCAAGGGCATTCCCCGGGAGCTGGAGGAGTCAGCCATGATTGATGGAGCAAGTATTCCACGTACTTTCTTTGGAATCGTGGTGCCAATCATGCGGCCCTCGATCGTTTCAGTCGCCATCCTCGAGGCTATGTGGATATGGAATGACTTCCTCTTGCCATATTTGACCTTGGACATGCGCAGGTTCAAAACGATGAGCATAGCCATCCAGTACCTTAAAGGCGGTTATGGCAGTGTGGATATGGGCGCCATGATGGGATGCCTGGTGCTGGCAATCATCCCGATCGTTATCTTCTACCTGATTTGCCAGAAGTACATCATCAAAGGTGTGCTTGCCGGAGCAGTGAAGGGGTAGGCCGATGTTTCAGACATGGGGGCCTGCCCGGCTGTTCCTCCCTGGGGCGGGCTCCTGTGCCGATCATCATTGCATGGAGGTTTGATGGGTTTTCTTTCTCCCGATTCAGGGTTTATGCGCGGATTGTCGGATCTGGCGGATGCCATCTGGATCAACATGCTCATGCTGGTTACGGGTCTGCCCTTGGTTACCATTGGTGCGGCTTTGTCGGCAGGACATTACGCTGCTCGAAGGTCCCTTCAGGGGCGAGGCCATGTAACTGCCGATTTTTTCCATGCCTTTCGAGTGGAATTTATGCAGTCCACGTGCATATGGCTGATATTGGGCCCGATCGGTTGCCTGCTGATATGCGGATGGCTCCTGGTGCGCGTACCCCTCTTGCTGATACCTGGATTCGCCCTGGGGCTGCTATGGGCCATCGTCTTCGAATGGGTCTGGTCGCTGCAAGCCGGTTTTGAAAATACTGTCCTGAGGACCATGCTGAATGCACTGGTCATTGGCGTTGTCAATTGGCCGCGCACAGCGGCTTTGGTCGTCATGGACTTGGCGTATTTACTGCTTTTGGCCGTCTGCTGGCTTCGTCTTCCCCAGGGGCTTTTTCTTCTCGTGGTTCTAGGGTATGGAACACTTGTCATGCTCCATACGCCGATCCAGAAACCCACCCTTGACAGGTATCGGACCGGCAATTCGCAATAGACATAAACATGTATACGATTCCATCAAATTGACTCGGATGTAAATGAAAAGGCGATGCAATGCCAATTAAGGAATGACAACGATTGCAAGAACAATCTTGGTGGCCGTTGAACCTCGTGCGATTGCTCCCGGTATTCGACCTGCTGCCAAAGTAAGCAAAGGAGATCAACTATGTCACGGGGCGACGGTCCGGGGGTAATGCCATTGGGACGCCAGGAAGGTACACGTTGCGCAGGGTGGAATGAGGTCGAATCATGAGTGCGAAAGCAGTGCAGTCATTGCCTGACACTACAGGCGCATTGGCACGTCTTGCCGCTTTGTGCGGTGTCGCTGCTGAATATGAGGATCAGCAAGGCGAATTGCAGCATATAGATGCCGATGTGCTCGTCAGGGTGCTGGGGGCAATGGGCGTTCCCGCCAAGAGCGATGCTCAGATCGATCTATCGCTGAAGCGCATACTTCGTGACCGGAATGAACAGCTGTGTCCGCCGACCATCGTGCAGACCGTGGGCAATGCTGTCAGGGTGCCGCTTCGTGCAGCTGCAGGTTCCGTGCGAGCTTCGTTGAAGCTCGAGGACGGAACAGATCAATCATCGTCGCTGGTCATCACGTCGGGAGGCGGCCCGGATGACGGTCGATCCCTCTTTCTGGTTTTGGACGGCAGGATTCCGATTGGGTACCACGAGCTCACCGTATCGGACGGCATGCGGAGCGCAGTGTCGACGGTGATTGCTGCGCCGGGACATATTGATCTGCCGGCTGCGGTTGCCGAGCATCCACGATGGGGCTGGATGGTTCAGCTGTATTCGGTGCGCTCGCCGCAATCCTGGGGTGTCGGCGATTTCGGGGATCTACGTAGGCTTCTTGTGGATGCTGCTGATAAGACCAAGGCTGATTTCATGCTGATAAATCCCATCCATGCCGCCGAGCCAGTGCCTCCAATGACGCCTTCGCCGTATTTCCCGGCCTCTCGTGTGTTTATCAATCCCCTCTATATTCGACCTGAGCTGATCGACGAATACCAGAATCTGTCGGCAGGGGATAAGCATGGTATCCGTGCGCTCCTGAAACAGGTATCAATGGATGACACCAATCCCGACGTCATTGACAGGGATCATAGCTGGAAGTGCAAAGAGGCAGCCTTGCGGATCATCTATGACAAGGGTGAGCTGAGTCAGGAACGTGCTGGACAGCTGGAACAGTTTATTGATTCCGGTGGCGTTGAGCTCAAGGACTTCGCCTTGTGGTGCTTGGCATACCAATGCTGGGGCAGACCTGAGTCCGGACCCGACTCATGGTTTCATAGACTCGGCCCGGATTCTGTCGCCGTCAGTAACCTGCTGCAGGAGCATCATGACGACTTCGATTTCTATGTCTGGATGCAATGGGTTGCTGATCAGCAGCTGGAAGGGGCGCAGAGGGCTGCCCGGGATGCCGGCATGGCTATTGGTCTGATGGAAGACATGGCTGTTGGTGTCAATCCTCTTGGGGCCGATGTCTGGACCCATCCGGAATCTTATGCATCCGGTGCTACGGTGGGCGCCCCGCCAGATGATTTCAATCAGCAGGGGCAGAATTGGATGCAGCCGCCGCTTGACCCGATGAGCTTGCAGCGGACCGGGTTTCTGGCCTATAGGCAATTGGTCCATGCCATGTTCGCTCATTGCGGGGCCGTCCGCATCGATCATGCCTTGGGCTTGTTCCGACTTTGGTGGATTCCTGACGGGTTACCTGCGAGCCAGGGAGCCTACGTGTCCTATGATCAGGATGCCATGCTGGCGGTCTGGGCCATTGAAGCGACTCGTTCCGGAGGGATGGTCATCGGGGAGGATCTGGGTGTCGTTCCCCGTTACGCTTCGCAGGCTCTGGCTGAACGTGGCATTCTGGGCACCGTCATTGAGTGGTTTGAGCAGCAAGATGGACGGTTTACAGATCCGGCACAGTACCGTCAGTGTGCATTGGCGGCCGTGACTACGCATGATCTGCCTCCCACGGCTGGATATCTTCGTTATGAGCATGTGCGACTCAGAGAGAAGCTGCACCTGCTGAACACGTCGCCCGCCAGTTTTGAACATGCCGCCAAGCAGGAGCATGCGGCCATGCTGCGCTTTCTGCAGGACCATGGCTGGTTGGATAAGGCAGCTGCCAGTGATGAGGACGGCCATATGCAGGAAATTGTGCAGGCTATGCACCGTGCCATTGCCGAGTCCCCCTGCCTGCTCAAGGTCGCTGCGTTGGTTGATGGAGTGGGCGAGGCTCGTTCGCAGAATCAGCCTGGCACAGTCGATGAATACCCCAATTGGCGCGTTCCATTGGCTGATGAACATGGGCAAGCAGTGAGTGCTGACAAGGTGTTCGATATGGCCCGTGTCCGCGCACTTGCCGGGATTATGCAGAAAGGGTGAGCCGGACTCCTGCCATCCCGGTATTTGCTCGTTTTTCAGTAGCGTTCTTGATAATGGGAATAATATTTGCCAGAAGAAGTTGAGTGATGTAGGCTCAAGTTTCGGAGTGGTCATGATGGCTGCTTGTCCGGGTCGACGGAAGTCGGCCATCGGGACCACGAACGAAGCGCGAGCGGAGAACGTGAACGTCGAGGTGCGGGGTCAGACCCTACGCCCCATTTCATCAGGAGGTAACGAGTATGGCACGTGCAGTTGGCATCGATCTGGGAACCACAAATTCCTGCATTGCAACCCTGGAGGGCGGCGAGCCCACCGTAATCGTCAATGCTGAGGGCGCGCGGACCACGCCGTCGGTGGTGGCATTCAGCAAGTCCGGCGAGATTCTGGTCGGCGAAGTGGCCAAGCGCCAGGCCGTCACCAATGTGGACCGGACCATCAGCTCGGTCAAGCGTCACATGGGCACCGACTGGTCCGTTGAGATCGACGGCAAGAAGTGGACCCCGCAGGAGATCTCGGCCCAGATCCTCATGAAGCTCAAGAGGGATGCCGAGTCCTACCTGGGCGAACCCGTCACTGACGCGGTCATCACCTGCCCTGCATACTTCAACGACGCTCAGCGCCAGGCCACCAAGGATGCCGGCAAGATCGCCGGTCTGAACGTCCTGCGTATCATCAACGAGCCCACCGCTGCAGCTCTGGCCTACGGTCTGGAGAAGGGCAAGGAGGATGAGCGCATCCTGGTCTTCGATCTGGGCGGCGGCACCTTCGATGTCTCCCTGCTGGAGATCGGCAAGGATGACGACGGCTTCTCCACCATCCAGGTCCAGGCCACCAACGGCGACAACAAGCTGGGCGGCGATGACTGGGATCAGAAGATCATCGACTGGCTGGTCACCGAGGTCAAGAACAAGTACAACGTGGATCTGTCCAAGGACAAGATCGCCCTGCAGCGGCTCAAGGAGGCCGCCGAGCAGGCCAAGAAGGAGCTGAGCTCCTCCTCGTCCACCAGCATTTCCATGCAGTACCTGGCCATGACCCCCGACGGGACCCCGGTCCACCTGGACGAGACCCTGACCCGGGCGCACTTCGAAGAGATGACCTCCGACCTGTTGGGCCGCTGCCGCACGCCCTTCAACAACGTGCTGCACGATGCCGGCATTTCGGTTCAGGACATCGATCATGTGGTGCTGGTCGGCGGCTCCACCCGTATGCCCGCCGTCAAGGACCTGGTCAAGGAACTGACCGGCGGCAAGGAAGCCAACCAGACCGTCAACCCCGATGAGGTTGTGGCCGTCGGCGCTGCCGTGCAGTCCGGCGTCATCAAGGGCGACCGCAAGGACGTCCTGCTGATCGACGTGACCCCGCTCTCCCTGGGCATCGAGACCAAGGGCGGCATCATGACCAAGCTGATTGACCGCAACACCGCCATCCCCACCAAGCGGTCCGAGGTCTTCTCGACCGCCGAGGACAACCAGCCCTCCGTGCTGATCCAGGTCTACCAGGGCGAGCGTGAGTTCGCCCGCGACAACAAGCCTCTGGGGACCTTTGAGCTGACCGGCATCGCTCCGGCCCCGCGTGGCGTTCCTCAGATCGAGGTCACCTTCGACATCGACGCCAACGGCATTGTGCACGTCTCCGCCAAGGACAAGGGCACCGGCAAGGAGCAGTCCATGACCATCACCGGTGGCTCCGCCCTGCCCAAGGACGAGATTGATCGCATGGTCAAGGAGGCCGAGGCTCACGAGGCCGAGGACAAGCAGCGTCGTGAGGATGCCGACACCCGCAACGCCGCCGAGTCCGCTGCCTACCAGACCGAAAAGCTGGTCAACGACAACAAGGACAAGATCTCCGACGAGGTGGCCAAGGAGGTCACCGACAAGGTCAACGCTCTGAAAGAGGCTCTGAAGGGCGAGGACATGGACAAGATCAAGAACGCCCAAAGCGAGCTGATGACCTCTGCCCAGAAGATCGGCCAGGCCCTCTACGCCCAGCAGGGCTCCGCTGACGGTGCAGGCGCTCAGGGCGCTGCAGGTGCCGCCGGTGCTGCCTCGGGTGCAGGCTCTTCCTCGTCCGCCGATGACGACGTGGTGGATGCCGAGGTCGTGGACGACGACGACAAGAAGAAGGACGGCGAGTGACATGTCGGCCTTCGACAAGGATGATGCCGGGCCACTGAAGGGTGACCCGGCCGCCGCCGGCGGACCGGACGGGAACGAGGCCAAGGCCTCTGACGCCGCCTCGACGCCCGACCAGGAAGCGGCTCGCGGACGTCACGCCGACAAGGGCGCAGCAGACGGGAGCCAGGCTGCCGGACAGACCACGTCGGATTCCTCCGCCAAGGACGCGTCGTCAGCGGATGCTCAGGCTGATGACAAGACTGATGCTGACTCGGCCAAGGAGGAGAGCACCGACAAGGGATCAGACGGGCTGACTCCTCTGGGCCAGGCCAAGAAGGAGGCCGCCGATTATCTGGAGGCCCTCCAGCGCGAGCGGGCCGAGTTCGTCAACTTCCGCAACCGTGCCAAGAAGGAGCAGGACATCTTCCGCCAGCATGGCATCGTGGATGTACTGACCGCCCTTCTTCCGGCCCTTGATGACATTGACCGGATCAAGGAGCACGGGCAGATGGACGACTCCTTCCAGGCCGTGGCCAAGAAGATCGACAAGACCTTCGAGAAGTTCGGTGTCGAGAAGTTCGGTGAAAAAGGCGAGGACTTCGACCCCACCAAGCATGAGGCCATCCTGCACAAGCCGGACCCCGATGCCAAGAAAGAGACCGTTGACACGGTGGTCGAGGCGGGCTATCGGATCGGCGACCGGGTGATCCGGGCCGCAAGGGTAGTGGTGACCTCGCCCGGTCAGTAGCAGGGACGGTGATTGCGGACCTTCCGCAGGCTGAATCGACGCCTTCGCATGCGGCGGCTGGTGGGTATGGTCCTGCCCGCCGCCGCACGCGAAAGGGCGGATTCCAATTCGATATATTCGTAGCTTATGAGGAAAGGAGACATGGATGGCTGAGAATGAATGGCTGAGCAAGGACTATTACAAGGTCCTTGGTGTCTCCAAGGACGCCAGCGAAGCGGAGATCACCAAGGCCTACCGCAAGCTTGCCCGCAAATACCATCCCGATCTCAATAAGACCAAGGAGGCCGAGGAGAAGTTCAAGGACATCTCCGAGGCCTACGACGTGCTCAGCAACAAGGAGCAGCGTCAGAAGTACGATGCCATCCGCCAGTTCGGCATGGGGGGAGCCCGGTTCGCCGGAGGCTCAGGCCAGGGTGGCTTCAACACCGATGCATTCTCGGACATCTTCGGCTCCATGTTCGGCGGGGCCGGGGCGCCGGGAGGCACCCGCATCCGTTTCGGCGATGGTTCGGGACAACCCGACTTTGCTGACATCTTCTCCTCCTTCGGTGGGGGTGCCGGCGGTGGAGGTCGGACCACTTACCAGGAGACCAGGCCCAGGCCCGTCAAGGGTGAGGATCGCAACTCGAAAATCGGCCTGTCCTTCCGTCAGGCGGTCAAGGGGGCCACGGTCTCCCTGAGTGTGGGCGGCAAGCGCTTCAAGACGCATATCCCCGCTGGGGTTCGCAACGGCCAGCGGATCAGGTTGGCCGGCAAGGGTCGGCCCGGCAGGGACGGGGGCGCCAATGGCGACCTCTACCTGCAGATCAGCGTCCAGCCCAGCCAGCGGTTCACCATGAAGGATAGGGATCTGGTCATGACCCTGCCGGTCACGGTCTCCGAGGCTGCCCTGGGGGCCAAGGTCCAGGCCCGGGACATCGACGACCAGGTCGTCACCTTCAGGATTCCGGCCGGCTCCTCCAGCGGCGACGAGATCCGCATCGCCGGCAAGGGAGTCCAGGACCGGCGCGGCAAGGGCGACCTGGTGGGGCGGCTTGAGATTCGCATGCCTGGTCGGTTGGGCATGGCCCAGAAGAAGGCCATGCGTGACTTTGCCAAGTCCAGCGGTGACTTCGACGAGCAGATCGCCGGGGAGCGCATGAAGATATGACAATCCGGGTGCCGGATTAAGTCGGAACGAACAGCGGGGAGGAGTGATGATCATGGTCAGGGTGGATCCCGAGACCAGGCGGATTTATCTGGCCTGCGCTCGCGGCCTGGTGGCCGGGCACATCAGCCTGGATGCTGCCGACGATGCCGGCTTGGACATCGAGTTGCCGGTCTTCACCGTCGGCCAGGTCGGGCAGTTGGCCAACATCCATCCGCAGACCCTGCGCCAATACGACCGGCTGGGTCTGATTGTGCCGGAACGGACCGAAGGGGGTGCGCGCCGATACTCCCTGCGGGATTTGGACCGGCTGGGCCAGGCCCAGCATCTGAGCCAGGACGAGTCCATCAACCTGGCCGGTGTGACCAGGATTCTGGCCCTGGCCGAGGAGAATCGTCAGCTGAGGCGCCAGCTGCGGCGCTCCCACCAGTCACAGGGGTCCAGTATGTTCGCAGCCGCTGCCGACGGTCGGGTTGTCGAAGTCAGGCGGTCCAGCAGGGCCCGGCTCTGGCGGCAGGATACGACGCATGACGAGGCTGATCCGACTGATTCCAAATCGCTGATCGTCTGGAGCGTACGCTCCTGAGACAGGTGAGGGGCCTGTGCTATGGTGTACAGGTTGGCCGCTCGCCCAAGAGCTGCGGCTGACTGTCGCCTGAATGCTTTGAGTACGGGGAAACCGCTTGCGCGAAATTCGTCATTCTCTGCTTTGCACGCGGCCTGCGAACTGTCGACCGACAGTACCGTTTTCTTCCCTGTTGTGAAAGGTCATTGTGACTGCTTCATCCATGCCCGATTCCAATTCATCCAATTCCGGACAACCCGCCGCGGAGCCCGTGACCTTCGACCAGCTGGGTGTACCTGAACCCTTGGTCCGCGTCCTGCGCAAGGACGGCAAGACCAGCGCCTTCCCCATCCAGCGGGATACCTTGCCCGATGCCCTGGCTGGCCGTGACATCCTGGGCCGGGGCCGGACCGGTTCCGGCAAGACCCTGGCTTTCAGCATCCCTCTGGTGGCTCGACTGGCTGCCGACGAGGGAGGACGGGCCACCCATGGTCGCGGTGGACCCGCCGGATCAGGCAGTCTGCCACGCCCGCGCGGTCTTGTCCTGGCTCCCACCCGCGAGCTGGCCAATCAGATTGATGAGGTTCTCAATCCGCTGGCCCAGGCCTACGGCATGCGGACCTGCACTGTCTATGGCGGGGTAGGCCAGGGCCGTCAGGTCGATGCGCTTCGGCGCGGTGCCAAGATCGTGGTGGCCTGCCCGGGTCGCCTAGAGGATCTGCTTCGCCAGCACAAGCTCAGCCTGGAGGACGTGGAGATCGCCGTGCTGGACGAGGCCGACGAGATGGCCGACATGGGCTTCCTTCCCGCCGTGGAGCGGATTCTGGCCCAGGTCAGACCGGGCGGTCAGCGCATGCTCTTCTCGGCCACTCTGGATCATGGAGTGGATGCCGTGGTCAAACGTTTCCTCAAGGATCCCAAGATTCACGAGGTGGATTCCGCCACCCAGCATGTGGATCTGATGACCCACCACATCTTCGAGACGACGCAGGCTGCTAAGCACGACCTGGTCCGCACGCTGGCCGCAGGGCAGGGCAAGAGGATCCTGTTTACCCGGACCAAGTTCCAAGCCAAGAAGCTGGCAAAGAATCTGATTGACAATGGCATCCCTGCCGTCCAGTTGCATGGCAACCTCTCCCAGGGGCAGAGGGACCGGAACCTCAAGGCTTTCTCGGAGGGCCTGGTCCGGGTCATGGTGGCCACCGATGTGGCGGCCAGAGGCATGGATGTCAGCGGGGTGGATCTGGTGGTCCAGGTGGACCCTCCGGCCGACTACAAGTCTTTCCTCCACCGTTCCGGGCGCACGGCAAGGGCTGGCCACTCCGGCGACGTGGTGACGGTCGTCCTGCCCGATCAGAGGCGAGATACCCGGCGGATGCTGCGTATGGCCCATATAGATGCCAAGCCGGTCGGGGTCACGGCCAACTCCCAGGAGGTAGGCGATCTTGTGGGACCCCATGCCCCCCTGGTTGAGGGCTGGTCCTTGGAGGCCGCCATAGCGGAAACCCGAGGATCACAGGACGGCAAGCAGGCCGGTTCTCGTAGTCGTCGATCCGGTGGGCCCGCCCGTAGGAGACGGGGGTACGATCGGTTCGACAGGCGGCCGAGGGGCTCTGGCCGGGGACGTGACGGTGATGGAAGGAATCCCCATCGCAAGTGGGCTGACGGGCTTGACGAGGATCGCCCCTTCGACGGACGTAGGCGGCACGGGCATGCCGACTCCGATCAAGCCGTCCAAGCCGGTGGCCATCGAGGCAGGGGCAATCGTGGCCGTGCGGGCACAGCTCGTGGGCGGGGTCGCCACGATGGCGGTCGTTTCGACGACGGCGGTCGCACCTACCGCAACGGTGATCACAGGCACCGCGGAGGCAGACGGAGACGGGACAATAATCCCTTCCGTCAGGTCAAGTCCCACTGATTGCTCCCGCTGTTCTATCGGCGTGACCGGTCAGACCGCATGGGTCAGGCCATGGTTCCCTCGCAGCTCTCCCGGAGTTGGACCTTCACGGGGAGTTCGGTGGAAATGGGCGGTTCCTCCGGTGAGTTCAGGCGCCTGACCAGGGTGGAGACGGCGGCCCGGCCCAGTTCGACCATGGGCTGTCGGACCGTGGTCAGGCGGGGCTGTGAGACGGAGGCCTCCTTGATTCCGTCGAACCCGGTGACGATGACCTGGTCGGGAACGCTTACACCCGCATCAGACAGGGCCCTCAGTACCCCAAGCCCCATCTGGTCGTTGGCGCACACCAGGGCCTGGGGGAGGGTGCCCTGCCTGACCAGGCTGGCAGCGATCTGATAGGCGACGGACTGCGAGAATTGCCCTCTGTAGATTGGCGCGGCCGAGGGTTCCAACCCCTCTGACCTCAGACCCTCACAGAACCCTTCGTAGCGTTTGCCATTGTCTGGAGAATCATCCATGCCCGCCATGTAAGCCATCCGCTGTACCCGGTGTTTCTCGAACAGGTGCCTGACCAGGGTGTACATGCCCTTGCGGTTGCTCACGCGGACCAGATCGAATTCGCTTTCCTGGTTGAATGGAGCATTGGCGATCATGACAACGGGCAGGCGTTTGCGCAGGAAGGCCAGGACGCTGTCAGGCACGGACCTTGCCAGGACAATCAGACCATCCACCTTTTCCGACATGGTGCTGATCAGCTGGGGGATGTCGTCACCCTTCCCCCTCAGGCCGATGCTGACCATGAGGCTGAGGCCCTGCCGCCAGGACTCCAGTTCGCACCCCCTTAACACCTCGTCGAAGTAGAGGGAATCCGTATTGTCTTTCTGATCGTGGGGTGGATCGACGACGATGTCGGCGGCATCCTCGCTGACCAGTTCGAAGTCGCTGATCTGGTCCAATTGATCGATGTTTGGCAGAAAAAGGCCTATGGTGTTGGTCCGCCGGGCGGCCAGGCTCCGTGCGCTGCCGCTGGGGAGGTAGCCCAGGAGGTTTATGGCTTTGAGCACAGTCTGTCTGGTCTCGGGCCTCACCATCTCCGGTGTGCGCAGGACCCTGGAGACGGTGGCTATGGATACGCCGGCCTCGCGGGCGACATCGTATACGGTCGGTTTCCTTGCCATCCGCTTTCCTTTCTTTCATACATCCCATACAGCATACCATCGAAACGTGCAGTTGATTGCAAGATTTGATAGCGCTAACATCAATGCTCCTTATCTGGGAATATAGGTAACTATATAAGTAAATGAAGGAATCTCCACGCTTAAAAACTCCTGATGGGAATGATTTGCACATTTAAATGTAAGCGCATACAGTAGAGAGCACGATGGTTGATCCGGTCCGGTCAGAGGATGCCGTGCAGGTCCGGGAACCCACCCGTGCATGCGCGTGCCGACTACACCCCGATAGCAGAGGACGGATTTGGCCCGTGAATGTCAATGCAGACAAAGGAGACATATGAGACGGAAAACAGTGGCGGTGAGAATCCTTGCAACACTGGTTGCAGGGGTCACCCTCCTGGGACTGGGGGCATGCGGAAGTAAGTCCGAGGCAACACAGCAGGCTGCCGCAGGCAATCAGATCCTCTTCGGTGGTGACAGTGGCAGTCCAACTTTCACCCGTAATTTCAACCCATTCTCGACCAGCAAGAGGATAGGCATCAACTTCATCTACGAACCCCTCGAAGTAGTCAACAGCCTCGATGGGACCTCAACCCCCTTCCTGGCCAGCGGGCACAAGATCGTGGACCCCAAGACGGTGGAGTTCCAGATTCGTAACGGGGTCAAGTGGAGCGACGGCAAGCCCTTCTCGGCTCAGGACGTGGTCTTCACCTTCAACCTGGTCAAGAAGGATGCGGCCATGGATTCCCTGGGGGTCTGGCAGCACATCTCCTCCCTTGAGGCCTCAGGGTCCAAAGTGACCTTCCAGTTCAAGGACAACGATGTGCCTGCGGTGTCGATCGTCAGTCAGCAGAACATCGTCCCGGAGCACATCTGGAAGGGTGTGAAGGACCCCCTCAAGTGGACCAATGAGAACCCCGTCGGGACCGGCCCCTATAAGTTGGGCACCTTCAAGCCCAATCAGTACACCCTGGCGAAGAACAAGGACTACTGGCAGGCCGGGAAGGTTGCGGCCGACACCATCGTCCTTCCCGCCTCCAACAAGCAGTTGGACCTGGTCAATAAGAAGTATGACTGGGCCTACTCCTTCATCAACAACGTGGACAAGACATGGGTGGGCGCCGACAAGCAGCACAACCACTACTGGTTCCCCCCGGGGGGCACGGTCTCCCTTTATCCGAACCTGACCAAAGCCCCCTTCAGCGACGTGAACTTCCGCAAGGGCCTCAGCTATGCCCTTGATCGCGACAAGATCGCCAAGGACGCCGAGGAAGGCTATGTGGATGGTGCCACCCAGACCGGCCTCATCCTGCCCAACCATGACAAGTGGGTCAATGATTCCATTCCCAACAAGGGAAAGGTCTCCCAGGACGAGGCCCAGTCCCTCGAGTACTTCGCCAAGGCCGGCTACAAGAAGCAGGGCGACCAGTTGGTGGACTCCAACGGCAAGCAGCTCGAGGTCAACATCACCGTGCCCAGCGGCTACACCGACTGGCTGCGCGGGGTGCAGACCATGCAGGGCCAGTTGACCAAGCTGGGTATAGCCGTCAAGCTCACCCAGCCCCAGCCCGCCGCATACACGCAGGCGCAGAACAACGGCGACTATGATCTCCTGATCTCCTCCTTCGGAGGCACCGGCAGCGTCTTCCAGGACTACAACGGCCTGCTCAACAGTGAGTTCGCGGTTCCCGTGGGTCAGTCAGCCAACGCCAACTTCGAGCGCTACAAGAACCCCAAGGCCGATGAACTCCTGGCCCAGCTCAAGCAGGCGGCCGATGAGAAGTCCCAGAAGGCCATAGTCGACCAGCTCCAGCAGATCGTCTACGACGATGTGCCGGTGATCGGTCTCTTCTACGGCGGTCTCTGGGGCCTGTTCAGCACACGGAACTACACGGGTTGGCCCAGTGAGGACGACCCCTACACCTCACCCAGCACCTGGACCCAGTCGGTTCTCATGGTGGTAACCCATATCAAGAAGGCCTGAGAGGCCGGGCCCATCAGGGCAGAAGAGGAGCGGGCTGGTTCGGTGGCGGTCCTGCCGGGCCGTCGGGACGGCCGGTCCCTCCTTGTCTGCCTACTGGGCCGCCCCCCGCCCCTGACGGATGAAAGGTCGTCACGTGCGATATTTTTTCGGGAAAATTGGTCTATTCTTCGTTACCCTCTGGGCGGCCATAACCGTCAACTTCCTACTGCCCAGGATGATGCCTGGATCACCTGCCGACGCGGCCATAGCCAAGTTGTCCCAGAACGGGCCGGTCACCCCTGAGGTCAGGGCTTCCATAGAAGCCCAGCTGGGCATGCCCAAGGGCAACCTGCTCAGCCAGTACTGGCAGTATCTGGGGGATGTGGTCCACCTGAACTTCGGCGTCTCATACAGCAACTTCCCGCAGAACGTATCGGACCTGGTGGGGGCTGCCCTTCCTTGGACCCTGACACTGGTGGGGCTGGTCACGATCGTCTCCTTCATCGTCGGGACTGCACTCGGGGCCCTCATGGCCTGGAAGCGGGGGACCGCCGTGGATGTGACCGGTACGATTTCCAGCTCCTTCCTCTCGGCCTTCCCCTCCTTCTGGCTGGCCCTCATGCTCCTCTTCTTCCTCGGTTACAGGGCCGGCATCTTCCCGACCTCCGGCGCCTACTCGTCCACCGCGATACCCAACTTCTCGATGGACTTCATATCCGACGCCGTGGAGCACTCCATACTGCCGGCACTGACCATCCTGCTGACCTCCCTGGGCAGCTATGTGATGGGCATGCGCAACACCATGATCAACACATTGGGGGACGATTACGTCACCTTTGCCGAAGCCAACGGCCTGCGCCAGCGGACGGTCATGCTCAAGTACGCGGCCAGGAACGCCCTCCTTCCCAACCTGACCTCCTTTGGTCTGGTCCTGGGCGGCGTGGTCGGCGGTTCCCTCCTGGTCGAGCAGGTCTTCAACTATCCGGGGGTCGGCCTCCTGCTCTATCAGGCCGTGACCAACCAGGACTACCCCCTGATGCAGGCCATCTTCCTGATGATCACCATCAGCGTGCTTGTGGCCAACTTCATCGTGGACATTCTTTACGGGGTCCTTGACCCGAGGACGAGGAGGTGAGGGCGATGACGAACAGCATCGTCAGCACAGGGATGCAGACTTCCGCACAAGGTGATGGGAATGACCCCCAAGGGCCACAGGCCCGTACCGCCAGGGACCGGAATCCCGTCCTCCGGGCCCTGGAGGTGATAGGCAAGGGGTTCAAGACGGTCTGGGAGGTGCCCAAGGCCAGGTTCGGCCTGGTCCTGTTGGCCCTGATCGTCCTTTCGGCCCTGTTCGCCCCTTGGCTCAGCCCCTATGACCCAAAGGCCGGCGATTTCGAGGCCAGCATCGGACCCAGCGCCCAGCACTGGCTGGGTACCACCAGCAACGGGCAGGACGTCCTCTCCCAGCTCCTGTGGGGCGGGAGGGTCTCCGTCATGGTGGCCATGGTCTCCGGTCTCCTATCCACCTGCATCGCCGTGTTGGTGGGCCTGAGCTGGGGCTACATCCGCTCCTTCGCCGGGGAATTCGTCGGTTTCATCGTCAACCTATTCCTGGTCATCCCCTCCCTCCCACTGATGATCATCATCGCCGCCTACCTCCAGAACGGAGGCATGAGCGTGATCATACTGGTCATCGTCCTGACCGGTTGGGCCTGGGGGTCCCGGGTCCTGCGCTCGCAGACCCAGTCCCTGCGCTCCAGGGACTTCGTCACTGCAGCGGCCTTCAGCGGGGGACAGCTCTTGGCGGATCATCTTCCATGAGATCTTCCCCAACATGCTCTCCCTGATCATCAACAACTTCTTCGGTGCGGCCACCTCCGGCGCCCTGTCGGAAGCAGGCCTGGAATTCCTGGGCCTGGGTGACTCGACCACGGTCAGCTGGGGCACCATGCTCTACTGGGCCCAGAACAACAATGTGATCCTGACCGGCCAGTGGGCACTCCTGCTGGCGCCAGGTCTCATGGTCGCCCTCCTGGCGGTCTCCATGACCTTCATCAACTTCGGTGTGGACCGCCTGAGCAACCCCCGTCTGCGTGAAGGGAAGGCATGATGGAACTGCTACGTGTCGAGAACCTGTCCGTCGAATATGACAGCCCAGACCAGGAACCGGTCAAGGCGGTCGAGGACGTGAGTTTTTCGCTGGACCAGGGTGAATTCGTGGGCCTGGTCGGTGAGTCGGGGTCGGGCAAGTCCACCCTGGGCTTCGCCGTCACACGACTCTCAAAGCCGCCGGCCCGGATCAGCAAGGGGCGTGTGCTCTTCGGGGGCAAGGACATCACCACTCTCAGCCAGGAGGAGCTCCGCAGACAGCGGTGCGGCGGATTCGCCATGGTCCTCCAGTCGGGCATGAACGCCTTGAACCCGGTGCGGACCGTACGCAAGCACTTCGTGGACATCTACAAGGCCCACGGGAACGTGGAGAAGAAGGATTACGAGGCGCATTCCAGGCAGCTCGTAGAGAAGGTAGGTCTGCAGGACTCCGTGCTTGACGCCTACCCGGGCGAACTGTCGGGCGGCATGAGGCAGAGGGTCTCCATATCCCTGGCCCTGGCCTTGGAGCCCAAGCTCATGGTCTTCGACGAGCCGACCACCGCACTGGACGTCCTGGTCCAGCACGAGGTGATGGGGACCATCCGGGAGCTGCAGAAACAGGAGGGCTTCACCGCCATCCTGATCAGCCACGACCTCGGTGTGGTCCTTGAGTCCACCCAAAGGGTCCTGGTCATGCACAACGGACGGATCGTGGAGGATGCCCCCAGCGAGCGGATCCTGACCGATCCCCAGGACGACTACACCAAGATGCTCCTCAGCCATTATGGTGATCCCAGAGCCGAACACGTTTCAGTGCCCGGCTTGAAGCCTCGCGATGAGGCCGAGGCCTCCGGCTCGGTTGGTGGAACCACTTCGCAGGCCGACGATGAGGAAGACATGACGGTCACGGTGACCGGCGTCTCCAAAATCTACCCCTCCCGCAAGCGGGGTGAGGATTCGGTGACCGCCGTCGACAATGTCTCCTTCACCCTCTCCCCGGGTCAGTCCTTGGCCCTGGTCGGAGCATCCGGATCCGGCAAGTCCACCATAGCCAAAATGCTCACCGGGGTGGAAAGGCCGACCTCAGGCAACATCACCCTGGGCGGCAGGCGGGTTGATCAGATGAAGCGGCGCAAGGATCTGAGGTCCCTGCGTTCCGACATCCAGATGATCTTCCAGGACCCCTATTCGGCCCTCAACCCTCTCCACACGGTGGAGTACACGCTGACCAGGCCCATCCTCAATTACACGGACCTGAGGGGGGACGATGCGCGCAGGCGGATGTTGGAACTGCTGGACACGGTGGGCTTGACCCCTGTGGAACAGTATGCCGCCAAACTCCCCCACCAGCTGTCGGGAGGGCAACGCCAAAGGGTGGTCATAGCCCGGGCGCTGGCCAGCAACCCCCATGTCCTGGTGGCCGATGAACCGGTCTCCATGCTGGACATGACCCTGAGGGCCGGAATCCTGGCCCTCCTTGACGACCTGAGGGTCCGGTTGAACGTGAGCATGCTCTACATCACCCACGACCTCCTGTCGGCCCGACTGATCACCGATTCGATCATGGTCCTCAACAAGGGCACGGTGGTGGAGCGGGGACGGACGGCCCAGGTTCTTCAGCATCCTGAAAACGACTACACGATCAAGCTGCTCGACGCCATCCCCAGCCTGCGCACGCAGGCCTGAGGGCAGAAAGCCACAGGAGAAACAATGTTATCCCACCATGTCGTGGACAGGGGTGTGCCCTTTGGGGACCTACCCCTGCCGGAGAACATCGAGCCCATGGTCATACATGCCCCCGTGGGCGACCTGACCGCCCTCCATGCCCCCAAGGGGGTAAGGGGGGCGCGGGGAGTGGCCATGATGATTCCCGGCTTCACAGGTTCCAAGGAGGACTTCTACCGGATCAGTTCCATCCTGGGAGAGGATGGTTGGGATGTCTGGTCCTACTCGCAGAGGGGGCAGGCAGACTCGGTGGCCCCTGAAGGGAGGAAGGCCTATGACAGGGGGGCCACGGCCGGTGATGCCTTGGATGTAGCCCGTATCCTGATCGAGCACACCGGGGCCAAACGGGTCCACCTCCTGGGACACAGCTTCGGCGGGGTGGTGGCCCAGGCGGCCCTCCTGGCCGACCCTGACCTCTTTGCCAGCCTTACCCTCATGTCGTCCGGCCCCCACGGTTGGCCGGGCCGGAAGGCGGACCTGCGTCAGCGGCTCCTGGACCACCCTGGTGGGGATCTGTGGAGGCTGGATAACCCGGACAGGGCCAGCCTGCCGGACGAGGAGCTGAATCCACAAGACAGATTCCAGCGTCTTCGGGCAGAGCGGACCAGCCGGGACCAGCTCATCGGGACCATAGACCAGCTGGCCGACCTGCATGACAGAACCGAACAGCTGGCTGCCACCGGCCTGCCCATGATGGTTTTCCATGGCGAGCACGACGACTTCTCCTGGCCCCAGGACTGGCAGGCCAGGATGGCCCGCCTGCTGGGCGCGCGCTACGAGGTGATTGCGGGTGCCGGCCACTGTCCCAACATCGACAGGCCTGAGGAGACGGCGGCCCTCCTGGACGACTTCTGGACTTCTGTACAGAACGAACGGTGAATTTCAGCAGGAATAAGCCCATCAGCAATGAAAGCGGGGAAGATGAACACAGAGACTCCACGCGGCAAGTCTCCCGATCGGGGCGCAGGTGACGGCGAGGGAGACGGGGACCGGATGCGGCGGCCCCAAGGCATGACCGTCGAGAGAAGGGACTTCTCGGCTTCGTTCAACTTCAACGGGGACCTGACACTGATCAATGCGGGGGGCATCCAGGTCACCCAGTTCAGGCCAGGCATCCATGACCGTCCCCTTGCCGGTCTCTGGCTCCGCCGCCATCGGGAGGGGCGGATCGATTCCATCCAACTGACCGGATCAAGTTCCCGGGCCTCCTTCGCTCCGGCAGCCGGCAGCCCAGTCTGGGAGGGGAGGGACATGGGCGTCCGTTGGTGGGTTCGACTTGTTCCAAGCGCCATATCTCCTGCGCTTTCCCTGGCTCTTCCATCAGGTGGCGAAGGCGGCGGGACTGGCAGGGGGGCGTCCTGGACCTGGGTGGTGTCGGTCACGATCGACCAGGGTGGCTCGACTTCTGGTATTGAGAGGCAGGAATGTGATGACGCCGTCTTGCCTGACGATCTGTGGGACCTGGTTTCCGCTCAGGACCTGGCCTTGGTGGAGCCGTCCATGGCTGCCGGCGCCGAGTCCTACATCTCCCAGTACATCGCCTACCATGTGCAGGACGTCCCCGATTCTGGCAACGTCCTGTCAGCCCGTCAGACGATGGGTTGCGCCCCTCGGCTCCCCCTGTACGTCACGGGAATCTCACAGGGGTGCAGGGCATTCATGACTGACGGTTACGACTTCTACGGGCTTGGTGCGCGTCTGGACGGTCAGCCCGCGGCCCTCGGTGATGCCGACTGGGACCGGGGGGGCGTAGACCAGTATGAGTTCGCCATGGCCTGCCTCCTCTCTCCCAGGGCGCCGTTGACCCGGGGAGGCCTCACCTGGCAGGTGTGGAACACGGCACTGTCCGATTACAGGGGTGACCTGGGCAAGGCCTGCGCCGCCTGTGCAGAGGCCTTTGAGCAAAGTCGGAGTCGTGCAGGCAAGACCGAGGCCGATGACGGTCCGTCCACCGGCTCCCACGACACCTTACCTGCCTCTCCCGTTGCCCCGCAGGCTGAGCCGGCAACCTCATTCCTGGTCTCTTCCGCACTGCTGAATGGCGACTCTCTGCCTGAGGATGAGTTCAGTCAACTGGGCGGAGGGCCCGTCCGCCAGCCGGAGGCGGACCAGACAGGTCATCTGCTCTCTTACTTCGGAGATGATGCCTGCCATGTGGTAAGCGCACGCAAGGAACTGGAGGTGGACCGCTCCCACGGGCAGATTCTCCTGTCCGGCAACCCGGATACCGACCCGTCACGGCCCACCATGGCCGCCACCACCTACGCCGGGGGTGTCTTCGCTTCCCAGGTGGTCCTGGGCAACACCAACATGAACCTGCTGGTTTCCGTCCAGAAGACCGGTCTGGGCCTCCTGCGCTCCCGGGGGGTCCGCATCCTGGTCCAGGTGGATGGGACCTGGCGCCTTCTGGGTGTTCCTTCGGCCTACATCATGGATTTGGGCGGATCCCGCTGGGTCTACCGTCTGGAAGGCAGGACCCTGACGGTGTCCACCATCGCCCACCTGGACAGGGCCGCCATCGACATCCATTTGGAGGCCGACGGTCCGATCCGGGCTCTGTTGACCGTCAGCCTGGACGATCCATCCACCTGGATCCGGAGGTTCGCTCCTGCCGATGTCGCCCGGGGGATGGTGGGGGCCATTTCCCTTACCCCTGCACCGGGCAGCCTGACGGCTGAACGTTGTCCGGGACTGAGCTATGTCATCTCATCGCCCGATGCAAGGGCCGGGGATGACGGTCCCCTCTTCGAGCCGGGCGCAGGGGTCCACACCACCGATCCGGCCATGGTCACCTTCCTGTCGGACGGGGGCCGGGCCCTGTCCGTCACCATCGCCGGATCCATGAATGGTGGCGCAAGCGAGGAGAGCACACCCGATACGGCCCCCGCCCCCTCCGAACGGGAGCTCCTCCATGCCCATTACCTGGCCATGACCTCTTTCATGCAGGGACTGCATGTGGCAGGGGAGGGAAGATTCGCCGAATTCAACGACCTCCTGCCCTGGCTGGTGCAGAACGCCCTGGTTCATTTTCTGTCACCCCACGGGCTGGAACAGTATGGGGGCGCCGCCTGGGGTACACGGGATGTCTGCCAGGGGCCTCTTGAACTGGCCCTGACCTTCGGTCATACCGATCTGGCCCGGACCATCCTCCTCAAGGTCTTCGCCCACCAGAACCCCGACGGCTCCCTGCCGCAGTGGTTCATGTTCGACCAGTATGCGGACTTCTACCAGCACGATTCCCACGGGGACATCCCCGTCTGGCCCCTGCTGGCGCTGGCTGAGTACGTCGAAGCAGGCGGTAGGTTGGACATCCTGGATGAGCCCGTGGCTTTCTGGCGGGATGATGCCACCCACCCCTGCGCATCAGTGGGACCAGTTGGAGATGCAAGCCCGGTCAGTCAAGGTAGCCCCTCTTCCGGCCTGCCCACGGTGGCCGACCATCTTGCCCGGACGCTGGACTATATCCAGTCGCATAGGGTCCCGGACACCGACCTCTTCTGTTATGGCGAGGGGGATTGGGACGATACCCTGCAACCGGCCCAGGAGTCCATGAAAAGACAGATGGCCTCCACATGGACCATCGCCCTCCTCTACCAGGCCTGCTGCGGACTGCAACCGCTCCTTGAGGCCGCCGGCCGGACCGACCTGGCCTCCCGCTTTGCCGGGGAGGCCGGCAGAATCAAGGACGACTTCGCCGATAACTTTATATTCCAAGGGGTCCTGGCCGGATACGTCAATTTCGTCGATGGGCAACCCCGCCCGGTCATACACCCCTCAGATACCAGGACCAAGATACGGTACAGGTTGATTCCTATGACTCGCTCCATCATCGCTGGCCTGCTCACACCTGACCAGGAGGCGGACCATGAGAGAATCATCGAAGGCAATCTTCATTATCCGGACGGAGTCAGGCTCATGGATTGCCCGGCCTCCTTCCATGACGGAGTGACCAGGGTTTTCAAGAGGGCCGAACAGGCCGCCAACGTGGGCCGGGAGATCGGCCTGATGTATACGCACGCCCATGTGCGTTACACGGAGGCCCTGGGCCTACTGGGCAGGACACGCCTGGGTAGGGAACTCCTAAGAATCAGCCCGGTGGGCCAATTCCGCCGCCTGCCTACAAGCGAGCCCAGGCAACGCAACTGCTATTTCGCTTCGTCGGATGCCGACTTCCCCGACCGATACACGGCCGCCTCCCAATGGTCGAGACTCAAGGAGGGGGCCAAGGACCCCGTAGGTGTGAGGGGAGGATGGAGGATTTATTCCTCCGGCCCCGGCATCTACTGCCGACAAGTGGTCCAGCACCTCTTCGGCCTCCAGCTGCACGATGGGCTGGTTGTCTTCGACCCGGTCCTGTCCCAGGAAGATGACGGACTGGAGGTGACCATGACCCTATTCGGCCAGCCGCGTACCATCCGCTACCATGTGGCTGGTGGGCCGATCGCTGGACCAGGGGACACCGGCTCAGAGGGTACAGGTTCGGACCGCTTGAGGGTTGAGGCCGATGGACACAGGCTTGAGGGCCGGATCCTGGATCTGCCTTACCGCAAGGGCGGATTGGTTGTGACGCAGGGCCAGTTGGCCGGAGCTGACCATATCGACATCTTCCTCACAGTCGACGGACAGACCGTAAAGTAAGTGCCGACACCCATCTCTACAAGGGAGGTGGCTGGGCGGTCAGCTGTTCGACAGCAGGTCGTCCGCCTGCCTTTCTCGGCCAAGTGGGCAGGGTGTCTGTACACGCAGAGCGACAGTCTGCGATTTGCGGGGAAGTCGGTGTCGCTATCTTCGCGGCGTCGTGCACCTACCGGCAATCGAATCGCGTAAGGGAATCCAGCCGTCTGGAAGGTGCCGGCAGGGTCAGCCCACCAAATCCAACAAGGAAGGTACATAACATGCCAAGGCCTACATACACGTTTCCACAGGACTTCCTCTGGGGGGCGGCCACGGCTGCCCACCAGATAGAGGGCAACAATATCAATGCCGACTGGTGGGAGCGTGAGCACCGGCCGGACAGCGACCTCAGCGAGCCTTCGGGGGATGCTGACGACAGCTACAACCGTTACGCGGAAGACATATCCCTCCTGGCCGACAGCGGATTGAACACCTACCGCTTCTCAGTGGAGTGGGCCAGGGTGGAGCCTGAGGAGGGGTTCTTCTCCCAGGCCCAGCTCCTACACTACCGGGCCATGATCAAAGCCTGCCTCCAGGCCGGGGTGACCCCCATGGTCACCCTGAACCACATGACCCTGCCCCGCTGGCTGGCCAGGCGGGGGGGCTGGCGCGATCCTGCCTCCGCAGACCTCTTCGGCCGGTACGTGGAGCACCTCATCCCCATTCTGGAAGGTGTCACCTGGATCTGCACGATCAACGAGCCCAATATGGTGGCTCTGACCCAAGGGGGGCAGGAGGGCAGCGACATGGCTGCCGCCTCCCTACCCACCCCCGATCCGGGCATCTCCGAATCCCTGGTCAAGGCCCACAGGAGGGCTCGGGCAGTCCTTTCCCGCCGACCGGGAATCAAGTCCGGTTGGACCATTGCTTGTCAGGATTTCCAGGCCCTGCCGGGCTGTGAGCAGGACATGGAGGAGTACCGCTATCCTCGTGAGGACTTTTTCACCCAGGCCGCACGAGGCGACGACTTCATAGGGGTGCAGGCCTACCTGCGTACTTTCATCGGCCACGACGGCCCCCGACGGGTCCCGGAGGATGCGGAGAAGACCCTGACCGGCTGGGAGTATTACCCTGCCGCCCTGGGGGAGGCCGTGCGCCACACTTGGCGGACCGCCGGGCACATCCCCATCGTGGTCACCGAGAATGGGATCGCCACAGCCGATGACAGTCGGAGGATCGACTATACCTTTGACGCCCTGGCCGGCCTTCATCAGGTCATGGATGAGGGTGTGCGCGTGGAGGGTTACCTACACTGGTCACTCCTGGACAACTACGAGTGGGGGTCCTACAAACCCACCTTCGGCCTGGTATCCGTGGACCACGAGACCTTCGAGCGTCATCCCAAGCCCTCCCTGGCCTGGCTGGGTCAGGTGGCCCGTTCCGGCATCCTCGCCCATCCCCGAGGCTAATACGGGCATGAGCACCAACGTTCGGCCCCGACCCGTCTTCGTGTCGGTCCGGGGCCGAACGCTACCACATACCGCTCTTGCGCTTACTGGTCTGCCGGGCGCGATGCCCCTGCCTGTACGGAGCCAGATGAAATGGTCATCGGGACGATGATCGAGGAGCCGTTGAAGAACTCGATGGTCACTTCTACGGTTCCATCAGTCACGCTGGGGTCGGAGAAGAAATTCCCATTCAGGGTGAAGGTGCCGGCCCTCCTGTCACTGGAGAAGGCTGAACCAGCTTGGAGATAGGACCACCAGGAGGAGTTGGGGCCGACGGCCCGCCCGTATTCCTTGGCGGAGACCCTGCGGACGGCGTTCCCTTCATAGTCCATGGGGAGTGTGATTCCGCTGCGCTGGCCCACGGCGGGCGAGGAGGTGGCCTGCCCTGCTCGAACCAGATACTCATGCCAGTCGGCGCCGGCGGTGAATGTGAGGGTCAGATCGGCCAGCTGACCGTAGGCCGGTGCCTTAGGGGCAGACAGGATCCGGTTCAGATAGGAGGCGGTCAGGGTCACCGTCTGGGAGAAAGCGTCGTAGGTGTAGTCGGAACCGGCCTTCAGGCCCTTGATCGAGTTGAAGGAGTTCCCGTTCAGGGTCAGGGGAATGGTCAGTCCCGATTGAGCCTTGGAGGCAAGATAAACAGTGTCGGGACCCGTGGCATAGGAAGAGACGGCGCCCATGGCCGCCTGGAGTTCGGAGCCGATCCGGGCGCTCTTCCACCCATACGGGGCCTGACGTGAAATCATGGAGCCGTTGTCCCAGAGCATGAGCCCAATTCCGCCCTGGCGGGCCATCTGGTTCATGTAGTCGTAGTACTTGAGTTCCTCCCCTTCCTGGAGCACGTCGCTGCCCGTGTCATAGCCCAGGAGGCCGTACTCGCCAATCACTGTGCCGATGCCTTGGCTGGTTAGGTTGTCCTGGATGGTCCTGAAGGTGGCGGCGGCCGAGGTCCTGGCCGTGGTCGGGCGGCCCTGGTTGTCGGTGCCGATCCTCTCGTCGAAGCCGGTGATCCCCAGGTTGGCGCTGTAGAGCCACTCACTGTAGTAGTGGACCGTGGCCGCGAGGTATGGATCGTTGAAGCTCTTGATCAGGGAGGCCAGATGCCTGGTGTACTCGTCGGAAGGGGTGGTGGAAGGGGTGGGCATGACGATCATGCGGTGCTCGTTGCCGGGCACGGAGCGGATGATGGAGCGCGCCTCCGTGTTCAATCTGTCCAACTTCTCCTGGGCGGACGGGTAGTCCCAGGTGTTGAACTGGGGTTCGTTGATGGTCTCGAAGGCCACCTTGTCCGACTCGTCGGCGAAGGTTCTGGCCAGCTGTTTCCAGAAATCCGAGAACATGACCTCCTCCTTGGCCCCGACCTGCCCATTCCACTGCTTCAGCCAGATCCAGGAGTCATGGTGGATGTTGACCAGGACGTGCATTCCCAGTCCGGTCGCCTGGTCGACCACCTGGCGATACCGGTTGAGCCAATCCCGATTGATCAGGTAACGGTAGCCGTCCTTGTTGGCCGAGCCCAGGTCCTGGTATCGCCGGTAGACGGTCATGGGAATCCGGATGCTGGTGTAGCCCTTGTCCTTGACTGCCTTGAGCAGGTCGGGAGTCACCTTGGGATTCCCCCAGGCCTGTTCGCCCTGATCGGGGGAGGACCAATTGGTGTCCACCGCGTCGAAGGAATTGCCTAGGTTCCACCCCCTGCCCATCTCCCTGGCGAACCGGAGAGAAGGCGTCAGCCCGGTCTTCGGCAGGATGGTAGTCGAGGCCGTGATGTTCTCTGGGTCTGATTCGGTGCGGGTTTGTGTGTCCGCGCTCGCCGCAGGTGCCAGGACCAGCCCCATGGCGGTCAGGGCCGTTGTGGCCGCGGTCAGGGCCGGACCCCACCCTGTCGTTCCCGTCTTGCATGTCTTCGTGATAAATGATCTGAATCGCTTCATCGTCAATTCAATCCCCTGTTCCATGACTGGGCAGGCTCTGCCTGCAGGACAGGACCTGCCGGATGTTTCCTGTGTGCTGCTCTGAGCATGCAGCTGCGCGGCACAATCCGTATTATGTCGCCTTAGTGAGCCCGCCAACTGTGGCAGAATCTCATACAGATATTATAGTTCAATCATTAGAATAAATAGCGGAGGCCGAGCCGACTGACGGGCCAGGCATGCATGCCCGGAATTACTGGTGAAAAGTGGAGCTGAGGGTAGTCGAAACCCCGACCTCTTCGATGCGAACGAAGCGCTCTACCAACTGAGCTACAGCCCCATTCGTTGCCCGACCGTAGCCGAACAACAGACTGTACTGTATCGCACGGTGGGCACAAACGCAATCTGGACGGTCTGTGCCATGGCTCCGTGTTACAAACCCATGGCTCGGTTTCCGCGGCTGCCGGATGGGTTGTCGTATTCAGTCGCTGGGGTTCCCGTCCTGCTTGCTTTCCCCGAGATCGTCCCGGTCAGCGGCAGTCTGCGCGGATTCGGCCCTTTTGCCCTTGCCTGCCCTGGCCTTGATCAGTCCGATGACGGTCGGCATGACGGATATGAGCAGAATAAGGATGATGACCAGCTCGAAATGCTCCTGGACGGCCGGAATGCCGCCGAAGAAGTAACCCAGGAGGGTGAAGAGGGTGGACCAGACCAGGCCCCCCAGAACGCTGAAGGGGGTGAACCGGCTCCACTTCATTCCCGAGATTCCCGAGATGAAGGGCATGAAGGTCCTGATGAAGGGGAAGAAACGGCCCAGGAATACCGCCAAGGGCCCCCACTTGTCTATCATTCCCTCGGTTTTGGCCAGCCGCTCCGGGGTCAAGGCCTTCACCCTGCCTGACCTGATGATGGCCCGTCCGAAAAAGTGCCCTATGAAGTAGTTGCTCTGGTCGCCAAGGATCGGAGCCAGGCAGACGACCGGCAGGAGGATGTCCAATGCCATCCCGCTGGTGGGGTCGTGTGCGAAGACGCCGGCTGCGAACAGGAGGGAGTCGCCGGGCAGAAAGGGCATGAAGACCACGCCCGTCTCGATGAAGATGATCAGGAAGATGAATGCATATGTAGGCACCAGTCCCATGGCAATCCACCCTGCGATGGCGCTGCGCGGATCCTTGAGTAGGTTGATGAGCCAGTGTATGAATCCCATTTGCCAAAGACCGTCCTGTTATGTTGGAGCACGAACCGTTCCAAACTGTAGCAAGCCTGGACCACAGCAGGTTGGTCTTCGCCAGACCCTTGCGAGGAAGACACAACCGTTGCGCATCTCGGGCTGTGCGCGGGACAATCCGTATGAAGTGTGCCCTGCCATTCGGAGGGTCAGGTAGCAGGGTGATGGGGTCGTCCCGGTCTTGCCCTGCGCCTATTTCGCGTGAAAGGGGGTACCAGCCATACGCCTACTTCCATACGACCTCACAGGGAACCGTTCTTGTAGGTAGTCTTGGTGTCTCCCTTGGTTCCGCGTTCGAAACGATCGAAGGCCCGCAGATAGATCAGTGACTTGGCGTATGCCAGCCAGGAGAAGCCGAAGATGATGACCAGGACCCGCAGGAAGGGCACAGAGTAGATGAGGAAGGCGAAGGCCACGTCGATGGCCAGGAGGCAGACGGCGTAGAGGGGGATCCCCATGGGAACACCGACGGAGAGTTTGAAGAAACCCCAGACTGTATTGGTGTAGCGGGATTGCAGGGGGTAGAAGAACTCATATGAGAGGACCAGCAGGACGGTTCCGATGATAAGGATAATGAGGGCGAGATAGGTCATCGCCCCCTTCATATTCAGCCAGAAGGCCAGTGAGTAAATGACGATGGCACCCAGCGCCAGGTGGATGATGAAGGCGATGATGGACTGCTTGAACTCCCGGATGAAGCGTTGCAGGTACTGTCGGCAGAGGGGTATGTCCTCGTGGTCGTCATAGGCGAAGACCGTTCCATACAGGGCGCTGCGGGCGGGTCCTATCGTGACCAGGGGTATGCAGGTGACGACAAAGAGCAGGTTCAGGGCTGTGAATCTGAGCAGGGTGTTCACGAACTGCCAGAAGGGGCTTTCGAGGTTGAAGTGCATGATCCGCCTTTCCTATTCGACTCTACCTGTCAGCTCGTCTGGCGGCGGCACGCGGGCAGGAGAGTGAACGCGGCCATCCCGTTTGTTCTGTCTCCCGCTCTGTCGGCTACAGAACCATCTGCCGGACGGACCGGTCAAGAGGGTGTCCGATCCTCCTGACAAGATTCATGAGCGGAAGTGGCCCTGCCTCATGTGGTGACATGCCTTGTAGAGTACCGCGGCTTGACAGCTTAGTAAAATCGGTGTACTAATCTATTTACAAACATATAAATAAGCCGACTACGATCTACGCGGCGCCCAGATGTAGCGGATACATACGGCGCATGGCTGGCAACGCAAGGGAGCGGGCTTATGGGAAAAGACAGGAGGGCAGGATGTCAACTGGCGACATTCCGTTGAAGGCCACCCGGCGGGGTAAGGCTAAACGCCAAGAGGGCATAAGCGGCAGGAAGAAACACAGCATCAACCTCTTCCTTTTGACCGTCCCCTTTCTGATACTGGTCATCCTCTTCAGTTACTATCCCCTGCTCGGTTGGGTATATGCCTTCTATGACTACCAGCCTCCAATTCCCCTGTCGGAGAGCCAGTTCGTTGGCTTCCAGTGGTTCAAGATGATTGTCCAGAATCCGGCCCAGCTACACACGGTCGGCCAGGTTCTGATTAACACCTTCGTAATGAGCGGCCTGGGTATTCTGACCTCGTTCTTCCCGCTGTTCTTCGCCATCGGCCTCAATGAGATTCGCAATAAACACTTCAAGAACGTCATCCAGACACTGACCACCCTGCCCAACTTCATCAGCTGGGTCCTGGTCTACGCCGTGGCATTCGCCATGTTCTCCTCCACCGGCATGATCAACCAGCTCCTACAGAACATCCACCTGATTTCACAGCCCATCCACTTCCTGGATTCCGACAGTGGGACCTACTTCAAGATGCTCCTGTGGAGCCTGTGGAAGGGTCTGGGCTGGGGGTCCATCCTCTATCTGGCCGGCATATCAGGCATCGACCCCGAACTCTATGAGGCCGCCCAGGTGGATGGGGCAAACCGCTTCCAGCAGATCATCCATGTCACGGTCCCACAGCTCATGCCCACCTACCTGGTCATGCTGATGCTGAGCGTCTCCAACTTCCTGAACAACGGGATGGATCAGTACTTCGTCTTCCAGAACGCCTTCAATCTCAAGCACATCCAGGTGCTTGACCTCTACGTCTACAACGTGGGCATGGGTCAGAACAGCCTCTCTCTGGCAACGGCCATATCCATGCTGAAATCCTTGGTCAGCGTGGTCCTCCTGTTCCTGGTCAATTGGGCCTCGAAGCGGACCCGTGGCGAGTCAATTATCTGAGCGTGAGGGGAAAACAATCATGAGTGACAGCATGGCAATCGAATCGAAGGGTGTCTCCCCCCTCCTGCAGCGGACCAAGGGCGAGAAGGTGTTCAATGTCTTCAACATCGCCTTCTTCATCCTCTTCGCCTTCATCTGCGTCTACCCGTTCTATTACCTGATCATCAACAGCATCTCCGACAACACCTTGAGTGCCGCCGGCAAGATCACCGTCCTGCCCAAGGGGGTCCACTGGAGCAACTATGTGGAGGTCTTCAAGCTGGAAGGTCTGGGCACAGCCGCCATGGTCTCCCTGGGACGTACCGTGATCGGCGCGACTCTGACCGTACTGGCCAGTGCCTTCCTGGGCTTTCTCTTCACCCAGCAGGGCATGTGGCACCGCAAGTTCTGGTACCGCTTCATCATCGTGACCATGTACTTCAATGCTGGCTTGATTCCCATGTTCATCACGATGAAGAACCTGGGGCTGACCAACAACTTCTGGGTGTACATCCTGCCGGCCATCGTGCAGCCCTTCAACATCATCCTGGTGAAGACCTACATCGAGTCCATTCCCAAGTCCCTCCAGGAGGCGGCCGAGGTGGACGGTGCCGGCACCCTGACGGTCTTCTTCAAAATCGTCCTGCCCATGTGCACACCGATTCTGGCAACGGTGGCCATCTTCTCGGCCGTCGGCCAGTGGAACTCCTTCCAGGACACCTTGATCTACATGACTGATTCCAAGCTCTACTCCCTGCAGTACCTGCTCTATCAGTACATCAACCAGGCAAGCTCCCTGGCCAGTGCAGTCAAGGCCAGCGCGGGCGGCGCCTTGAACATGGCGGCCCTGGCCACCCAGCAGACCCCGTCGTCGATCAGGATGACCGTCTCGGTCATCGTGGTCCTGCCCATCCTATTTATCTACCCGCTCTTCCAGCGTTACTTCGTCAAGGGCATGATGCTCGGCGCCGTCAAGGGCTGATCGGGAGGAGATGCAACCTCGCCGCTGTGTGGGCCTGTCCTGCGCGGCGGCCAGGAAGCGTCCATGTCGATTCATCAAGGAGGACAAATCGATGAGAGATGCAAGGCCGGCAGTGGCCCCGCCGGTCCGAAGGAGATCAACCACCGGGTTGACCATCACCGCTCACGGAGTCGTCGGCGGTTGGCAGGGGTCTGAAGCCGGGCGTATCGACCGAGGAAGGCCCCGCAGGCCGTTGAGACAGTCTTATGAGCCACAAGGATGTAAGCGGAAGTCAGAACCCTCCCGATGACCTGTGGTCCGCCGACCTGCCGAAGGTGACAGGACGGGCCCAGGAGCCGGACGGTGTCTGGAAAGGGGAAACATGCAAGCCAAGAAGCTGACGGCGGTGGCTGCCGCTGTCATAACTGTGTCCATGGCCTTGGCGGGCTGTGGCGGCGGCAACTCCGCCAACGAGAAGGACGACGGGTCGCTCATGCAGGTGGATGTCTTCGATGGCCTGGCCAACTACCAAGGCATCCAGAAGGGCTGGTTCGCCAAGATGGTCAAGGATAAGTTCAACCTTAAGTTGAACATCGTGGCCCCCAATGTGGCGGGCGGGGGCAACACCCTCTTCGATACCCGTTCGGCAGCCGGGAATCTGGGCGACATCGTCATTACCGGCTCGGGCTCCGGGCAGGCGGCCAAGTTGGTCAAGGCCCATCTGATTGACGACATGACGCCGTACATGAAGAATGCCAAGAACATCAAGAAGTACAAGTCCGCCACCGACGCCTTCAACAAGGTGGCCGGGCAGACCAGCGGGGTCTGGGGAGTGCCCGGGTCGGTCACTTCCCTGCCGCCCACGGAGCCCTCCGAGGGGCTGGAGCCCACCTTCGGCCCCTACGTACGGTGGGACATCTACAAGGAGGTGGGCTATCCCAGGATCGCCGATATGGATGACCTGGTCAATGTCCTCAAGCAGATGCAGGACAAGGACCGGGCCGAGACCGGCGACAAGAACATCTACGCCATGTCCCTCTTCAAGGACTGGGACGGCAACATGATGAACAACGCCAAACAGCCCACCTGTTACTACGGTTACGATGAGATGGGCTTCGTCCTGGCCAAGGCCGACGGCTCCGACTACCAGTCGGTTACCCAGAAGGGCGGGATGTACGAGAAGGCCCTCCAGTTCTTCAACAAGGCATCACAGGCCGGCCTGGTCGATCCCGAGTCGACCACCCAGAACTACGACACCATGTACGCCAAGTACCAGCAGGGCAAGATTCTCTTTTCCTTCTGGCCCTGGCTGGGGCAGGCAGCCTACAACACCACGGACAACAAGGCCCAGGGCAAAGGCTTCATGATCGCGCCTCTGGAGGACATGAAGATCTTCTCCTACGGCGCCACACCTGACGGGGGGAGCACCTTCATCGCCTTGGGTTCCAAGGCCAAGAACAAGCAACGCCTGGTCAACTTCATCGACTGGCTCTACTCGCCTGAGGGAGTCTACGCCTCCGGTGCCCAGACCGGCGGGTCCGCTGGCCCCAAGAACCTGAACTGGACGGTCAAGGATGGCAAACCCGAGCTGACCGATTTCGGCGAGAAGGTCCTCTTCGGCAACGGTGCCAACGTACCGGCCGATTGGGGCGGCGGCACATACAAGGACGGGGTCTCGGCCTTGAACTACCCGACTGTGATCGTTCAGGACAAGGACCCCTCCACGGGCTATCCCTACAACGCCAGCATGTGGCCCTCGCAGCTGGCCAAGAACACGGACCCGCTGAGCACCGATTGGTCCGCCCACATGGGCGGGGCCAAGACCACCATGGAATATCTGAAGAAGAACGACAAGATCATGGTGGCCCCCGGTTCCAGCTACGTGACCCCGGACGAGTCCTCCCAGATAAAGACCCTCCGCGGTCAGGTGAAGACCGAGATCGTCAACGCCTCCTGGAAGGCCTCCTTCGCCAAGGACGACAACGAGTTCAATGCCCTCCTTGATGAGATGCGCTCCAAGGTTGACGGGATGGGCTACAAGCAGGTTCTCGATGTGGACATGAAGGACGCCAAGGATCAGAACACGGCCCGGGTGGACATCAAGAAGCAGTTCGAAAACAGGAAGTGAACCGGAGGATGAGCGTCCGGCCCTCGTCGGAGTCCCCGGGGGACCCGGACCTCACATCAAGATTTGCACACTCCGGTCGGCCCGTGTCGGGCGACCGCACGGGCCGACCGGGGAGTCTGAAAACCAGACTATGACAGAGAAAGGTAACAAGGAAACCATGAAGAAGAGCAAACTCGCAGTGGTGACGGCAGCGGTGCTGTCAGCCTCGCTGGCCCTGGCCGGTTGTGGCGGCGGCGGAGGCAACTCCGCCAACGAGAAGGACGACGGCTCCCTGATGAAGGTGGATGTCTATGACGACCTGGCCAACTACCAAGGCATCCAGAAGGGCTGGTTCGCCAAGATGGTCAAGGACAAGTTCAACATTCAGTTGAACATGATCTCGCCCAATGTGGCCGGTGGCGGCAGCACCCTCTTCGATACCCGTTCGGCGGCCGGAAACCTGGGTGATCTGGTCATCACCGGGGCCGGCAACGGCAGACTGACCAAGTTGATCAAGGCACACCTGATCGAGGATATGACGCCGTACCTGAAGAATGCCAAGAACATCAAGAAGTACAAGACCGCCACCGACGCCCTCAACAAGTTGTCGGGCCAGAGCAGCGGGGTCTGGGGGGTGCCACAGAGTGTCTCCACCAAGAGCCCGACCGACCCTTCCGAGGGCAACGAGCCCGTCTTCGGCCCCTACATCCGCTGGGACTACTACCGTGAGATCGGCTACCCGAAGTTCAACAACCTGGATGACTTCCTGCAGGTGCTCAAGCAGATGCAGGACAAGGCCCGGGCCGAGACCGGCGACAAGAATGTCTATGCCTTCTCCTTGTTCAAGGACTGGGACGGCAACATGATGAACAACGCCAAGCAGCCCACGACCTACTTCGGTTATGACGAGATGGGCTTCGTCCTGGCCAAGGCCGACGGCTCCGACTACCAGTCGGTCACCCAGAAGGGCGGGATGTACGAGAAGGCCCTCCAGTTCTTCAACAAGGCCAACCAGATGGGCCTGGTCGACCCCGAGTCCTCCACCCAGAACTACGACACCATGTCGGCCAA
This sequence comes from Bifidobacterium sp. M0353, assembly GCF_016100645.1. Taxonomy (NCBI): domain Bacteria; kingdom Bacillati; phylum Actinomycetota; class Actinomycetes; order Bifidobacteriales; family Bifidobacteriaceae; genus Bifidobacterium; species Bifidobacterium sp. M0353. The sequence goes on along the minus strand of NZ_JACFSB010000002.1, from coordinate 225,947 downwards.
GTACCAGCAGGGCAAGATTCTCTTCTCCTTCTGGAGCTATCTAGGGCCTGCCGCTTACAACACCACGGAAAACAAGGCCCAGGGCAAGGGCTATATGCTGGCCCCCATGGGTGACATGAAGATCTTCTCCTACGGAGCCACCCCCAATGGCGGCGCCTCCATCATTGCCGTCGGGTCCAAGGCCAAGAACAAGCAGCGCCTGGTCAACTTCATCGACTGGCTCTACTCCAGGGAGGGCGTCTATGCCATGGCCGGCAACGTCAAGGGCATGAACTTCGACATCAAGGACGGCAAGCCCGAGCTGACCGACTTCGGCAAGAAGCTCCAGAGCAACAAGTCCTCCAAGGTCTCCGCCCAGTTCGGTGGCGGCTCTTACTCCGACGGTGTATCCGCCCTGAACTTCGCCACCGAGCTGGCCACCGACATCGATCCCGACACCAAGGAGCCCTATGACTCCAGCATGTGGAAGTCCACCATCGACCAATTCAGCAACTCCGCCCTGGACAAGGATTGGTCCGAGCATATGGACGGGGCCAAGACCTCCATGCAGTACCTGGAGAAGGCGAACAAGCTCATGATCGCCCCCGGTTCCAGCTTCATCCAGCCCGATGAGTCCTCCCAGATCTCCACCCTGCGCGGTCAGGTGAAGACCGAGATCGTCAATACCTCTTGGAAGGCGGTCTTCGCCAAGGACGACAACGAGTTCAACAGCCTGATGGACGAGATGCGTTCCAAGGTCGACGGACTGGGCTTCAAGCAGGTTCTGGATGTGGACATGAAGAACGCCAAGGACCAGAACACGGCCCGCGTCAACATCAAGAAGCAGTTCGCCAACCGCGAGGCGTCGGAAGGCAACTGATTCCGCACCGGACGGTAGGACAGGGAAGCCCTGGTGACCCTGCCCGCCGTCAGGCATGCACCGGTGGGGAGCGTTAGCCGGGAGGGTGGTCAACCACCCTCCTCCGTTGCGCTCCCCTTGCCATGCCGGTGGCACGGTTGATGCGTTTCCGGCCACCGGCTATGAATGCGGCCTTTCCTCCAATCAGGGGGCCGTGCCGCTAATGACAGAAAAGACAGAAAAGGAAAACGAGGTGCGAGAGCTACATGCTCCCATTTGAAAAGAACTCAAGGATCGTCTTCTGTGGGGACTCGGTCACCGATGTCAACCGTGATTACAAGGCCATTCCTGCCGGCTGGGGCTCCTTCGGCGATGGCTATGTCAACTTGGTCCACGCCCTTCTTACCGCCGTCTATCCCGACCGGGAGCTCATGATCATGAACGAGGGAGTCAGCGGGGACGACATCAAGTTGATGGCAGCCCGGTGGGACAGGGACGTGCTCGATATGAAACCCGACTATGTCTCCGTCATGATAGGGATCAACGACGTCTGGCGTCACTTCGACGGTCCCTTCCGCCAGGCGGACCTGGTCTCCCTGGATGAATTCGAACACACTTACGAAGATCTGTTGGGCAGGACCGAGCCCCGGGTCAGGGGCCTGATTGTCATGAGTCCTTTCATGATGGAGCCAAACAAGGATGATCCGATGAGGGCCATGGTCGACCGTTATGCCGAGGTGGCCAGGCAGGTGGCGGACCGGCATGGGGCCACTTACGTGGATGTCCAGGCCGCCATGGATCACTTCCTCGAGAAACAGAGCAGCTACATACTCAGCATGGACCGTTGTCACCCCGGGATCGAGGGGCATATGCTGGTGGCCAGGACCTGGCTCCAAGCCGTCGGCTTCGACTGGGGAAGGACCACATTCGATGACGAAAAGTGAACAGGAACCCCGTCCCCTGCGTGAAGACGTGGTCGGGGCCGACGACCTTTCCCGGGTGGATGCCGAGATCAGCCGTGGCGCCTTCAAGGCCGATTGGGCCTCTCTGTGCGCCATGGAGCCCCCCACCTGGTTCGCCGATGCCAAGTTCGGCATTTTCACCCACTGGGGCCTGTACAGCGTGCCCGCCTACAACAACGAGTGGTACTCGCGCAACATGTACATCAAGGGATACCCGGAGTTCGACCACCACGTGAAGACCTACGGACCCCAGAAGGAGTTCGGTTACAAGGACTTCATCCCCATGTTCAAGGCGGAGCGTTTCAACCCCGACCAGTGGCTGGACCTCTTCCGCCGGGCCGGTGCCCGCTACTACATGCCCGTGGCCGAGCACCACGATGGATTCCAGATGTACCGCAGCGACCTGTCGGAATGGAACGCCTTCGACAAGGGGCCCCATCGCGACCTGATCGGTGAGCTGCGGCGGGCCACTCTGGATGAGGGGCTTCACTTCGCTCTGTCCGACCACCGGGCTGAGCACTGGTGGTTCATGGGCCACGGGCAGGAGTTCGACAGTGACGTGCATCAGCCCATGAAGAGGGGTGACTTCTACTGGCCCGCCATGCCCGAGCCCGACAACCAGGACCTCTTCAGCAAGCCCTATCCCACCAAGGAGTACCTGGATGACTGGCTCCTGCGGGTCTGCGAGGTGATCGACGCCTACCGGCCCGAACTCCTCTACTTCGACTGGTGGGTCCAGCACGAGGCCTTCAAGCCTTATTTACAGCGCCTGGCCGCTTACTACTACGACCGGTCAGTCGAGTGGGGGATTCCGACCGCCATCTGTTACAAGATGGACGGCATGGCCTGGGGCTCGGGCATCGTGGACGTGGAGCGCGGCGGCTTCGCCAACCCCACACCCTTCGTCTGGCAGACGGACACTGCCATCGCCCGCAACTCCTGGTGCCACACGACCACCCTGGACCACAAGTCGGTGGCTGAAATCCTGGCCGCCCTCCTTGACGCGGTCAGCAAGAACGGCAATCTCATGCTCAACGTGGGCCCTTGCGCCGACGGGTCCATCGACCCCGAGGAGGAGGGGATGTTGGAATCCATCGGTCGGTGGATGGATGTGAATGGGGAGGGGATCTATGGATCCCGCCCCTGGTGGGTCGCCCAGGAGGGTCCCACCCACCCGGCAGCGGGGTCCTTCGCGGATCAGACCGAGGCCGTCTTCACCCCCGAGGATTTCCGGTTCACCTCGGCATCAGGCGCCATCTACGCCTACCAGCTCAAGCCGGCCGCAGATGGACGAGCCCTTATCAAGGCCTTTGCCCCACTTGGCAAGGAAGGGTCTGTCTTTCAGGGGATTGTCCGCCAGGTCAGCCAGTTGGGTGCAGGACCGGTCAGCTACGAGCTGACGGACCGGGGACTGGCGGTTCAGGGCCTCAAGGACCCCGTTGGAACCACGGCCAGCGGCCTGCCACTGGGCATCCGGATCGACGTGGAGTGAGATTCGGCCCCTGCGGGATTTCTGTCAGCGGCTCGAGGACTTAGTGACCGACAACAACAAGGAAAGATAGGAAGATATGAAGTTCCTCAACGGAGAATGGCTTGTGCGCGACGGTTTCGACGTCAAATATGCGGCCAATATCTACAGCGCGGATATCGAAGAGAAAAGGCTGACCCTCTACGCCCCCTTCCAGGTGATCAGGAATCCCGGCATGACCCTGGACGGAGGACTGCTTACCATCGAGGTCACCTCCCCCCGTCCCGACATCATCACCACCCGGATCATCAACTACAGGCAGGATCACAGCCATGACCCCCAATTCACACTGAACCGGACTGATCCCCCGGTGAGGATCGAGGAGGATGAGAGGGGATGGACCTTCACCAGTGGCAGGCTGGCCCTGAAGATCGCCAAGGGTGACGCCATCGACTTCGAGTATGAGTATGAGGGCCGTCCGCTGACCAAGTCGGCGTGGAGGGGCAAGGCCCTGGTGACCGATGACGATGGCAAGCCACACGTGGTCGAGTCCCTCAACCTGGGCGTGGGAGAAAAGATCTACGGCCTGGGCGAGCGCTTCACCAACTTCGTCAAGAATGGGCAGACGGTCACCATCTGGAATCAGGATGGTGGCACAGGCACGGCCCAGGCCTACAAGAACGTCCCCTTCTATATGAGCAATCGGGGGTATGGGGTCTTCGTGGATTCCACTGACAAGGTGGAATTCGAGATCGGTTCCGACGAGGTCTCCAAGGTCCAGTTCTCCGTCCCCGGCCAGGAGCTGACATATTCGGTGATTGGCGGCCAGGACCTCAAAGGGGTGCTCAACACCTATACCGATCTGACAGGCAAACCCCCACTGGTCCCCGACTGGAGCTTCGGTTTGTGGCTGTCGACCTCCTTCACCACCGACTATGACGAGAAGACCGTCAACGAGTTCGTCGACGGCATGGCGGAGCGGGACATCCCCCTGTCGGTCTTCCATTTCGACTGTCGCTGGATGGACGACCTGGAATGGTGCAACTTCGAGTGGAAACACTCCGCCTTCCCGGACCCCGAAGGGATGCTGGCCCGCCTCCACCAGAAGGGCCTCAAGGTCTGTGCCTGGATCAACCCCTACATTGCCCAGAAATCCAAACTCTTCAAGGAAGGGGCCGAGAAGGGGTACTTCATCAAGCGCACCGATGGCCAGGTCTGGCAGTGGGACAAGTGGCAGGCCGGCATGGCCATCGTCGACTTCACCAACCCCGAGGCGACGGCCTGGTACCAGAGTAAGCTCAGGCACCTGCTGGACCAGGGCGTGGACTGCTTCAAGACCGACTTCGGCGAGCGCATCCCCACCGAGGGCGTCGTCTATTACGACGGTTCCGACCCGGTCAAGATGCACAACTATTACACCCTCCTGTACAACAAGGCCGTCTATGACCTCCTGGTCGAGGTGAAGGGGGCCGACCAGGCCATCCTCTTCGCCCGCTCGGCGACGGTGGGCGGACAGTGCTATCCGGTCCACTGGGGCGGGGACTGCACCTCCAACTACCCCTCCATGGCTGAAAGTCTGAGGGCCGGCCTCTCCTTCGGTATGAGCGGATTCGGTTACTGGAGCCATGACATCGCCGGCTTCGAGGATCAGCCCACCCCCGACATCTACAAGCGCTGGACCCAGTTCGGCCTCCTTTCCTCGCACTCCCGCTACCACGGGTCCACCGCGTATAAGGTTCCTTGGCTATACGGGGATGAGGCCGTCGAGGTCACCCGTGAGTTCGCCAAGCTCAAGCAGCGTCTTGTGCCCTATCTGATCAAGATGTCGCATGAGACCCATGAGACGGGCCTGCCCATGATGAGGGCCATGGTCCTGGAATTCCCCAGCGACCCGACCTGCGAGGACATCGACACCCAGTACATGTTGGGTGACGACATCCTGGTGGCCCCAATCTTCAACGAGGACGGGACCGCCCGCTTCTACGTGCCTGATGAGGGCACGGGCCGACCCTGGGCCAACATGCTGACAGGAAAGACCTATGAGCCCGGACGCTGGTACCAGGAGACCTACGACTACCACACCCTGCCGGTCCTGGTCAGACCAGGCACAGACCCCCTCCACGTGTGAGCCGGAATCTGCTGCCACGTGCGGTCCTCCCCGGACCGGCAGGTCGGGGAGGACCTGGATTGCATAAATGAAAACGCCAATGGATGCATGTGCCCGTAGGCTTCCCTCCGATTGGAGACCCTGCCGTCAGGTGGTGCATCCCCTATCGATACAGCCTTATCGGCAGAAAGAAGTGGATGGTTCATGACGACCGCCCTTGAATTCGTCAGACAGTTGGGCCTGGGCTGGAACCTGGGCAATACCTTCGATGCTTTTCCCCTCCAAGGAGAGCATGCGAGGGCTGTGAAAGAGGGTCGGACCTGGACCCCGGAGGATCAGGAGAAGCTCTGGTTCAACCAGCCCTTCACCCCTGGGTGCGCCCGCCTGGTCAGGCAGGCCGGGTTCGACACCATCCGCATCCCGGTCACCTGGGTGGAGTGGATTGACGGGGAGGGCCACGTGGACTCCATCTGGATGAACGCGGTCCGCCGGGCCGTCGACTGGAGTCTGGATGCCGGGCTCAAGGTGATCGTCAACGTCCATCATGATGGTGGTGAGGGCGACCTCCCCTGGATCCGCAAGGCGGACAAGGACCCGGATGGGGTCTGCAGGCGATTCGCCGGTCTCTGGCGTGAGATCGCCGACACGTTCAAGGATTACGGGCAGGACCTCATCCTGGAGGGTGGCAACGAGATCGGTTTCGATGACATGGACCGGGACCAGGCCTATGTCCTCCTGGAGAGGCTCAACCAGATCTTCGTCGACACGGTCAGGGCCAGTGGATCGCACAACGCCGACCGCTTCCTGCTGATTCCCGGTTACAACACCGACACGGCCATGACCTGTGACTCCCGTTACCACTTGCCCAAGGACAGCACGGCGGACCGGCTGATCGTATCCATCCACTATTACTCACCGGCCGATTTCGCCCTGGCCACACACGACACCACATGGTGCAAACCTAGGCAGGAGTGGGGCAGTGAGGCGGACATCAAGGCAGTGGAGGCGGATTTCACCGCCCAGCGCCGCCGCTTTGTCGATGCCGGTATCCCCGTAATCATCGGAGAATACGGTCTGTTGACCGAGGCCGTGGACGGGAAGGACCATGCCAGTAACCTCAAGTGGATATCGACCGTTCTGAACTGCTGCCGCGAGAACGGATCCTGCCCGGTCCTCTGGGATACCTCCACCAAGGAGATGTGTTTCCTGGACCGGACCACCGGCCGCTTCTTCGACCCCGACATGGCCTCCTTATTCGCCCAGGCGAGGGCGGACCGCCAGTAGGGAGGTGCCGCGATGACCCTGTTCAACTGCAAACCCGCCCGCCGGATCGCCTCAGGATTCCACCCGGACCCGACCATCTGCCGTGCCCCTTCGGGCCGCTACTTCCTGATCAACAGCTCTTTCGAGTATTTCCCGGGCCTTCCCATATACGAGAGTGGCGACGGGAAGCATTGGGCCTTGATAGGGAACGCCATGGACCGACCTTCCCAGTTCCCCTGCGAGGGCATGGGCAACAGCGGGGGCATCTATGCTCCCACCCTGCGCTGGCATGACGGCCTGTTCTACCTGATCGTCACCAACGTCAACAAGGGGACCATGATCATGACCACACCGGACCCCCATCAAGGATGGTCCGATCCTCTGTGGGTCAAGGGGTGGCCCGGTATCGACCCCACCCTCCTCTTCGATGATGATGGAACCGTCTACATCTGCGGCAATGAAAGCGACCAGGTTGACCAGGAAGGCAATAGGGAGGTCCCCGGTATCTATCTGTCCCGTCTGGATGTGGGCACGGGGACAGTCCTGTCTCAGAGGGAGAGGATCTGCGGGGGGACCACCGGTGCAAATCCTGAGGGTCCCCACATGTACAAGAGGGATGGCCTCTACTATCTGATGTGGGCCGAGGGAGGCACCGAGGCCGGCCACATGGAGAACATGGCCCGTTCCGCCTCGCCTACAGGCCCTTACGAGATGTGTCCGGGCAACCCCCTGATCACCAACCGGAGCACCCATCTGACCCTTCAGGCCATCGGCCACTGCGACTGTGCCGGATTCGATGAGGACCGTACCCTGATGGTCTTCCATGGAACCCGGAACAACCATGAGTATCCCGCCCAGGGTTGGCTGGGCAGGGAGTCCTATGAGGTCTGGTTCGATTGGAAGGATGGATGGCCCACCCTGGCCGACCAGTCCTACGATGTCCCTCTTCTGGGCGAGGGGGAGGCCCTTGAGGATCGGATTGACTGGATCACCCCCTCCCTGGACAGGGCAGGTCGTTTCAGCGTGACCGGTTCGGGTGGCCCGACGGCGGCCCGCATACTGGTGGAGGCCGCCGGTCATGACTTCGGCCTGGACGACGGGGCGCCTATGATCGGGACCCGGCAGACCGACTTTCGTTGCACCTTCGAGGCCACCCTCCCCGATCCGGCCCAGTTGACTTATGGCCAGGCCGGATTGGCCGTCTATGCCAATGCCGGACATTACATGGATCTGGCGGTGGAACCTGCGCGGAATGGTCTGGTGCACGTCCGGGTCCAGGTACACAACGCCGGTCTGGTCAGCCTGGTGGGGTCCGCGGACCTGCCTGACGGGGTGCCCATAGGCCTTGAGATCAGGGGTGACGAGATGGGTTACGCCTTCAGTGCCTCGGGCCGGGACGGGAATCACAATCTGGGTCATGCCCCGGGCAAGGTCCTCAGCTTCACCAACGCCGGCGGCTTCACCGGAATCCTTCTGGGGGTCTACGCCCACGGATCAGGACGGGTCACCTTCGATTCGGTGGCCTACCGGGTCTGAGCAACCTGCATATTCCGCAAAAACGACAAGAGAAGTCGCCCGCTATGGGGCCACTTGGTGCCCGTCGGACGACCTGAAGGAGATCGATCATGAAACCGACATTCAGCAGCTTCCTGTTCGGGGGCGATTGGAATCCGGAACAGTGGCCGGAGGACACCTGGGAAGAGGACATCGAGAAGCTCGAGGACGCCCACATCAACGAGGCCACCATCAACGTCTTCTCCTGGGCCCTTCTGCAGCCTTCGGAAGAAAGATATGACTTCTCCATGCTGGATAAGATTGTGGCCCTCCTGGTCAAGCACCGGTTCAACATCGTCATGGCTACGGGGACGGCGGCCCTGCCCGCCTGGATGGTCAGAACCCACCCAGAGGTGATTCGGACCGACCAGGAGGGCAGGCATCGCGTTTCCGGTGGGAGGCACAACTTCTGCCCCACCAGTGAATACTTCCGACAGGCCTCCGGGGCTCTGGCAGGCCATCTGGCCGAGTGCTACGCCGACACCCCGGGTCTGGTGGCCTGGCATGTGGGCAACGAGTACGGCGGTGGCGGTGGCCTGTGTTACTGCGAGGGCTGTGCCCGGGCCTTCCGTGTCTGGCTGAAGGACAAGTACGGTACGATCCAGGCCCTCAACCAGGCCTGGTACGCCAATTTTTGGAGCCACACCATCTACGACTGGGATGACGTGGTTCCACCTGTAACCTACGGGGATGGGATCGGTGAGAACAAGTGCGTGATCTCCGGCCTGCAGATGGATTACCGCCGCTTCCAGGAGCAGGCACAGCTGGCCTGCTTTACCAATGAGCGCGACGCCATCCGCCGCCACGACGGGTCCACGCCAATCACCACCAACCTGATGGGGACCTTCAAGGACCTGGACTACTTCGAGTGGGCCCAGCAGATGGACCTGGTCAGCTGGGACAACTATCCGGGCATGGACACTCCATCCAGCTTCACGGCAATGTCCCACGACCTCATGCGGGGGGTCGGCGGAGGCCGTCCCTTCATGCTGATGGAGCAGACACCCAATCAGCAGAACTGGTTCCCCTTCTGCAAGGTCAAGCGGCCCGGCGAGGTCCGCAAGCTCAGTTGGCAGGCCGTGGCCCATGGGGCCGACACGGTGCAGTTCTTCCAGATGAAACAGTCCCTGGGTGGCTGCGAGCGCTTCCACGGGGCTGTCATAGACCACAGCGGGAGTGAGGAATCCCGAGTCTTCAAAGAGACCGCCGCCCTGGGGGCCGAACTGGACCGGGTGGGGGCCCGCCTCATGGGTAGCCGAGTGGTGGCCAGGGCGGCCATCATGTTCGACTGGCAGAGCTACTGGTCCCTGGAAGGTTGTGTGGGCCCCACGGCAGGATTCTCCTACCCCAAGGAGGTCCATCGCTTCTACCGGCCCCTCTACCGCCGCAACCTGGCCGTGGACTTCATCCCGAGCACGGCCCCGGTCGAGACCCTGAAGAAGTACGACCTGATCCTGGCCCCGGCCCTGATCTCCCTATTGCCTGGTGTGGCAGACCACCTGGAGTCCTATGTATCCGATGGGGGCACTTTCGTCACCGGCTATATGGCCGGTATCCACGACGAACGCGACCTGGTGGTTCCAGGCGGGTATCCGGGTGCTCTAAGGAAGCTGACCGGTGTCTGGGTCGAGGAGATCGATGCCCTGGCGCCTGATGAAACCATGCCGGTGGAAGGTCTGGCAGCTGTCGACGGCCATCCTGCCGGTCAGATCGTGGCCTGCCTGATTCATTGCGAGGGAGCCAAGCCCCTTGCCTCCTACGGGGGCGGCGACTTCTACGCCGGCAGCCCGGCCCTGACGGTGAACGGTTTCGGCGGGGGAAGGGCCTACTTCGTTGGCACTCCCTTGGACGAGGCCGGCATGGATGCCTTCATGGATCCCATCATTGACAGCCTGGGGCTCCCTGCGGTCGACACTCCCAAGGACGTCAGCCTTTCCCTCCGCCAATCGGATGATGGGACCCGGTATGCCATCGTGATCAACTCGGCCCGTTCACCAATTACCGCCGACCTCCCCCTCCTGAAGGGCGGTGAGGACCTCCTAGCCGGCGGCCGGGTGTCTGGCCCACTGGATATGCCGCCCTACGGGGTGGCTCTGGTCGCACTGGCCTGACCGGCCAACGGTGAACCTGAGTATCCGGGTCCTGTCATGGCCGGCATCAAGGAGATCCGGGCCAGGATGGAGCTAGGGGTGTGGGCGGGAGTCAGGCGGTCGGACCTTCCTGGTCCCTGAAGGTCCGCTTGATCCAGGCGGCCGCGAGACGGGGCCAGATCTGCACGCAGGGTTCGATTCCATTGGTGCCCTGCCAGGCGGTCTCTTCAGTCCCCAGGCCCAGACCGTGGCCTCCGTGGGGGAAGAGGTGGGCTTCCACGCTGACCCCAGCCTGCTTGCATGCTTCTACCAGCATGAGGGTGTTCTCCGGAGGGACCAGGCCATCCTCCATGGTGTGCCAGACGAATACGGGCGGGGTCTTGCTGTCTATGTGCTTCTCGATGGAAACCGCTTCCAGGGCTGCAGGGTCCTCCTTCTTGTCGCCCAGGAGGTGGTCGATGCTCCCCCGGTGTGCGAGGGGGCCGGAGGTGATGACCGGATAACCCAGCATGAGGCCGTCGGGGCGGACGGCGTCGGGGTCATAGCCATGGGCCCGGAGGTCCTGGTCTCCGGCGGTCGTGGCCAGGTTGGCCGCCAGGTGGCCACCGGCTGAGAAGCCCATGATGCTGATGGCTTTGGGGTCCACGTGCCACTGGTCGGCGTGCTCACGGATGCGCTTCATGGCTTCGGCCGCCTCGACCAGGGCCGTCGGGTACACGGAGGGCCAGCAGGAATAGCGCAGGATGAAGGCATTGCAGCCAGCCGCCAGGAACTGTGTGGCGATGGGCTCGGCCTCCCTGTCGGAGGTCATCTCATAGCCGCCTCCGGGAATGATCAGGACCGATGGGCGGACCCGGTCCGGCACTACCTCCTGGCTGTTGTCCAGGCTGTAGCCGACGAACTTGGCCCGGCTTCCGTCAATCCCCTCAATCTCTTGCTCGAAATACTGCATCTGCTCTCATCCTCTTCGATAGTTGGGGCCCGCAGGCCGTGGCTCATTGTAAATCACCGGATGACCCAGTGTCACCTCAGAAGGTCACGGTCACGTCCACCGGATTTTCGCTGGTCTGGGGTGGTACCATCCCGCCACTCAGTTCGTGGCCGTCCAGGCTGACCGAACGCCTTCCGGTCCGTTTCATGGAGATCCGATAGGTGACCCCCCTCCAGGTCCTGCCGACGGTCAGGTCATTGAATTCGGCGGGCAGGTGGGGTTCGATGACCAGTCCGTCCAAGGTGGGCCTGACCCCCAGCAGGTACTGGGAGACATCCACGAAAGACCAGGCGGCCGTGCCTGTCAGCCAGGAGTTCTTTCCTTCGCCGGGGGTGGGGGACTCAGGACCGGCCATCATCTGGCAGTAGACGTAGGGCTCCACCTTGCGGATGTCGGACTTCTCCTCCAGGTAGGCCGGGCAGGTACGCCTGTAGACCGCGAAGGCCTCTTCGTCATCGCCGACCATGGCGTTGGCTATGGAGATCCAGGGGTTGACGTGGCAGAAGATGCCGCCGTTCTCCTTGTATCCCCTGGGATAGGAGGAGATCTCGCCCAGTTCGATCCGGTAGGTGGAATAGGCGGGGGCCAGGATGGCCGTACCCCAGGAGGAGGTCAGCCTCTCCTTGACCGAGGTCAGGGCCCGTCGGGCCTTGCCGTCATCGAGACCGATACCGGCCATCACACACATCCCCTGGGGTTCGATGTAGATCTGTCCCTCGGTGTCGGCGTGGGAACCGACAGGACGGGAGTAAGCGTCGTAGGCCCTGAGGAACCACTGGCCGTCCCAGCCGGCCTCCTCCACGGCATGGATCATCTTTTCGATGGCCTGGCGGACCGAGGCGGTTTCCTGGTCCACAGCATCCCTGTCCATCCCGCAATCCGTCCCGTAATGGTCCAGGATGTCGGCATAGTGGCCGGCGTATAGGACGAACATGCCTCCGATTAGGACCGACTCGGCCACACCTGTGTCATTGTTTTCTACGGTCTGGAAACTCTCTCCCGGTGTATCGGAGAAGCAGTTGAGGTCAAGGCAGTCGTTCCAGTCGGCCCGTCCGATCAGGGGGAGGTCATGCGGGCCCAGGTGGTTCATCGTGAACCCGATCGACCGGCGCAGGTGCTCCAGGAGGGGTTTCTCGGTCCCCTCCACATTGTTGAAGGGGACGGGCTCCTCCAGGATGGAGGAATCCCCGGTCTCGGCCAGGTAGGCGTAGGTGCCGGCCACCAGCCAGAGGGGGTCGTCGTTGAAGCCGCCGCCGATGTCGGCGTTCCCCCTCTTGGTCAGGGGCTGGTACTGGTGCCAGGCCGACCCATCCTCCAGCTGGGTTGAGGCGATGTCGATGATGCGCTGACGGGCGCGGTCGGGGATCAGGTGGACAAAGCCCAGGAGGTCCTGGTTGGAGTCGCGGAAGCCCATTCCCCTCCCCGTGCCTGACTCGAAATAGGAGGCCGAGCGCGAGAGGTTGAAGGTGACCATGCACTGGTACTGGTGCCAGATGTTGACCATTCGATCCAGGCGAGGGTCGCCACTGTCCAGGGTGAACCGGCCCAGGATGGCGGTCCAGTAGGCCTTGAGATCGGCGAAGGCCTGGTCGACCTGGTCGTCACTCCTGAAGCGGTCGAAGAGGGCGTGCGCGGGCCTCTTGTTGATGATTCCCACCTTGGAAGGGTCATCGGGGTCCTCCCACTTGTCTTCCTTGGGCAGCTGGACATAGCCCAGGATGAATACCAGGCTCTCCTCCTGGCCGGGATCCAGGGACAGCCTGACCCTGTTGGCGGCTATGGGGAACCAACCGTGTGCCACGGAGTTGCGGGCCCTGCCCTCGGTGATGGCTTCTGGGGTGTCCCAGCCGTTGAACTTACCCAGGAACTCGTCCCTGCTGGTGTCGAACCCGCAGGTGGGCCGGTTGACCCCGAAGAAGGCGTAATGGTCCCGGCGTTCCTTGTACTCGGTCTTGTGATAGACAATGGTGGCTTCCGGGCCCTGCTCTACCTCCACTTCGCCTGTAGACAGATTGCGCTGGAAGTTGCTGGAGTCGTCCACGGCGTTCCACAGGCACCACTCCACGCAGCCGGTCACATCCAGGAGGATGGGGGAGTCGGTGGTGTTCCTGATTTTTAGACGGTTGATTTCGGCATCGGCATCCACGGGAACGAAGGCGGTCATGACCGTATCGATCCCCTTGTAGGAGGATTCGAAGATGGTGTATCCGGTCCCCTGGCGGCAGCTGTACCGGTCCAGGGGAGTCCTTGAGGGCAGGAAGGTGGGCGACCAGGTGGCCAGGGGGGCGGACTCTGGGTTGTCCCGATCCATAAGGCTCAGGTAGTAGTTGCGGCTGCCGTTGTCGGCTGGTACCCCGTTGTAGCGGTAGCGGGTTATCCTCTGGAGCTTGGCGTCCTTATAGAAGGAATAACCGCCGCCTGTGTTGGAGATGAGGGAGAAGAAGTCCTGGTTGCCCAGATAGTTGATCCAGGGCAACGGGGTGGCGGGTGTGTCGATGACATACTCTCTGGCTGCGTCGTCAAAATGACCGTATTGCATGTTCTCCCTATCCTCAATGCGACCTTGGCCCAGCCTCGTCGGGTTGGGGCCAGGTGGGCAGGCCGTAGGCGACCCTTCAGGACTGTCCAGGGGCGTCACAACCCCTTGAAAGCAGCAGTGTCCTGCCGGAATAGCTGCCGGAATCGTACCCCGCTCCGGGAAGGACAGCCAAGGCTTGCGACCCGCGTTTGTATTATCGTTTGACTAAGATGATAGCATTCATTGATAAACCTATAGATAAGCGTGTGCGGATTTCCTATAATGGTTGAATTCATGCGGCGACCAACAGGCCCGAACTCCGAAGATTGGGCACGTCGGAGCCGCCTGCAGTCATGATGGGGACCCGCAAGGGCGGGTGGCAACTCCAGGGACAGGGTCCCATCGCCCGCCAGGTGCCTGAGTAAAGGGGGTTCATGACTGGCGTAGATGATTGGAACCAGTACCGGGCCGGCAGGAAGGTCACCGGATCCGGTCCGATGGGCGGGTCCACTTTCTCGGAGAACCCGCGTGCCCGTCAGGTCTTTACCGGCAAGGGCTTCACCCGGCGTAAGCGGATGACCGCCAATGAACGCAGGGACCAGATTGTCAAGGCAGCCGTCAAGGTGATTGCCGCCAAGGGCTTTTGGGGGATGTCCCTGCAGGACGTGGCCGATCAGGTGGGCATCACCGAGGCCGCCCTCTACCATTACATCGACTCCAAGAACGACCTGTTCAGCATGGTCATGGAGCAGGCCTATGACTCCCCTGAGGCCGACGAATTCATCTACAAGACCTGTACCGGGACGGATGCGGATGGACACAACCTCCTCTTCTTCCCTCGATTCTGCGCCAACAACGTCATTTTCAATGCCCGCAGGCCGGAGATGGTCAAGCTCTTCTCCATCCTGAACGGGGAGGCCCTGAGCCCCTCGCACCCGGCCCACCGCTATTTCATAGGCCGCAACCAGAAGTTCTGGCAGACCATCAAGTCGCTGAACTGGTGCCTGCCCAGAGGGTACGACCTGGACCGCTTCCACCACATGTGGATGCTGTGCATGTCGGCCATGGATGGCCTGCAATACCGCTGGCTGGCTGACGGGTCAGCCGACCTGGTGGCCGAATGGCTCGCCTTCTCCGACGAGCTTTTCCCCCAGGAGAAGTGGCACGGGTTCATGGACCCTAGTGACATCGACCCGGATTCCGAAGTCTGCCTGGCTTCCTACGGCCTTATCACGGGTGGGGAGCAGGCGGTTCAGGACCGGCAGCCTCGTTCAGACGACCCCTGTGATGGGACAACGGCTACCGGGGGCGTCCACCGGCCGGAAGACAGCAAATGACCGCAAGCGCGTAAAGCGCCATGGACATGGAAGCAACGAAAGAGAGGATTGGCATGGGCCAAGAGAGTAAGTTCATCTTCCCCTCCGATTTCACCTGGGGGACTGCCACGGCTGCCTTCCAGGTGGAAGGGGCGGCACATGAGGACGGCAGGACGGATTCCATCTGGGACACATATTGTGCCCAACCGGGCGTGGTCGTCGACGGATCCAACGGTGATGTGGCCTGCGATCAGTATCACCGCTATCCGGAGGACATAGCCCTGATGAAGCAGATGGGTGTTGGCGCCTACCGCATGTCCATATCCTGGTCCCGCATTTTCCCCATGGCCGGTGGTCCGGTGAACCAGGCCGGGCTGGACCACTACCTGAGGGTCCTTGATATGCTGCGCGACAATGAGATCAGGCCCATCGTCACCCTATACCACTGGGACCTTCCCCAGTACCTACAGGATGCAGGTGGCTGGCCCAGCAGGGACACAGCCCTCCGCTTCGGCGACTACGCCTCCGCCTTGGCCGCTTCCTTCGGCGACCGGGTGGATACCTGGACCACCTTGAATGAGCCCTGGTGCGCGGCCTATTTGGGTTATGGGAACGGTGCCCACGCCCCCGGGATCAAGGACTACGACCAGGCCCTGGCCGCCGTCCACCATCTGAACCTGGCCCATGGACTGGCCTGCCAGGCCATCAGGGCCCAGGTCGGGCAGTATGCCCGGCTTTCGGTCACCCTCAACCTTCAGGTTACCCGGGCGGCCTCGGACAGCCAGGAGGACCGTGCCGCCAAGAAGAGGGCCGACCTCTTCGCCAACGAGGTCTTTCTGACCCCCATGCTGGAGGGTGCTTATCCGGAAGGTGTCAGTCAGGCGGCGGGGGAGGATACCGACTGGCGTTTCGTGCGGGACGGTGACCTGGAGACCATCCATCAGCCCCTTGACGTCCTGGGATTGAACTACTACGCCACCACCTATGTAAAGGCCAGGAGGGCTGATGACGAATCCGCCGATGCCTCGGTCGGCCCTGAGGGCAAGCTGGTCGATCGCCATGCCAACGCCATGCCGGCCCAGGAGGGCGTGGAAGGGCAGGCCCCGCAGGGAGAGCTGACGGGAATGGGCTGGAACCAGGAGCCCCAGGGCTTGACCGATGTGCTGGTCGAGCTGGGCCGACGTTTCCCTGACATGGAACTCATGGTGACCGAGAACGGCTCCGCCTGGGATGACCAGGTCAGTCAGGATCCGGACGCACCCGGCGGGAAGATCGTTCACGACCCCAAGCGGGTGGCCTATCTGGAGGAGCATGTCAAAGCCGTGGCCAGGGCCATCCAGGCCGGGTCCCGGGTGACCGGCTACTTCGCCTGGTCCCTGTTGGACAATTTTGAGTGGGCCCTGGGCTACACCAAGCGCTTTGGGCTGATCAGGGTCGATTATGACACCCAGGAGCGGATCTGGAAGGATTCAGGAAGGCGCTACTCCCGGATTGTTCAGGCCAATGCCATCTGAGAGGGCTCTGATACCGATTGGTCTGCGGTCGGCAACGGCTCCGCATGCGATCTGTGGGCCGCACAACCGATCCTGAACATTTAATCAGGTTGATCATGCAGGCAGGGGAGGGGGTGACTCTCCCCGCCGGCATGATTGAAGTTTCCTGATTTCCGAACCCCTCATATCCAGCTTGGTTGCCACATGTGAATTCATCGGAGCCCGCAATGAATCGGAAGGGCTGTCCACAGAGGAAGACAAGAGAGGGAGACCGGGACGATGGGCCCCAGGATGATCGTGCACCAGCGTCGACGGGCGGGTTGGACTGCATTGACATTTTTTACAACGATAGATAAACTTGTGTTGTCATGACGGCATAGTTGCCGGCTGTGGATTCCCCCAGGTTCAAAGATTGAGCCGGATGGGAGCGAAACTAGTCATAGAAGGGCTGAGCATGAACGGAACCGATGCAGAAGTCGACCGTCAGGTCAAGACTTCCGGTAAAACCGCGCGCCTCGCCTCCTCCAAACCCGCCAAGGCACATAAGGTCCTTTCGTCGCGGGGGGGGGGGGGGGGTATAAATCTTCCCTGAAGCGCTGTTGGCCCTTATGGGTCATGGTGCTTCCAGCCATGCTGTTCGTGGCCGTATTCAACTACGGCCCTATGTACGGCATTCAACTGGCGTTCAGGAAGTATGATTTTACCAAGGGCCTCACCGGAGGCGACTGGGTGGGCTTCCAGTATTTCAAGCAGTTCTTCGCCTCACCTATGTTCAAGCCCCTTATGGTCAACACGATCAGGATCAGTCTGTGGACTCTGGTCATGGGCTTCATCGCCCCCATCATCCTGGCTCTCCTGATCAACCAGATCCATTCCACCAAGGTCAAGAGCTTCGTACAGACCATCACCTACATGCCGCACTTCATATCTACGGTGGTGATTGTGGCCATGATCAACCTCTTCCTGACCCCCTCCACAGGTCTGCTCACCCGTTTCCTCTCCTTCCTCCACGTCGACAACGCCAACTTCATGGGCAATCCCAGCACCTTTACGCCCATCTACTGGATCAGCGAGGTCTGGCAGCATATGGGCTGGAACTCGATTATCTACCTGGCCGCCCTCAGTTCGGTCGACGTGGCCCTCTACGAGGCAGCCAAGATGGACGGGGCAGGCCGTTTTCAGCTTATTCGTTACATCGATATACCCGCCATCATGCCCACGGCCGGCGTCCTCCTGATCCTGAACATGGGCGGTGTGCTCAACGTAGGCTTCGAAAAGGTCTTCCTCATGCAGAACACCCTGAACCTGCCAGCCTCCGAGGTCATATCGACCTACACCTACAAGATCGGCATCCTGCAGAATCAATTCTCGTATTCCACAGCCATCGGCCTGTTCAACATGCTCATCAACTTCGTCTTCCTGGTCATCGCCAATCAGATCTCCAGGAGGGTGTCTCACACCGGCATCTTCTGAGGGGGAGGAAGACAACAAAATGGAAAACACGCAAGATATGGCACGCTCCGGGGCCCGCAGGGTCAGACGGCTTATCGGGGGGAAGACGCTGGGAGACTGGCTGGCTGACCTGATCATCGTCCTCATCCTGCTGCTGATAGTGGCCTCCATCCTCTACCCAATCTGGTTCATCATCATCGCTTCGGTCTCTGATCAGACCCTGGTCAACACAGGCCAGGTCACCTGGATTCCCAAGGGCATTTCGGCCTACGGCTTCCAGCAGATTCTCGGGGATGACAGGATCTGGAACGGCTACCGGAATACGTTGATCTACACTGTGGCAGGCACCGTCTTGAACCTGGTGGTCACCATGCCGGCGGCCTTCGCCCTCTCCCGGCCCGAGTTCAAGTGGCGCCGCCTGATCATGCTCTTCTTCACGATTACCATGTTCGTCAACGGCGGTCTGATCCCGACCTACCTCCTCTACAAACAGCTTGGTCTCCTGGACTCCTGGGCGGTCTTCGTCATTCCCCAGGCCCTGAATGTCTACAACCTGATCATCGCCCGGTCCTTCTTCGAGAGCTCCATCCCCGAGGACCTCCACGATGCCGCTCAGATCGACGGGGTGGGGTACTTCCGCTACTTTACGCGGATCGTCATCCCTCTGAGTTCCGCCATCATCGCCGTCATCGGCCTGTATTACCTGGTGCAGCACTGGAATGACTTCTTCACCGGCTTGGTCTACATACGCACCTACGACAAGCAACCCCTGCAGATCGTCCTGCGTGACATCCTCCTGTCCAACCAGGCTTTCCAGGGGGGGTCGGGCTCGACGGCCGGTGCCGGATACGGGCAGGAGTTCGCTGACCAGATCAAGTACGGGGTGATCATCGTCTCCACCCTCCCTCTCCTGGTCATTTACCCCTTCATACAGAAGTACTTCAACAAGGGGGTCATGATTGGGGCGATCAAAGGCTGACTGCACCGGACCGTCCTACTGACGGGGAGCAAAGACAGGTCGGATATGGGCCGGACAGCCATGGCTGTACCCGGGAAAGGAGGAAGCATGCAAAGATTCGCCCTCGGATACGAGCAGGCGGCCCGTTTGGTCCTGGTGGCCTTCATCACCAACCTGGCCCTGCTGGCACACACCATCATGGGGCTTGTCCTGGTAGGCTTCTTCCCCTCCCTGGCAGCGACCTGCGGGGTTTTCAGAAGGTGGCTGACAGATGAGGACAGGGAGTGGGGGATCGCTCAGACCTGGCGGACCTTCCATCGTCTGTGGAAGAAGGAGCTCAGGGGGGCCAACATTTTCGGCTGGGCACAGGCGGCCATCTGGGCCCTCCTGCTGGGGGATTATTGGATTGTCAACTTTCACCGGACCGGCAGGGTCGGGGTTTTCGTCTCCGGCATCCTCTTCTGCCTCATGGTCTTCATGATTCTGGCCACTGCCCTGTCCTGGGTCCTATTCGCCCTTTACGACCAGGGGGTCGGTTGGATTCTGGTCAGGTCGGTCCAGATGGTCCTGGCGCGTCCCTGGATGAGTGTGGTCCTGGCTTTCGGTCTGGCCCTTATGGCCTTTGCCTGCTGGTCCTGGCCCGGCCTGGCCGTGGTCTTCGGGCCTGCCCTGCCCTGCCTCCTGTCGTCGTCGGCGGTCTGGTTCTACGGCAGGCTCGACGGTTTTTCCGTCCGGATGCGCCGGGGCGCACAGGGCGGGATGGCAACGAAAGGAGAGTGACGGATCCGTCATTAAGTACACCGCCTGGACCGGTGCGATCGGCGCATGGGCCCGGGGTAAGCAGAGAAGTTCACTGTCGAACAGGAGGAGCGAATCATGAGTTCGTTCGGGAAACACAGGTTCAGGAACCGTCTGGTGGCCATAGGGGCCATGACGATGGCCATGTCGATGATGCTGGCCGGTTGCGGCGGTTCCAAGGAGCCCACCACCAATGCCCAGGGCCAGCCGATCATCACGATAGCCGTAGCCAAGCACCCTCTGACCAAGAAGATATCCAAGATGAAGTGGCCCAAGCAGCTGGAGAAGGAGTGTGGCTGCGAAATCCATTGGCAGGAGGCGAGCTCGGACTGGGACCAGAAGAAGCAGGCCATGCTGGCGGCCGGCGATGTGCCCGACCTCATTCTCAAGGGGATCAACCTGGCGGACATAGCCACTTATAGCACCCTCTTCGAGGATCTGAGCCAGGACCTGGACAAGATGCCGAATGTCAAGAAGATGTTCAATACCGACCCCACGGCCAAGCAGGTGGTCTCCATGCCGGACGGGAAGATCTACATCCTGCCCGCCGTCAAGAAGGGTATCTGGCCCAAGGCCGTCAGCCACATGTACATCAACAAGCAGTGGCTGGACAAGCTGGGCCTGAAGGTGCCGACCACCTGGGATGAGCTTGAGGAGGTGCTCAAGGCCTTCAAGACCAAGGACCCCAATGGGAACGGACAGGCCGACGAGATCCCCTTTGACTTCCAGTCTCCCGGTACCGGCGGCTTCGGTGACTATCAGCCCACCCTCCTGCTGGGGAGCCTGGGCATCGTGACGTCGGGAGGTGGCGGCCAGGGCTACTATGCCGACAAGGGCAAGGTCAAGTCCTTCCTGACCGATGACCGTTACAAGGAACTGATCCAGTACCTCAACAGGCTCTGGGGGGAGGGGTTGATCGCCAAGGACGCCTTCACCCACGACTACTCCAAGTCCCAGTCCACCGCGCGGGGACAGGGCGACAAGGCCAAGATCGGCTTCACCTGGGGGTGGACGGCCTCCGACCGCTTTGGTGACAAGTTGGCCGGTCAGTATGTGGCCATGCCCCAGCTGAAGGCCAAGGCCGATCAGAACCCGGATGAGTTGGTCTACGACACCCAGGGGGACCGGTTGGACTACAGCGAGTTCGCGCTGGTGGTCTCGGCCAAGAGCAAGAACAAGGAGACCGCCATCAAGGTGGCTAATGCCTTCTACGGGCAGGACATGTCCCTGCAGATGCTCTGGGGTGATCTGGGCACGGATGTGCAGAAGACAGGGCCGGACTCCTATAAGGTCCTGCCGCCTGCTGACTCCACCAAGGACCCCTCCACCTGGAAGTGGACGGAGACCTTGGCTGATGACTCTCCCTACTGGATACGTCCGAATCTCAAGATCGAGCTGCCGGCGGATCTCGAGGAGGTCAAGGGCCAGGAGCAGCCTCTTGAGCCGGCTCTGGCCAATGTGGACCCCAAGTTGGATGTCATCCCGGGTGCCCTCAAGTATTCCTCCGAGGACCAGACCACCATGCAGAACAACAACACGACCCTGATGAACACCGCCATGACCAAGTTCGCCCAGTGGGTGACCAAGGGTGGTGTGGACCAGGATTGGGACAACTATGTGCAGACCCTGAAAAAGGCCAATTTGGATCAGAACATCAAGTTGGTGCAGAAAGCCTACGACCAGTACTACTCCAAGAACTGACGGATGAAGACGTGCCCTGGGGCCCTCCAGTGATTCAAGGTGGGTCTCCAGGGTCCGTCGGACCTCGGGCCCGCCCAACCGATATGGTCTCCAGGAAGGCCGATGAGGCGGCCGGGTTGGCGACTGGCTCCGTCAGAGCTCGGCCGTTTCTGTGGGCGGGTCCTTGGCCGTCAATAGTCCGGGTTCGAGGGGTGGTGAGGAGGCACGGTACGGTCTTTCGACCGGGTTCTTCGGTTCCCTCCCGGATGGGCACTCACCGCCCGAGTCAGCCTGAGGGGATGGCATCCCCCCCCCCCCTCCCCAGAGTGCCGTCGGATTCACGGAACGGGAGGGCTGCCCGCCGGGCTCTTGCCTTCTCCCGGTGGGTTGCCCTCTTGGACCATTGTGGCCGGCCGCCTCCGTTTCCTGCCGGAGTGGTCATGACCGGTTTCGGCCCCTTACAGGCGTTTCATCGGTCGTCAGTGCCTTCACTTGGAATGAGCCTGCCGGCCGTCGTAACCTTGGCGGATCATAGGAGGGTATTCAATCCCGCCAATGTTCGGATGCTGACCGTTATAATCGTGTCATTTCAAGGATTTGTGTGATCTGTGGCTCAGCTATGACCCCTTTACCGGGACCACGACGGGCAATCATGAGAAAGTCGTGCAGAAGCTTTTCCACCAGCGCTGGGGCCAACCTGGCTTGGCTACAGACCCGGAAGGGTTGGCGCAGCAATGTGCCCAACTTATCTATGGGACTGTTCAAGGAGGTCAAGCCTCGGGCCATCCACGCGCGACATCGACTGGGGGATTCCCGTGCCTGTGGACGTCTGGTTCGACACCATGATCGGCTACCTGTCAGCACCCATCGAGCTTTGGGCTGATCAGGGTCGACTATGACACTCAGGAGCGGATCTGGAAGGATTCCGGCCTGCGGCATGCGCAGATCATCCGCGATCGTGCGGTCTGAGCACGACGACATATAAACGTGTCCGCGAGGCGGTTGGGCATCGCTGTCCGACCGCCTCGCCTTTGTCTTAGATCCAGCTGGACAGCCACATGTGCATGCGCCAGAAGTCATAGGGGATGGGCATGGCGGTCCACAGCGGATAGAAGAAGACCGAGGTCAGGCCCAGCAGGGTCAGGCCCATGATCATGGTCTGCCGGTAGAGAATGCTGTCCGAGTTCTGCCGGAGCCAGTTGACCACGTAACAGATTGCCAGGATCATCCAGGGCAGGATGACGATGGAATAGAAGGTGAAGGTGGTCCTGTTCATGTATTGCACCCAGGGCAGCCAGCCGGCCAGCATGCCTGCCAGCACCCCCCAGATCCGCCAATCTCCGTGCTTGACCACGATGGCGATGACGATGGCCAGGACCATGCAGATGCTGCCCAGCCACCAGGTCAGGGGATTGCCCAGGGAGGTGACTGCGGCCACGCAAGGGGAGTCCTTGGCCAGCCCGCACAGACCGGGGAAGCCCGTGAGCTTCTGCCAGTAGAAGCTGGTGGGTCTGATCTGCAAGGGCCACGTCAGGGGGTTGGCCATGTATGGGTGGCGGGTATGCAGGGTGGTGTGGAAGTGCCACATCTGCCGGTGGTATTCAGCCAGGGACCGCAGCCCCTCCGGCAACCAGGTCAGACCCTGGCCAGGATGCTGGGCCGCCCAGCTGTGCATGTAGGAATCGCCGTGCAGGAACCATCCCGTCCAGGAGGCCAGATAGGTGCCTGCCCAGACGGGAATCATAAGCAAGGCCGCCGGCAGCCCGTCCCTGAACACGGCGCTCTGCAGCCAGGATCCGTACCCTGCCTGATGGCGCTCCCAGCCGTCCCAGAGCACCGAAATCAGGGCAAAGACAGCGAAGAAGTAGGCACCTGACCACTTGGTGCCGGTGGCCAGGCCCAGGAGCAGGGCGGCGCCGGTCCGCCACCAGGACCAGGCGATGAAGGGGCCGGTGGTGGCCACGGGCAGCTCGACACGGCTTTCCTGCCCTTGATGCCCCTGTGACTGAATGACCTTCACCCGGTAATGCAGACGAAAGTCAGCCCGGTCCTTGGCCCAGGATTGTCGCAGCCTGGCCCGAGCCCAGTCCCGATGGCCCATCAGGCACAGCCAGGCTCCCAGGACAAAGACCATGACGAAGTTGTCCAGCAGGCCGGTACGGCTCATGACGATGCCCAGACCGTCTATGGCCATGAGGAAGCCGGCCGTCAGAGCGATGGGCAGGTTGTGGAAGAGGCGCAGAGCCACACGGCAGAGCAGCAGGATGGCGATGGTGCCGACCAAGGCAGTAGCCGCTCGCCAGGCGAAGGGGTTGCCGGCTCCACCGAAGAGCTTGAGACCCAGGGCGATGCACCACTTGCCCACCGGCGGGTGAACCACGTATTCGGCCTGAGGCAGCCAGCCGCTGGTGTGCCCCTGGGCGAAGATCTGGTCGATGGGTAGGTCCAGCGGGCCGGCTGTTTTCGGCCAGTTGCGTGGCTCGCCGGTCATCAGCATGGTCCAGGCGTCTTTGACGTAATATGTCTCGTCGAAGACGATGGCCCGAGGGCTGCCCAGCCGTACAAATCGCAGGAGCCCGCCTAGAAGAGCCATGAGTATGCAGGCCAGCCAGCCACTCTGCCGATGGGAGAGCCGAGGAATCCGGTCGATTCCTCTCTTGGTATGCTGACCCTTGGGCTTGCTGAAGATGGACAGCATGACAGGGCGACCGGACCGGTGGGCGGCGTGCCTGCCGTGTCTGGAGGAGCGATGCTGCGAAGAAAGCCCTGCCAAAGATGTCATCACCCCTAGATTAGGCCATACTAAAGGCATGAGCAGCATGAATGGCCGGAGCGATGGACATACACAGGGCGGAGAAAGTCATGAGGAGCCGATTTCACCCAGTGTTTCACGTGGAACGGTTGTGCTGGCGGCCACGCCTATCGGCAATGTCTCCGATGCCTCGACGCGCTTGGTGGAGCTCCTGCAGTCGGCGGATCTGGTGGCTGCTGAGGACACGCGCAGGCTCTATGATCTGGCCAACCGGTTGGGAGTGCGCGTAGGCGGCAGGGTCATAGCCTATCACGATCACAACGAGCGGCGGATGGCCGATCACATCCTCGACCAGGTTCGCGACGGAGCTTGCGCATTGGTGGTCTCGGATGCGGGCATGCCCACCATCAACGATCCGGGTATGGCCATCGTCAGGCGGGCCATAGAGCGAGGCATACCGGTCACCTGTGCTCCTGGACCCAGTGCAGTGCTGGATGCCCTGGCCCTCTCCGGCCTGCCCACCGACCGCTTCTGCTACGAGGGGTTTCTTCCCCGCCGACACCAGGAACGGCTGCGGCATCTGCGCACCCTGCGCAGCGAGGAGCGGACCATGGTCTTCTACGAGACCCCCCACCGCATCGATCAGGCTATGCAGGACCTTCAGGAGGTCTTCGGCCCCGACAGGCTCATGGCCCTCTGCCGGGAGCTGACCAAGGAGCATGAACAGATCCGTCGGGGCACGGTTGGCGACATTGTGCGCTCCCTTCAGGAGGACCCTCCCCGGGGAGAGATGGTCCTGGTCGTGGCTGGTGCCTCCGCCCTGGAGGCCAGGCGCAATGATCCTGAGGCCATGGATGACCGGCAGCTGGCCGCTCTGGCACGGGATCTGGCCCGATCCGAGGGCCTGCGCCTCAAGGAGGCCATCGCCCGGGTGGCTGCCGAGCATCCCCTGGCCGATGGCAGCCTGCCCAATCGGAAAAGGATCTATGCCTTGGCTGTTGAAGAGGATGAGGAGGACTGATTCCCGTTCCCCTCGTCCAGCAGCACCTCCAGTGCCCTGCGCACGCCGGGCCCACCCAGCTGGGAGACGGTCTCCAGCAGGGCTGGCGAAGCGGCGGGATTGGCCACTAGCCACCGACGCAGCCGGGGCTCCTCCCGGGCGATGGCCCAGAGGATGCTCGGGTCGGTCTCGGGGTCTGTGGCCATCAGGGCCGTTGGCACCAAGGGAGGCTCCGGCGGTGGGGCGCGCACCTCGGCCATCGGTTCCAGGCCAATGGAATCATCTCGGTTCAAATCGTCTTCCGCGCAGGGGTGTGGCCGGTTGCTGACGGCAGTCGCGAGCCGGGCCATGCGTTCAGCGGCGGAGAATCCACGACGGTCCCGGTCCCGGCCCCGGAGCCGATGATGGCCATGCCCGCGTTGGCCACCGCCCATCGGTTGATTCATAGGATCGCCTTGAGCCGTCTTATGGTCTCCAGCCCTTGAGCGTGGCCAGGCCAGCGCGGGTTGGAGGACAGGAGCTTCTCGCAGGATCCGCAGCTGACCTGATACCGCTCCATGAGTTCATGCAAGACCGTCATGGTCTCCTCGCCGTTGCATTGCCCCGATGAATCGCAGGCCAGATCACAGGCCGTCCAGAGCGGCGAAGTCACCCAGAGCTTCCCGAGCTTCATCAGGTAGCGGGCATCCAGCTGTCGCTGGTGGGGCCGTAGGGGCCTGCCGTGAACCGGCGTGCGGAAGTGGGAGTTGGAGATGATGTCCAGCGCATCGGGAAATTGGCCGTTGATCCATATCCAGAGTGCCAGACCGCCGCACGCCGCTGCGCCGTAAGGCACCATGGGCGTGACGATGGAGGCGCGACCGTAGAGTCCCTCAGCCTGTTCGTTCAGGTAGCAGCAGGATTGGTCCAGACAAGTCACGATTCCCTCCTTGACCAGCAGACTGAGGCTGAGTGGACCGGGCAGATCCTCGGTTCGGATCAGACTGGGCAGCGGTTCGGGTTCGGGGATCGGGACCCCAAATTCGGCCGTGGAAGGACGGCTGCGGGTATGCGTCGGCGCTCCACCGGCTTGTAGTGGTCGACTTGGCGGCTTGGTGGTAGCTCTAGGGGGGTGGCTGGCGCCAACGGCAGTGGTAGGCGTCCACGGCGCTCCCCCGAGCGCGTGTTCTCGATTCATGGTTCGACTGTAAATGGTCCTGTCCGGATTTGCCTGGGAGAGGGCCGAATTTGTGCATTTGTGGATAATTCGCTTGCTCGGCGGCGGTCCTGTGGACGAGCGGGGGGATTGTAGGCCTGAGTCGATAATCTTGCTGGTATGAGTCATATCCTTGTTTCCGTCGCCTGGCCCTACGCGAATGGGCCCCGTCACATCGGCCACGTCGCTGGGTTCGGCGTCCCCTCGGACGTCTATGCACGCTACGAACGCATGAAGGGCAATGATGTCCTTATGGTTTCGGGGACCGACGAGCATGGCACTCCCATCCTGGTGGAGGCCGACGCCGAAGGTGTGGGACCTCAGGAGATCGCTGACCGTTATAATCGGGTCATCGTCAAGGATCTGTGCGATCTGGGGCTCAGCTATGACCTTTTCACCAGGACCACGACCGGCAATCATGAGAAGGTGGTGCAGGAGCTCTTCCGTCAGTGCCGGGCCAATGGCTACATCTATGAGGGACAGCAGAAGGTGGCCATCTCTCCTTCCACCGGCCGGACCCTGCCGGACCGCTATATTGAGGGGACCTGCCCCATTTGTGGCGCTGATGGCGCTCGCGGCGACCAGTGCGACAACTGCGGCAACGAGCTGGATCCGGATGAGCTGATCAACCCTGTGTCCAAGATCAATGGGGAGACGCCCCGGTTTGAGGAGTCCAGGCACTTCTTCCTGGATCTTCCCGCTCTGGCCGAGGCCAACCTTGCTTGGCTGAAGACCCGGAAGGGCTGGCGCAGCAATGTGCTCAACTTCTCCTTGGGGCTGTTCAAGGAGGTCAAGCCTCGGGCCATCACGCGCGACATCGACTGGGGGATTCCCGTGCCCGTGGACGGCTGGGTCGACGATCCCAACAAGAAGCTTTACGTCTGGTTCGACGCCGTCATCGGCTACCTGTCGGCATCCATCGAATGGGCCCGCCGTCAGGGGGACCCCGAGGCCTGGCGCAAGTGGTGGAATGACCCCAAGGCCCTGGGCTACTACTTCATGGGCAAGGACAACATCACCTTCCACTCGCAGATCTGGCCCTCGGAGATTCTGGCCTACAACGGCCAGGGGTCCAAGGGCGGGCAGCCGGGATCCTACGGCGAGCTCAACCTGCCCGAGCAGGTGGTGGCCAGTGAGTTCATGACCATGGAGGGCAAGAAGTTCAGCTCCTCCAGGGGCATCGTCATCTACGTCAAGGACATCCTGGCACGCTATCCGGTCGATGCAGTCCGCTACTACATTTCCATAGCCGGGCCGGAGACTTCGGACTCGGACTTCACCTGGGCTGAGTTCGTCCGGCACAACAATGAGGAGCTGGCCGCCTCCTGGGGCAACCTGGTCAACCGCGTGGCCAACCTGCTCAACAAGGACTTCGGCAGCATCCCCCACATCGAGGAGGACTGGCTGACCGGAGAGGACAATGCCCTGCTGGACCGCAGCCTGCAGGCCTTCGATACTGTGGGCTCCCTGGTCGAGAATCATCGCCAGAAGGCCGCCTTGGTCGAGGCCATGGCTCTGGTGGGAGACATCAACAAGTACATCTCTGCCCAGGAGCCCTGGAAAATCAAGGATGACCAGAACCGACTGGCTGCCGTCCTGCATACTGCAGCCCAGGCCGTGCTGGATGCCAATACCATGCTGGCCCCCTTCCTGCCTCATGCCTCTCAGCGGGTCTGGGAGACCATGGGTGGCAAGGGCATCTTCTCGCCCCTGCCCCGTGTCGAGGAGGTTGACGACCTGGATCGGTCCGATTTCCACTATCCCATCATCACCGGCGACTACCGGCTGGGGGAGACGGTCCATCCTTGGGCGCGCGAGCCCCTCAAGGACGGTACGCCGATTGATCGGCCCACACCCATCTTCCCGCGCATCCCCAAGGAAGCCGTGCAGGAGGAGCTGGACCGCTTCCAGGAGCAGCTTGACCGCCGCAAGGCCAGGGAGCGCGCCAGGTTCGAGGCTGAGCAGGCCAAGTTGGGCGACCAGGGCAAGTAGCGGCCGACGCGCCCGAATGTGAGCTCGGGCCCCAGTTCATGATTCACAGAGAACTTTGAGGTTTTCGGGCACTTCCTCCAAGGTAGCGCTGGTTATATTTGTTCTGTCGGTTGAAGTACTGGCCGATGGGGGTCATGCGGCCCCGATAACTGAACCCCTTCTTCTCTCTCTTCTCGCCCGGTGGTTCTTCGAACCGCCGGGTTCTTTCGTCATGGAAGACTCATAGGATGTGTAACCATGAAGGTTGCCCAATTCGCCTGTGTGCTCTTCGATCTGGACGGGGTGCTGGTGCCCACGACCATCCTGCACAAGGCCGCCTGGAAGGCGTTGTTCGATCAGGTCCTGCCCGCGAACGTCCCGGCCTACACGGAGCAGGACTATTACGCCTATGTGGATGGCCGGCCCCGCTATGACGGTGTCGACGCCCTGCTGCGCAGCAGGGGCATTGAGCTGGACTGGGGCAACCCTGATGACGATCCGCAGCTGGACACCGTCTGCGGATACGGCAATCGCAAGAACATGACCTTTGAGCGCATGCTGAAGCAGAAGGGCATCGATCCCTACCCGGACACGGTGGATCTGCTCAGGCACCTGCGCACCGACAAGAAGCGTCTGGCTGTGGTGTCCAGTTCGCGCAACACGGCCCAGGTCCTCCAGGCTGCCGGGATCGCCGGATACTTCGACACTGTGGTGGACGGCAATCTCAAGGACGAGATGGGTCTTCAGGGCAAGCCTGCCCCGGATACCTACGCCTATGCGGCCAAGGTGCTCGGACTGCGCAATGAGGATGCGGTTGTGGTCGAGGATGCCATCTCTGGTGTGGCCGCCGGTCATGCGGGCAGGTTCGGCCTGGTTGTGGGCGTGGACAGGGGCGCCGGCCGCGAGCAGCTGCTCAAGGCGGGTGCGGACCTGGTGGTGGACCAGCTGATCGAGCTGATCGACGACGATGCCAGCGAGCGCGGGCAGGGGGAGGACCCCGGTCTGGATGAGGATCGCTTCCCTGTGGAGGACTGGGGGCTCAGTGAGGTCGGTCGGCCCGACGCGGTCAGCGCCACGGTCTTTTCGGTCACCAACGGTTCTGTCGGTGTCAGAGGTGAAGGCGGCGGGGAACGTTGCCTGGGCAACGGTACTTTCTTAAGCGGTTTCCATGACACCTTCCGGATAGCCCATCCCGAAAGCGCCTACGGATATGCCAAGGTGGGCCAGCTGATCCAGGGGGTGCCCGATGCCTCGGACTTCACCCTCAAGGTGGAGGGGCTGCCCCTGGGTCGGCCGGAGAAGACCACGCAGCGTCTGGACTTCCGAACAGGAATCGCGACCACCACCAATCTGTACGATCTGGGCCACGGCATCCACCTGAAGACCGTGCTCACCCGCATGGTCTGCCTGTATGACCGCAGCCTGAGCGTCTGCACGCTGACTGTCGAGTCACCTGACCGGGACATGGCTGTGGTGGTCGAGGGGCCGGTCAACGCCGACAACCCCCGCCATGTCAACTCCAGCGACCCCCGCAAGTCGACCTTTGTGGACGGCTGCGGAATCCACGAGGTATTGGACAATGCGGTCTATGGCGAGCTGAGTGCGGATTGCAGGGTCTTCCGCTGCAATAATTCACGGCTCAGCCTGGCCCTGGGCGTCAGGCAGTTCAGGGACGGACGCCCTGTTGAAGGCTCCGGCTGGCGCATGGATGTGCCCAAGGGCGGTTCCACCAGACTGGTCCGTTACGCCGTCTACCGCAGCCACCCCATTCTTCCGGCCGGCACCAGCGGCAACGGTCTGGTCGTGCAGACCCGGGGCGAGGGTACCAGGAATCTTGTCGAGGACTGCCGCGATCGGCTGGAGGAGGTCAGCACCCTTTCCCTGGATGAGCTGGAGCGACGCCAACGGGAATGGCTGGACCGGTTCTGGGAGCGGCAGGATATCCGCATCCAGGCCGACGATGGCGGTCGCACCCAGCAGATGGTGCGTTGGGAACTCTTCCAGCTGGCCCAGTCCACGGCCCAGATTGAGAACGGTGTGGGTGCCAAGGGCCTGAGCGGATCCGGCTACAGCGGCCACTACTTCTGGGACACTGAAATCTACATTCTCCCCTTCCTGATCTATTCGGCGCCTGCCCGGGCAAGAGCCGTCCTTCACTACCGCTACCTGATGCTGCCTGCCGCCAGGCGCAGGGCCTGCGCGCTCAACCTGAACGGTGCCCTCTTCCCCTGGAGGACCATTGACGGCGAGGAGGCCTCCGCCTACTTCCCTACGGGCACGGCCCAGTACCACATTGATGCCGACATCGCCTACGCGGTGGCCCAGTATGTGCAGGTCACCGGCGATGAAGACTTCCTGCAGGCCGAGGGCATCGACATCCTGGTGGAGACGGCCCGTCTCTGGATGGGCCTGGGGCGCTACAAGGAGGACGGCCGCTTCCACATCCACTGCGTGACCGGCCCGGACGAGTACACGGTCCTGGTTGACGACAACCTCTACACCAACCAGATGGCCCGGTTCAACCTCCTGGCCGCTTACAAGGCCTACCAACACCTGTGTGAGAAGCACCCGGATCTGATCGGCGCCATCCGTCAAAGGCTGCACTTCGACGATGAGGAGGCCGCCAAGTGGTCTCGTGCGGCCGAGGCCATGTTCGTCCCCTTCGACGATCAGGAGGGGGTCCATGCCCAGGATGCCCAGTTCATGCAACGCCCCCGCTGGCACTTCGACCAGTTCACGGCCAGGCCCCTGCTGCTGCACTACCATCCGCTGGTCATTTACCGGCACAAGGTGCTCAAGCAGACCGACGTGGTCATGGCCCTCTACCTGCTCAGCTCCTGGTTCACTCCGGAGCAGAAGCTGGCTGACTTCGACTATTACGATCCGCTGACCACCGGGGATTCGACCCTGTCTGCAGCCTCCCAGTCCATCCTCGCCGCCGAGGTGGGGCATGACCAGCTGGCCATGCAGTACTTCCGTCGGTCCTTGTTTACGGACGTGGACGACCTGCATGCCAATACGACCGACGGCATCCACCTGGCCGCCTGCGGAGGCGTCTGGTCCAGCCTGGTCTGCGGCTTCGGGGGCCTGCGTGACACCGGCGGAACCGGGTTGAGCATCGACCCCCATCTGCCTTCAGCCTGGCGCTCGCTGACCTACGAGCTGGAGGTGCGGGGTACCAGGTTCCGGGTTGCCGTAACAACAGACGGTGTCGATTTGAAGCGCTTGTCAGGACCTGAGTTGGACCTTCTGGTCCAGGGGCATCCACGCCACATATGACCTCTGGATTCCGGGCCTAGACACGCCGGGATCCGGGGTTGCATCTGGTTGAGGCTCCAATAGAATAGGCAACGCTTGACGAATCCAGGGCGGACACGCGCGGCGTTGCAGAGGCGAGGAACATAGCCGGGCGTCACCATCGGTCAGTCACTCTCCCGGACGGTCACGGCAATGAGAAGAGACCAGATCAGAGAAGTTCAACAGGGAACGTGAGGGTGTCCTCCAATGTACGTCGATTCTGCAAAGAATCAGCACAGCAGCAACCTTCGATGGATCCTCCCCTACTGCAGGCCGGACGCCGGTAGAATCGCCGCCGCTCTCCTGCTCTTTGCGGCGGACAAGGTCCTGGTCATGCTTATGCCCATTTTGGCGGGCATGATCGTGGACCAGGTCATTGGCCAGGGGCATGAGGATCGGTTGCCCAGGCTCTGTTTCGCCATGATAGCTGTCACCCTTGGGCGCAGCGTCTGCCGCTATGGCTACCAGATGTTCATGGAGCGATTCGGCCAGAACACCATCTATCGCCTGGTCAGCGACGAGTACGAGAAGCTCCACGACATGGACTTCACCTACTTCAACCACACCCGTAACGGCGACATCATGAGCCGGATGACCTCGGACACCGATGCCATTCGCCACTTCGTCTCCTGGGTCTCCTACAACATCCTGGATGCCGTCTGCCTCTTCGTCGGGTCCTTGGCCGTCATGTTCACCATCGAATGGCGGCTGGCCCTGGCCCTGCTGGCGGTGACCCCATTCCTCTTCTACTTCACCTGGCAGCTTTCCAAGCACGCCCACCCGCTCTTCTACGCCATCCGCAACTCGCTGGCATCCCTCAACTCCATGGTCGAGGAGAACATCGAGGGCAACCGGGTGGTCAAGGCCTTCGTCCGCGAGCCTTATGAGACCGAGAAGTTCGATCGGCACAACGACGACTACATGCAGCGCAACATGGACTCCGCCCGCAACAGCCGTACCTACATGCCCTGGCTGGACGGCTGCTCCTACATGCTCCAGCTGATCACCCTGATCCTGGGCGGTTGGCTGGTCATCCGCCAGCAGATGACACTGGGAGCCCTGGTCTCCTTCAACAGCTTCCTGTGGATGATCGACGGCCCGGTGCGCCAGTCCGGCTGGCTGATCAACGACGTGGAGCGCTTCAACGCCTCCTGCGTCAAGATCCGTCGGCTGCTGACGGCCGAACCCAGGATCGTCGAGCGCAAGAACGCCCAGGCCGGCGTGGTCCAGGCGGCCACGGTCCGTGCCAAGGTCAACGGCGAGCAGACCGAGGACCCGGTCAGGATCCGCGGAGACATCCGCTTCGACCACGTCAGTTTCGCCTTCCCCGACGATCCGGAGACCCCCATCCTCAAGGACATCGACTTCCACGTGGCGGCCGGCACCCGGCTGGGCATACTGGGGGAGACCGGCTCGGGCAAGTCCACCCTGGTCAGCCTGGTGGCCCGCTTCTACGACCCAACCGTGGGCCATGTGCTCATCGACGGGATCGACGCCAGGCAGTGGCCCCTGGACCTGCTGCGGCGGCAGGTCAACATCGTGGCCCAGGACACCTTCCTCTTCTCGGACACCATCGGCGACAACATCGCCTTCGGAGCCCAGCGCGACGACGAGCAGTACGTCAGGACCATGGCCTCCATGGCCGGAGCCGACTCCTTCATCAACCGGATGCCCGAGGGCTACGACACCGTGGTGGGCGAGCGCGGCGTGGGCCTGTCGGGCGGCCAGAAGCAGCGGCTCAGCCTGGCCCGGGCCCTGGCTGACGACCCGGCCATCCTGATCATGGACGACACCACATCGGCCGTCGACATGGAGACCGAGGCCACCATCCAGCGGCATCTGCAGGAGATGGAGGGCACCAGGACCATGGTCACCATCGCCCACAGGATCTCCTCCATCAAGGATTCCGACCTGATTCTGGTCCTGGACCACGGCAGGATCGTAGAACGCGGGTCCCATGAGGATCTGGTCCACGCCCACGGCCGCTACTACCGGATCTACCGCAAGCAGCTTGGGCTGCAATCCGGGCAGTCGGCGGGATTCTGACACATCAGCAGGCATGGCAAGGTGAGACGATGAAGCAGCAAAAGCAACGTTCGGCGGGCACCGCGCGCAGGAACACCTTCCGCGAGGACGAGGACCTGGAGGAGCAGATCGACTTCGGTGACATCAAGCGTATAGGGGCCTATCTGAAGCCCTATCTGCGCCAGGGGGTGATCATCCTTGCGGCGGTCCTGTCCATGAGCGCCATCGCCGTGGCCATTCCCTACATGACCAAGACCATGATCGATACGGTCATCCCCTCCAAGGACCCGGTCCGGCTCTTCACCCTGGGCGCGGTCTTCCTGCTGGCCATCGTGGTCTACGAGCTCCTCCTGCGGTACCGGACCGTGGCAATCACCCAGGTGGGCCAGCTCATGCTCAAGGACATGCGCCGGGACCTCTTCACCCACATCCAGACCCTGCCCTTCTCCTACTTCGATTCCAGACCCCACGGCAAGATCCTGATCAGGGTGGTCAACTACGTCAACACCCTCTCGGATACCCTGAGCTCGGGTCTGATCAACGTGATCGCGGACATCTTCACCTTCCTGCTGACCCTGGTGGTCATGTTCGTCATCGACTGGAGGCTGACCCTCTGGTCCCTGGTCCTCATGCCCCTGCTGGTGCTCTATGTGCTGGTGCTCCAGCGCTTCCAGCGGCGGGCCTACCAGCGCCTGTCCAACAAGCAGAGCAATCTGAACGCCTACATCCATGAGTCCATCGCAGGGGTCAAGACCACGCAGACCTTCGTCAGGGAGCGTGAGCAGTTCCACACCTTCCAGGAGCAGCAGGGGCAGGTTCGCAGCTCCTGGATGCGGGCCGTGCACATCCAGTACCTGATGTGGCCGGGAGTGCAGAACATCTCCACCATCACCATCGCACTGATCTACTATCTGGGGATCACCGGCTTGGGCGGCGTGCAGGTGACCACGGGCATGCTGATCGCCTTCGTCGGCTATGCCAACAACTTCTGGAACCCCATCATCAACATCGGCAACTTCTACAACCAGCTGATCACCTGCTCGGCCTACCTGGAGCGCATCTTCGAGACCCTGGACGTCCACCCGGAGATCGAGGACCGCCCGGGGGCCATGGAGCTGCCGCCGGTCGAGGGCAGGGTGGACTTCAACGACGTGGTATTCAAGTACGAGCCCGGAGGCCGCAACATCCTCAACCTGGTGGACTTCCATGTGCCGGCAGGCAGCACGGTCGCCTTGGTCGGGCCCACGGGTGCCGGGAAGACCACCATCGTCAACCTTCTCTCGCGTTTCTACGACGTGACCGAGGGCAGCGTCTGCGTGGACGGGCATGACGTGCGCGACGTGACCCTGGCCTCCCTGCGCCGGCAGATGGGGGTCATGCTTCAGGACACCTTCATCTTCACCGGCAACGTGCGCGAGAACATCCGCTACGGCCGCCTGGACGCCACCGACCAGCAGATCGAGGAGGCCGCCAAGGCCGTCCATGCCCATGAGTTCATCATGGAGCTGCCCGACGGCTACGATACCAAGGTCGAGGAGCGCGGATCCACCCTCTCCGCAGGTCAACGGCAGCTGATCGCCTTTGCCAGGGTTCTGCTGGCCGACCCCCGCATCCTGATCCTGGACGAGGCGACCAGCAGCATCGACACCCGCACCGAGGAGGCCCTCCAGGCCGGACTGGCCCACCTGCTCAAGGGGCGGACCTCCTTCGTCATCGCCCACCGGTTGTCCACCATCGAGAATGCGGACCAGATCTTCTACATCGATCACGGGCAGATTGTGGAGCACGGTACCCACCAGGAGCTCCTGGCCAAGAGGGGCGCCTACTACCGGCTGCACGAGTCCCAGTACGCCATGATCCGCACTGCCAACGGCGACCAGGCGCAATCGACACAGCCTGGCGATGATGCGGAACGGGGCAGCCGGGTTCAGCAGGATTCGGCTGTCTCTGCGCAATAGCAGACTGACCCATGCGTCACCGATGGTCCCGACCAGCAGTATTACATCGTTGTAAAATACCGAGTGACAAGTCAAGGCCGACAGGATCGGCAACTAGGGCAAAGGAGCAGATGTTGAGCGACAAGGTTCACAAGGACGTCGAGGGAACCGACCCTTACGGGTATCTGATGGTGCACTTCATCGAAGACCCCCAGGGGTATGCCGAGCGCCTCTACTTCGACCTGTCGCGAGGCGATGACCCTCTGAGCTGGGATCCGCTGTATGGGGGCAGGCCGCTACTGACCTCGCACCTGGGCACCACCGGCCTGCGGGATCCCTACATGGTACGTGATCCGCGCAACGGCCGGGTCTATGTCATGGCCACAGATCTACGGGTGTTCGGCGGCGATCAGTCACAGGGCAGCGGCTGGGATCACTGGTCCCGCCATGGCAGCACCAAGCTGATGATCTGGTCCACCGACGACCTGATTCATTGGTCGGGCCCCTGGCCACTGGATGTGTCCTTGCACCAGGACGGCAGCAGGGTCCCGTTGGGTATGGCCTGGGCGCCGGAGTGCCTATGGGTGCCCGACTATGAGGGGCCGGGACAGGGGGCCTTCGTCCTCTACTGGTCATCCAGGCTCTTTGACCAGGATGATCCTGACCATGCCGATCCGTCCGCCTACGACCGGGTGCTCTGGGGGGCGACCACCGACTTCACCCAGGAGCACTTCGGCTATGGCGGAGTCCTTATCGATACCGGTCGCAATGCCATCGACACCACCATGGTCCAGCGTCCTCTGCCTGGGGGCGGACTGCGCACCTATCGGGCCACCAAGGACAACGGCTATGGCAGGGGCATCTGGCTGGACAGCACCGACGATCCTCGCTGGTGGCAGCCACAGGCCCGGTGGACCACCATCCAGGAGCGGATCGGCGCCAACTGGTGCGCCGACGGCAACCCCTCGGGCGTGGAGGGTCCGGCCCTCTACGCCGATCATGCCCGTAACCGTTGGTACCTGCTGGTGGATGTGATCCCCTCAGTGGGCTACA
The DNA here is from genome assembly GCF_016100645.1 of Bifidobacterium sp. M0353. Taxonomy (NCBI): domain Bacteria; kingdom Bacillati; phylum Actinomycetota; class Actinomycetes; order Bifidobacteriales; family Bifidobacteriaceae; genus Bifidobacterium; species Bifidobacterium sp. M0353. The sequence goes on along the minus strand of NZ_JACFSB010000002.1, from coordinate 189,229 downwards.
GGCCCATGGTCAGCGATGATCCGGACGCCGGGTTCGACTACGCCCGGGAGCAGGACTTCCACCTGCGCCCCCATACCAAGCACGGCGGGGTCCTGTCCCTGACCCGGCAGGAATACGAACGTCTGCGCCCTCTGGCGCAGCAGGACTGAAACAAAGCACTGAGAAAGGAGCACGACATGGACAAGGCCTGGAGACCACCAATGGGGTGGAACAGCTGGGACAGCTACGGGACCACCGTCACCGAGCAGGAGGTGCTTGACAACGCGCGGGTCATGCGCGACAGGCTGCTCCCGGTGGGCTGGGACACGGTCGTCATAGACATCGCCTGGTACGACCCGACCGCCAGGGCCCATGGCTACAACGCCAAGGCGCCTCTGGTCCTGGATGACTATGGCCGGCAGCTGCCGGATCCGGTCCGGTTCCCGTCGGCGGCTGACGGTCAGGGGTTCGCCCCTCTGGCCGCGCGGATCCACGATCTGGGTTTACGCTTCGGCATCCACGTCATGCGGGGCATCCCCAGGCTGGCGGTCGAGCGGGACCTGCCCGTCCTCGGCACCTCCTATACAGCCGCCCAGGTCGCCGACACCACCCATGTCTGTGCGTGGAATCCCGACAATTACGGTCTGGACCAGTCCCATCCGGGAGCCCAGGCCTGGTACGACGCCCAGGTTGACCAGTTCGCCCGTTGGGGGGTGGACTACCTGAAGGTGGACGACATGCAGGCCCCCTTCATGGACCGGGAGATCGACGCCTACGCCCGGGCCATACGCAAGGCCGAGCAGGCCCATGGGCATTCCATGACCCTCTCCCTGTCCCCAGGGACCCGGGTGCCCACCACCCACCTTGGTTTCCTGCGGGATCACGCCCAGCTCTGGCGGATTTCGGACGACCTCTGGGATCGCTGGCAGGACCTTTACGCCCAGTTCGCCCGTCTGGCCCGCTGGGCGCCTCTGCAGAGCACAGGCCACTGGGCTGATGCGGACATGCTGCCCCTTGGGCATATCGGGCTGCGGGCCGAGCGGGGCGGGGACCGGTCCAGCCTCCTGACAGCCGACGAGCAGCGCACCATGCTGACCCTTTGGGCCATGGGGCGCTCGCCGTTGATGGTGGGTGGCGACCTTCCCAGCAGCGATGAGGACACCCTGTCGCTGCTGGACAACCCGGCCCTGGAGGAGGTTACCGCCGGTTCGGCCGACAACGGTGAGATCATCCGGGAGCCGGTCGAGGGCGGGGATGAACAAGGCACGAAGACCTTAGGCGAGGAGATCGTCTGGAGGGCCCTGGCCAGCGACTGGGCCGACGGAACCCCCTCGGCCCATGCCGGCGGGGTCTATGTGGCTGTCTTCTGGACCGGGGATCGCCCCCGGCGGGTCAGGACGGCCCTATCCTCCCTGGTGGGTCTGGATAGGGCGGATAGGGCCTGGACCCCGGTCGACCTGTGGCGGGGCCGGGTCACTGAGTCCGCCCAGGTCAGCCTGGAAGGACAGGGTGCCGACCGGGATCTGGTGGCCCTGGTGCCTGCACACGGCGTGGTCTGGGTGGCTCTGGATCCCCGCTGAGGCGATCAGCGCTTGGAGCCCCAGATGCAGACGTTGTTGCCCAGGGCGCTGAAGGTCATGACCTTGCGGTGGTCCCTGTCCCTGGGCAGACGGGCGAAGACGCCCTGGTAGGTCACGGTCCCGTCCTCCTCCTTGATATCCATGGACAGTCGTCCCCGGTCGTCGACCTGCCAGTGGCCCTGGCGCGCTCCGGTCACCTGGCCGCCGGGCTCCAGACGGATGTCCACGGCCTTGACCACGCCCCGGTATCGGGTGCTGTGAGTGTCGGTCACCTTGCGCGGTCCCTTGAAGAAGATGGTCGGATCATGCTCCACCAGCTCATAGGTGCCGGCCTCGTCCTTGGCGTTGTAAGGGCCGCCGGCCTTGGTGCCCAGATACTCATAGGGGGCAGCCACCAGCCACCCGTCTGTCGTGGGCATCAGCTGCCGGACACGGATCTGATGCTCCTCCTTGCGGTCGGAGAACCTGGTGTGATAGACCACGTAGTCCCGGCCGTCCTTGTCGTGCAGGGCCGTGTTCCCACCCTGCGAGACCTCGATGTCGCCTTTCTTGTCCCCGCTCCACTGGTAGGAGCCCATCAGGCGGATGCCTGTCTCACTGGTCCAGTTGTCGGCCTCGCCGCTGGTGGCGATGGCCGGGTTGCCCCGCTGGTCCAGGTAAGGGCCGGTGATGGAGTCCGAGCGGAACATCCGCATCTGGTAGCCCCCGGTCTGCACCAGCTTGCCGTAGGAGAGGAAGAGGTACCAGTGGCCGTTGGTGTGCAGCAGCGCCGATCCTTCGCCTGAGTTGCCGAAGCCTCCGGCGAGTTTGTGCCCGTAGTAGGCGTCGGACTGGTTGGCCTGGGTGGGGTAGGTGGTGGAGTAGTCGCGCAGCCCGGTCTTGGGGTCCAGGCGGATCATCCAGATGCCGCCGAACCAGGAGCCGAAGCTCATCCACAGGCCCCCCTGCCCGTCATCCTTGACACAGGCGTCAATCGCATTGATACCCGTATCCGTGTAGGACTGATAGCGGTCCAGCTCCGGGTCCGAGCCCAGCACCTTGGGAACGTCGGTGCTCATGTAGTTGGCCCGGGTGAAGCCGGAGTAGACCACCGGTCCCACATAAGTCCAGTCGCCGTCCACCCGGTCGGCGGTCAGCAGGACGATGACCGAACGATGCTCGGCCCCGTTCAGGCTCAGGTACATGCACCACTTCTTCATGGTGGCGTTGTAGTAGACGTCAGGCGCCCACATATTGCCTGTCACGTCCGGATTGGAGGACTGCTTGGGCCATGCCTTCCAGATCTGCGCAAAAATCTTCTTGTAATCGCGGCTCAGGTTATTGGTGAAGGGGGTCCAGTTGACCAGATCCGTGCTGCGGGCATAGGCCCGGTGCGAGCCGAAGACGTAGTAGCTCTTGCCGGAGCGAACCACGGAGGGGTCGTGGACCGAGACGCGCTTGGGTTCCTGGGTGGTGGAGGCTTTTGCGCCGCTGGCTGATGGCTGCTGGTTCGAGCAGGCGGCCAAGGCCCCCGACAACAGCATCGCCAGACCCGCCGTCAGGGCAGTCAGGGCCTTCATGGCCCGTCCGGTGCGTTTGGGTCTTCTCATGGTTCCTCGCTTTCCGTGAAGGCAGCCCGATCGACATCGATGACGACCCGTGGCGCATGGCCGACCTTGCCGAGTCGGTTCGGATGAGCGAACAACCCGGCCTCATCCATGCGGGCATCGGGCGTCGGGGAGACTGGCCTCCATGTATAATTTCTATCGTTAGAAACGATAGTCGCCGGCGTTGAAGCCGGCAAGCCGGATGGAAGGAGTCGTCATGGGTGAGGATGCTCTGGACGGTGGACGAGAATCTGGGGATGGGGTTGCACTCATGTGCTACACCCGGCATCCCACTGATCGGCAGGAGGCCAACAACGAGGATGTCGCCCTGAGCATGCACCTGGCGCTGCGATCGCGGGCGACCGGCCGTTGGGAGCCCCTGAACGGCGACTACGGCATCTTCTTCGCTGCGGCTGTGCCCACTAAGGCTGTGCCGGATAGCGCCCGTGGGGCCTGCACGGCCGGGGCCGCCCTGCCAGGTGAGGCTGCGCCGCAAGAGGGCGGGCATAATCCTGGACTGGATGCTCACCAGGGCGAAGGCTCCAATACCGCTGCTGATGTCGACGACAATGTCGACGATGGCCAGGCATCGCAGGCGGCCCAGGAACTGGCGGTGGTCCCAGGGCAGGATCTGATTCTGAAGAGTCTGATCGACCCCTTCCTGCTGTCCCTGAGGGACGGCACCTTCGTCATCCTGGCCACCAGGACGGCCAGGGGCGGCCGGTCTGACGGATCCCAGGCCGACTCCATCCTGACGGCTCTTTCACCGGACCTGCTGACCTACCGACGGTTGCCGCAGGTCCACATCCTGGGAGCTCATGGGGTCCACCGGCCCAGGGCGCGGCTCCTGGACGATGGCCAGGGCTGCCGGCTCTACTGGGACGACGACCGCGGGCGGCTGTGCACGGCAACGGTGGACGATCCGGCACGGATGGGCATGGTGACCGGCATGAAGGTCCTGGAGGATGATGATCCCCTGGCCCAGGGCGATCCCCTGCCCCTGGATCGGCGGCGGGCCCTGGAGGAGGACTGCGGTATGAAGGGCATCCTGGCCGGCAATGTCGTGCTGGTCAGCGCCGACTGCGAGCGTGGCCTGCTGGAACGGTTTGGCCGCATCTATAACACCGGCGTGAAGGTGGACCCGGTTCAGGTGTCCCGGGGCGACGGTCTGGAGTCGGTCCGTCAGGCCCAGGCACGGCTCCTCTACAGCGACGGGTCCACCGCCCTGCGCGGGGTGGATTGGGACCAGAGCCAGTTGGACCGTCTGACCAGCGACCTGGCCCAGGGTCGCCTGAATCCTGGAGATACCAGGCTGATCGGCGGACGGATCCGGCAGACGGCTTACCCGGTCCCCTTCGCCCGGCAGCGTGCCGATCCCTCCATTTTCCGCTGGTCCTGGAGGGGCCGGCGCCTGTTCATGTTCATCGCCACCGAGGATGCGGATGGCAACTGCGTCGACCCCTTGAACGGGCACACGCACATGCCCCTGCGGGTGGCCGACACCATCGAGGGCCTGAGCGATCAGGCCGGCGGCCATGAAAAGGAGGTGGACCTGCTGCGCAGGGGCGATCGCAACAGCGAGGGCCGGGTCATGACCGGCTGCTTCTGGGCCCCGGAGATCCACCTGATCGGCGGCAGGCTCTCCATCCTCTTCATGCCTTGCTTCGATGGTCCGCGGACCAACCCGGACGGGACCGCCAATGATCGGGCCGGAAAGCCGGACATGTGGACGGGCTGCTGCCACATCATGCAGCTGCGCCGCGACGACCAGGGCCGGGATCTGGACCCTCGTCGGCCTGAGAACTGGGACAGCCCCCGACCCATCCTGCGGGCTGACGGAACCCCTCTCAATCCCATCCAGCGCATCAGCCTGGACATGACGGTCCTGCACGATACCGGCCGCTGGTATTACGCCTGGCAGCAGTTGGGATCGGTCTGGATCGCCGCCTTCGACCCGGCCCGCCCCGACCGTCTGACCAGCACGCCACGGCAGATCATCGTCCCCGAGTTCGCCTGGGACAACATGATTGCCGAAGGGCCCAACGCCGTGGTCCATGATGGCCGGATCTTCCTGATCTATTCCGGCTCCCTGGTGGGCATCGACTACACCACCGGACTGGTGACCGCACCGGCCGGAGTCGGGGCCGATCTATGCGATCCCGGCGTGTGGAAGAAGCTGGACTACCCATTGCAGAAGTCCGGGAAGTACAATGGCCATTGGCAGCTGGGCACCGGCCACGGTATGTGGTCCCAGGACGAGGACGACACCATGATCTACGTCTTCCATAATGCCGAGCATGACCAGGACCGCTACCTTGGCCGCGTCAGTCAGGTAAGGCGGGTACATTGGTCTGCTGAGGGGATGCCCGTATTGGATATGCAGACGGATGAGGAGCTCGACCCCACCCGCGCCACGGTAACCTTGGAGGTCAGGGTCTTATGAGTTTAGCCGCTTCCCCCGGCACAGGACGTGGTTCCACCCCGACCATGAAGGATGTGGCCCAGGCTGCAGGAGTGTCGGTCAAGACCGTCTCCAACGTGGTCAATGACTACGAATTCGTCTCCGAGGCCACCAGAGGCAAGGTCAACAAGGCCATAGAGGAGCTGGGCTACCGGGTCAACGTGCCGGCCAGAAACCTGCGGCTGGGCTACACGGGAATGATCTCCCTGGCCATACCGGATCTGGCCATGCCCTACTTTGCTCAGCTCTCCTCCCTGGTCATCGAGGAGGCCAAGAAGCTGGGCATGAGGGTGCTGGTGGAGCCCACCCTCTACTCGCGCGAGGGTGAAATCGAGGCCCTGCACGGTTCCCAGCGATCCATGATCGACGGCCTCATCTACAGCCCCCTGGAGCTGGGCATGGACGACCTGGACCAGCTGCGGGTGGACTACCCCCTGGTGGTCGTGGGTGAGCGCATCTTCAGCGATCAGTTTGATCATGTGGCCACGGAGAACGTGGAGGGAGCCAAGCACGCCACCGCCTATCTGATCAGCACAGGCTGCCGTCGGGTGGCGGTCATCGGCACCCACCCCGGCGAGAAGCTGGGTTCGGCCGCCCTTCGCCTGGAGGGGTACAGACAGGGTCTGGAGGAGGCCGGTCTGGACTACGATCCCCGGCTGGTGGCCCCATCGCGCATGTGGCACCGCATCGACGGGGTCAATGCCATGAACTCCCTGCTGGACCAGGGCATCGTCCCCGACGGTGTGGTGGCCCTGAACGACATGCTGGCGGCAGGGGTCCTGCATTCCATACAAATGCACGGTATGTCGGTGCCGGACGACATCTCGGTCATCGGCTTCGACAATTCGGACGATTCCCAGTATCTGTCACCCTCGTTGACCAGCATCTCGCCCGGGCTCAAGGCCGTGGCCAGGCTCTCGGTCCGCGTTCTCAAGGACAGGATCAACGGGGTGCAGCCGCTGACTACCAAGGAAGGCGAGCACGTCTTCCGCAAGGTATCCTCCTCGCTGGTGGTCCGCAATTCAACCCGTGCCCTGCCCGGAAATGAAATCGCCGTCTGATTGCTGATGTTCTTTCTCGAGTGTTCCTGGTTTCTTGATTTCTAACGTTGTAATATACTGAAGACGTTCTCGAATGATTTGAGGCGGCATCGGCTGACCATGGAGGCCTGCCGGTCGGAGCGCAGTCGCTCCGATGCCTATATGGAAAGGTGTGAACATGCGTCATCAATCGTCATCAGACGCAGGACGACGAGGTCGAGGAGGGGTTGCAGCGGCGGCCCTCATGGGCATGATACTGGCGGGCGGCACAGTCGCATCCCCAGCCTGGGCGGATCAGTCCCAAGCCGACGGTAGCGCCACAACCAGGATGTCGGCCAGTCAGCCCCAGCCCTTGCTCGGCTACGATTTTTCGGCCCTTGCTCCAGGGGCCAAGGAGGCAGAAAATACCGTCTCAGACTCATCCTTCGGCCCGGCCCGTATCCTGGACGCCGATGGTCGGCCGACAGGGGCAGTCAAGACCGACGATGCGCTCCTGTTCGATGGAAGCACCTATGTCAAACTTCCTGATGACATACTGAGCGGACGCGCCAACGCCACGGTGTCCATCCGCGTGCGCAACGACCGTTTCAACGCCTCAGGCCCCTGGACCTACCTCTGGTCGCTGGGGGGGACAGGCCAGCAGGCCGTCGGCTCCTGGACCGTATCCACCCACACCTCCCTGTACACCTCCATCACTTCCAAGGCCAACGGCCAGGGCGAGACCTATCTGCCGGCATCCAAGAACCTGCCCGATGACCGCTTCTCCACCTTGACTGCCACCATCGATGGCAAGAACAACATGGTCCGGCTCTACATCAACGGCCTGCAGGTGGCTGAGGGCAAGGCCACGGTCAATCCCGCCGCCTTCGGCGACCACCGCCACAACGTAATCGGCCAGTCCCGATACCCCGGCATAGACGACGCGCTCTTCCATGGCGCAGTGCAGTCATTCGCCGTCTATCCGCAGGCCCTGGATGCCGACCAGATCGTCGCCACCCTGCCCTCGGAGGACCTGGGGGATCTGATCGACCAGCAGGCCACATCACTGGCGGTCCCTGCAGCTGTGGACGGTGATTTCAACCTGCCGGTCTCAACTAGTGTCGCATCGGTAAGGTGGAACTCTTCGGCTCCCGGAACGGTCAGCGTCAATGCGGCCACGGGCAGGGCGCATGTGGTCCCCGGCAAGCGTGATGTCCCCGTTACGCTGACGGCCCGGCTGCAGGCGAACAGGGCCTCGAGGTCCTCCCTGAAGGCCAAAGCCATCCAGCAGGACTACCGGCTTGTTGTCAGGGGCACCTCCAAGGACGGTCAGAACGCCTACTCGCGCGTCTCCGTACATGACCCCTCCGTGGTCAAGGCCGGAGGGCGCTACTACGTCTTCGGCTCCCACCGGGCCTGGGCCCGCAGCACCGACCTCAAGCATTGGGAGCCGTTCACCAACAATCTGAGCCGGGATTACCAGCGCATTCTGGATCCCATCTGGAAGGCATGGCCCAAGCAGTCCTCCAATCCGGACGTGACAGGCAACATGTGGGCGCCCGAGGTCTACTACAACGCCACCATGAAGAAGTGGTGCATGTACCTGAGCCTGAACGGGGGAGGATTCCCCTTCCAGAAGTCGGTCATCGTCCTGCTGACCGCCGACGACATCGAGGGGGACTGGAGCCTGGTGGGACCGGTGGTCTACTCCGGCTTCCAGAAGTCCAACGTGGCGGCCACCGACGTGCCCAAGGTGCTGGGGCCCAATGCCGATCTGTCGCGCTATGCCAGCCTCACGGATACGGGTATCAATGCGATTGACGCCTGTGTCAAGGATGACGGGCAGGGGGGCCTGTGGATGAGCTTCGGCTCCTGGTTCGGCGGCATCTGGATGATCCGCCTGGACCCCAGGACCGGGCTGCGCGACTACTCCACCACCTACCCCACCCAGGCCAACCAGTCCGACGCCTACTACGGGCACAAACTCGCCGGAGGCTTCGGCAACTCAGGCGAAGGCACCGCCCTGGTCCATCAGGGCGACTGGTGGTATCTGATGCTTTCCTACGGCGGACTCGGGCAGACCGGGGGCTACCAGATGCGTGAATTCCGTTCCCGTTCCATCACCGGCCCCTACCTGGACCAGAACGGCAAGTCGGCCGTCTATGGGCGTGCAATGAATGATCTGGATGCCAACCGGGGCCTGCGGATCGACTCCTCCTTCGCCCAGCCCGGACAGGACCAGGTGCTGACCTCCCAGGGGGGCAACGCGCTGTTGTTTGACGACGATCGTGTCTTTAACGTTTACCACACACGCTTCGTGCGTGCCGAGGGCAACCTGGAAGAACATCAGGTCCGGGTCAAGCAGATGGTGCAGACCCCTGACGGATGGCTGGTCATGACGCCCTTCGAATACCGGGATTCGGTGGGCAGGGTCTCCGCCAGCCAGGTGGTCGGCGACTACCAGGTGGTGGTCCATGATCCGGTCCGTTACTATGCGGGGTCCGGTCTGTCCAGCCCGGCCATCTACCGGTCGGTGTCAGTGAGCCTGCTGGCCGGCGGTCGGCTGGGCGGCCAGGTGCAGGGCTCCTGGAAGGCGACCGCCGGCAATCTGACCATCAAGGTGGACTCGGCGGATCCGGGCACCCTGTTGCACGGCGTCTATCGGGCCAGGCTGGGCCGACAGCTTGACGAGCAGGGCCATCCGGTCGTCTTCTTCTCAGGGCTGGGCGGCGATGTCTTCACCGATGCCGGTGCCGATGTCTCCAGGGCAGCAGGTGCCGCGGCAATCTGGGGTTCGCGTCCCCTGACCGATGCCAAGGTTCAAGAGGAGGCCGATGGCGATGCCAATCATGCGACTGTTCCCGCCGCGGACCCCACTCCTGCACCCGCAGGTCGGTCCGGCAAGGAAGGCAAGGCCGGTCGCCTGCCCTTGACCGGATCGGCCCTGTCGGCTCCCGTCGCTGCCGCATCTGCGGCCCTTGTCCTGGGGCTGGGCGCACTGGTGTTCACCGCCATTCGCCGAGCCCGGGGCTGAACCCGAACGGGCCCGCTGCACAAGCCGCCCTCCGCCTTCAACTTCGTTCGCCCGGTGGAGGGTGGCGGCCCGTTAATATTCAACGTTGTATATTGGTCATACAGACCAGTACCTCTGTCTTCGTGATAGGAACACATGATGAGCGCATACCACAATCCCCTGGTACTCCAGCGGGCCGATCCCTGGGTCATCAAGCACAGGGACCTCTACTATTTCACCGCCTCCTACCCGGCCTACGACAGGATCATCCTGCGCGCCGCCGCCAGGCTGGACGACCTGCAGGCCGCCCCTGAGCGCACCATCTGGCGCAAGCACGAGTCCGGTCCCATGAGCAGGTACATCTGGGCGCCCGAACTCCACCGGATCAATGGGGCCTGGTACATCTACTTTGCGGCTGCAGAGGAGGACTTCGGCTCTGCCGATTTGCCCACCCACCGCATGTACGTACTGGAGAATACCGGCGAAGACCCCATGGATGGCGAGTGGACCGAGAAGGGGCAGATCCATACCCCAATCGATTCCTTCTCCCTGGATGCCACCACAACGGTGATCGGGGGCAGTCAGTACCTGATCTGGGCCCAGAAGGATCCGGCCATCGAGGGCAATTCCAATCTCTACATCGCCCGTATGGCCGATCCCTGGACGCTGTCCACCGATCCTGTCCTGCTCTCCAAACCCGAATATGACTGGGAATGCATCGATTTCAAGGTCAACGAGGGGCCGGCCGTTCTGCTTCACCAGGGCATGATCTACCTGACCTACTCAGCCTCGGGCACCGGGGTCCCCTACGCAGTGGGCATGCTGACCGCCCGTGAGGATGCCGACCTGCTGGATCCGGCCTCCTGGACCAAGAGCGATCATCCCGTCTTCAAAACGGCTGAGGAGAACCACCAGTATGGGCCCGGCCACAATTGCTTCACGGTCAGCGAGGACGGCAGCCAGGACCTGATGATCTACCATGCCCGCAACTACACGCATATCGAAGGGGACCCACTCTTCGATCCCAACCGCCATGCCAGGGTGGGACTGGTCACCTGGACCGACCATGGCCCGGACTTCGGACGGCCTCTGCCTGACGATCGGTGGACCCCGACGAGCCGCCAGATCCTGCCTCCCGATGGCAGTCATTGAGGGCATTGCCGGGCCATGCCCGACACGCTTGTACATCGTTGGAGAAGCGAGTATTATATAATTTGCAACGTTAGAAAGATGTCGGTTTACAAAGGCGTGGGCTACGTTCACGTATCTGGGAGCGTGACCAGGCGATGCAAGCCATTGGACCAGATGGGCAGGACATGGTTGTTCCGGTCGTCATCGGTTCCTTTGTAACCGTTGCTTGATGTCGAAAGGACAGAGACAATGAAGGCAATCAGAAAGGCTGCGGTAGCCGCAATCGCGCTCGCCACGCTCAGCACCGTGGGGCTCTCGGCCTGCGGTTCCGGCAGTGGTGGCAAGGATGCCAAGGGCAAGGACGGCGTCACCAACATCGTCATGTGGCACGGATTCTCCGAGGCCGATGGCAAGACTCTGAAGAAGATCGTCGAGAACTTCAACAAGTCGCAGAAGAAGTACCACATCGACGCCCAGCTGCAGCCCTGGAGCACCATCGGCGAGACCATGGTCACCAAGGTCACCTCGGGCGACGGCCCCGACTTCGTCACCACCGGCGCCGACAACGGCCAGGGTTGGTCCATCGACGGCACCTTCCAGTGCGTGCAGGACTTCTATGACGATCCCTCCAACGAGACCAAGAACTACCTGCCCAACGTGACCAAGCAGACCGAGTTCACCATTGATGGCAAGAAGCAGCAGTGCGCGGTCCCCATGGGCTACGCGCCCACCACCGTCTGGTACAACACCGATATGTGGAAGGCTGCCGGTCTGACCGATCAGGACTATCCCAAGACATGGGACCAGCTCCTGGATGTGGCCAAGAAGCTGACCAAGGGTGACGGTTCCCAGTACGGCATGGCCCTGTCCGACTCCGGATGGGCGGCCTTCATGAAGGGCAACGGCACCGGTCTTTACGACACCAAGGGCAAGGTCACCATCAACTCCGAGCAGAACAAGGCCTTCCTGCAGAAGATGCGCGAGTTCTACAAGGGCGGTTACTCCAAGACCGGCATGGATGACACCGCTGCACGCGAGTCCTTCGAGTCCGGCCAGTCCGCCATGGTCATCGTCGGCCCCTGGGAGGACCAGGCAGCCACCGACAAGGGCATCAATCACGATCTGTTCCCCGTGCCCAACGGAGACGGCACCTATGTCTACCCCGACGGCAGGAAGGGCTCCAACACCGGTTCAACCGGCCTGTATTGGTGGGTCACCTCGCAGGTCAAGGACGAGGCCAAGAAGAAGGGCATCTACGCCTTCTTCAAGTACTACAACAACCATGACAATCAGGTCATGTGGTCCCTGGGCTCCGCCTATCCGCCGAACAACAAGACCGTGACCACCGAAGAGCTCTCCAAGCGCCCCCTGATCGCCAAGGTCTCCGAGAACACGGACAACTCCTACATCGGCATCGCCGGCCTCAAGGGCGGCTTCGGGGATATCTCGGCCACCCTGGATTCGGTGACCCAGAACACCGCCCGTACCGACGATGACATTTCCGCCTCGCTGTCCAAAGCCTCCAACAAGATCCAGAAGTATCTGGACGAGTACAAGGCTGAGGACTGATTGACCATCCACCCCTGAGGAGCCGGTCTGGCGGCCAGTAGTGCCGCCGGCCGGTCCCCTCATGGCTGACCGTCGCCCGGGCCCGGTGTCCGGGCGGCACTTTGGAGTACTTATGTCCACTACCACTGGGATCCCACCCGCGCAGGGCGCCGACGCGGTCATCAAGGACAACAAGAAAACCCTTTCAAGGCGCAATATCCGGATCGGGCTGAGCTTTATAGCCCCGGCCCTGATCGTCCTGTCGGTCTTCGTCTTTTACCCGACCATCAAGACCTTCTTCACCTCGCTGACTACAGACCGCATCAACCGCAAGGGCATCTTCGTCGGTCTGCACAACTATGCCGAGCTTTTCACGAACGCGGACTTCTGGACCGACTTCCGCAACACGGTCATCTACGCGGTCGCCTACGCGCCGCTGGTGGTCATCGTGGCCCTGGCTTTCGCTCTGTTGCTCAACCGCAAGGACATCAAGGGGGTCGGTTTCTTCCGCACCTGCCTGTTCATGCCCTACATCATCTCGCTGACTGTGGCCTCCATAGCCTGGAGCTTCATCCTCTCGCCCTCCCTGGGTCTTATACCTTACTGGGGCAAGGTGCTCTTCGGCATCCAGCACATGGATCTGCTGGGAACCAAGTCCACGGCCTTGGCCACCATCATCTTCATCACCGTCTGGAAGAACTTCGGCTATTTCATGGTCATCTTCCTGGCCGGTCTGCAGGGGATCAACCCGGACCTGTACGAGGCGGCCTCCCTGGATGGGGCCAACGCCTGGCAGCGCTTCCTGCACATCACCCTGCCCGGTCTGCTGCCCACCTTCAACTACGTGGTCATCTTCGGACTGATCGGATCCTTCCAGGTCTTCGACCAGGTCTTCATCCTGACCTCCGGAGGCCCCGACCGCGCCACGGAGACCATCGTCTACCGTATCTACACCGAGGCCTTCGGCAACGGCAAGATGGGCTATGCATCGGCCCTGTCCTATGTCCTGCTGATCATGACGCTGATCATCGGCGTCATCCAGCTGGTCTGGAACAACAAGCATGAGAAGGAGGAAATCGGATGAGCCAGTCGACTCCTACCGCAATCGAGCACGATAAGCTGCTCAGGAGGGCCCATGCCAGGCACATGGTGGCCAGGGTCCTGACCTACTTCCTGCTGATCCTGATGACGGTGATCATCATCTTCCCCTTGTTGATTGTGCTGATCACCTCCTTCACGCCCAACAAGCTGACCCAGACCTGGCCGCCCAAGGTGATTCCCTCCTCATTCACCCTGGACAACTACACCTCGCTCTTCCAGCGGATGCCCATCGGCAAGCAGCTGATGAACACAGTGATCTTCGCCGGGGCCGTGACGGTCTTCTCGGTCTTCTTCGACTCCCTGGCCGCCTACGGGCTCTCCAGGATCGACTTCAAGGGGCGCGGCTTCCTGCTGGGAATCCTGATCGCCACCATGATGATCCCTGGCATGGCCCTGCTGATCCCGGTCTACAAGCTGCTGGCAAGCATGGGTCTGGTCAACTCCTACTGGGGCATCATCATCCCCAGGCTGGCTGATGTGGGCGGCATCTTCCTGCTGCGGCAGTTCTTCATCTCCCTGCCCAAGGATCTGGACAACGCGGCCCGCATCGACGGTGCCGGTGAGTTCCGCATCTTCTGGCAGATCATCCTGCCCAACGCCAAGTCCGCGGTGCTGGTGGTGACCATGTTCAACTTCATGGGTAACTGGAACGACCTGCTCTGGCCATTGATCATGACCAGCCGCCCGGAGACCAGGACCATCACCGCCGGTCTGGCCATGCTGACCGGCCATGGCTCATCGGTCACGCCTTACGGCGTGGTCATGGCAGGCGCCCTGATCTCGGCGCTGCCTCTGCTGATCGTCTTCTTCTTCATTCAGAAGAGCTTCGTGCAGGGCATCGCCATGACGGGCATCAAGTGAGCGACGAGGCAGACATCATCGGCACCAGGTACAGGGCCCGTTGAGGGATGGGTCGCTGTGCTTGATGCCTAAGGGGCCGACGGGGGATGACCACCCTCCGTCGGCCCCTTGTTTGTTCCGAATCTAGACTGGGCTGGTGAGCGTCGTGGACGGGGAGGTCAGGCATGGATGAGCGTCAGGATGATCAGTATGGGCTGAGCTCCGACCAGGAGGATGCCCTGGGGGTTCTGGCATCGGCGGATCCCCACGCCGGTCAGTCCAAGTGGACCATCTTCAGGCAATTGCCGCCGGCCAAGCGTTGGCCCTACTTCGCCCAGCACTTCCTTCCGGGTATTCTGACCGCTGGTCTGGTACTGGCCCTTCTGGTCAGCCTGGTCGTCACCAGACTGACCAGGCCGCCGGACCCGCTTATTTCAGTCCAGGGCTTCAACATGAGCGCCCAGGAGGAGGGGTTCGACCGGCTCAAACAGGGATTCATGCGCGACCGGGGAATCAAGGATGGTCGGCTGGTCGACATGGAGGCGACCCTGACCCTGAATGGCCAGGGATACGACGATTCGGCCAAGGCCCTGACCCAGGTCACTGCGGGTCAGATCAACATGGTGATCGCCCCCACAGACCTCTTTCCGACCCTGTGTGAGCGCGGGCTGGTGGCTAAGCCCTCGCAAGGATTGAAGGACGGCGACCTGCGGCGATTGGCTGGCCAGGGCGTTCTGGTGGATTCCAGGGGCCGGCAGGTATCGAATCCGTCCCATGCCATGGGTCTGGATCTCTCCCGATCATCACGCTGGAGGCAGGTGCCCGGGCTACCCGATCATGCCATCCTGGGGCTGAGCAACGTAGCCGACACCGTATCCTACATCCGGGCCTTCGTCGACTACATGGACTTCGGCTGAGTCGGCGAGTATCCATGTCATGTACCTGCATGGGATGGAGAGGGGATTGCCGTTACGCCCATGTGGGCACGACTGACAGGCACGAACTCACGCATGCCCGAACCTGCCGAGAAGCCGTTCAGCGGGTCAGGGTCCGCTTCAAAACCCGATACTCGCTCTGAGTGATGGGCATGATGGAGCCGTGGCGCTTGGTCAACCGACCGAAGTCCATGTCCGTGACCAAGGCCCAGTCCTGTTGCCGCCTGGATGACAAATCCGCCGAGCGGAAGGGCAGGTAGCCCCGGCCCTCCGCGAACTGGTCGCAGATCAGGCCGAAGGGCATGTTCCGTCCGTCAGGTCCAGCGGCATCGGCCTCGTTGTAGAGGAAGAGCTCGGGGCCCTCCAGATAGCGTGAGGAGTAGCGTCCCTGGCCGAAGATGTCGGTCAGGTTGGACAGATATGACCAGGCCTGATCGTCGTCCGTGCGCACCAGTTCATGGGTGACCGCATAGGGGTTGTGCGTGCGTTCCAGGGTGATCTGGTCATCCTTGGAGGCCCGGTACCACCAGCCGTCGGGCGCCTTGAGCATGGTCGTGTCGATGATCCCGTCGCTGCGGTCGATCCACTTGACCGGGCGGGAGAAGGTGATCAGATCGGTGCTGGTGGCGTAGTACATGTTGATGCCGTCTCCCAGCTCGTTGGCCAGATCGGCTGCGGCCGGGTCCTCAGCGCTGTCGGCGGCAGCCGTGGCCCAGAAGACTATCCATTGCTTCCTGTCGGCATCCCAGCAGGCCTCCGGTGCCCAGGCCATGCCGGCCCTGGGAATGGCCGAGGCCACATCAACCAGGCGGGGCCTGCCCCAGTGGGCCAGGTCAGGTGAATCCCAGATGACCAGGCTGGTGGAACCGTTCACGGTGGCCTTGCCCTCCTGCCAGCCGCCCCTGTGGTAGACGGACAGATCAGTGGCGATGATGTGGAAGAGGCCGTCTGGTCCTCGGACGACATAGGGGTCGCGCACGCCGCCCTCGCCCTCGTCCCAGGTCAGCACTGGGTCACCTTGGGCGCGTAGGTCATGCCAGTGCAGACCATCCCGGCTGAGGGCGAAGTAGAGCTGTTCGTCCGTCTCAGCCTGTTCATGGCCCGTGAAGTGGACGAAGAGGTAGGCGCTGGTCGCTTCGAACGAGGGTTGCCAATCCGTAGACATGTTCCACCTTTCCTGCTGACGGCAACCGTACCGCGGCTGCGGGGGGCCGGCGGATGGGCGGCGGGTGCCCCTTCGCCCTTCCGTTTCAGCCGTTCCAGGGCCGTCATGGGCGATTCTAGCTGCCAGCGTTCCCTTTGTCGGCGCCGCCCGTCCGAGCAGGTCGCGGTTTGGGTCGCACGGGACCCTAGACTGTGGACCATGAGCAAGCATCACCGCAACCGCAGCTGGGCACCAGACCCTGAGCCGCTGCCTGAAGGCATTGGTGTCATTGACGATCACACCCACATGGCCTCTGTGGTCCCTTTCGCCCAGGAGATGGACCGGCAGGCCAGGGAGCGTGGGCAGGATCCGGTCCCCGTCCGCACGGTCGACCAGCAGTTGGAAAGGGCCCGGGCTGTGGGCGTGATAGGGGCCATCGACGTGGGCTGCGAGCTGCCACACCTGCAGACGGCTGTGGACCTGGCCCTGGCCCATCCCGGGGTGGTCCACGCGGCCTTGGCCATCCACCCCAATGAGGCAGTCCTTCACGGCCATCGGGGTGTGCCGGGACCGGACGGCCTGCCACTGAAATATCAGCCCTGGCATGAGGTCACCTTCGAGCAGGCGCTTGAGGAGGTCGCCCGCCTGGCCCGCGCGTATCCCGACCAGGTGGTGGCCATCGGGGAGACGGGCATGGACCTCTTCCGAACCGGCCAGGGGGCCGAAGAGATTCAGCGACAGGCCTTCCGTGATCACATCGCCCTGGCCAAGGAGCTGGACCTGCCCATGCAGATCCATGACCGCGACGCCCACCGCCAGGTCATTGAGACCCTGCTGGAAGACGGCGCTCCCGAACGTACGATATTCCACTCCTATTCGGGGGATGCACAGATGGCCCAGGTGGCTGCCGAGCATGGCTGGTATTTGAGTTTCTCGGGGACGGTCTCCTATAAGGGCAACGAGGGAATCCGCCTGGCCCTGTCCGTGGTCGGCATAGACCACATCATGGTGGAGACTGATGCACCCTACCTGAGTCCCATGCCCTACCGGGGACGCACCAACTCCCCCTACATGATTCCCTACACCCTGCGTGCCATGGCCGATGCCTTGGACTGCCCCCTGGAACAGGTGGCCAAAGCGACGGCAGCCACCACGCGCCGGGTTTACGGCCTGTGAGGGATGCTGGACGGACGGTGCCGGACCGGGATTAAGCTAATGGTGTGTCGCGGTCTGAATCGCCCCTGCCAAGTGTGGGGGGAGAGTGCTACGGTTGTCGTCGCACGTGTGCGCAAACAGCAACATACGGCACCCGGAAGTAGATGAGTGAAGGCATTGGCCGATGGAGGGCTCTATGGCGGATGAGCGGCATGAGTTGGCGGCTCAGGATGATGGCAGGGGCGCTGACGAACCACCCCGGTTATCCGGTGAAAAAGCGGCGAAGCCGACGGCAGCCTCTCGTAAGGGTCGGCTGACGAAAGAATCGATACTTCCTCCGGAGAGCTTTACCAAGGCTCCCAAGATCTCAGCCAAGTCCCGCACGCGCGAGGAGGAGAACGAGCTCAAGCGGGTCCGGCGCGAAGCCCAGAGGGCGGCCCAGCGTCGCCGTACCCCGCCGAAGGGCCCTCTGGGCCGCTGGTGGCGGCGGGTGCAGTCCTCGCCGGACAGAATCAGCCTGGGCATGTGCATCGTGGCCCTGGGCGTGGTCTACGGCGACATCGGCACCTCGCCCCTGTACACCATGCAGGCCTTCGTGGCCGGGCAGGGCGGCATGGCCCGCGTGGACAGGGCGGCCGTGCTTGGCATGCTCTCCCTGGTCTTCTGGTCCATCACGCTGATCACCACGGTCAAATACGTGCTGGTGGCCATGCGCATCGACAACAAGGGCGAGGGTGGCATCTTTGCCCTGTACACCCTGGTCCGGCACTACGGCAAATGGCTGGCCATCCCTGCCATGGTCGGCGGCGCAGCCTTCCTGGCTGACTCGGTGCTGACCCCCGCGGTCTCCATATCCTCGGCAGTGGAAGGCCTCAAGACCATCCCCGTCCTGACTCCGATCTTCCGTGAAAACGGAAATCTGACCATGGTCATCACCTTCGTGATCATCCTGATCCTGTTTGCGGTCCAGTCGCGCGGAACCGAGCGGATCGGCAAGGTCTTCGGCAGCGTGGTCATGGTCTGGTTCGCCTTCCTGGCCCTGATCGGCATCTACTGCATCGGCAACGACTGGTCTATCTTCGAGGCCCTGAATCCGGTCTACGGGATCCGCTTCCTCTTCAGTC
Organism: Bifidobacterium sp. M0353; assembly: GCF_016100645.1. Classification (NCBI taxonomy): domain Bacteria; kingdom Bacillati; phylum Actinomycetota; class Actinomycetes; order Bifidobacteriales; family Bifidobacteriaceae; genus Bifidobacterium; species Bifidobacterium sp. M0353. The sequence continues at coordinate 170,613 of NZ_JACFSB010000002.1, read as the reverse complement.
CGCAGAACCCGGTGGGCCTGACCATCATGGGCACGGTCTTCCTGTCGACCACGGGAGCCGAGGCTCTTTATTCCGACATGGGCCACGTAGGCCGCGGCAACATCTACGCCACCTGGCCCTTCATCAACGTCGCCCTGGTCTTCAATTACTTCGGCCAGGGGGCCTGGATCCTGCGCAACAGCGACAATAAGGCCCTGCAGGGTGTGGACGGGCTCAACCCCTTCTTCCAGATGATGCCCACCACCGTGCGTTACGTGGCGGTCCTCCTGTCGGTGACGGCCGGTGTCATCGCCTCGCAGGCCCTCATCACGGGCGCCTTCACCATGGTCTCGGAGGCCACCGGACTCAACTGGATGCCCCACCTGCAGGTGCGCTACCCGGCGCGTACCCGCGGCCAGCTCTACATCCCCACCATCAACTGGGTCCTGTGCGTGGCCACGCTGACTGTGCTGGCCATCTTCAAGGATTCCGAACATATCTCGGCCGCCTACGGACTGGCCCTGACGGTGACCATGATCACCACAACCGTCCTGCTGGCCGACTACATCTGGCACGACGGCAAGAGGGCGCTCTCCCTGCTCTTCGCCCTGGTCTTCCTGGCCATCCAGATTCTCTTCTTCATGGCCTCCATGGCCAAGTTCATGCACGGTGGCTGGTTCACCATGCTGCTGACCGCGGCCATCCTCTACATCATGTACACCTGGGACGTGGGCACCAAGGTGGAGCGCTCGCAGCGGCGGCATATGACGGCCAAGGAGTGCCTGCCCGCCTTGGAGATGCTCCACAACGACTTCCGCGTCCCCTACTATGCGGACAACCTGGTCTATCTGACCTCGGACGCGGAGATGCGGCGGCTGGACACCGACATCTTCTTCTCCATCTTCGCCAACCGACCCAAGCGGGCCCGGGCCTGGTGGGCCGTCTCGGTCCAGACCACGGACGCCCCCTACACCCGCAAGTACTCGGTGGAGAACTTCGGCACCAACTATCTCTTCCGCGTGCGCATGAGGCTGGGCTTCAAGGTGGACCAGAATGTGGCCACCTACCTGCACCAGATCATGCACGAGCTGATCGATAGCGGCGAGCTGCCCAAGCAGCCCTCCATCTACCCCAAGGTGGACGAGGACCCACAGATCGGTACCGTCACCTATGTGCTGGTCCACAAGGCCCTGATGCCCGAGTCCAAGATCGACTCCCGCGGCGCCTTCTCGTTGAAGGTCAAGTACGCCATCCGCAAGGTGGCGGGCTCGCCGATCAAGTGGTTCGGCCTGGCTCCCTACAACCCCATCGTGGAGGTGCAGCCCCTGTTCGTCTCCACGCGGGCGGTTCCCAAGCTGACGCGCGTGGTCCTGCCATCCCGCAAGATCAAGGGCGGCAAGCATCACAAGGGCTGAGTGAGTGGAATCTCACCCTATCCAGCCTGGCCCAAATCGGGTCCGGGCCATAGAATTGACGGCATGGAACCTGGTGCCCGGCCTTTCCGGGCTACCGTCGAAAGGTGATGTGATGACACAAGCTCAAGCCAATATCGGAGTCGTGGGTCTGGCCGCCATGGGTGCCAGCCTGTCCAGGAACCTGGCACGGCACGGCAATACCGTAGCGGTCTACAACCGCCACTATTCGCGTACCGAGACCCTGATCCACGATCATGGCCAGGAGGGCCACTTCGTTCCGGCCAAGACCCTGCAGGAGTTCGTGGCCTCGCTGACCAAGCCCCGCACGGCCATCATCATGGTCAAGGCCGGGGATCCCACCGACCAGATGATCAATGATCTGGCCGACCTCATGGAGCCGGGTGACATCATCGTGGATGCCGGCAACGCCTACTTCAAGGACACCATCCGCCGTGAAAAGGCCATTAGGGCCCGTGGGCTGCACTTCGTGGGCTGTGGCGTCTCAGGCGGTGAGCAGGGCGCCCTCTTGGGACCCTCCATGATGCCCGGTGGGACCGATGAGTCCTGGAAGACCCTGGGGCCCATCCTGGAGTCCATCGCGGCCAAGGTCGATGGTGAACCCTGCGTCACCCACATCGGCACCGATGGGGCGGGCCACTTCGTCAAGATGGTCCACAACGGCATTGAGTATGCCGATATGCAAGTGATCGCCGAGTCCTATGACCTGATGCGCCGGGGCCTGGGCATGGAGCCCGAGGCCATCGCACAGGTCTTCGAGGAGTGGAACCAGGGGGATCTGAACTCCTACCTGGTGCAGATCACCGCCGAGGTGCTCCATCACACCGATGCCACCACAGGCAAGCCCTTCATCGACATCGTCACCGACCAGGCCGGCATGAAGGGCACCGGTACCTGGACCGTGCAGACCGCACTGGACCTTGCCGTGCCCGTGACCGGCATCGGCGAGGCCGTCTTCGCCCGGGGACTCTCCTCTTCGCCTGAGCTGCGCAGCCAGGCGGCCCAGGAGGGTCTGAAGGGTCCGCAGCCCAAGGCCGTCATGGCTGATCTGGCTGCCGACCCCGAGGCCCGCAAGTCCTTCATCGAGGATATCCGCCAGGCTCTCTACGCCTCCAAGATCGTGGCCTATGCCCAGGGATTCAACGAGATGCAGGAGGGCGCCCGGGTCTATGGTTGGAAGCTGGACATGGGTGCCATCGCCCGCATCTGGCGTGGCGGCTGCATCATCCGGGCCAAGTTCCTGAACCGGATCTCCGATGCCTACGCCTCCGGCCGTGAGCCGGGCTCCCTGCTCTTCGACCCCTTCTTCAAGCAGGCGGTCGAGCAGGCCCAGGACTCCTGGCGGCGTGTTGTGGCCCGTGCCACCCAGGCCGGCATCCCCATCCCCGTCTTCGCCAGCTCCCTGTCCTACTACGACGGGCTGCGTTCCGATAGGCTCCCTGCCGCCCTGATCCAGGGCCAGCGCGACCTCTTCGGTGCCCACACCTATGGGCGCGTGGATCAGCCAGGCGCCTTCCACACCCTTTGGGCCGAGGACAAGTCCGAGATCAAGCAGGACTGAGCTTCTCGCCGGAACCGCAAGGGTCCGCACAGCCGCTGAAACGGCTGCGCGGACCCTTTTGTCATCCTGTCAGCGGATCCTGGCTGTGGATTCCCGGACCACCAGCCGGCAGTCGGCAGTCGTCCGGGTGGGAGGACGATTATCGTCCTCGCCCTGCAGACGGGCCAGGAGGGCATCCACCGCCTTGCGGGCCAGGTCCTCCTTGTCGGTGCTGATGGTGGTCAGCGAAGGGATATAGGACTCTCCCTCCTGGATGCCGTCGAATCCCACAACGGCCAAGTCCCGGGGAACCTCCACGCCGCATTCGTGCAGTCCTCGGATCAGGCCCAGGGCCAGGGAGTCGGTCATGCAGAAGATGCCGTCAAAGGGCAGGTCGGACGTGTCGGCCAGATGATGGCCCAGGTCGCGGGCCATCTCCCCGTCCCAGCGCTCCAGGGACAGAAAGTCCTTAGATTGGGCCTTGATTCCGGCGGCTTTCAGGGTCTTCAGGCAGCCGGCCACCCTGCGGCCACGGACCGAGTGCCGTTGGACCGGATCGGTGCTGTCCGCCATGTCGGCACCCACCACGCCTATCCGTCGGCATCCGCAGTCCAACAGGTGCCGCACGGCCATGGTGGCTCCCTCGAATCCGGCCGTCATGACCGAATCGAAGACCGGCTCGGCTGAGGGGTCGTCCAGCAGGACCAGAGGCTTGCCATCGGCCAGCTCCTGCATCTCCTCATTGGTGATGCTGCCTGGGCTGAAGATGGTGCCGTCGCAGAGTTGGCTGGTCACATGCCGGAGGATGGAGACCTCGTCCTGTTTGGAGTTGGAGGTCTGCTGGATGATGGCCTGCATGCCGTGGGCGTTGATCTGCCGGGAGATGGCCGCACTCATCTGCGCGGGGTAGGGCTTGTCCAGCTCGAAGATGGCCACGCCGATGATGCCGCTCTTGCCTGAGCGCAGGCTTCTGGCTGACAGATTGGCCGAGTAGCGGAGCTTGCGGGCGGCAAGCAGGACTCTGCGCCTGGTGTCATCCGCTATGCGTCTATCGCCTCGAAGGGCATAGGAGGCAGTGGCCCGAGAGACCTGCGCCTCCTTGGCCACGTCGCTCATCGTCACCATCTCGCACCTTTCCCGGGGTTCAGTCATCATCTTAGGCGCGCGTGTGGTCCTGTCAGCATGTAATTGACACGATTCAACCAACGTGCTATACCATATTGTGACAGCAGTTGAATCGTGTCAATTCCCGGGTTTCGACGTTGAACAGCCCGGACGGATGTTCAGAGGATTGATTGCAAGGAGGAGTCATGAAGCTGAAGCGAGCATGGAAGGGCATAGCTGCGGCGTTGGGGGTCGGCGTGTTGGTGTCGGCCATGGGTGCCTGCGGGGCTGGTGGCGCTGACGGGTCCAAGACCACGCTGACCTTCCTGTCATGGAACAACGAACAGGTCATGAGGCCATACATCGACCAATTCGAGCAACAGAACCCGGGGATCAAGGTGGACTTCAGCTACTCGCCGCCGACCCCCGAGTACATCCAGACCCTGCAGACCCGACTGGTCGGCAACCAGGCCCCGGATGTGTTCATCATCACCTCCGAGAACAAGGCCGACCTGATCAAGAACGGCTACGTGCGGGACCTGACCAACGAGCCCTTCATGCGCAACATCTCCCAGGCCAACAAGGACTTCGTCAGTCATGAGGGCAAGGTCTACGGTATGTCCGTGTCCTCCTGGGCCTCCGGCATCGTCTACAACAAGGACCTGCTGGCCAAGGCTGGCGCCAAGGAGGTTCCGGAGACCTGGGACGGGTTCCTGCAGCTGTGCAAGAAGCTCAAGGCCGCCGGGGTCACGCCCTTCCTGGAGTCCACCGCCGATGGCCCCAGCAGGATTCCCGATGCCTTCATGGGCTCGCAGTTCGACAGGGACAAGGTCGATGTGACAAGTCTGATCGACCGTCGCCCTCAAAAGCCCGGCAGCGACCAACGCGAGGCGGCTGCGGCCTGGATGAAGCTGTACGACCAGGGTCTGGTCACCCGGGACACGGTCGGCATCAGCGGCGACGACATGAAGACCCAGTTCATCAATGGCCAGGTGGCCATGATCTGCACCGGCCCCTGGGACCTGCCATCCATCGCCCAGGCCGGGCTCAAGTATGGCATGGCCCCCATGCCGCTCATGGAGAAGGGCATGGTCAATTACGCCCAGGGATCGCCATCGCCTGCCTACGCCATCTACTCCCACCTCAAGGGCGACAAGCTCAAGGCGGCCCGGAAGTTCCTGACCTTCATGGACAGCCACTGGGCCCTGCAGCGTTCGGCCGACAACGGGGATGCCATCACCGTCCAGGGGTTCAAGGCCAAGGTCAAGCCCGAGTACGAGCAGGTCTACCGGGCCAACGTGCAGCCAGGCCACTACTTCCTGCTCATGAACTTCTATGCCAAGCCTGATGTGCTGACCACGGTCCGCCAGTCCGAGACCCAGCAGCTGGTGCAGGGGTCCATCAATCTGGATCAGTGGGCCAAGGCCATCGACGACAAGATGGCCTCGGTCAAGTAGGAAGGGCTGGATCATGGCTTCCCAATCCTCGGCAGAACGTGCCAACGCCCATCGGCGGCGCATGGTCGGCCTGCGGCAGGATCTGACCTCTTTCTGGTTCCTCCTGCCCATCCTGGCCGTCTTCGTCATCCTCTTCGCGGTGCCGCTGGTGCAGACCATCATCTACTCGGTGACCGACTTCAACGGCTACAGCCTGAACATGCACTATGTGGGCTGGAAGAACTATCACAGCGTGTTCACCGATTCCTCGACCATGCAGGGTCTGGTGTTCACCATCCTGTATGCCGTGGCCCAGACGGTTCTGGTGACCATCTTCGCCATCCCCCTGGCCGTCACCCTGAACCGGAAGTTCTGGGGCCGCAACTTCGCCCGTTCCCTGTTCTTCTTCTTCAGCGTGCCTTCGCTGGCCATCATGGGCATGGTTTGGAAGTACATCTTCTCGCCCATGAAGTCAGGCGTCTTCAACACCATCCTGGGTGTCTTCGGCCTGGGACCGGTGCCCTGGCTGTCCAATTCGACCCTGGCCCGGTGCTGTGTCATCTTCATCGCGGTCTGGGCGCAGATCGGCTGGCATGCCACACTCTACCTGGCCTTCCTGCAGTCCATTCCCGGAGACCTCTATGAGCAGGCCACGGTGGACGGGGCCACCAGCCGCCAGCAGTTCGTCCACATCACCCTGCCCCAGCTGATCCCAGGCATCGTCACCTCCAGCTTCCTGCTCATGTCGGGAGGCCTCAAGGTCTACGACCTGCCCTACACCATGACCAAGGGCGGTCCCGGGTACTCCACCTATACGGTGACCCAGTCCATCATTCAGCAGGGCATCGGCCAGTCCCAGTACGGGCTGGGCTCGGCCCTGGCGGTCCTGTTCACCGTGGCCACGGCCCTGGTGGTTTTCGCTCAGATGGGCGCCGCCAGCCTGATTTCCAGGAGGTTCCAATGAGCAGCAGCAAGAGCTCGACCCTGACTCTGAGCCAGCGGGAACGGCGGCGTTCGGTGGTCAGGAGCGTGGTGGTCCTGATCATCGCCCTGATCTGCGCCGTACCCCTCTGGTACATCCTGATCAACACCTTCAAGACCGTGCCCGATATGGCCACCAATCCGCTGGGCCTGCCCAAGCAGTGGACGCTGCGCAACTACACGCGGGCCTTCGCCACGGTGCCCATCGTCCGCAGCCTGGTCAACACGCTGATCGTCACTTTCTTCGGCGTGCTCTTCCAGGTGCTGATCGGAGCCCTGGCCGCCTACGGGATGATCCTGCGCAAGTCGATTTTCACCTCGGTCATCGGGGTGATCCTCATGATCGCCTTCGTCATTCCCACCCAGTCCACCCTGATTCCCCTCTACCGGATGGAGTCCAGCGTGGGGCTGGTCAACACGCTCCTGGGTCTGATCATCATGTACCTGGGCGGGGCGGTCTTCTGCTACTTCCTGATCGTGGGATACATGCAGTCCCTGCCCTTCGAGGTCATCGAGGCCGCCAGAATCGACGGTGCCGGCCCCTTGAGGATCTTCTGGAGCATCGTCCTGCCCCTGATCAGGCCCATCCTGACCACGGTGGTGGTCTTCCAGACCATGTCGACCTGGAACGACTTCATGACGGCCAACGTCTTCATCAGCAGCTCCAACCTGCGCACCATCGTTCTGCAGGTCTACAACGCAGTCGGCCAGTTCACCACTGATTGGCCCAGCTTCATGACCATTACGGTCCTGGCCCTGATACCGGTCTTCGTCTTCTTCATCTTCTGTCAGAAGTGGATCGTCTCCGGGCTGGTTGCCGGCGCGGTCAAGGGATAAGGCGGCCAGTCGGAAGGTCGTAGTCAATGGCGGCGGTCGGAGGTTCCGGCCGCCACATTCATGAAGGATCGGAGTCACAGTCCATGGAGGAATTCGCAAACGCACATCAAGGGTCGGAGGGGACGGGATTGGCGAGCAACCCCCTGCATCGCTACTGCGCGGACCCGGATCTGGTCATGGTCGGGGACCGCTGGTACCTCTACTGCACCGAGGATGGTCTGCCCGGATGGTCCTCGCATGCCTTCTACGTCTATGAATCCGGGGACCTGTGCCACTGGACCCGTAGAAAAGTCCTGGACCTGGACCAGGTGCCCTGGTGGCATGGGGGACAGGGTGCCTGGGCTCCCTGCCTGTTGGTGCGCCGGGGACGCTGCATCCTGTATTTTGTGGCCGACGGGCAGATCGGCCAGGCCGTCGCTCCTGGGCCAGCCGGTCCCTTCCGGGCGGCCCAGGAGCCATTCATCGCCCGGGGGGACTACGACTGCCTGCCCATCGATCCCTCGGTCTTTGTGGATGACGATGATGTGCCCTATCTGCTCTGGGGCAATGGCCGTGCCTACATGGCGCGACTGAGTCCGGACGGCCTGCGTCTGGAAGATGGCTCAGTGCGCTCCGCCGTGCCTGACAACTTCCGCGAGGCCGTCACCATCTGCCGACGTGGGGACACCTACTATGCCTCCTGGTCGGAGAACGATACCAGGGATCCGAGCTACCGGATCCGCTGGTCCAGTGCGCCATCGCTGGATGGGCCTTGGAGCGCGCCCCAGATTCTGATAAAGGCCGATCATGCCAAGGGGATTCTGGCCACTGGGCACCACTGCATCACCCGTGTGCCGGGCCGGGACGACTGGATTGTGGCCTACCACAGATTCGCCAGGGACGGCCAGGGTGACGGTTGCCATCGCGAAATCGTCTTTGCACCCCTGGACTTCACTGATGACGGCGCCCTGGTCCAGGTCCGTCCGCAGGTGGGATCCTACTGGTATCCGGCCCGGAATCCGGTCACTCCCTGACGATGGGGTGGCCGCCGAAGGCGCTGCGCAGGGCGGAGACCACCTTCATGGTCATGGGGTCCTCGATCTTGGAGGACTGGCGGGCGTAGAGGGCCGAGGTGATGGCCGGTGTGGGTACTCCCAGTTCCAGGGCATCCGCAATCATCCACTTGGTCTCGCCGGTCTCATCGGCTTTGCCGGCGATTCCGCTCAGGTGCGGGTCCTCCTTCAGAGCCTGGGCCAGCAGGTCCAGCAGCCAGGACTGGATGACCGAGCCCTTGCGCCAGGACTCCACCACTTCGCCCGGCTCCTTGATCAGGTCGGAGGCCTCCAGGACCGCATACCCCTCGGCCAGGGCCTGCATCATTCCGTACTCGATGCCGTTGTGGACCATCTTGGCATAGTGGCCTGCACCGGTGCCTCCTGCGTGGACCAGACCATAGTCGCCCTCGGGCTTCAGGGTGTCCATAACGGGCTGGATCCGGGCCACGTCCTGGTCCGATCCGCCGACCATCAGGGCATAGCCCTTCTCTTTGCCCCAGATGCCGTTGGAGGTGCCCACGTCCACCAGGCCTATGCCCTTGGCGGCCAAGGCTTGGGCGTGCTCCTGGTCCTGGGTGAAGCGGGTGTTGCCCCCATCCACGACCAGGTCGCCGCGCTCCATCAGCTCGCCCAACTGATCAAGAGTGGACTCGATGGGCTTGCCGGCCGGGACCATGACCCAGATTACCCGGGGGGCCTCCAGGGCCTGGACCAGGGCCCCAAGGCTGTCCACATCCCTGCCCGAGTCCGGCGCGATGTCGTAGCCGACCACCTGGTGGCCGCCGGTGCGCAGGCGGTCCGCCATGTTCTTGCCCATGCGTCCCAGGCCGATCATGCCAATCTTCATAGTGTCAGTTCCTCTCCATTGACTGCAACAGTGTGAAGTTGACCGCGATGGTTGGTGCTCGGCCGCGGTCGGGCCGATTTGTCGGTGCTACTTGCGGGCTGCCTGTCGGGCGCGCTCGGCCTGGACCTGGGCGGTGTGCGCCTTGACGTCGCACTGCAGGCCCAGGGTGTCGATGACCTCTTCGGCCTCGATCTCAGGAGACATGCGCAGACCCACGTCGATGGTCAAATGAACCTCGTCCGGTCCCAGGGGCTCCAGGTCATCGAACTGGGAGCGCAGCATCTGCGGCTTCATGAAGTGGCCCTTCCGCTTGGAGAGCCGTTCCATGATGGAGTCGTAGTCCCCGCTCAGGTGAATGAAGACCACGCCCGGCATCCGCAGCCGGTCACGATAGATCCGCTTCAGGGCCGAGCAGGTGACGGTCCCAGGCACCCCACGGCGTATGTGGTCCTCAATCCATTCATGGATGCTGTCCAGCCAGGGCCATCGGTCCTGGTCGTTCAGGGGAATGCCACGGGCCATCTTGTCGATGTTGGCCTGGGGGTGGAAGTCGTCGGCCTCGGCCATGTCCCAACCCAGCTTGTTGCCCAGGTGCTCGTTCATGGTGGTCTTGCCGCAGCCGGCGACCCCCATGATGACCAGAACAGGGGTGCGGCCTTGGAAGTAATCCGGGGGAACCGTGTTGTCCACTGCTGAGGGCACCTGGGGTTCCGGGTGGTCTTCTGCGCTCAGCGCGTCGGAATTCTTCAACGATGTGTCGACCATGTGCAACCTTTCTGAAAAGTGATCCGACAATGATGCTCAGGCGGTGATGGGCACAAAGATGCTGGCGATCATGACCAGGACCAGGACCACTACCGACAGCAGGCATTCCAGAACCGACCAGGTCTTCAGGGTCTCGCCGACACTGAGGCCGAAGTACTCCTTGATCAGCCAGAAGCCCGCGTCGTTGAGGTGGGAGAGGAATATGGACCCGGCGCCGATGGCGATGACCAGCAGGGTGGTGGCCGTGGAGCCTGCATGCATCATGGTCATGGCGTTGGTGAGGATGCCGGCCGTGGTCAGGATGGAGACGGTGGCCGAGCCTGTGGCGATGCGCACGAAGACGGCGATGACCCAGCCCAGCAGGAAGATGGAGATGTTGGAGTGCTCGACAAAGGTACCGATGATCTTGCCGATGCCGGTGGAGACCAGAACACCCTTGAAGCCGCCGCCTGCGCCCACGATCAGCAGGATGCCTGCCACAGCGGGCAGCGAGGCTCCCAGGGAGTCATTGACGGTCTTCCAGGAGATGCCCGAGGCGGCCTTGAGGACCAGCATGGAGACGATCAGCGCTATGGCCAGGGCCATGACCGGGTTGCCGATGAAGTTTATGGTCTGTGCCAGGCCGTCCGTGCGATTCTTGAACCCCGGAACAGCGATTTCGAAGATGGAGGTCAGCAGCATGAGGACTGCCGGCAGCAGGATGCAGCAGACCGAGAGGCCGAAGGAGGGCAGCCGGGTCTCCTCTTTGCCCGCCTGCTCGCTCTTGGCCACAAAGTCGGCCGGTGCCTGGATGGGCACCCAGCGGGAGGCCAGCCGGGAGAAGGCCGGGCCCACGACGACCAGGGTGATCAGGGCGAAGGGGATGCCGAACATCATGGTCAGGCCCACGTTGCCGGTCTGCTTGAACTGGCTCAGGGCGGCCAGGGGACCGGGGTGGGGAGGCACACAGGCGTGCATGATGGACAGGCCTGCCAGGGTGGGGATGGCCACCCGCATCAGGGGGAGCTTGGTGCGGCGGGCCACCAGAATGATGACCGGGACCAGAATGACCAGGCCGACCTCGAAGAACATGGGCAGGCCGATCAGGGCGCCGATCAGGGCCATGATCCAGGGGATGGTGGCGGGCTTGGACTTGGCCACCAGGGTGTTGACCACCTGGTCGGTGGCTCCGGTGTCCATGAGAACCTTGCCGATCATGGCTCCCAGACCGATCAGAATGCCCACGGAGCCCATGGTGGAGCCGAATTCGCCGGTAAAGCTGGTCAGGGTGGCCACGGGACCGTAGCCGGAACCGATGCCGACCACCAGGGCGGCACCCAGCAGGGAGACAAAGGGATGAAGTTTGACGACAGTGACCAGGAAAATGAGCACCGCCAGGCTGAGCACCAGGCTGATGCCCAGTTGGGTGGTGTTCAGGGAAACGGCCTGACTCGCCGCCAGGGTCAGGTACCCGTCGGCTGTCGGCTGCGACGCTAAAAGCATGGCTGCCTCTTCTCTGAGGATGCGAACCGTCCGGCCTGATCAGCTTTCCGGCTCTTATTTTTGCATTACTTAATATCGACAGCGTGATATTAAGTATGCCTTAACAGACAATATCTTACACGAACCTGGGACGGATTGGAAGATGGCATGCTGAGGGCAGGATTGAGTCTCGAATTGTTTGCAGAATCGTCTGATCGCTCTGGGCACGGGCCCGGTTGCTAGAGTGGAATTCGTGGAAAGCGCGAGCAAGCCTGATGACGAAACGGCTACAGAAGGCACCCTGCATGACCGGCTGCTGGACCAGTGGGGGGCGGCCATCGTCGACGGCACCATCGCACCGGGTGACAGGCTGCCCGCCCCGGACCTGGATAGCCAGAGGCCTTCGCGCACAGTGACCCGGGAGGTCACCAGGGTTCTTGAGGCCATGGGTCTGGTCACTGTCAAACGCAAGGTCGGTGCCACGGTCAACCCCTGCCGGCTCTGGAATATCTATGACCCTCGGGTGATCGAGTGGAGGCTGCGCGGACCTGACCGGGGGCGGACCCTGCATGAGCTGTCCGAGCTCAGGGCATGCGTGGAGCCCATGGCTGCCCAGCTGGCGGCCAGCCACGCTGATCATGATCAATGGGCGAAGCTGACGCGGGCCGCTATAGACATGGTGGCCAACGCTGACCGAGCCGACGGGCCGGACTATCTTCAGGCTGACGAAACCTTCCATCGAACCCTGCTTGAGGCATCGGGCAACGCCATGTTCGCGGCGCTGGGCGATGTGATTGCCTCAGTGCTGTCTGGGCGGACCCGGCATGAGCTTATGCCCAGGAGGGCCGACGAGAAGGCTCTGCGGCTGCACGGCGACGTGGCTGCCCTGATACGTCGGGGCGACGCAGAGGGGGCAAGGCATGCCATGGATTGGATCGTCGACGAATCCGATCGGGCTGTCGAACAAATGACACGAAAGGACTCAGAAGACTCCGCTCGCGCTACGGATAGGGAATCTTCGGAGTCCCCAGGTCTGTAGAGGCTCTTGGCGCAGAGGGTTCAGCTCAGTTTCGAGGCGGCATCAGCGTCCAGGAGCCAGAGGGTCTCCAGGGTGCCCCTGGCATACGAGGAGGGGACATGGGGATCGTCCGTGGTTCCCAGGGCGGCAGCCACGGCCGAGGCCTTCTCTGCAGTTGAGGTGAAGAGCCAGACCTTGGGGGTCCGGCGGATGAATGGCGTGGTCATGGTGACCCTGAGCGGGGGCAGTTTGGGGGAATTACTGACACCCGTCACCAGCAGAGCGTCGTCCTGCAACCTGACCTCGGGGCGGTCGGGGAAGAGGGAGGCATAGTGACCGTCGGGGCCTACGCCAAAGACGGCCAGATCCATCCGGCCCTCAGGCCCCAGCTGGTCGATGATCTCCTGTTGATACGCGGCTGCCGCCTGGGTCAGAGCCCGTTCGTTCTCCTCCTGGTCGGCGGCCTCAACCTGGGCTGGGCTGCGGGTATCCACGGGCATGGAATGCACGTTGGCCTGCGGCAGCAGCCCCTGGTCGATCAGCCCGCCGAACCAGGCCCGTCGTGCCTGCTCGTCGTTGCGGTCCGGGTCTTCCAGGCCCACGAACCGCTCATCGCTCCACCAGAGGTGGACCCGACTCCAGTCCACGCTCTGGCTCAGGGGATCAGCGCCCATCAGGGCATAGACATCCGCCGCGTCCCGCCCGCCGGTCAGCGCCAGGTCGGCCCGATCCTGACGGGCCAGGAGGTCTCCCAGCTCCAGCAGGATGCGGGCTGCTGTAGCCTGGTTGAGCAACTTGGTTGTGGCATAGGTCACGGTACGACGATCGGTCATCTGATCCTCCTTGCATGCAGGTGATGCTGGCCTCAGCCTACACCCGGGCATTTGCATTGAATTGAGTCGCTGCGGGGCGCCTACTGGTGGTCGACCATTCCCCAGCCGGTGTGGATGACCTCCTGATAGACCTCGTCAGGATCCAACCGACCCAGTTCCTCGCTCATGCAGTCCACAGCAGTGCGTAGGGGCATGGAGATGGTCTGTGGGGCTTGGTCGGGCTGGTTGATCCGGGCCTGGTCGTCGTGATGACGCTCCATGCTCATGATCCCGTCCGGGCGTTCGAAGTAGACGCCGGTGACGGCCTGGGCCTTCGGGTCACGCTCGACAGAGACCGGCACCTGCAATTTCAGGGCCAGCCACGAGGCCAGCAGCTCCAATGGCAGGTAGTGGGCCTGGCCGGTCACCTTGACTGAACGGATGGGCAGGTGGGGCGGCTGCTGCACCATGGAGGTCAGCAGTGCTCGCCAGATGGTGATCCTGGTCCAGGACAGGTCCACGTCCTGATCGCGCGAATGGGCCAGCAGCCCGGCGAAGGTGGCCTGGCGATCGTCGGAATCCATTGCATCGGTGATTCTGCTGGCGGCCATGGTCCCGATGGGATCCTGCGAGGGATCCAGGGGCGGATTGGTGGGCCACCAGACCACCAGAGGGGCATCCGGCACCAGGAGGGGGATGACCAGAGCATCGGAATGGTCCAGCAGAGCCGCCACTGGTCGCAGGACCACCACCTCGCCGGCACCGGCATCCGAGCCGAACCGGATTTCGGCATCCAGTGTGCGGTCACCGTCATGGTCGGTGTCCTTGTAGGAGACGCAGTCTTCGTAGGACTGTGCCGTAGCGGTCCGCTGGTCCGTCTCCTGTCCGGGCTGATGGTCTTCGGCATTGGTCACTATGGCGATGACCCGGCAGGGGTGTTCGCGACTTGCGGCGTTTACGGTCTCCAGAGCCGTCTCCAGATGGGCCTGTTCGGTGACGATGACCAGGGTCAGCACTCGCCCCTGGGCGGCCTCCCCGCGTTCGACGTGGAGTTCGTCGATCTCCCGGGCGATGGCGGAGGTGGTGGTGTTGTTCAGTCTGACGATCATGGCATCCTCCAGTGGTATCCGTCGCGGGCCAGCATCAGATCAGCCTCCCGCGGACCCCAGGTACCGGCACGGTAGGGCTGGGGCTGGCCCTGTCCTGCCCAGAACTCCTCGATGGGGTCCAGGATTTTCCAGGAGAGATTGACCTCTTCGGTGGTGGGGAAGAGGGGCGGGTCTCCCAGGAGCACGTCCAGGATCAGCCGCTCGTAGGCCTCGGGAGAGGCCTCGGTGAAGGAACGCCCGTAGGAGAAGTCCATGTTGACGTCACGCACCTCCATGGCCGATCCGGGGGTCTTGGCCCCGAAGCGCAGGGTCACACCCTCGTCGGGCTGTACGCGGATGACCACCGCGTTGGCGCCCAGTTCCCGGGTGGCCGTGGCCTCGAAGGGCAGGTGGGGGGCACGCTTGAAGACGATGGCGATCTCGCTGACCCGCTTGCCCAGGCGCTTGCCCGTGCGCAGGTAGAAGGGGACGCCGGCCCAGCGGCGGGTGTCCACATCCAGCCTGATGGCCGCATAGGTCTCGGTGGCGGAGGAGGGGTCGATCCCGTCTTCATCCAGGTAACCGACCACATGCTGGGAGCCCTGCCAGCCTGCCGTGTACTGGCCCCGGGCGGTGTGGGCCGCCAGATCCTTGGGAAGGCGGACGGCGGAAAGAATCTTGGTCTTCTCAGCAGTCAAATCTGACGCCGAGAAGGAGACAGGCTCTTCCATGGCCGTCAGGGCCATCAGCTGCAGCAGGTGGTTCTGGATGACGTCCCGGGCTGCTCCGATTCCGTCGTAGTAGCCGGCCCTGCCGCCGATGCCCATGTCCTCGGCCATGGTGATCTGCACGTGGGAGACGTAGTTGGAGTTCCAGACCGGCTCGAACATCATGTTGGCAAAGCGCAGGGCCAGGATGTTCTGCACGGTCTCCTTGCCCAGGTAGTGGTCGATGCGGAAGACCGAATCCGGTTCGAAGACCTCGGAGACCACCCGGTCAAGTTCCTTGGCAGAGGCCAGGTCGTGACCGAAGGGCTTCTCGATGATGACGCGGCGCCAGGCCCCTTCAGTGGAGTGGGAGAGTCCCGACTCGGCCAGCTGACGGGCAACCTGGGGGAAGGCCTTGGGCGGCACCGACATGTAGAAGGCATGGTTGCCACGGGTGCCCCGGACCCGGTCCAGCTCCGAGACGGTGGCCGACAGGCGGCGGAAGGCCTCGGCATCGTCGAAGCTGCCCGTGACGAAGCGCATGCCCTGGCTCAGATGTCGCCAGGTGGACTCGTTGAAGGGTGTGCGGCAGTGGGCGCGGACGTTCTCCTCCGCAAAGGCGACGAACTTCTGGTCGCTCCAATCGCGCCGCCCGAAACCAATCAGCCCGAAGCTGGCTGGCAGCAATCCCCGGTTGGCCAGGTCATAGACGGCCGGCAAGAGCTTTTTCTTGGCCAGATCGCCGGTGACGCCGAAGATGACCAATGAGCTGGGTCCTGCGATGCGCGGCATGCGCAGATCGCGCGGGTCCAGCAGGGGGTTGTGCCAAGGCGCCTGTCGGCCGCCGTCCTCGTCGGGGGGAGCGGGCTGGTCGGCGGAGCGCACAAGTGGTGAAGTGTCCATAGTGCTCCTCGTGAAATACCGTGGCTCCCAGTCTACTGTCGGCAGTGGAAGGGCAGGGCTGATTATCCGCTGAAGTGTGCATAGCGTCGCAAAGGTCACATTTGCGGCAGGGTCCCTAGAATGGTCGGTATGATTCCCAATGTTCCCATGGCCGAGGCCCTGCATTGTCAGTACGCGCCCTCCCGAGCCGCCTATGAACTGATACACACCCACTGCCAGATCATCGCCGCCCTCGCGGTGCGTATGGCCGACCGGGTCAACGAACGCCTGCTGCGTGATGATGACCCTGACGCGATCCTGCCCGAGCGGCCCCTGAATCGTGACCTGGTACGCACAGGTGCCCTGCTGCACGACATCGGCACCTACCGGATCCTCAAGGATGACGGCTCCCAGGGCCGGCCGCTGACCTTCCAGGGCGAGCGGTACATCGAGCACGGCCTGGAGGGTTATCGTCTGCTGCTGCATGCCGGGGTGGACGAGTCGGTGGCCCAGTTCGCCCGCAACCACACCGGGGTGGGGCTGACCCGTCGCCAGGTGGAGGAGGAACATCTGAACCTGCCGCCGGACGACTACCTGCCGGTCAACCCTGAGCAGGAGGTGGTCATGTATGCGGACAAGTTCCACAGCAAGCATCAGCCGCCCATCTTCGTCTCCGAGCCCACCGCCGCCAAGCGCACAGCCAAGTATGGTCCCGACAACCTGGCCCGATGGAGGCAACTGGTGGCCCGGTACGGGGTGCCGGACCTGCAGCCCCTGGCCAAGCACTATGGCATGACCATCGTCTGATCCTGCCGGACCGGCCCCCAGGAACTGCGGAAGCGACCGCCGAATTCGCGCAGCATCCACGGGTCTGGTCGATAGGGGTTGACTGGATCGGTCCGGCAGGCCGCAACGGCTTTCAGGAAAGAGGCCATGCCCTGTGGTCCGTAAGCGTAAGGGGCTGCGCACCAGACCGGGTTTCCCTCCAGGACGAGAGGCCGATCCGACCCACGGAGGAAGGCCAGATCCACGCTGATTGGGGCAGGAGATCGACCCTTGGCTGCCTGGAGGGCGCAGTCTTCGGCGATTCTTCGATGTCTTGGATCGAAGACGGCACCGTCAAAGACCGTGGTGATGACCCTGGAGTCCTCGCCCTCATGCAGGCAGTATCCGCTGGAGGCCGCAATTCGATCCCTGTCGATGATGACCCGCCATTCCTCATGGATGTTGGGCAGGTGGGTCTGGATGCGAATCAACGATTGCGGAGGGGCTGTCCGTAGATTGCGTTGCAGGTCTTCAAGGGTTCGTCGGGCTGCAGGCAGGCCTGATACCCGGCCGGCGGCCAGCTGCGACCAGGGGCGCTGCCCCAGGCCCGATGGCAGTCGGCGCCAGGCCAGGATGGTTGCGGCCGTCACGGTCAGAATCCTGCGTCCGGTCAGGGACTGGTCCAGCCCGTCCAGCCACATGGTCGGTGGTGCTGACAGGGCCCATGAGGGACGACCTTGGGATGCCAGCCAGGCGTTCTGGGCGATCAGCAACCCAGGGGTAATCCATATGGCCTCCCTGACGCCGACCTCCCGAACAGGTCCGAATCCATGGTGATGGTGCAGGATGATGCTTCGCTGCCGGCGTGGGTCCTTGCTGCACGAATCGATTTGTTCGGCCATGACCCGGGGAATCCACTCCTCATGGGTGATGACCGAACAGATTAGTGCAGTGCTGTCCATCCCCGGTCCGGAAAGCCGGGGCTCAATCGACGATGAATCGGTCGTCGTAGGTGCCCTCGTCCACGGTGTCCGAACCGCCCGAGGTCAGGATGATCACGGTGCAGTCATGACGGCGGGAGACCCGCTTCAGTGTGGCCAGCAGGGTGTCCCAGTCGCCAGGCTCCAGCCCCTCGGTGGGTTCGTCGGCGATGAGCACGTCGCACTCGCAGCACAGTGCGCGGGCCACGGAGGCCAGACGGAAGTCCAGGTGTCCCAGATCAGCGGTCAGCGTGTCCTGCAGACGCTCCGGGAAGCCCACCTCATCCAGCAGTTGACGGGCCAGATTGTCCTTGGGGCCCAGGAAGGTGCGCCCGCTGGCATCCATGGTGTAGACAAGATTCTGCACGGGGGTCAGGTCGCGCCTCAGGGCATCGGTGCCAAAGATGGCCCCGATCTGGTGGCCGCGATAGTCGGAGGCCAGCAACTGGCGTAGATCCGTGCCCCGGAAGAGCACGCTGCCCTGTGTGGGGGCGCGCAGGCCTGTCATCAGGGCCATCAGAGCGGCTCGTCCGGAAGGCGAGGTGGTCTCCACCGAGTAGATGCGGCGGCGCTGGAAATCCAGATCGACATCGTCCAGGATCTGTTCGGGGCGGCCCTGGACCTTGCGCGTGTAATCCACATGCTTCAGGGAAAGCACGGGGTAGCCGCCAGGAACCAGCACCCGTTGGTCATCGGTCTCCAACAGCGGGTCCTCCTGATCGCCGTCGAGATCTTCGGCATCTTCATGCTCGATGACCACGTTGAAGGCAGCCGGTGAGGCATCTTCTTCCGAAGAACCATCCTCCTCGGACTTTTCGTCCGTCTGAGCGGCTGCCTTTTCCCCGGCTTCAGACAGAGGTTCGGCGCTGGTGTTCTCGTCGGCCTTTTGCTCAGCGTCGGCCGCAGTCCGAGCGGGTTGCTTCTGATCGGGCGTTGTCTGGTCAGCGGCCGTGGTCGCAGCCTTTTCCTGGGACTTTTCGTCCGGCTGCTGGTCCGATGTCTTTTCGCTCATGCCTCGTCCTCCAGGTCGTTGGTGTATAGCTGGGCGGTTCTGAAGGCCGCTACCCTGGCGGCTGCCGACAAAGCGAGGACCAGACAGACGGCCAGGCCAATCAGGATCATCTTCCAGATCAAACCGGCATGAGGCATGCTGGCCAGGCTTCCCAGCCGGAAGAGCGACCGGCCCAGCGGTCGGCTGATTGCGGCACCCAGCGCCAGGCCCAGGGCCAGTCCGGGTAGGGTGGGCAAGAGGGTCTCCAGGGCGAACTGCCAGCCCAGCCGGGCCTTGTGGACCCCGATGGTGACAGCCATGCCGATTTCGTTGGCACGGCCGCGCAGCATGAGGATCAGGCAGCCCAGCAGAATCAGTCCGCCCAACAGGCAGACCAGGATGATGGTGGTTCGCGCCTGGTCGGCAGCCTGGTGGACCGGCTCCATCCGCCGCTGGTAGTCCTTCAGGCTGGGAGAGTCGATGTCGTACTGCGAGGCCTTGAGCCCGTCCTTGCGCAGTTCCTTGATGAACTTATGGTAGGTGCTCGGCGAATCCAGGACGAAGGCCACCAGTAGTTCATGGCCAGGGTCTCCCGGCTTGCTGGCCGTATCCAGCCCCAGCATGGCAAAGGTGGGATAGGCCGTGTAAATGGCCCGGTTGGCTGCCTTGTCGGCGGCCTCGCGGTAGTGATAGATGCCGGAGACGGTCAGCTTGACCTGCTGATCCTGCTGACGGGGATCCTTGATGGTCAGGGTGTCGCCCACCTTGAGCTTGTTGGCCTGTGCCATCTGCTTGGAGATCAGTACGGTCTGGGCGCCGGAGGCATTCTGAGAGGCGTAATCCAGTCCCCTGCCTTGGTCCAGCACAAAGGGGCCGTGAGGCAAGGTGGGTTCGGCCGCCTTGTCGGAGACGCCCACCAGGGAGTAGGTGCCTGACTGGGGCAGCCCCTCCGGGCTGATGTCGGCGGTCTCATGGAAGTAGGCCTTGTACTGCATGCCATCCATCTGCAGGCGCTGGGCGTACTTGGAATACTCGTTCCAGCCCAGGGGGGAGACCTTGGTCCCCTTGCGCGGGCTGATGACGGCATCCACCTGTTGGGATTCGTAGTCGGTGGTACGTGCCTTGGTGTCAGCCTGGAGCACGGTGGCCGCCGTCGTAGCCAGCGCCGTCACGACCAGGCAGGCCAGAACCATGACCAGGCTCCGCGCCGCATGCCGCCTGATGGTGAACCAGGCGTTCTTGAGAACGAACATGACACCCTTCCTGATAGCGTTCCAGGGATGACCGGGCGGCCCTCCATGACGGTCCTTAAGTCCGGTCGTCGTCCTCCAGTCTAGCCAGGGACGCTCCCAAGCTAGCGGTGCGAACTTGGAGCTTGCTGAATGTCCTGCTCGGCCTCCGGCTGCTCGGCGTGGGAGAAGTTGCGCACCTTCAGGGAGACGGCCAGAGCGGCCAGAATCAGCACCAGGGTGAAGATCAATCCGTAGTGGGTGCCCCTGGTGAAGGCCTGGGCTTTATCAACTCCGGCTGCCTGCCCTTCGCCCATGGCCAGCAGGGAGGTGGTGATGGCCGTGGCCACGGCTCCCACGATCTGCTGCATGGTGTTGATGATGGTGCTTCCGTCGCCGGACTGCGGGCCGCTCAGGGAGTTGAGCGCGTAGGTCTGGGCCGGTGACATGGCCAGGGGGCAGCCGATCATCAAAATGATGTGGGCTGCCACCACCAGGGCCACAGGCGTGTGCGGGCCGGTGAACAGGAGGATGACCGTGCCCACCAGTGCGATGAGGAATCCGCAGCGGACGGGCATACGGGCCCCGAAGCCGTCATAGAGCCGGCCGGCGAAGGCCGAGACCAGGGCGTTGATGGCCCCGCCGGGCAGCATGAGGATGCCGGTCATGGCCACGGGCAGGAGCAGCCCCCGCTGCAGGAACTGGGGCAGTAGATACATGGAGGAGAGGATGACTGCGAAGTCCAGCATGACCAGGGTGGCTCCGTAACGGAAGGCCGGGATGGAGAAGATGCGCAGGTTGAGCACCGGGTGTTCCAGGCCCAGCTGACGACGAATATAGAGGACCAGGGCTACGAGGGCCACAACCAGGATGATCAGGGTGACGGGGGAGAGCCATCCGTACCGGCTGGCCAGGCTGACTCCTGCCACCAGTCCGCCGAAGCCGACAATGGACTCCAGAATAGAGGCCAGGTCGGGCCGCTGATGGGTGATGGTCCCTACATTCTTCAGGAAGCCGACGGCGAAGATCAGGGCTACAACCAGGAATGGGGTGAAGAACCAGAAGATCCAGTGCCAGGTAAGCTTGCCCAGGATGATTCCGGTCAGGGTCGGGCCGATGGCGGGGGCGAACATGATGACCAGGGCGCACATGCCCATGACCGTGCCCAGTCGCGCCGGCGGGAAGATCAGCATGGCCACGGTGAACATGAGCGGCAGGATCAGGCCGGTGCCGATGCCCTGGATCAGCCGTCCTGTCAGAAGGACAGGGAAGGTGGGGGCCATGGCCGAAACAACCGAGCCGGCCAGGAAGGCGACCAGGCCGAAGATCACGGTCTGCCTGGTGGTGAACCACTTGGAGATCAGACTGGAGAAGGGCAGGACGATGCCGATGACCAGCATGTATCCCGTGACCAGCCACTGCACGGTGGCAGCGGGGATCCGGAAGCTTTCCATCAGGTTGGGCAGGGCGATATTGAGCGAGGTCTCGCTCAGCATGCCCACGAAGGCCCCGATCATCAGCGCGGCGATGGCCGGCCAGGGATGGGGGACGGCCGGGCGTGACCGGTGAACGGAGGCAGAGGTGGACGTGTTTTGCACGATAATGATCTCCTTCTTCAGACAAACAGCACGCCATCTTAGGGAGGCGGTCATTTTTTCGTAAGTCGGCATGTCTACTCGCTTCGCCGAAGGCGTGCCGCATTGGAACGGAAAAGGTTATGCTCGGGAATGGTCGTCAGAGACCATAAGGAGGGTGTGTGTGGATTGGCATGCAGCGGTCTACGGGTCAAGAGCGGGTGGTTCAGGAGGCCATGGCTTCTATGATCCGGGCGATGAGGAGGAGGTACGGACCTTTGGCGACCCGGACACCATCTCTGACGCCGCTCTGCGCCGGTTGGGCGGCAAGGCCTACTTCCGTGCCCATCAACTGCTGGATGACCGCCGCTTTACAGACCTGCGCCTGCGGCACCTGGGGGCTTTGACCGTTCTCAAGGGGCGTGTGCCCGCCACCTATCAGCCGGATGGTGACTGCATGGTTCAGGCTCGGCTGGACGAGCAGGCCCATCGGGTCATCGACTCCTCCTGCACCTGCCGGGCATTTGGGCGTCAGGGTCCTGCTTGCAAGCATGTAGTCGCCCTGATCATGGCCTACAACGAGTCCAGTCAGGCCTTTTCGGGATCGGATGACTGGACCGGCGACCAGGGTAGATCCCGGTCCACCCGATCGACCTCGGGACCCCTGGCGGCCTACATGCACCGGCAGGAGGGTCGGCGGCGGCAGGCCTTCCGTGACCGCCAGCTGAACCTGCTCAAGCAGGAGAACGGTCCGGTCGGCGGCCGTCACCTGCCCATCGGATCGGTCGGGCTGATTCCCGACCTGACCAGTGAGCGCGGTGGTTGGCTGGTCCGTCTGCACATCACCCTGTCCTCACACGGGGTCGTCTACCTGGTCAAGGACCTCCCGGCCCTGCTGCGCGCCGTGGATCAGGGCGAATTCATGTCTTACGGTCGGCGGCTGGCCTTCATCCACTCCCGTGACACCTTTGACGACCGGGCCCAGGCTCTGCTGACCATTCTGGAAAGGGCCGGCGCCATCCGCCGTAGCCTGGCCGAACAGGAGGGGGGCATGCGCCGCCGTCTTACACGCGCAGGGTTGGCGGGGATCCGGCTCAGCGACGACGAGGTGGCGCAGATCCTCGACCTGTTTGTGGATTCCGGGCTCACCCTGGACTACACGCCTCCCGAGGACTCCTTCCTGCAGACCATGCCTGCCCCCGTGGTCGGCGGAGACCCGGACCCGGGTATCGCGGTCAGCAAGGAGGCGGACGGCTATCGAATCACCCATGCCCTGGCCGTGGAGCGCTTCATCCTAGGCCAGGCCTCTTCCTTCGTTATCGTGCGCCCCTCGCAGCCGGGCTTAGGGCTGGATCCGGGGCCGGTCATCCACCGTTGCAGCGCGCGTTTCATGCGTCATCGGGACCTGTTGGAGACCCTCTGCCGCCCTGGTGAGGATCGGGATCTGCATCTGGATGCAGACGACCTGGACCTGTTCGCCTTGACCGTCCTGCCCGACCTTGATCAGGGTGCCCGGGAAGGATCCGGGCTCTCCGCCAGTCTGCCCGAGGAGCTGGATGCCCGGCGGCGGCCGCCCTGCAGGATCGAGCTTTACCTGGACAGGGATTGGCAGGGGGTCAGCTGTGACCTCAGGGCCCGCTACGGGGACCGTCTTCTGTCCGTCGGCGTCGACCCTGCCTCGGAGGATGAACCCGGCAGGGACCGGGAGAGCGAGTCTTTGGCCCGGCAGACGGTCCGCCGCTATTTCCCCTTAATGGAGGATGGGTTGGCGCGCATCCCCGAGGAGAACGAGGAGGCTATACATACCCTGCTGACCCGTGGCCTGCCCGTGCTCAAGGGCCTGGGACGGGTCTTTTCCACCCCGGCCTTCGACGGGCTGAGCGTCGTCTCTCATCCGCAGATCCGCGTGGGTGTGCGAGTACGTTCCGGTCTGGTTGAGATCTCGCCCATCGCCGATGAGGTACGGCCCGAGGAGGCTGCTGCCATCCTGGCTGACCATCGCCGCCGTCGGCGTTTCCATCGTCTGAGCAACGGGGCCTTCGTCGAGCTGGCTGATTTGGATACCGAGGCTGTGGACACCCTGGCCCAGGACCTGGGCATCGACCCGGCTGATCTGGCCAAGGGGCCGGTCCGGGTGCCTGACTTCCAGCTCGGCTACCTGGATGCGCTGGTGCCCGAGAAGGACCGCGATTCCAGCTTCCGCGACTACCTGAAGGAGCGCAGGCCCGACCCTCAGGGGTTCAGGGTCCCCGACGGACTGCGCGGGCAGCTCAGACCCTACCAGGTCGAAGGTTTGCGTTGGCTATGCACCCTGAGCGACCGTGGATTCGGCGGTATTCTGGCCGACGAGATGGGCCTGGGCAAGACCATACAGATGCTGGCCTACCTGCTCTCCCGTCGGGATCAGGCCAGGGATCGTGGACCTTCGCTGATCGTGTGTCCGGCCTCCTTGGTCTACAACTGGGAGGCTGAATGCCGCCGTTTTACGCCGGATCTGCGGGTGGCGGTCCTGGCCGGGGGGCGCAGCCAGCGTCAGGATCTGCTGGATCAGGCCAGGTCCTACGACCTGCTGATTACTTCATATGATCTGCTCAGGCGGGACCTGGATCGGTATCGGAGACTGCCCTGGTATGCCTTGGTCTTGGACGAGGCCCAGTACATCAAGAACCATGCCACCAAGGCCGCCCGGGCTGTGCGCGCTCTGGACAGCCTGCACCGGTTCGCCCTGACGGGCACACCCATCGAGAACCGGCTTTCCGAGCTTTGGAGCATTTTCGACTTCCTGATGCCTGGGATGCTGGGCCCCTACTCCCGGTTCCGGGACCGCTTCGAAATGCCCATACTCAGCGGCGACCAGGATGCCCAGTCCCGGCTCCAGGCCCTGGTGGGACCCTTCATTTTGCGCCGGCTCAAGTCACAGGTGCTGACGGATCTGCCCGAGAAGATCGAAAACGTGATCAGCGTGCCCCTGCAGGGTCGTCAGCGCAAGCTCTATGCGGCCCTGGAACAGGAGCTGAGGGCTACCCTCAACAAGGAGAGGGATCAGGAGTACGAGGTCGGCAAAATCCAGGTCCTGGCCCAGCTGACCAGGCTACGGGAGGTCTGCTGCGATCCGCGTCTGGTCTACCAGGATCAGGGTCGGGACCGGCGTGGCGATTCGGCCAAGCTGGACGCCATCGAGGATCTGGTGGCCTCCTGCCAGGACGCCGGGCGCAAGATGCTGATCTTCTCCCAGTTCACCTCCTACCTGGACCTGATAGCCCAACGCCTACGTCGGCTGGACGTGTCCTATGATCTGATCACCGGCGCCACATCCAAGAAGCGGCGGCTGGAGCTGGTGGAACAGTTCAATAGGGATGCCACGCCGGTTTTCCTGATCTCCCTGAAGGCCGGCAACACCGGGCTCAACCTGACCGGAGCCTGTGTAGTTGTCCATGCGGACCCCTGGTGGAACGCCGCAGCCCAGGAGCAGGCCAACGACCGCGCCCACCGGATCGGCCAGACCCAGGACGTCAACGTCTACCAGATCGTCGCCAAGGACACCATCGAGGAACGCATCCTCAACCTGCAGCACAGCAAGAGTGACCTGGCATCGCGCTTCGTCGATTCCGCCGCCTCCACCGGCGCCGCCGGCGTGGCCAGACTGAGCAGAAAAGACCTCCTGGCACTGCTGGGCTGATTGTGATCGCGTCAGGATGTGAATCCACTCGAATCTCATGGTCGGTGGTCTTGAATGCGGCGGCATCATCAATTGCGAGACCCTTGGGCCATGGTCCGGTTATTCTTGGTGCGGTAGTCAAATCGAAAGACTATGTGCATGAGCAGATTGACGGCTGCCCCTTCGGTGTTTTGTCGGTTCGGCGGCGGTCGATTATCGGGTTATGGGAGCCTGGCCATTTTCAGCTCCTTTGATGATGGGAAGCTGGAGGAGAGAGCATGATCAGCGGCGCGCAGATGTTCTGGTCAGAGTTCATGGGCACGGCCCTTATGATGGCCATCGCCTTCATGGTTGCAGCCAGCAGGTCGCTCCCCAGGACAGGGGCCTATCGAGCCGACTGGATCAACGCTTCGCTGGGTTGGGGTCTTGCTGTCTATGTAGGCGTATATGCGGGGTGGAGAACGGGCGGCCATCTCAATCCTGCCGTGACCCTGGCCAGGGTGGTCGGTCACTGGATTGATCCACAGGCGACCTTGAACGGTCTGGCCATGGGCAAGGGCGGTATTCCGGTCACCTTAGCCAATGTGGCCATCTTCGTTTCCGCCCAGTTCCTGGGGGCTTTCTTCGGCACCTGCCTGGGCTACCTGGGCACTCGCAAGCATTTCGAACTTCCGACCGATACAGATACCAAACTCATGGTTTTCTGCACCAAACCGGCCATACGTTCGAATTTCTGGAATCTGGCATCGGAGGCCATCGGTACGGCCATCCTCGTTACCTGGGTTTTCCTCAATGGAGGGACACCTACCCAGGTCGGGCCCTTGGGCGTAGCCCTGGTCATCACGGTTCTGGTCATGGCCCTGGGCGGGGTTTCTGGTGCGGCCATGAATCCTGCACGTGACTTTTCCGCTCGATTGGCTTACTGCCTTCTGCCCATGTCCGGCGAGAAGGATGCGGACTGGAGCTACGCCTGGATACCCTTTGTCGGGCCGATCGTCGGAGCCTGCATCGGGGTGTTAGCGCCTGCCTGGATGGGGCTTCTGCCTTGATCGTCGGCATGGAAAAGCCCCTGGCCCTGTCAGGGGGTTATTACGACAGGACCGGGGGCGAGTTGGTTAAGGTAGCTCGAGCTCAGTAGCTGGCTGAGGTGGGCTCCTGGAAGCGGACTGTCAGCCCGCGGCCGTGGTGAAGGAACATCTCTGCGCCATGGCGGTCGACGTCGCGATGGGTGAAGAGCATGCGGATGGCGAATGCCGTCTGGGCATCATCGGGCAGGTCCAGGAAGGCCTTATGGGCATCCCAGCCGTCGGCCGCGACAGCCTTGTTGGGTACGTAGGCGTATCCATAGCCGTCCTCGTCCACGTAGCCCAGGAAAGGCAGGTCCCATGCCTGGTGGTAGCTCAACTGATCCTTGTAATCCTCGACCTTCTTGAGGGCCTCGTCGCTGATGCCGTATTTGCGGGCGACCTCGTTGGCCTTGGCGGTCTTCGCGGCGGCATCTTTTCCGAACATGGAAGTATCAACAACAATGACTGTATCGTCTACCATGACTGACCTTTCTGTGTGACGGCCTGCACGTGTGACAATCGACATCATGACCGTGCAGGGCCATGACCGTTCAGGTGACCGTCCATCGTCGACGGTGACCTCTGGATGCAAGATTCCTTCCACTTGCAAGAATACCAAATTTCGTCTGCAGATAGGGGCAGGGAACCGTGAGGTTCGCCATAGGCGGCTGTCATTAGTGAGAAACGTGTCCGACTGTGTTCGCATGCGGTAAACTATCAGCCCAGGTCGGCCTCTCGATTCCTGCGATGCCGAAGCAAGCACATCAGCGCCAGGCCGAGGACGGCAGTGCCGAAAGTCAGCGCTGCAGGCATGACTGGGTCTGAGCCTGAGGCGGCTAGGGCCGGGGAATCCGTAGAGGACTTCGCCTGGCCATCAGAAGATTGGCTTCCCGGTGCCGTCTTTTGGCTATTGGAACCGGTTTGATCCGGTTTGCTGGGTGCACGATCGGACTCGCTCGGCTTGCTCGGTTCTACCGGCGGATTCGGCTTGTCATGCTCTCCGGAGTTGCCGGAGTTGCCGGGGTCGGCGGGGTTATCTGGTTGATCCGGCTTATCAGGCTTGGCCTGGTAGGTGTTGGTGAAGATGGTGTCCTTGCCGGTGATGGTGGCTTGGAGCTGGCCTTGCTGGTCGTCGGTGACGTGGACGTCGACCGTGGCCTTGTGCCGGTCGTAGGTGATGCCGGGCAGGCTGCCCTGGGCCTCGCTCACACAGTACGTGTAGTCGCCGGCCTCGGACAGGGTCTGGTCGGGGAATTCGACGGTCCCGTTGGCCTTGTTGGATGCTTGGGCCGGCTTCCCGCCTTTCTTGTCCTGCAGGAGGAAGTCGAACTCCCCGGCTTTCAGGTCCCGGCCTTCCAGGTGCTTGAAGGCTGTGAGCTTGACCGTGGCCGGCTTGGCCTGGTAGGTGTTGGTGAAGACCGCCGTGTCTATCTTGCTGCCCTTGCTGTCGGTCCACTGCGCCTTGGCGGTACGGTGTAACCGAGCTGCATCGGTTGTCAAAGTGATGGTCAGGATTGCAGCGTTCTGATCATACGTCAGGCCAGGAATGGAGCCGGTTTCCTGGTGGATACGATACCTGTAGCTGCCATCGCCGGGCAAAGCATACACGTTGACGGGCACCTGGGTATTTTGGTTGTCGGCGTTGATGGTGATTTGGCTGGGCAACGCTGCGGACGGTGCGCCATCCAGGGGCTTGACATTCAATGCGAAGGAGTCTGTACCGAGCCAGTTCCTGCCTTGGATCCGTACTTCGACTCCGGCAGACACTTCATCGGTGTCCATCATTCCTGTCAGGCCACAGTTGTTGAAATCCAGGGATTGGCTGGCAGCGTCCACCATATCCTTGGCCTTCTGGAACTCAATATCGTTGATGACGGCGCCTTTCATGGTCCCGTCCTCCAGAAAGTCGCTGGCTGAGGAGTTTTCGCTCTGGGTGGCTGTGCCGGCCTTTTGGATTGTTGTAGTCAGGTGGGTCCAGTTCGTGTTCGGAGCGGGGTCGAAGCGCAGGTGGAATTTCCCTGCCGGTATATTGGTCAGTTCGTACTGGCCCTGGGAATCAGATTTTGTGCTCAGATCATCATGTGGGGTGACGACCGACTTGACGGGCTTGTCGTCAGTATCGTTGAGCAGGGTCACTTTGACATCCTTAAGCAGAATATCTTCCGAGGAGCGGATGCCGTCCCCATTGACGTCGTACCATACGATGCCACTGATGGAACGCTGGACAACCATGGCCTGGGCAGGCATTTGGTTCAATGCATTGCCCCAGCGATTCCGATAGCGGTCGCCGGAGGAGTTGTTTCCAGGGTTTATATGGAAGGTAATGTCATAGCGGAATTGGTTGGGCTGCCCATTGATGATGAAGGCCCAGGCGACTACGTTTTCAGGCATTTTCACTTCGCCACTTGTTGTGTTGAAGTCAGCCTCGTTCCAAGAGAGGTAATCCTGGGATTGTATGGAACTCGTGTCATTCACCCGCCATCGAGAATCTGTGGTGTAGCGGATGGTGACTCCGCTCAGACTAGCCCCCGCCGAAGCTTTTATGCTCATATCGGCAAAAGTAGGTTCCCCGTGGAAGTCGGGTTTGCCGCTTGTCTGCGTGTACGGCATGATGTCGATGGCATAGTGATGCTGCTTGCCACTGCCTGGGGTGCTGCTCAGCATGTTGGTGAAGCCGATTGGTGCACCGGCTTCATTGGTATCCTGTACGGCCGAAGTGGAAAGGCTGGTGGTGTTGGTCCGCCAGGCGTGGATGGTGAAGGAGTCGGCAGTCTTCAAGTATGTGTTGGGCTGGGACATATTGTATTTTGACTGGACTGTGGCAGAGGTCGTCAGGTCCTCGTTGGGACCGATGTCTTTGCCAGGGTCAGTCAGGTCGCCTAGGGAGGTGGAGAAGTGGATGACCCGGCTGTTGCCGTCCACAGGGATGTTGGTCAGTGTCCAGGACAAAGTGGTGATTCCGGTTGCGGAGTCCGTGCTCACTGATGGCTCACATGCGGTTCCGCCCTCTATGTGGCCCATTTCAGGCGTGGCTTCCGTATATGTGCCGCCCAATCGGGCGCTGCCGGGGATGTAGTGGAGCTTTGCCGGCAGTTTGTCGGTGATGTAGAGTTCGGTTTGGGCGCCCTTGTTGGCTTGGGAAGCTGAAGTGCCGGTGTTGATGGTTAGCCGCCAGTCAACGAACCGTTGATCGCTGTCTATGTCAAAGTATTCTTTGGGTTTGGAATTGGTGCTTGTCTGTGCTACGGCGTTGGAGATGGTGTTGGTTTCGCCGGCTACATAGAGGCTGTCTCCGTGTTCATTGCCGCCGGTGTCTCCGCCCAGGTAACCGTTCATTTGATCATAGCGGGCCTTGGTATAGCCTCCGACGGATGTGGCTAAGTCGGGAGGTACGGCTTTGGCCAAATCGTAGGGGTTCTGTTTCTTGGCCCAGTCCTCCCATTCCTGATCGCTGGAGTTCTCGGGGCTCAGCCCGGCCATAGCTGCTAATTGGCTGCGGGTGAAGGTGCGCGAAACTGATGTCAGCTGGGCTACAGAACCTACTTTGGCGTCGGGGAGGACGTTGATCACAAATCCGCCGAAGCCGAATCGGGAATTCAGTTCGGCAAAGCTGGTGGGCGCGGCAGTGCGCCCGCCCAGCAGCATGCCTACAACCGTGCCATGCTTCTTTGCGTCCTTCTGCGTGCTATAAAAGTTCAGATCCTCTATGTCGGCATTGGCTTGCTCGGTGTCGTTTTTCCAGTCCTTTCCATCGGGTTTGGTGGCGTACATGACCAGGACCTGTGACGGTTTTTGATCGCTCGTTGGCTCGTATTTATCGTATTTGCTGTTCTGCCAGATGCCACTGACCCAGGGAAGATCCAGACCTGCGGGGTCCGGCAGTCTAACGACCTTTGGGTCGATTTTGACCAAGGACATTCCCAAAAGAGGCAGATCGGCCTTGCTGGTTTTGAAGTTAAAGCCGGCCGTTACCCGCACTTTGGTCCCTGCGACTGCTGAGTCGGTCCCCCGTAGATTGTCAGGAGCAGTCCACCATCCGCAATCCACGCCGTTATCGAAATAGTTAGACGCCGTCATGCAACTGTACTGAATGATGTTGCTGATGCCTGCCTTTGATGTGCTGGAGCCTAGCGCGAAGATAACGTTGTGCCACATATCATCGGACTGGTCGGCTTGGTTTGACGTGTCCGTGGGGCCGGTGGCAGAGGGTAAAGACTGGTTTGATAGCGATTTCGCACTCAGGTTGCCGTCGTCGACCTTGCTCTGCAAGCTGAGACCGGTCTGGTTATAGTAGTTGGCTACGTCCTTGCCGCCGACAGTGGAGGGGTTGAAAACATATAGGTAACCAGTGGAGATTTCGGCCACTTCCTGTCGCGTGCAGTCAGTCGAGGCCAGGGCAGGCGTGCACTTGGCGTCTAGTGCATAGGTGTGTCCCAGGTAGGGGAAGGGGTCCTTGGTTTCATAGTCCTTCAAAGTCAGGTCCAGCCTGAGGCCCTGGCTGCTGCGCTGTTCAGCCACGGTGTATTGACCATTGCCTTGGACTCGGTCCTTCCCAGCCGTGCCACCCGTGGATCGGGCATAGCCATAGTTGCTGAGAGTGGGTCTCCAGCCCTGATCGCCGGTGTTGCGCCCGCTGTTGTTGAAGTCGCCGTCGATGGTGCCGATGTCCCAGAAGTAGGGTTGCAGATCCTCTATCTTCGGATATGCATCTCCGCCAGCGGTCTGCCACAAATTGCTCAGTGACAGGGAAAAGGTAATGGGGCCAGTGGGAACCTCCAGACCCTTGAGACCCTTGGTCCGATCGGGCCAACGCATGTCAACGGCCCAGTTGAACTTGCTGATGATCCCCTTGCGCTTGCCCAGCTCATGGTTGGGGTAATTGCTGGCGGCTGGGGTGTTGAAGTCGAAGGTCTGGTTGCCGGAGCCTTCATTGGTTCCGCCGGTGATTCGCAGGTTCAGATTAAGCTTGGCTGATACGGTGACTGGTTCGGACGTGGCCGAAGCAGGATCGGTCTTGGTGGTAGTATCCGGAGCGCCCCAGGCCTGGATCTCGGGGGCGAATTTGCTGCCATTGGCCATGCTGCGGACCCGGAGGACCAGAGTGACGCTGGAGGATCCCGGGATAACGGTAGACAAAGTCGGTGTTGCGGTGAGTAGCCTGTAAACGGTAAGCACCTGTGTCGGATGACCGTCGATGGTCTCTGTAGTTCGCTTTGGCTGGTACCCCGGAGTATTGTCCACCCAGCCCATGGAATCCACATCAAAGGTGACCTGATCCTCAGGCTGGCTCAGTTTGAATTGGAAGCCTATTCGGCCCCGGCGGTAGCTGGTTGTCTCGCTGCGGGTATTTACGGCAAAAGAGTAGGTGTAGGACAACTTATCGAAAGTGCGCACTATGTCATTGTCCGCATCGTGGTCATTGCCGGGGTTGTTGTCCTTGTCGAAAGGAGCCGTGCCGGTGGAGCGTGAGGTCTGGGACAGGGTGGTGACCACGGCGTCGTCGGTGTCCAGCATGTCCTTGATTGCCGATCTGGCGGTCGGCCTTCTGCCGGGTTGTATGGGCGCGGCCTGGTTCGATGGGGTTGACTTCGACTTCTGAGTGGTTTGGGCTGCCCCGGATGTGGCAGTGTCCAACTGTGGAGTAGAGGTTTGGGTCGACGTGGACGACGTCTGGTTTGTCGCAGTCGCCTGCTGTACACGTGTTGTTGGGGATGTTGATATGGATGCGGCGGTCTGGGCATCAGCCGTCTGCTTACTGTCGGCTATGGCCATGGTGGGTATCAACATGGCCATAGCCATCAGGCCGGCCAGGACTTTACCGCTCAAATTACCCTTTGCCACGTTTCTCCTTTTGAGCGCCGACGACCGCTTGGGGCGTCGGGCCGGGCATTCCCTTCAGGTCATCCGGTCGATTGTCTACGATGGTTCTCGAGTCATCCGATAATAGTGCTGTGGAACAGTATACAGAATCATTGGCTATGATTCCGCTATTGCTGTGCGCCTCCGGGAAAAAGGGTCAACCAAGAACAAAGCAAGGAGGCCCGCATGAGTGAACGGGATCATCATGGGCTCTCGATGGCCGATTTCCCGGGTCATGGAATGCGTGAGCGGTCGGCTGTTTATGGGTTCTTCATCATCATGGGCATCGGCACTTCGGCATGGATTTCTCGACTGCCAACAGTCAAGGCCTGTCTCGGTCTGCAACCTTCGGGCCTGGCTCTGATGACCATCCTGGGCGGCTGTGGCGCTCTGGTCGGCATGCTGGTCTCAGGGGTTCTGACCGATCGGCTGGGTGTGCGGCGGGCCATGCTGCTGGCTGCGTCCACCTGGTGCCTGGGCATGGTAATCGCGGCCCTGGCCGTCACTCTGCGATCAGTGCCTGGGGTGGTTTTAGGGCTGCTCTTCAATTCGGCGGGGATCAGCCTCTGGGGAACGGTCAACACCGTTGAGGCCGGCGCAGTGGAGCGTTTCTCCTCTCGGTCGATAATGCCGCGCTTCCATGCCTCATATAGCCTGGGCATGTTTCTTGCCCTGGGACTGGGCTCGCTCCTGTCTCATCTGGGTGTGGCCATAGGCGCGCACCTGGCGGTCAATGCGTTGGTCAGCCTGGCTCTGGTGGTCGCCTGCGTTCGGCTCTGCCCGGCTCAGCCCTTAGGGGATTACAAGGGTGGCGCTGACGACGAACGCTCGGATCGGCAGGAGGGGGAAGGGCGATCGTCTGCCTTCGGCAAGCAGTTGGCGGCCTGGAGCGATGCCCTGGTTCTCATACTTGCCCTGATCAACGTGGCCCTGGAGGCCAGCGAGGGTGCCGTCAATGATTGGAGCGGCATTGGCCTGGTCGATGCCTTCGGTGTCCCTGAGTCTCAAGCTGGTCTTGCTCCCACCATCTTCGCTGCAGCCATGATCGTCTCAAGGTTGCTGGGGACGCATCTGATCGAGCGGTTGGGGAACATGCGCTCGCTGGTCCTGACCCTCCTGGTTTCGGCTCTGGGCATCCTGGTCTATGCTCTTTCGCCCTCTTTTGTGTTGAGTCTTGTGGGCGCTGGAATCTGGGGTGTCGGAGCTGCTCTGGGCGTACCCATTGTCACTACTTTGGCAACCAAGGATCCAGCCGTGGCGGCCCAGCGTGCTTCGGTCATCTCCACTGCCTACTACGGAGTCTCCTGGATCATTCCTCCGGCCATCGGGTTTCTGGCCGACCATACCGGTGTCAGGCCGGCCCTGTTGCCTTTGGCCCTTTTGCTGGCGGCGGTTTCCCTCCTGGTGCCCACGGTGTCCAGACTCACTCGGCAATGATGCTCTTCGGTTGGCAGAACTCCACCAACCGGTTGTCGGGCGAAGTACGGTCTCTGGGCAGATACTCGGATTCAAACAGCCGTTCCCGAATATTGCCGTACACGTCAGTGAATTTTGTGGCCACAGTAGTCAGTCGACAGCGGTCCTGAGTATCGCCTTAGGTCAGATGGATGCCCTTCCCCGCCAGGTTCTCTAAGCATTCCTGCAGATAGGCGGCATCGTGCTCGGGATAGATGGGGTTCGTCAACGGCACGGCAGTCAAATCCTCGTATGGCGGGCAGTGCCTGCCGCGGTAAAGCGGATCATACCAGGCGGGGTCAGGATGGTAGCCGCGCTCGTGCATCGTTGCCATGACCAGCAGATGAAATTGAAAGAGCTTGTATGGGCAGTGGCGGAAGACATAGTCGACGGTGGCATGCCGTCGACCCCAGCCCAGTCCACGCAGGGCGGTGATCTCCCGATGCTGGCCCAGCAGCTGCTGTCTGGGAAGCAGCCGGATCAGATCCTGATGCCACAGTCGCATGACGCCCCCTCGTTGGGGGCATAAGTGAACCCCTCCCTCAGCCTAGCCGCTTGCATTGCTGTGAGGCGGACTGGCAGAAGAAGGGGTTGGGGCAATTCCTTAATGGAATTCCTTACTGGGCGATGAATCCGCCGTCCACAACGAATTCGGCACCCAGCGCGAACTTGGATTCGTCGCTGGCCAGATAGATGCAGATCTCACCGATGTCCCGGGGCTCGCCGATATGACCCAGGGGCGTCAGCTTGCTCATCCTGTCCTCAAGGCTCTGGCTGATCAGAGGGGTCTTGATGAATCCAGGATGGACCGAGTTGACGCGAACGCCGTAACCGTTGTTGGCGGAATCCAGGGCGGCGGACTTGGTCAGCAGCCTGGTGCCGCCCTTGCTGGCGTTGTAGGCTCCGGCACGGCTCAGGCCCACGAAGCCCTCGATGGAGGAAATGTTGATGATTGATCCGCCGCGGCCCTTCATGACCCGCATGCCATGCTTGGTGCCCAGGAAGGTTCCGTTCAGGTTGATGGCGATGATCTTCTTCCAGTCATCGTAGCTTTCCTCGTCCATGGTGACACCTTTGTCGCCGACGCCGGCGTTGTTGACCACGGTGGTCAGCTGGCCCAGCTCCTTCTCAACGGTGTCGATGGTGGAGACCCACTGATCCTCATCGGTCACGTCCAAGGTGTGGAAGACGACCTGCCCGGGGTGCTCCTGCATGAAGCTGCGGGAGGCATCGCTCTCCTTGATGTCGGTAAGGGCCACCTTGGCTCCCTCACGGACGAAGCATTCGGCGATGCCCACGCCCATGCCGCCGGTTCCTCCGGTGATGATGGCTACCTTGCCTTGTAGACGATCAGTCATATCCACTCCTTTATAGAGATGTGCTGTCGTATTCCATCCTATGGGATGGCATGCCCACGCTATCGATCGATGAATCCCAGTCCGAGCAGGAAGGCCCTGGTCTGCATGGGATCCTTGAATACTGCGGTGTTGCCTAGGATCCGTTTGCAGACATCGCCCAATTCCCGGCGTATGGCCGAACGAATCTGTTGAGGATCGCGTGATCCACCCAGCATGGCCGTCAGCTCATCCCACTGATTGCGGAATTCTTTCAAGGACTCTGGAAGATCCTCGCCATCTTCCAGGGCCCGGGCAAGTCTCGTCAGCTGCGGCACCAAGCGACCTGGCAGAACGAAGAGACCCTGGGCTTCGATTAATCCGATGGGCTCCTGCTTGATGGCGTAGAACTCAGGATGAACGTGGAAGATGCCGTCCGGATACTGCTCGCTGACCCCGTTGTTGCGCAGAATCAGGTTCATCTCGTATCCCCGCTCAGTGATGAGCACACTGGGTGAGAGCGCTGATTGACGGCCCCGGGGACCCTGTGGGCGGATGTTGAGAGCTTCGTCTGAGTAATCGATCCAGCCACGCCGGATCAGGTCGCTTACCTCGATGATGGCTTCCCGGTCATGATCTATCAGGCGGATGGCCGTGCCTGGCCAGTCCGGAATCTCGATCAGCATGCCAGACGTGCCCGGCAGGGACATGGCCATTCTGGCTGGCGCCTTATGCAGGGGCAGGATCTCCCCTCCGCCCTGGTAGTGGTCGTGGGCCAGCACCGACCCGCCGATTCCCGGCAGGGCGGCATTGCAGCCCAGGAAGTAGCCTGGGAAACGATCCACGAAGTCCAGAAGATTGCCAAAAGTCTCCCGGTCCACACGCATGGGTCTGTGTTCGGCGTTGACGCAGATGCCGTGCTGGTCGAAGTAGCCGTAGGGGGAGAACTGCCAGAACCAGGGATGACCGCCAAGGGTCATGCCCAGAGTGCGCAGGGTGCTTCTGCCTCGTCCGGCGAAGCCTTCGTTGGTCCTGCATATGGTGCATGCCGGGTAACCGCTGCCCACCCGATTGCCGGCTGCAGCCTTGGCCATGGTGCGGAACTCGGGTTTGGCCTGGTTGATGGTGATGATCAGGCCCTGGGATTCGAACCTGGGGTTGCGATCCAGGTCGGTTTTTTTGATGTAGGTCGATGCGATCCCGTAGTCATAAAGCCAGCGCATGGCGGCCATGGATCCCTTTTCTGCCTCAACGGCGGCGAACCTGTCAGCCACCTGGGATGGGGAACGCGTGATCTGGCCCATGAGGCGATCAGTGACCGCTGCATCCCGATCGGCTGTGAATACACCCGCAGCGTGGGCATCCCGGCGAAAAGCCGCCAGCAGGTCGGTGATCTCTTCGGCTGTGGAGCCTTGGCTTGTCGATTGACGGGCGGAAGCTCGGTCGCTAGGAGTATAGGAGTCCAAATCCAGTAGTGCCAGCAGGCGATTGCGCGTCCAATCCGTGTCGCGTTCGTCCAATTCCAGATGTCGGCGGGCAAAGTCCAGAAGGGCATCCAGGTCTGCATCCAGGGCAGGTTGTTTTTCGGACTCCCGTGAATCGGTCTGTGGGCTCATCTGGTGGCCTCCATGACCTGGCCGACCATGCTGGCAGTCTGATCTGTTGATTTTTCCATCTGACGGGCCAGGGTCACCTGGGTGCGGCAGCGCACCAGATTGTGCTCAGGATAGGCGACGGCGAAGTAAATGTCTCCCTGCAGGTAGTCGGTCAGGAATCGCATGCCGCATTCCTCGGTCATCAGCAAGGCGCTCAGAGGAAGCAGACTGGCCTCCCGATCAGTGATGCTTGAGCGGACCGCTCCAATGAACCCTTGGGCGTAGGCCTGGAAAAGATCGGTGTCAAAGTGCACCTTTTCCAAGTCCTGCTCGTCCTCCAGCGCAGTGGAGGCCCCGAAGCGTATGGCATCCCCGAAGTCGAAGAGCATGGAGCCGGGCATGATCGTGTCCAGATCGATGATTGCCCTGGCTCGGCCGGTGGTCTCGTCCATGAGAATGTTGTTGAGCTTGGTATCGTTATGGGTCACCCGCAGGGGTATGGTCCCATCTGCCAGGCCCTCCATCACGATGCCGTAACGGTCTGCGCGCTGTCGGAAGAAGTCAATCTCCTCCTGGCATTCCCTGACCCGGCCTCGGCGATCATCCTCGACAGCGGTCATCAGGTTACGGAAGCGTTTGGGCGTGTCATGGAAATGGGGGATGGTCACGTTCAACTGGGAGGCATCGAAGTCGGCCAGATAATTCTGGAACCGCCCGAAAGCATCTCCGGCGTTGCGGAAGACCTGGGGGTTGGGCACCATCTCGTAGGATCGGGTGTGCTCGATGAATTTGTAGACCCGCCAGGCCCCTTGGGCGTTTCGGTACCAGGAGGTGCCCTGGTCGGTGGGTACGATGTCCAAGGTTTCCTGTCCCTGCGAGCGCAGGAAGTCGGTGACCAGCTCGATGTTGTGCATCAGAGCCGCAGTGTCGGGGAAGACCGTCGTGTTCATCTGTTGCAAGATGTACCGGTGCCGGTCGGTCCTGGCCAGGTAGGTGACATTGATATGCCCGTTGCCATAGGGGGTGACGTCCTCCAGGTTGCCCTCCATGGCGAAGTGTTCTGCCACCTGACGCAGTGCGCTCTCATCAATCTTCATTATCCCTCTTTTCCGAAGGCAACGGCTGCCAGACTATGGCAGAGGGGCCCAGGTCAAGGACTCGGCTTGCTCCACCGGGAAGTCGAATCTCTGTCCTCTGCGCCATTTCGCTGTTGTTGATCACGCAGAAGGTTTCCGACTGAGGAAAGACGGCCACTTCGCATTCAGGATTGTCGCTGCTCCACTTCCGGTACCGCTCCTCCTTGTGGGCCGCCCAAAACAGAGCTCGTTCCAGCAGGCGGGCATTGACTGCCGAATAGGGAAGTCCAGACAGATAAACTCCGCGTCCGCTGCCGTAGTCACGCACCGCCAGCTGGACCTGACCGCCATCGGCCCTGAGCAGGCTTGTATGTCCATCGATAGGGTAGGTGTCGAGAATCGGGTGGCCGAAGTCAGCAGGGGCATTCCCCGGCAGGTCATGGGTGATGAAGTGGTCTTGTATGGTTGGGGAGAAGTGTTTGTCCACAGAAAGCGTCCGGTAGCGCTCCTGATCCACGCCGAATATGTCAGCCAGCTGGAAGAAACGTCCCTGCCAGTCCAGAGCCGTGGGCTGGCCGACTCCGATCAGACCGCCGCCGTTTTCCGTCCAGGTGCGCAGGATTCGGACCAACTCGGGGTTCTTCCAGACTGTTCCGCCGCTGAAAGCGGTGCCTTCCGGCCCGCCGCAGATGATGACGTCGATGTCCGGATCCACGCCCTGACTCAGAAGACCGTCAAAGCTGATGAAGCGGACGGAGACCCTCATGCCGGAGAGGGCTTCCAGGATGCCGTAGTAGGAGGCAGTCTGCTGGTTGGGCAGGGCATGGGCCACGGTGTAGGCCATCCAGGAGCGCATGGCCCCCCAGGAGTTGAGCACCGCCACGGTCAGCTGGGTGGCGGCAGGACGGCTGCCTGTGTGTCGGTGCAGGTCGCGGAACTCCTCCGCGATGGCCGCCACGGTGTCCACGAACTTGGGGAACTTTATAGCCAGCGAAGGATAGCCGCCGTAGCCCATGCGCGATATGGGACTGCGCAGAATGGCCCGGCGGGCCTTCCTCCAGTTGTCCAGGCCCTCGATGCTGGGGTCGTTGCCCTCATGGAAGGTATCGGGGAAGAAATATGGAAGGAAGCGTCCCTCGGTGTAACGGACCCCGGGGATGTCGGCGATCATGCGCAGGGTGGTTCCGTCACCGACGGATCCGACCACGGCATCCAGCTTGAGATCGGAGAACCCGGGCCGATAAGGTTCGGTGCCGATCCACTGGTCGCCTAGGAACATCATGGCTTCCTTACCGGCTGCGTGGGTCATGTCGACCATGGTGGCCACATTGGCCCTTACAAAACGGCTGATGAAATCCATCCAGTCGCGCTGTGTTCGCGTGGGGACCAGGAAGGAGGAATTGTAGGAGCCGTCCCTAACGAAGTCCTCGGCACGTGGACGGTATCCATATTCCCGTGAGAAATCCTCGAGGGCTCTAGGGCTGACCGTACAGGCGTAGCCCAGCCAGTCGACGATTTTTTCCTGTTGATGCTGGTCGTAGAGCAGCGTGAACTGATAGAAGAAGGTGGTGAAGCGAACCACGTCGGTGGAAGGGTTGTCCCTCAGCCATCGGGCGAAGGCCTTCATGGCGAAGTCGCGGGTGGCGGGGTGGTAGATGTCCAGGGGAATCTGGTGCTCCCGATCGCCCCAGTCGTTGGTCAGGTGGTTGTACATCTCCACAGGATCCCAGATGATGCGGGCCAGGAAAGTGACTGTGTATTCATGCATTGGCATGGCGCCCTCGATATGGACGCGGTCCAAGTCAGGGTCAAGATTCCAGGATTCGTCGGGTAGCACCGCCCCGGTGGTCCGGTCGATCACCTCCCAGTATCGGTGGGGGTCGTCGTCGCGGTTGGGGGTGAATTGCTGGTCGAAGAAGCCGGACATCAGATCGATGTCGACCCGCCCGTTCTGAGCCAGGACTCGATCCGTCAGCAGAAAGACCTGAGGTGTCTCGTCCATATGCTCGCGGATCCACTCGTTATAGCCCCTGGCTGGGAAATAGGCGCTATAGACTTTCTTTCCCAGCCCGAGCAGTTCTTTGTCCAGACTGGTGCCGTCGGAATTGCGGATGGCATCCGCCCCCCACCTTTGGCAAAGCTCCTCGGTTTGCTTGACAAAGTGTTCCTCGCCAGGCAAGGTGAATCGGCCTGTGGTGCTCATA
This sequence comes from Bifidobacterium sp. M0353, assembly GCF_016100645.1. Taxonomy (NCBI): domain Bacteria; kingdom Bacillati; phylum Actinomycetota; class Actinomycetes; order Bifidobacteriales; family Bifidobacteriaceae; genus Bifidobacterium; species Bifidobacterium sp. M0353. The sequence goes on along the minus strand of NZ_JACFSB010000002.1, from coordinate 130,902 downwards.
TATCAACATGCTCCTTCGCGGATGTATGAATTGGTTGGTGGGTGAGCCTCAGCCCTTGACAGAGCCGGCGGCAAGGCCAGCCTGCCAGAACCGCTGCAGGCACAGGAAGAGGATGATGACCGGTAGCACGCCCAGCAGGGCCCCCATCATCAGGGCTCCTCTGTCGTTGAAGGTGGGCAGGGAGACCATGCCGTACAGACCCAGGGTCACCGGGTAGAGCCCTTCGCCGGAGAGCATCATCAATGGCAGCAGGAAGTTGTTCCAGGTGGCCACGAACAGGAAGAGGAAGATGGTCACCATGGCCGGTGCCAGCAGTCTGAGGACAATGGTGAAGAAGATGCGCGCCTCGCCGGCTCCGTCAATCCTGGCTGCTTCCAGCAGTTCCGTGGGCACTGAACTCTGCGCATATACCCTTCCCAGGAAGAACCCGAAGGGCGAGACCGAGCAGGGGATGATGATGGACAGCATGGTGTTGTCCAAATGCAGGGCCTGGAAGATGGAGTACTGAGGAATGGTCATCAGCGCTGCAGGCATGAGCAGGGATGCCATGACGACGGCCATCGCTATGCCCTTCCCGCGGAAGTTGAACTTGGCTGTTCCATAGCCGGCCATGACCGAGACGATGGTTCCGATCACTGCGGATACGCCCGAGTAGATCAACGAATTGGCAACCCACTGCCAGAATCTGGCATGTGTCCAGCCCAGCAGCTTGCTGTAGTTGGTGGCAATGGCGTCGGGTAGGTCCTTGAGGCTCGATGCAAACCAGATGCCATTGCTGCCGATCAACTGGGAAGGCGACTTGGTGGAGGCGATGACGGCCCAGTAGATGGGGAAGAGGAAGTAGATCAGGGTGATGATCAGGACGGCCACGGTGATGATCTTGGCCAGGTGGGAAGGGCGCATGGAACGTGGCAGTTCCTGGGTGGAACCGCTTCTTGAGTGAAAGATGCGCATTATTCATTCACCTTCCTTTCAATCCAGGCGTAGAGGAAGGCCAGCACGCCGGCAATCAGGGCCATGACGATGGCAATGGCCGAGGCTGGTCCGTTGCCCTTGGGGGTTAAGGTCCCACGGGAGGTGTTCATGGCCATCATCATGGGTGTGAAGGAGTTGGAGATGCCCGGATCGGCTGTCTGCATGACCTGGGGCTCATTGAAGAGCTGGATTGTGCCGATGATGGAGAGCAGCATGGCCAGCAGGGCGGCGCCGCGCACATTTGGCAGTTTGATGTGCAGGGCGATCTGCCAGCCGGTGGCCCCGTCTATGCGGGCCGCTTCGTACAAATCATGGGGGATGGCCTGCAGGGCTGCCAGGAAGATGAGCATGTTGTACCCGGTGAAGGTCCAAGTGGTGATGTTGGCCATGGATGCCAGGACGACCTTGCCGGCGAAGAAGTCTACGGTGATGCCTATGGAGGATAGGCCCTTGACGATGGGTGAGATCTGCGGATTGTAGAGGAAGACCCAGATGATGGATGCGACCACCCCGGGGATGGCATAAGGCAGGAAGTAGCCTAGACGGAATGGGGTCACGTGCTTGACCATGTAGGAATCCAGCACCATGGCCAGGGCCAGGGCGGCGATAATCATGATGGGCACCTGGATCAGGGTATAGATCAGCACACGGCCGATTCCCGACCAAAAGGCGGCCGAGGTCACCACATACCTGAAGTTGGCCAGACCCACGAATTTATTGACCATGGTTCCGCCCCCGTAGGCGCCGCCACCCGAGGCGACGTCCTGGAAGAAGCTGGAGTAAATGGCATAGATGATAGGGATGATGAAGACCACGATGAACAGGATGCCGAAGGGGGCCATGAAAGCCCAACCCGTGCGTTCGGCACGTTTCACCGCATCCGAGCGTCCCGCCCTGCCTGGTCGGGCAGCTGACGACCGCCGTGTAGCACTCATTCTGGGTACACCTGTCCTTGTCTTGAAGAGAAATGAGATAATGACCGAGCATGTTTGGGACCCGAAACACGTTCACCGGCTTCGGGTCCCAAATCTCGGGAATGGTCCCGCTCGGTCCTGATGGTGTCGATTACTTGGCGACGGCCAGGCCGTAGTCCTTGAGGGTGGCTATGGAGGTGGTCTGTGCCTGCGAGAAGATGTCAGCGACTTTGGCCTGCCCGGTGGCAGCCTTGGCGGCAGTTTCTGTCATGGCCGCAGCTACCGAGGAGAAGCCCGGCATGTAGGTGAAGTCGCCCATGTTCTTGTTGGCGGTGGCGAATTCCTTCATGAGGTCCTGATCGCCGAAGTAGGATGACCAGCTCTCGGGGGTCTTCGCTTCCTCGGTGGTGGCAGCCAGTACCAGACCTTGGGAGGTCAGGTCCTTGACTTGGGTGTTGAACCAGTTGAGGAACTCCATGGCCTGTTCAGGATGCTTGCTGCCCTTGAGAACAGCGACGCCGGATCCGCCGTCGGGGCTGGATTTGCCTGAGTTGCCGAACCAGTCTCCCAGCTGGGCTACGCGCCATTCACCCTTGCCGGTATCGCCCATGGTGTCAACGATGAGAGGTGCCTCCCAGGCGGAGCCCACAGTACCGATAAGCTGGCCGTTCTTGAGTGAGGCATCGAAAGAGGGGTCCCAGCGTGGATTGGTTGGAGCAGCCTTGGCGTCCAGCAGCTGCTGATAAACGTCGGCCACCTGCTTGGAGCCGTCGGTCTGGGTGTCCACCACCCAGGCATCGTTCTTTACGGTGTACCAGGGCTTGGTGGCACCGGCCAGGCCTGGCATCATGTTGCCGGCCTCGTCGGGCTGGTAGGACATGATGTACTTGCCCTGTGCAGCCGCCTTCTTGGCGGTTTCGATCAGTTCGTCCTTGGAAGTGGGCACTGAAATGCCCAGCTTGTCGAATTCGGCCTTGTTATAGAAGTAGACCAACGGGCCAGTGTCCTGCGGCAGGCCGAACATCTTGCCATCAATGCCCATAAGCTTGTATGCACCGGGGGAGAAATTGTCCTTGTACTTGGAGGCTTCGGCACTCACGTCCTCCAGCATGCTCTTGGTGTAGACCTCCGGCAGCTCGGCATAGCCCACTTGGGCCAGGTCCGGTGCGTTGCCGGCCTTGACATCGGTCTCCAGCTTCTTGATCATCTCGGCTGACTTGCCGTTGAACTTGGTTGCCTTGACCTGAATGTTGGGGTGGGACTTGTTCCACCGCGCGACGATGTCATTGACGGGGGTCATGTTCGGTTTGTCCGGTAGCCGATGCAGGTAGGTGATCTGCACTTTTTCGTCCGACTTGGAAGACTCACTTTCAGATGAGGACTTTGACGCCCCCGATGAACCACAGCCCGACAGGGCGATGCTCAGGGCCGCCAGAGACGTCACCGCAGCGAGTAGTCGTTTCCCTTCAGATATCATTTCCCGCTCCTTTACGGTAAATGGCCGTCGTCGTCACCAGACGACCAGTTTCAGATTAACACATTAGGTCTAATTGTCAACACTATTTACAATTCATGGATCGGTCTTCCTTACCTGGGCACTAAATCAATTCCCCGCCATGGTCTTGGTTTTGTCGCCTTCATGTCGGTCATGGCTGTCGGTGTTTACTTGTTGATAAATTTGTATCAGCTGTAATTGCATGTTAGAGATACAAAAAGGGGCGGCGGGGTATAAGGCCTCGCCGTCCCTTTCAGCCAGAGTTGCTGCTATTAGTTAACTTCGTTTCCCTTGACTGCGCCTGGTCAGGAGGAGACCAGTCGTCAGCCCGAGCATAACTACGACCAGCAGGGAGGTCACCGCGACGCCTGTCGCCGATAGCCATCCGTCCTGCCCGTGAGCATTGGGATGGGTTGGCTTCTGCTGTGTATTCCCCTTGCCGCCACCGAGGCCAGAACCATTGCCTGTGCCGGTGATCGGATTCTTTCCGGTATCTGATCCGCTGCCGATACCACCTATGCCGGTTCCGGGTATTGCGGGCTGAAGCTTGCTGATGGCCGTCTGCAGATTGGCGGCGGCCAAGGCCACCTGATAGGCCGTGGCCTGCTCGTCGGCCAACACCTGCTTGGCTGTGGCTAGCTTATCCTGCAAGGTCTTCCAGCTGTCTGGAGTGTAATCCGCCTCCTTGAGTCCTGCAGCCTGATTCACCAGATCCTGCAGCTCACCCTTGTCTACAGGTTCCGCCAAGGTCGGCAGGGTGCAATCGGTGGTCAGACGAAGCTCGGCTGCCGATACATAATGGTTGGCTTCCGAGCTGCTTTGGCCCGTGGTCTCGATTGCGGTCAATCTGACTCTGATCACATTGGATACCGGGGTGAAGGAGATCTTCTGCCAGGTAGTCTGCGTGTCGAAGGTGCCGGTTATCTCTACCGGCTCCGACTGTCCACTACGGGTCAGAGTGATCTTGTAGCCTTTGATCTTGCCGTTGGCCGAATCGCCGCCCGGCCGGGGGAGGTAACGCAGTCCATTGACAGTGGTGGGCTCTTGCAGGTCGAATTGATACCAGGCTGAGCCGTCCTCAAGGGCGTTTGCACCCCACTTGGTGTGCCAGTAGGTTGAGGGCTTGCCATCCTGGGCATACTCCTTTGGTCCCTCGACACCGCCGGCATCGGGCTGTTCACTGCCTGCGCTGACTGCATACTTATCCTTGGCTATGTCGCAGCCATCGCTTGCTTGCGACCCAGGTGCCGTGGCCATGTAGTCCTCAAGGGCCGTCAGGATTCCGTAGGCATGTGACCAGTCCTTCGGTCCCGAGCCGTCCTTTTCGATCAGCAGACGGGCCTGATCCACCGTATGCAGGTAGGTCAGCCAAGCCTGGTCGCTGTACTTTGCGCGGCTGTCGTCGAAGCGATCACGCACCTGCTTGAGTTTGGCTCGGGCCTCTTCCTGGGTCTTGGACGTGTCCGGAAGCCGCTCGATGCGCAGGTTGTCCAGGACGAAGTCCTGATACCCACCGAAGTTGGCCGCATCGCCAGATGTACCCTGGCGGTCGGGTGCCTTGTCGGTCGAGTAGATGCCGAACCAAGAGGAATCCCGAGGTCCGCCAGTCAGCTCGAATTGGTAGTGGGCCGTAGTGCCCAGGGCTTTCTCCAAGGGTTTCAGCTGGGTGCGGGCCGGGTCGAACTCGCCCTGCCCAATGGCCAGAGCGTAGGAGCCGGTGGATCCGGCCTGGTAGTCGAAGGAGATTCGGTAGGTGGCTCCGGTCAGGAACCGGGCATTCTGGGGAATGGTCTGGTAGACCAAGGTGTTACGTTCAGTCAACCCGTTGATCTTGATCGACCAATCTCCTTGCAGCACATCGTCCATCTTCTTGACGTCCCAGCCCGCCTGAGTGTAGGGGGCGTGGAGCTCGGACAGATGGACACGGTTGTCCTCCACGCCCTCTGCGCCCGAGACCACAAAGGGCCATATGCCTTGAGCGTTGTGCTCGAAGTCATTGGTCAAGGTCTTCACGCCGCCATCTGCGTCGGTTTCCAGACCCTGGTACCCGTTCTTCACCAGGCGCAGATTGTCGAAGTAGGCGGATCCCTCACCTTGATGTGAAAGGGTCAGAATCGGATTGCCCTGATCCGGCGCTGTGAAGAAGACGTACATGTTCTGGAAGAGGCTGCTGCCGTCTACCGTGGCGCAGTTGGTGTTGTGGGGATCGGCCTGTACGAAGTTCCTGGCTATGCTGCGCCCAGTGGAGTTGGTGGCCAGCACCTGGTCGCCGCTGCGGACCTCCAGGCGTGCCTGGCCGTCGCTTCGGTTATCCACGCCCACATAGAGGGCATAACGTGCACCAGGCTCCAGATCCTTTATGGTCTGTGACGATTCGATTCGGCCATCCAGCTTGAGCATGGGATTGCTGGAAGCACTTTTGACGATGGTGGCGCTCCCGGAGCCCTTGGTCTGCCAGTTGTCCTCAAGGCTTTTCTTGCCGCCGTTGAAGCCTGTGTCGACCAAATGGGAACCTGTGCTCCAGGAAATGTCCGGATTGGCCGAGGCACCGCGATGAACCACGTAGGGAGTTTCCGCTTTGGCGTTCAGAGTGATCTGCCCGTTGACTACGGGTATATCCAATGGGTCGGTCTTGCCCTGGTCGCTCAGACGGTAGACCTTGACTGCAGACAGATCGTGCCAGGAGTCGGGCAGGGTCCAGGTGGTCGTGCCGCCGCGGGTGTTCCAGTGATAAAGCTTCTGGTTACTCACAGACAGTGGCTTGCCTGTCTTCGCGTCCCAGAGCCATGGCAGCAGGTAGGACTCGGTTCCTTGGCCACTGCCGTCGCCGGGCGAGACCGCTCCCTGCAGGATGGTTCGGCCGTCAAGGGTGATGGTGCGCTCGCGGTAGGCCGATGATGACTGATCGTTGGAACCACGGTCGATGATCACTTGGTGACCCAGGTCGTCCTTCAGGATTATCCGCTCCTGGCCGTTGTTGGCTGAAGGATCCTTGGGGGACTGCTGGTCCAGAGGATTGTTGACCCAGCGAGTCACCATGAAGTGCTGGATGAACTTGGTGGACAGATCATGGGTGTAAAGGTTGGCTATGTAGGCATCGTAATCGTTGCGGCCCTGCCAGCCTTCGAAGTCCTTCATGCTGTAGCCGCCTAGAAGTGGGGCGTTGGCTGCGCCCCCGTAAGAGGGGTAGTCGCCATCCCAGCTATCCTTCTGATGGTTGCGCAGGAAACGCATGACCTGGGAGTTCTGCCCCTTGCTGGTGTAGCCTCCGTAGGTCAGATCAGCCGCCCAGTGCTGGAAGGATGCGTCATATTCGTTGGCTGCGCCGAATTCGGTGGCTACTCGCCAGCCGTTGTCGGTAATCATCTTCGAGAGCTTGCGGGTTTCCCAGGAATCCTCGCTGCCGGAGGTCTGATTGCCCCAGACATCCACATAGACGAAGTCCAGATTGTCGCCGACCTTTTTCTTAAGCTCGCCGAACCTGCTTTGGCGGGAGCCTGATGCCAGGTCGTGGATGCCGTCGATGCCGACCGCCTGATCAAGCCAGTTCCATCCGTATTGGAGGCTGCCGTCAGCCCGGCGGCGGACCAGATCCTCGTTGAAGGCCTTGGCCTCCGGGTACATCTCGTCGGCGTTGACATGTACGCCGAAGCGGGCGCCATGCTTGGCTCCCTCCTTCATCAGGGTGTTCATGTCCTTGGCGCCGCCCATCCGGGTGCCGATGTCCCCGTAGTCCGGGTGGCCGGAATCATGCCCCTCGTTGGCGTAGCCCTTGAGCAGGACGGACTGACCCAGCCCATCGGTGTTAAGGTCTACCTTCTTCACATTGTCCAAGGTGCTGAGGAAGGGATTCTGGGCCTGGCTTCCGAAGTTCATGGCGATTCGCCAGGAAACCAGATCGGGCACCTCCTGGGCTCCGTAAGGGTTGTTCATGATGGCTCGGTAGGCGATGGCCCCGTCCTGCCAGTCGACCCTGCCGTCCTGATTCTCGTCGCCTGTGATGGCCACGGCCATCTTGGGCATTTCGGTCTGTGCGACTGTGAAAGAGCGGTTCTTGGAGTCCCGGACCTGGCGATGGTAGTACCAGGCAGGGCTGGACAGTCCGAGGGATGTTGATCCATGAACGCTGCTGACGTCTGTGAGCACGCGGGTGTTTCGAGCGCCTCCGGACATTGAGCTGCCCGCCGTGGTGCCGTCATGTTCGCTGTTGCTCCATAGCCCGGCGCTCAGCGATCCTCCCGAGACGAATCCGTAGGTGTAATCGGCCTTGTTGGGATCGACTGCGGTGTCGTCAGTGATGGGGAAGGTGGTGTCGCCAGGTACCTGGGTATTCGAGGACATGCGTGCACCTGTGAATTGAGCTCCGTCCTGATCGCTGCTGACGGATACCAGATCCTGCCCGGGCAGGGCTATGGTCTGGATGGGGTGGTCTTCTCCGGCACCGTTTTCGATCTTGGTGATGTCCAGGTGCAGGGTGTTGGCCTTGAGCCAGAGGACCGCTGTCACGGTGGCATCGATATTCTGGTCGGGCATGCGGGCGTGAAGCTGGTAGGTGGCCTTGTCTGTCCCTTGCTGGGTGAAAGTCACGTCCGAATCAGTCAGATCCATGTCTATGCCATTGATGTTCAGACGACGCAGATCCTGATGTCGGCCGTACATGACCCTGTTGTCCAGCTTGGTCATGGTGTATTGAACCACTGAGGGGAAGTGCTTTCTGACCTGCACGCTCATCTCGGGGGTGCTCAGGGTGACCTTGGCCTCTGGGGTGGCTTTGTTCAGCTGCAAGGATCCCAGATTCAGGTCGGCACGGTCCACCTGTATGTCCTTAGTAACGTCCTCGTAGCCCTGTTTGCCGATCTGTAGGGTGTATCTGCCTGATTTGATCTGCTCCAGGGTGAAGGCGCCTTCGACGTCTGTCAATGTCGAAGCTCCCGTCAGATGGACCTTGGCTCCGGCGATGGCTCCGCCGTCTGCATCAACGATTCGCCCGACGACCGAATGCAGATCAGCCGGGTCTTCCTTGAGCTTGAGCTTGACGTCAGTGATCTGGTTTTGGTAAACGCCAGCCTTCATGGCCAACCTTCCGGTTAGCGCGCCAGCCATTGGGCCGTAGTCGACATCCTCGAAAGCAGCACGTCCGTCCACGGTGAGTCCTGCGCGCTGACCAGTCCAAGTGATTCCTATCGTGGTCGGGGTATCCTGGGCCGGTGCAGGAAGTCTGGTTCCCGTGTACCACTGGCCGTCCCCGCCGTAGCGCTGCCAGAACCAGCCGCCCGAGTCATAGCCGATGAAGAGACCGGAGTTGGGATTGGCATACCCGAGGTAGAACCCGAACCTGTTCTCAGTGCCAGGCTGGGGTGAGCTCATGGTCAAGGTCAGAGCTCCTGGGCTGGTGAAGTCGTAGGTGGTGGCGTCCAGGGCGATGGCCGGGTACTGCTCGCTGGCTGTCGTGGAATTGCCATTGGCGGCTGAGGCCTTGAAGTGCAGCCAGCCATTGGACTTTTCCAGCACCTCGCCGCCTTTGGTGGTGGAGGAGTCCAGAGTCCATTTGTGGTCTGCAGGATTGACGGGAGTGATCCGTGGATTGGTGCCAGCAGCTCTGGTTTTTGTCCCTGATCCTGTTGCCAGGGTTGACGGAGCATTGGCGTGGTAGGGCTGACTCCCCGTGGTTGCGAAGGCCGGATCCGCGGCCCCTGCGGTGGCCAAGGCGAATACTGTCGCCAGGGCCATGGATATGATGCGTTTCATATTCTAGACAAGCCTCCTTGCCGTCTACGTGATGATGGACGACTGAACCATGAACCGGAGAAGAGGCCGCCCGGAACCTACTACGTCGTTGTTTTGGCCAGAACGTCACGTCAATGTCAAATGTAAGTGTAGTAAAGATAATGTTATTGCACAAGTAGAGACAGGTTCAAAAATCGGGCTTGGTTATTTGTATATGTACTTGTCGTATTGTGGTAGAAAAGTTCTTCGCAGCTGCATTTGCAGATTGTACGGTCGTCGATGCATATGGCTGGAGATCCGGTGAACGAACGATTCTTCCCTTATGGATTTATTGCCATAGCTGCGGTCAGAGGTGAGCGGATGGCGTTGGAGGTGATGATCTACAGGTCGGTCAAGACCGAGGCCGGCGATGGTGACAAGCCCCCGGATCTAGCTGGGCGGCCCGGCTTCTCTGCGGAACGTGAGGTCCCTATAGCGGCGGTCTGTCGTCCCCTGTCGGCGCATGACGAAAATCGGGATGTTGCGGAGGCTGTTGGTTGCAGGGCTCGGTCAGGCGGTTTGGGTGACCGACTTGCGTGTACCTTTCAGGGGGATAATGCCCAGGAGCAAGGCCGCAACCATAATCAGGATGCTCAGGCCGAACATGATGAGGTAGCCATGGGGCTGGTCAGCGATGGCGCCCCAAAAGAGAGCGGCGAAGGCTGAGGCCAGGGACCCCACCATCTGGATGCGGGCATAGATGTTGGTGTAGTCACGCGAGCCGAAGACCGCTGTAACCAGGATTGGCGTCTGCACTGTAGTGCAGGCGTAGACCAGGCCAAAGGCGAAGGCCCCCAGCAGGAGGAGTGCGGGCAATCCGGGGAAGGCGACCATGAGACAGACACCGAGAATGCCGCCGCCGATGCCGAGGCATAGCCCGCCCACGATGCTGCCGTCATTGACCATGCCCAGGATGATCTTGCCGATAGCCTGGCCGGCCATGCAGGAGGACGCTATCAGGCCCGTGTATGCTGCCATGGATGGCAGGGATGCCGCATAGGATGGCAGGAACTGGTAGATGGTCTGATTCATGGTGATCAGGCCGCAGAAGAGCGCCAGCGCCCAGAAGGCAGGGGCGCGCAAGGCCTGGTAAGCGGTCATGCCCACGGTCGACGCGGCAAGCTTTGAGTCCTGTTTGTCTTTGCTTCCAGTGTCTGCGCTGTTGGAGGCAGCCTCAGCCGCAGCAGGCTCCTGGTCGGTGGCGCCGTAGGGATGCAGACCCATCTGTTCGGGCGTGCCGCGAATGACGAAAATGGTGAAGGGCAGGGTGACCACCAGAATCAGAATGGCAAAGACCAGGTATCCCCGCCGCCATCCATCAGGGGCGGACCTGATGATCATGGTGCCTATCTGGTTGAAGATTACCCCGCCTATGCCGGTGAAGGCCATGCACAGACCGATGAAGAACCCGACCCGTTTGCGGAACCAGGCGTTGATGAGCGTGGGCACTGACAAATAGAGTATGGGCGGCATGCCGATTCCCAGAACCACTCCGCATAGATAGAACTGCCACATGGCGGATGATCGGGACATGCCCAGGCAGCCCAGTCCGGCCAGGATGGTGCTTGCCGTCAGGACTATGCGTAGATCGTAGCGGTGCATCAGCCATCCGGCAACCGGCAGGAAGATGACCATGGTGATGCTGAATATGCTGAAATATCCGGTGAATGCGGCCTTGGGAACATGGAAGTAGCTGCTGACAGGAGTGAAGAAGATGCCCGCACAACTGCAGACCAGCGATACCGGGATGGCCGTGAAGACGATGCCCGAGAGCACGATCAGGTATGGATAGACAGCCTGTTTTCGTGATGAGGGCTGTGTCGGTGTGGTCGACATGACTGCGACCTTCCTCTCGCGGAATCGGGACTAGCCAACTGCTGCTTGGTTTGTATGCTCCCATTGATCTGCGGCTCGTCTGTTCTGAATGTCCACTATGGGAAATTTAAGAACTAATTATAGTTCAATATTTGACCCTTACCTATCGTTACAATGCAGACTATGAGGTTTTTTGTAGTCGCTGTTGTTGTCTCCTACAACCGCTCCAAACTCCTTCAGGAGTGCCTGGATGGCATAAGTGGCCAGTCCCGCAAGCCTGATCAGGTCCTTGTCGTCGACAATGCCAGCGAGGACGGACCGGTGGACGTGGTCTTGTCACACCCCTTGAAGCCTGACTTGATCCGTTTGCATCACAATATGGGCGGTGCAGGGGGATTTGTGGCTGGAATGGCAGCGGCCTTGGCGAAGATTCCTCATCAGTGCGAAGCTTATCTGTGGCTGATGGATGACGATGTGGTGCCGCAGCCTAATGCCCTGTCTGGTTTGCTGGATGCTGCCTGCGAGGCTCATAGCGATAATGGCTCTTGGCCTGCTGTTTTGGGCTCTGAGGCTGTGTGGACGGACGGCAGGGTACATGGGATGAACAAGCCCCGTCGACGTCTGCCGATCAGAAGAGGCAGGCCGCAGTTGCAGACCAGCGCCCATGCCTACCAGGTCCGCTCCTTGTCCTTTGTCTCTTGCCTGGTGAACGTCAAGGCCATCCAAGCTGCAGGAACCCTGCCACGGGCCGCCTTCTTCCTTTGGAATGACGACTTCGAATACACCACCAGACTGCTGAAAACGGGTATCGGCTATTACGTTCCCGCCAGTCGGGTATGGCATAAGACCAAGGTCTTTGGCTCCAGTGATGCCGACCCGGGTTCTCGCTTCTTTTACGAGGTGCGCAACAAGATATGGATGTTCCGATTCAGCAGGGGCAATTTCACAACGATTGAATTTCTTGCACTGCTCCTTGCTACTGGCAGACGGTGGCTTCTTACCTTTATTAGGGCGCATGATCGGCGACTGATCTTGCATTGCTTGTCTCGAGGATTAAAAGTCGGCTTGGCTACACGCCCTGGCAGCAACCATGATCTGTTTGCCCAGGAATCCGAAGCTCAGGCACTGATAGACCGTGTCGATCAGGGACGGCAGGCGGTAATTCGGTAGAGCTTCGCCCGACCCTGGCTGTCGACCAGTTGGAGGGCTTGCGGGACGGGATGAAGGCCATTGAAGATCTGATGCTGGGGGTCGTTGGCAACGTATGGTCCGCCCATATCCGCATACCAGTCGATGTGATGATCGGTCAGGATCCTGCACACCTGCGGGTCTGAGTCGATGTGCTCGAAGTTTGTGGCCAGATAGGCATGGTCCTGGTCCCAATTCATGTTCAGATGGGCGTAGAAGGGTGTGGTGCCACCGACAGCCAGCATGTAGCCGCTGCCGTTCCATGGATCGGACAGGACTTGCTCGCTGGTCGAGACATGGCGGCCCATTCTCTTCATCAGCAGGAATTCGTCGGTTGACAGCATCGGGGCATCGGCGTCGTTGGCTGCGAAGGCATATGTTGAGCCCAAGGTCTTCTCCATGGAGTCCAACTGCGGATTCACGGCGCAGATCAGAACAGCTACCGTGGCTGCCAACATCATAATTGGCATTGATATCATTTTCTCAGCCTGAGGCGTATACCTTTTCAAGGCTCCTATGCCATGCTCCAAGGCCATGCCCATGATGGGTATGGCTACTACAGGCCAGGCAGAGAACAGTCGGCGTTGATCCTTGTACCACAGGGCTGTAAGGATCTTGGCCCAATCGGCGTGGGTGCCTGCACAGGCGACGAAGACCAGGCCCAGCAGCATGAAGGAGGACACTAGGAGCATGTCCTTTCGGCTGTGGTGCAGACAGAGGACAATCAGGGCCAGGATCAGGGCCAGGGCCAGGGGCCAGTAGACCGGCAGCCGACGGCTGCCTGAATCAATGGGCTGTCCCAGCAGAAAGCGCACTATGGCGGATGGCAGGTCTTCCGTGGGTTGTGCCGGGCCGCCGTTGAGATGATCCGATATTTTCCGGGCAGGACCACGCAGGTACAGGTTGTGAAAGATTTTGAGGCCTGTAGCCAGTAGGATCAGGAATCCGGCAGCCAACAGCCCGGCGACTAGACGGAAACGGTGCCTGTTGGTTTGGGCCAGTTGCCTTCCTGACCTGATCAGCCAGATGAGAATCACTGGCAGTACAAGAAGAGCGCCGGTCATCATGACCCTGAAATGGCAGAAGGAAACGGCAACGACACTGAGAAAAATCCAGGCAAGGCCGGCTAGGGATCGGCGGCCTTCCCGCCACCCGTCTGTACACCAAGCCCAGGTAAGCGCGACGAAAACAGGCAGTATGACCTGACCGGCGAACATGGAATACAAGGTGCCCCAATCCAGCAAGAGGAAGGGGAAACCCGCGCAGCATGAGGCGAGTACCGGTGTGAGCAGATCGCTCCAGGCATGTCTGCCCAGCAGGATTCTGATCAGGAAGAGCATGGAAATCGGCCATATCAGAGCAGCAAAGACCAGCCAAGTGCAGGTGACGGCGCTGACTGCGGTGGCAGGTCTGTAGGCCATCGCGCCCATGGCAGCGAACTGCTGAAATGCGATTGGGTATATTTCCCTGATGGGCGGAAGAGCATGCAGTGATGAAGCCTGGCCAGTGAGCACAGTTCGTGCCACTACGTTGTAGTGGAAGACCGAGTCGTAATTTTGCGTGACCTGATCAGGCGAAGGTGCGGCGTGCATCAGTCTGATGCCGATGTTGCAAGCAGCCAGTACTGTGCCGATGATTGCCGGAAGTGCCGGAAGGAAGTGCCTCAATCGAGGTTTGGTTTTTCCGACATTGGTAGTCGGTACCCAGGATTCTCGGCCGACTTCATCTGAATTACGAAAATGATTGAAAAGTTGGCGTGCCAGAAGAATGACGATAATGAGCATTACGGCCGAAAGTCCATAGGAGCGCCAGCTCCAGGATATGCCGAGCGGCTGGAAGAGCACGCCATCAATGCCGGCCAGTGCAATGGAGGCCACAGGGCCAAGCGCCGCCACGAAGATGGGTTTACGGTTGCCCAGCGCTGCCACCAGCAGGCAGCCGGGTAGATACAGGGCTGCGATGATGAACAGCAAGAGCGGCAAGGATTGTTGCCAGGTCATCAGGGTTGATTGCATGATTCACCTCTTTCGGCTGTCATTCACCGACTTCCCATGGAGCCGGTTGAGCAGGGTGGTCATGATGGCATACAGACAGCTGCGTACTTGGTCGGGCAACAGACGGTAGCAGGCGCGGATGAGGATGTTTCTGACATATTGTATAGGGCTGATGAAGCCATCATGCAGAAAATCGGCTTGCAGGCGCAGCTCGTCCCGAAACATGCGCATGCCGCCCCTGCGGTGATACATAGCCGTATCGGATCGGTATAGGACAAGAGGTTCCTTGATGTTGCCGATATGTTCGCCGCTGACCAGCATGGTTTCCCAAAGACGGTAATCTTCAAAGCGCCCGGTATTCTCCGGATAACCGCCCACCTTGCACACGCTGGTTTTGCGAAATGCCACGCTGGGGTGGTGCAAAGGGGAATGCAGGGTGGCATATGTCCGAAGTCCGGATCCTCCTCCTGGCAGATAGCGAATCCGACCGGGAGTGTGCTCGTCGTTTGCAAACTCCTGGATGGCGCTGCCCAGGGCATCTAAACCCGATGAGGCCAACAGGGGGATGAGAATGCTGAATCTCGATGGGAGGGAGATATCGTCGCTGTCCGCCCGGGCCACCAGTTCGTACTTGCAGGACTTCAACCCGAGATTCAGTGCGTGGGCGAGTCCTCTGTTGGTCGGCAGACGCACGATTGTAAACTCGGGCATTTCCTCGGCCCTGTCGGCCTGAAGCAAGTGTCTCTTCAGCTCAGTCGGGTACTGATCAACCAGTTGGCCCAGTTCTTTGCCCAATGGACCATCGCGCACAATGACGACCTGATTGGGCATGAGGGTTTGTTCAATGGTGTCGGATTTCAATGCACGGGCAACGAAGGAGGGTGTGTCCCCGGCATAGACCGCCATCAGGAGGGAAAAAGGAGTGCGACTCTGGTTCCTTGCGCTCATGGCAGTGCGGCCGCCTTTCTTCGTGGATTACTGCGTCGATTCTACATGTGCCCGGCCAGCTCAGTCCTGACTGATCTGTCCTTCTCAATAGTTTCAGCCCCATGCCACGCATTTGGTCACGATTGTTGGTTCGGACTTGGCTGTAGCAAGACTTGCACTTCCAGCGACTCGAAGTTGTACCATCAGGCCGATTGAAGATCAAGGAAAGGTGGGACTGTTATGACTGTTGAGAACAAGACAGTGCTTATCACCGGAGCTTCTTCCGGCATAGGTGAGGCCACGGCGAGGCTGTTGGCACAGCGAGGGGCCAAGGTGGTGCTGGGCGCTCGCCGTAAGGATCGGCTGGACACAATTGTCGACGACATCGTTCAGGCTGGTGGCCAGGCGGCCTCCATGGCGTTGGATGTGACCGATCGGCAGGCCAATGAGGACTTCGTGGCTTTCGCCAAGAAGCAGTTCGGTGGAGTGGACGTGGTATTCCTCAACGCCGGGCTCATGCCTAACTCGCCCTTGTCGGCCCTCCATGTGGACGAGTGGGATCGGACCATTGACGTCAACCTCAAAGGCGCACTGTACGGCATTGCTGCGGCCCTGCCGGAGTTCATCGGGCAGCGTCACGGGCAGTTCATTGCCACTTCTTCGGTGGCTGGGCTCAAGGCCTACCCGGAAGGAGCGGTTTATGGAGCAACCAAGTGGGGCCTGCGAGATCTGATGGAGGTGCTCAGGATGGAGTCCGCCCAGGAGGGAACACACATCCGTACCTCTACTATTTATCCTGCGGCCATTAAGACTGAACTGCTGGGGACCATCACGGACAAGCAGACCCTGGCCGATATGAACAAGACCTACGACAGCTACCAGATTGATCCCGAACGGGTGGCACAGGTGGTGGCCTTCGCCATTGATCAGCCTGAGGACACCAATGTATCGGAATTCACCGTAGGCCCCACCATTCAGCCTTGGTGAATTCCGCTGCCGCTGCCCTTAGTCGTCGTTGGAGGAAAACAGACGAATGCCCGCTTGGGCCATGGCCTTTCGGGCCTCAACGCCCTGATCCTCGCTGACCGGGACTGTCAGATCCTCGAAGACCGTGACCTGGTAACCGAGTTTCGCGGCATCCAGGGCGGTCTCCTTGACACAGTGGGATTCGGCGATGCCGACAACGTCCACCTGGTCGACGCCAGCTTGTGCCAGGGCGTCGGCCAGGGTGACACCGGATAATCTGGCTGCAGTGAACTCGTCCCTGCTCTGGATCCGATCGGTGTTGTCTTCGATGCCTTCGAATCCGGAGTAGGCGGCAGAATACTGACCTTTTTTGAAGTGATGGGCGATGCCCAGCCCTCGAATCCTGGGATGCAGCTCCGCCCCGGGTGAGCCGGCTACGCCGTGCTTGGGCCAGGTGTCCACAAAATCCGGGTGATCGGACCAATGGGATCCGGGTTCGATATGCCAATCCTGGGTGGTGGCCATGTAGGCGTAGTCGCCAGCATGGCCGTGGACATAGTCGGCGATTTTACTGGCTGTAGCGTTGCCTCCCTCGACTCCCAGCTCACCTCCTTCGCAGAAAGTCGGTTGAACATCCACGACGATCAAAGCCTTGGACATGGTGATTACTCCCTTGGTCGATGCTGACGTTAGGCAGAGAAAATACCAGTTGATGTTCCTCGAGCATTCCTCTTAGGTATCAGTCTAATTCTCGCAGAAGCGTCAGTCCTTCCATTTTGTTGCATGTGGACAAATATTGTGGCAAATCAGCATCCTGTGGACAGGATGACAAAGGAGGTGGAAAGGGAGAGTACACGTGTGATTGCGTGAGGCGGTTTCATACGGACTTTTGGGGGGTGTTTGCCTGGTATCCTAATTGCCAGGATTGTACGGGGTTATAGCAGGTGTTGCCAGGGCTGCCTCCTTCCGTACGATGACGGAGCGAGCATCGTTCCGAGGGAGGAGACGCGGGTATGGGAGTCAATGAGTTTGGGCAACCTATAGGGGACGTGATTTCGTTTGCCGGGGCCATGATGCCGGAGCCTGTCAACTTGACTGGCAGGACCGTTCTGGTAGTGCCCTTAAACGACAACCAAGGTGATGCTTTCTATGAGCGGATTTTCGGTCCGGATTGCGACGAATCCATCATGACCTATAGCACTCACGATCTTTTCCCTGACAGGCCAGCATTCGACTCAGGGTTCGCATCCATGACTGACAGTCGGGATCCTCTCTTCTTTGCTATTCTCCGCAAGCCGTCTGCACCCGAGTTTGGTGTCGGTCGGTCTGCAGGCCTGAAGGACGCGGATATACGCAAGCATGTGCAGCTTCATGATTCGTCGGACCTGTTGGGCATGTATGCCTTGATGCGCATTCGGGCGGATATGGGAAGCGTCGAGATGGGCCACGTTATCTACACCCGGGAGTTGCAGAGAAGCAGGCAGGCTACCGAAGCCCAGTATCTGATGGCTCGGCATGTCTTCGAGGACTTGGGCTATCGCCGATACGAGTGGAAGTGCGACAGCCTCAATGCGCCCTCCCGGGCGGCTGCGCTGAGGCTGGGATTCAAGGCTGAAGGCCGGTTCAGAAACGATATGGTCTACAAGGGCCGCACTCGGGACACGGATTGGTTTTCCATATTGGATAGTGAATGGCCGGCAGTGAAAGAGCGGTTGGAGACCTGGCTGGATGATGACAATTTCGATCAGGATGGCATGCAAAGGCGCCGTCTGCAAGATTGCTGAGCTAGCGCTGATCCGAATGCAGCCGCTTATGGTTGCACCGCGGCATCCTTGATAAAGCCGAAATAGGCATTCAAGGCTCGGGCTGTGGGAGTGTCATTGCGGTGCATCAGTGCCAGCGGAGCCCCTTCGAACAACACCTTGCCGCCCGCGCTTCCGGCTCCTGGGCCCATATCGATCACCCAGTCGGCCTGGCCGATGAAGCGCAGGTTATGTTCTATGACGATGATAGTGAGTCCTTTGTTGGTGATGAGTTTATGTAGGAGCGCAATCTGCTGCAGGATATTGGATTCATGCAGGCCGCTGGTAGGCTCATCCAAAATCAGGGTCTCATGAATTCCCTCCTTGAGTAGTCTGGCCAGCTTGAGGCGTTGCAGCTCACCGCCCGAGAGCGTATCAAGAGCCTGCCCAACGGATAGGTAAGACAGACCCACATCCTCCAGGGCCTTCATAGCTGGCCCCAGCACTTCACGATATTGGTGCATAGCCTCGCTGGCAGTCAGTTTCAGCACCTGGGCGATGCTGAGACCACGGTATCTGGCAGACAAGGTCTGCGTTGAATACCTGGTTCCATGGCAGCTTTCGCAGATAGTGCTGGTGTCGCCCATGTAGGCAATATCCAGGGTGACGACCCCCTTGCCCTTGCAGACCGGACAGGCTCCGGCAGCGTTGAATGAGAAGAGCGAGGGGGACTCGCCTGTGGCCTTGGCAAAGGCCTTACGCAGCGGGTCGAAGACACCCAAGTAGGTCAACAGGTTGGAGCGTCCGCTGGTCTTGATTGGTTTCTGATCCAGGAGTAAGGCCTCATGTTGAGCCATGAAGCCTTCCTTAATAATGGTGCTCTTACCTGAGCCGGCCACCCCGGTCACCACAGTCAGCATTTGCCGGGGTATCTTGGCGTGGGCTTCTCTGACGTT
Source organism: Bifidobacterium sp. M0353 (assembly GCF_016100645.1). Taxonomy (NCBI): domain Bacteria; kingdom Bacillati; phylum Actinomycetota; class Actinomycetes; order Bifidobacteriales; family Bifidobacteriaceae; genus Bifidobacterium; species Bifidobacterium sp. M0353. The sequence continues at coordinate 112,164 of NZ_JACFSB010000002.1, read as the reverse complement.
GTGGGCAGTGACCTTGTCTATTGTATAGAAGCCATGCGAAGGCACCGATGGTTCATTTACCACGCCTGGATCTCCCAGGGCTCTGCCAGTTGCTGTGCCGCTTCTCAGCAGAGACTGATAGTTCCCTTCAAAGACGATCCGTCCGCCTTCACTGCCTGCCCCTGGCCCCATATCGACGATATGGTCCGCAATGGCGATGAGCTCGGGGTCATGATCCACGATCACTACCGTATTGCCCTTGTCTCGCAAGCCCTCAAAGATTTTCTTGATCCCAGTCAGGTCATGGGGGTGCAAGCCAACGCTTGGCTCATCGAAGATGTATAGGACGTCATTCAAGGGGCTGTTCAGGCAGTTGGCGATTTTCAGACGCTGTCCCTCTCCTCCGGAAAGTGTGGAGGTGCCACGCTCCAAACTCAAGTAGCCCAGACCCACCGTTATCAGATTGGCTATCTTGCGTTTCAAGTCCTGCAGAATGGTCTCAGTCTGATCGTCATGAATCTTTCCAAGCCATTCCTGGAGGTCTGCCACGCTCATGGCGGAGCAGTCAGCTATGTTCAGTCCGCGGATCCTGGCTGAGCGCACCTTGGCGTTGACTCTGGCCCCCTGGCAGTCGGGGCACTGGGTGATTCGCGTAACCTCCTCCAGCTCATGCTGGTACTTGTCGTTGCTCTGGTTGATGAAGGTCTTGGTGATCCTGGGCACCAATCCCTCATACATGGCTGTCTTGTGCCAGTTGGGGCCAGGGTGTGCCGGTTTTTGCCTCTTGCCGTAGAGCAGGAAGTCGAGGTCATCTCTGTCCCACTCCTGTAGGGGCAGGTCGTTGTCAAAATAACCTGAATCCGTATACCTGGTCAGCCTCCAGCCGCCTGGCTGGAAGGTGGGAAAGTAGATGGCTCCCTGGTTCAGCGAGAGATCCATGTTGAGCAGGCGATCAAGCACCAGAGTGCGCACAGTTCCGAGTCCCTGGCAGATCGGGCACATCCCCGCAGGATTGTTGAAGGAATATGTCATGGAGTACCCGATGAAGGGCTGGGCCATACGGGAGAACAGCAGGCGCAGGGCAGTGTAGATATCAGTATAGGTGCCTACGGTTGAGCGAGCATTGCCCGAGAGCTGCTTTTGGGTTACGACAATGGAGAAGGGCAGGTTGTCGATTCGGGCGACTTCCGCAGGCTCATACTTGGGCAGGAGCTGCTGAATGTAGGAGCTGTAGCTGCGATTGATCATGCGCTGTGATTCGGCTGCCAGCGTGGAAAACACAAGAGACGACTTTCCTGAACCCGACAGGCCGGTGACCACGGTGATGGCCCGCTTTGGTATGGCCAGCGAGACTTGCTTGAGGTTGTGCGTGGAGGCCCGATCAATAAGAATGCACTCGGTCCTCATTGGGCGACTCGCTCCTGGCGTAGCTTGTTGATAAGCCTGTTGGCAAGAGTAGCGAACTCTTCCTGTTCGTCTTTGGACCAGACCTGTCGGGCATCTTCCTCAAGGGTTTTATGCTGTTGATCGATGATGTCAAGCATGTCCCGGCCATCCTGGGTCAGATTGGTCTCCAGCTCTCGCCGGTCGTGGGCGTCAGGCACCTGCCTGATGTATCCGAGATCGCGCAGAGTGCTGAGGTTCTTGGAGACCTTGGATCGGGTTATGCCGAGTCGCTGACCAATCTGTGAGGGCGTGGACGCTCCTGTGCGCAGAACGGTGAGGATGTCGAACTGTTGCCAGGTGATGTTCCCCGGGTTGACCCTGTTGCGCTCTGCTACGAATTCGCACTGCAGATACATGAGAGCATCGTAGAGGGAGGACGGATTATTTGATTTCATTATAGAAACTATATTATATCGGAAACTATTTATTGCCCGGATAGCTTGCTTTTCTCTGAATTCGTTCTTATCTGACTGTATTGACTGATGAAGCCACGTCTCAGGAGGTTCAATATTGGCCTTGTGTTGTTGAAAGAGCTTCTTGCATGAGAGTAGGCGTGTGTCTGCCTGGTGGATCCCTTGATGCGGTTTAGCAATTTTCTCTGTTGGTCGCTCCAAGGTAAAGGAGGTCTGTTGGACTAAAGGCTCATGATTTGTTGACAGCGGCGGTGGGATGGAGTGTCAACTTATCATCCTATCAGTATTGCTTAGCCAATCGGCTATGCAGAACGACGATACTGAGGCCTAAATGCTAGGTAAACCAGCATGCCCACCGGTCGGAAAGGCTGAGCTAAGGCTCTTCTTTTGCTCGAGCCCCCCTCCCCTCGTATTACGGAAGTTGTTGGATGGGTTTCTGTATTTCTTTGATTTGACAGCTGGGCCTTCTTTGTCAATAATGTAGCATGCTACATTTTAGGGAGGCGGTATCTTTTGGAGCTCTCGGAGAAGCGGCCAGAGGGACTGGTCAAAATAGCCAACACCCTGCTGGAAAAGCACATGAATGAGTGTGTGCGGAGCATCTTTCCCAATCTGACTGGTCCCCAATTTGTCATGGTCTATTACCTGTATGAGCATGAGGGCCTGGAGGTGACGCAGAAGACGGTGGGCGACAGGTTCCGTTTGAGCCATCCTACGGTTCGGGGAGTTGTCAAACGGCTGGTCAAGGCAGGATGGCTGACGGCAAAGCCGCAGAGTGATGACCGACGTCAGATGGTTCTTAAGCTCACCGGGCAGGCGCGGAGCGAGCTTGACGCCCACCAGGTCGAGATCCGGCATGTATTAGAGACCACGGGCAAGCTTGCCTTGAAAGGGTTCGATGAGCAGGAGAGTAAACAGCTGGTCGGCTACCTGGAACGAATCATTAGAAACATGGAATCCTGATCTGCTTTTAGTTGGATCACGCAGGCTTCGGCCCGAGCCGGTGAAGGACGGAGAGGATGCGGTATGAATAAGGATGGCCGCAAGAGGGAAGGCAGCCAAGGCGGGGCTGAGGGAAGTCGCACCGCGATGATGGGCACGCTTTTGGCAGGGGCTTTCCTGGCCTTGATGGCGGAGACCTTCCTTAACAATGCTCTGCCCACCATTATGGCGGAATTCCATGTGTCCCAATCCACTGCTCAGTGGCTGAGCACCTCCTATCTGCTGGTGGTGGGGCTGATGATACCCGTATCGGCTTGGGTGTTTTCCAACTTCCGGTCCAAGCACACCTTCATGGCCATGATGGCTATTTTCCTGACTGGCTCCCTGGTCTGTGTCTTTTCCGAAGGGCATTTCCCGCTGCTGTTGGCGGGCAGAATCATCCAGGCCATAGCCGCCGGATCGCTGATGCCTTTCATTCAGAATGTGGTGCTGCTGCTTTTCCCGCCGGATAGGCGCGGTGTGGCCCTGGGCATGGTGGGCCTGGTGGTGGCCTTGGGTCCGACGGTTGGCCCCACGCTCTCGGGGTTTGTTTTGGAGCACTGGTCCTGGAGGGCCTTGTTTGTGCTGCTTGCTGTCTTGAGCGCCGCGATTCTGGTGGCCTCGTTCTTCCTGGTCTATACGGTCAACCACCAGGTGAGAACTCGGCTGGACGTGCCTTCCGTAGTTTATTCCTGCCTGGGCTTCGGGCTCATTCTGTACGCCCTGTCGGCCATTGGGGACGCGGGCGGTGCGTCAGTGCTTGACCTGGGATTGCTACTGGCTGGTGTGCTGGTAGTAATCCTGTTCTGTCGGCGTCAGCTGCATCTGAAGTCTCCGCTGGTGAATTTGCGTGTTTTCATGAATGCCACCTTCAACCTGACCAGTCTGCTGAGCACCCTGAGCAACATTGCCATGGTCGGGGTGGAGCTGGTGCTTCCCCTGTACTTGCAGAATACGCGCGGGTCAAGCGCGCTCACCTCTGGTCTGGTCATGCTGCCGGGAGCCATTGTCATGGGCGTATTCAACCCACTTTCTGGTCTGATCTACCAAAGAATCGGGGCGAGGAGAATCGCCCTTTTGGGATACGCGGTGCTGCTGACCGGAACCTTGCCGATGATATGGTTCGGCACCACTACCAGTCTTATCGTGATCGCCTCCTGTTATGCTCTGCGCTTGGCAGGAGTGGCGCTGGTCATGATGACTACTTTCACCGAGGGCATCAACGCACTGCCTACAGAACTCACGGCCCATGGCAACGCGGCTGCCTCGACTGTCCGCCAGGTCGGCGGTTCACTGGGTACGGCCGTAGCCATGATGATTGTGACCATCGGCACTCAGCGCGGCAGTCTCAGCGGAGCCACGTCAGCCCAGGCACTCGACCAGGGCTACCAATGGGCCTTCATCTTCCTTATGCTCGTAGCCCTAATCGGTCTATGCAGCTCTTTCTTCCTTAAACCGAATAGAACTGCGACTGAGTAAGAAAGGTGTCTTTTCGCTTTCAAAGCAGGGACCGTTGCTGACATCGATTGGCTCATGATGCCAACGAGCAGGGATACAGGCATCGGTCATAATTTGATACTTAAAAAGGTATGACGCTTATTTAGATGTACGAAATGGAAATTGATATGATGCCGATCATTACATTTGCAGATCGTATAACCTTCAGTCTGCTGTGGATGCACTCAGCGCTCAGACCAGAAGAGGCGCCTATCAGCCTGTCCAGGAAGCGACCGGTGATTCGCTTAAGTAAGATCACCCGTCGCAAAGATCTATGTGTGCCAACTTGTAGCTGGTGACGGGGCTGAGCGTATCCTCTCTCGCATTTGCCGTAAGTCTTCAACGGCATGGCCTTGAACTTTCTTTGTCTCGCTCTGCTCGCAGCGTCTTGTCGTCTCCAGACATCCCTGTCTTGCCAAGTACTTAGGTGATCAGGCGCCTTATCGTAACAAGACCGCCTAGCTCGCTATAGTAAACGACCTGCTAAGACCAGACAAAGTGGAAAGGAACAGGATAGACAGCGAAAAGGATGGTGATGCCGAAATTGCGCATACAAAAAGAGTCTTGGGTCACTGTCCAAGACTCTGCTGGCGGAGGATACGAGATTCGAACTCGTGAGGGCGTGAACCCAACACGCTTTCCAAGCGTGCGCCATAGACCACTAGGCGAATCCTCCAAGGCTGCAATGAACGGGGCCGTAGCCTACGTGACCCTGATCAAGGCAACTAGGAAATAGTAACACAGGGCGGGGATTGCAGGCCAGTCCAGACGTGTCGCCGACAATTCCCGCCCTGTTCCTGTGTTACTTGATCTGATCCATGGAAAGGCCAAGAGCTTCGGCCACGCGCTGGCCGTAGTCGGGGTCAGCCTGGTAGAACTGCCTGGTCTCGAGAACCTGGATCTCCTGGTCATCGACGGATCCCAGGGTGTTCTTGATGGTCTGGATCAGGCGGTCCTTCTCTTCCGGGCTCATCAGCCTGTAGAGACGGCCGGCTGCGGAATAGTAGTCCTTGTCATAGGGGCGGGAGTATTCGGTCTGCCCTTGGACGGCATCGCTGTGCATTTTGGCATCGTTGTCTTCCACGGGGCCGCCCTTGCTGTTGGGCTCGTAGTTGACCGATCCATCCTGACCCTGGGACATGAAACCGTCCCGCTCGTAGTTGTGGACCTCGCTGACCGGGCGGTTGATGGGCAGCTGTTCGTAGTTGGCGCCCAGACGGTAGCGCTCAGCATCCTTGTACCCGAACAGGCGGCCCTGCAGCAGCTTGTCGGGCGAGGGCTCGATGCCTGGAACGAAGTTGGCGGGGGAGAAGGCGGCTTCCTCCACATCATCAAAGTAGTTGGTCGGGTTGGTATCCAGCACGAACTCGCCTATCTCAATGCGCGGATAGTCCTTCTTGGAGACAACCTTGGTCACGTCGAAGATATCGTCCTTGTAGTCCAGTCCCTCCTGGTAAGGCAGGATCTGCACGCAGACCTTCCACTTGGGGTAGTCGCCCCTGTCGATGGCATCGTAAAGATCATGCAGGAGGAAGTCCGTGTCCTCGGAGGCGACCTTGGCAGCAGTCTCGTCGGTCATGTTCTTCACGCCCTGCTCGCTCAGGAAGTGGTACTTGACCCAGAACTGTTCACCCTTCGCATTGACCCACTTGAAGGTGTGGCTTCCGTAGCCGTTCATGTTCCGGTAGCTGGCCGGGTTGCCCCTGTCGCCCATCAGATAAGTCACCTGGTGGACAGACTCGGGGGAGTGGGACCAGAAGTCCCACTGCATCTCCTGGCTGCGCAGGTGTGTGGCCGGGTCCCGCTTCTGCGAGTGGATGAAGTCGGGGAACTTCAGGGGGTCGTTGACGAAGAATACGGGGGTGTTGTTGCCCACCACGTCGTAGTTGCCTTCCTGCGTGTAGAAGCGCAGGGCGAAGCCACGCACGTCGCGCAGGGTGTCGGGATAGCCGGATTCGCCGGCCACCTGGGAGAAGCGCAGCAGGACGGGCGTCGTCTTGCCTGCTCCGTTGAATACGTCGGCCTTGGTGTAGGCGCTCATGTCCTTGGTCAAGGTGAAGGTTCCCTTGGCTCCGGCTCCCTTGGCGTGGACTACGCGCTCTGGTATGCGCTCGCGGTTGAAGTGGGCCAGCTTTTCGAGGAGCTGGTAGTCCTGCATGAGGATGGGCCCCCGGGTGCCCGCTGTCTGGCTATGGTTGTTGTCTGCCCAGGGCTGCCCTTCGTTGGTAGTAAGTTTGTCGTTCATGTCTGCTCGATTCCTCTGACACCTATGATTTTCGCGATTGACGGTCCCATGCGAGCCAGGTCTGCGACCCAGCTCCTGGTCGACTGTCCGGTCGCTGATGGCAGGACTCTTGATAAAATCCTGCTATTCTCCACCGTATCTGACTGGGGATTGAGTTGGTGGATATGCGCGCTGAGCGAGAGTCAGATATGTCACTAATCGAGCAAGATGCTCATGACGACGAAGAGTGACGTGTCTGTTGCGGGCGGAATTACAAGAGAGCCGCCGGCACTGCCTTATTCAATCGGCAAATGGCGGCGGCTCTCATCAGAGCACCTGTGCTCAGAGCAGCTGTATAAGTTCTCCCACATCCTGGATGACCAGCTGGAGGTTGAGCCCCGTCAGGACCGCCACCACAATCCAGGCCAGGAAGGCCATCCATCGAGGGTTGGCGTACTTGCCCATGATCTTCTTGGAGGAGGTGAACCAGACCAGGGGGATCATGGATATGGGCAGGGCCACGCACAGGAAGACCTGGGAGTAGACCAGCAGACTATCCAGGGCGGACTCCTTGCCGCCGAAGGCGATGGTGCAGATCAGCACGGGGATGATGGAGATCACACGGGTGACCAGCCTGCGCAGCCAGAGAGGAATCCTCATGCGGATGAAGCCCTCCATGACGATCTGTCCAGTCAGAGTGCCGGTGATGGTCGAGTTCTGGCCCGAGGCCAGCAGGGCTACGGCGAAGAGGGTGGAGAGCAGACCGGAGGCGACCGGACCGGCGATGGTCTTGTCGCCAAGGGCGTTGTAGAGGGCGGTGAAGGTATCCAGCCCTTCGCCGTGTCCGAAGAACATGGCCGCACCCAGCATCAGCAGCAGGCAGTTGACCACGAAGGCGGCGGACAGCTGGATGTTGGAATCCCAGGTGGCGAAGCGGACAGCGTTGGCAACCTGACGGTCGTCGCTCCGGTCGAAGTCGCGGGTCTGGACGATGGATGAGTGCAGATAGAGGTTATGAGGCATGACCGTGGCGCCCACGATGCCCAGAGCCATGGTCAGCTGGCCGTTGCCCAGGATGGCCTTGTCAGGGATGAAGCCGCGGAAGACCGCGGGCATGTCGGGCCTGGCAAGGAAGACCTCGTAGAGGAATACCGCCATGATGACCAGAATCAGGGTGGCCACGATGGCCTCGATGCGTCGGAAGCCGATCTTGGTCAGCAGCAGGAGGATGAGCACGTCCAGCACGGTCAGCGTCACGCCCAGGATCAGTGGAATGCCGAAGAGCAGCTTCAGGGCGATCGCTCCGCCGATCACCTCGGCGATGTCGGTGGCCATCACAGCCAGCTCCGTGCAGATCCAGAGGGCGAAGCTGAGCCGGCGGCTGGTGTGCTGGCGTGTAGCCTGGGCGAGGTCCAGACCGGTCACGATTCCCAGCTTGGCCGACATGTACTGCAGCATCATGGCGATCAGGCTGGAGATGAGGATGACGCTCATGAGCAGGTAGCCATACTGGGCGCCGCCGCCGATGGAGGTGATCCAGTTGCCCGGGTCCATGTAACCGACTGCCACCAGAGCGCCCGGGCCGGAGAAGGCTGCCAGGTTCTTCCAGAAGGAGGAGGTTGAGTTGGGTACGGAGACCGTGGCGTTGATCTCCTCCAGGGAGCGCCCATTGGCCGTCTCAATGATGGGATGGGATTGGTGCTGCCGACTGGACGGCGGAGTCCTGACTTCGGATCCGGCTGGACTGGTGGACCCTGGGGTGGGTCGGGTCTGAGTGTTCGGCATGTCACCTTCCTTGATTCTGGACCGTGGCGGTCGTGGGGCTGGCTATAGACTTCGACCCTTCGAAGTCTAGTGGCGCTCGATGAAGAATACCAGAGGTGATCTGCGACAATCTCAAAATATGCCTGCAGGGGTTGCTCGCGGGTCGTGCCGTGGAGCTGTGCTATAGACTGTGGAACATGGGAATTGCCGAACTGTCCTCCAGCGCCCAGGATTATCTCAAGGTCATCTGGGATCTTCAGGAATGGGACAAGGGCCCTGTCCAGCCCACTGCGGTGGCCGACAGGACGGGTATGAAACAGTCGACGGTCTCGGGTGCACTGGGCCGTCTGGTCGATGCCGGTCTGGTCACCCACAGGCCTTACGGCAAGGTCGAGCTGACTGAAACCGGTCGTCGCTACGCGGTGACCATGGTCCGGCGCCACAGGCTGCTGGAGACCTTCCTGGTGCAGGTCCTCGGTTACGGTTGGGATGAGGTGCATGAGGAGGCGGACAGCCTTGAGCACGCCGTCTCCGACAAGATGGTGGATCGCATCGACGAGTATCTGGGGCACCCCACAGCTGATCCGCATGGAGATGCCATACCCTCACCCGAGGGGGACCTTCCGCCAATACCTACAACCATAAGGCCTCTTTCGGAAGTATCTGCAGGGACGACGGTAAGGGTGCAACGAGTCAGCGACGAGGATTCACAAATACTTCGTGTACTCAGCAGTTACCACATAGGACCTGGCAGTCTGGTGCGGGTGAAAAGTAAGCAGACTGATGATGAATTAGCCGTAAGCCCGACGGAAATGCAATCCAGATCCGGCTCGGATTCGGGCGACATTCTTGTGCTGTCTAAAGAACAGGCGGCACTGATTCAGGTCAGTTTTATCTGATCAGAAAGCTATTCGGCGATTTGTCGTATTGAATCGCATTAGTGTTCACTGCGGTTGGTCTCGTGCTCTCGCTGATGGCGGTGAAGATACGCAAATAAGTTTGAAGTATGAATGTAGGCTCTTCTGTCGTTTTTCGCTAGAACATCGAGAACGATACCGGCGATGATGGATAACAGACCGACAAGGATCAACAAGACTGATCCGATAAGGGTAGGAATACGCGGGACCGATCCGGTGTGCCAGAACTCAATCATTACCGACAAGAGAAAACCGAAACCGACCAGGTCTATCAGCAGTCCGCATCCTCCAAAGAAGGGTAGAGGTTTGTACTCCCTGATCATTCTAAAAATGGTGGAAAGTACGCGAATCCCATCGCCCACAGTGTTGAGTTTGCTGTGGGAGCCCTTAGGGCGATCGCGGTACTGAACGGGCATTTCGTACAGCCGTAGATTCCTGTCCAGGCTGTGTATGGTCATTTCTGTTTCCACTTCGAATCCATGGGACAGGATCGGGTAGCATTTAACATAGGTAAACGAAAAAGCTCGGTATCCCGTCATAATATCCTTGATTTGCGCATGGAAGATGCCGTTGATTGCCGAGCGAACCAATCTGTTACCGACGTTGTGGAAGGGTCTTTTGTTTTCTTGGAAGTAGGTGGAGCTCAGTCTGTCGCCTATCACCATGTCATAGCCCTCGAGGATTTTGTCGACCATGGCGGGAGCACTTTCCGCTGGATAGGTGTCGTCGCCATCGGCCATGACATATACGTCGGCATCAATATCTTCGAACATAGCTCGTATGACGTTGCCCTTACCTTGGCGCGGTTCCGGTCGGACTACTGCACCCTTGGATTGTGCTATGGAAGCTGTTTTATCTGTAGAGTTATTGTCATAAACGTAAATGGTCGCCGTTGGGAGTGCTTTATGGAAATCGTCAACGACTTTTCCTATCGTCTGCTCCTCGTTATAGCAGGGCAGGAGAACGGCAATGGTGGCTTCTTCCAAGGCAGGCTTCATGATTAACACTATACATATAGGGATTCTCAGATTGAGGTCGATATAGGATTATGAAATTTGTGGGCAATAGCAGAGATATGCCCAATTCACGTACCGCGCTCAGGTTAGCATAGACCTCATGCAGCAGCTATTTGAAACTGGATCTGATGCCTGGAAGCAACTTGGTGGCTTGAGCGAACGGCAACGCCGATTGGTTATTTCAACTGTCAACTATCATTCGTTGATGCAGCCTGGTCGAGAACTGCTCTACAAGATCTATATGGGTGAAGACTGGCAGTATCCCCGCTTGACGGATACCTCGACTCTCAATGGTTCTCTAACCAAGGGTGCCGGACTTAAACCTGTGATCGAATTCAAAGCCCGGTCTGTATCTAAATCTAAGACTGCTTTTACGCCTCACTATTTCGACCTGCATCATCAGCTGGTCGACTGGAATGAACGCTATGTGTTATTAACACCAGATGATGCCACTGACATGACGGTTAAGGCCAGGAGTCTGTCTTCTCGGTTACCTATGCGCAACCAAATTTATAACTACTGTGAGCTGCATTTTCCACTTCTGTTCGATCAAGTACGTGAATTGCTCAGGCGTAAGCGCGAGAAAGCGGGATACCAGGCTATTGAGACTTATCGTCCCGATTCGACCAGCGACCTGTTCGCTCGTGGGGCTGTGCATCATCCAGGCAGTTCAATCGAACCTGAGCAACCGGACTCTTCGGCTTCCAAAGCTGTCATTATTGCCATGCATTGGCTGCAGCCCGGGGGAGCCGAGCGTTGGGCCATGGAAACAGTCGCTCTGGCTCGAAAAGCGGGGCTATTGCCCATCGTCATCACCAACAATGACAGTCATCAGCCATGGATTGTCAGCAAGGACTTGGATGATGCCCTCGTCATCAATCTGACCTTTCCTGCGCAGGAGGGCATCGGCGACGTGCCCCTGCTCAGGGCTCTATTTGAGCAGTACAACATTCGTGGTGTCATGATTCATCACAATCAGTGGATGTACGACCGGCTCTGGTGGATCAAGCGATATTACCCGCATACGTTCATTATCGACTCCCTGCACATTCTTGAATACCACGACCGTGGTGGCTATCCCAACCAGAGCGTGAGCCGTGACCCTTACATCGATCTACACCATGTCATTTCACCCCAACTGCAGGATTGGCTGGTAAATCGTCATGGCATAGCGGCAAAAAAGGTGGTTATGGCGCCCTTGGTTGGTCTGACTGCCAATCAGATGAATCCACAGTACAAGGACCGGGTACAGCAGGATGTGTTCCATGTCGCCTTTGTAGGAAGGATGACCAGGCAGAAGCGCCCGGAGGCATTTATCAATGTCGCCAAGGAGATGGAGCGTCGTTTCCCGGGTCGTTTTCGCTTTATCATGCATGGCAGCGGCGATATGGACTTGGAGGTACGCAAACTCCTTGCGAAATATGGCTTGGGTCATGTAGTGGAACGTCGTGATGTCTCTCAGCCGGTTTCTGCAACATATGATTGGGCGGACGCTCTGTTGATTACCTCGATCAATGAGGGCATCACTCTTACGACCATCGAGGCTATCAGTCGGGGCATGCCGGTGTTGAGCGCTGATGTCGGTTCCCAATCGACGCTGGTTCCTGCCCAGGGGCTGCTGCCTCGAGAATCGCTGGGGCTGGTCCGCCAATCGGTCCGTTCCTTGCTGAGGATGGATGGTCATGAAGAGGATCGCAGGCGGTTGTGGACCGTGGAGCTGGAACGGCTTCAAGAGTTTTCAAGGAAGGAATCGGCCGACTCCTTCTTCACCCGGATGTTGGGAGAATGGGCGCAGTGATGAATGCTGTAGATAACCGGAGGAATGTGGCCGCTGTCGTTGTCACCTTCAACCGTCTGGAAAAGCTGAAGAAGGTTCTGGCCTCCCTGGAGTCTCAGACCTTTCTGCCCGAGGCTCTGATCATCGTCGACAACGCTTCGACTGATGGGACTGCGGATTACCTGCATGAATATAAGGGCGTATTCCCCTTGGAAGGGAAGGTGGAGCTTCGCATTGTGACCCTGCCCAAGAATGTCGGCGGAGCCGGCGGCTTCTCTGCTGGCATGCGCGAGGGCTACCGAATGGGCGTTGACTACGTGTGGATCTTTGATGATGACGGATATCCTAAGCCGGATGCCTTGGAAAAATTGATCGGAGGTTATGAGCAAGCCACCAAGGCCCTGAGTCCTGATATTCCCTTTGCCTGCTCTCTGATCAAGTACATCGACGGAACCATTTCAGAAATGAACAATCCTGTGCCTACCTGGGATTGGGGCAGGTTGCGGGCCATGGGGCTCAGGGATCTGGTGCTGATTAATCAGGCATCTTTCGTGTCTGTACTCATTCCACGCTGGGTCATGGAAGCATATGGTCTGCCATACAAGGAGTACTTCATCTGGTTTGACGATGCCGAGTACACTCTTCGAATTTCCGGAGACTGTCCCGGAGTCCAGGTTCTCGATAGCGTAGTTGTGCACGATATGGGTGAGAATAAGGGGGTTAATTTCTCGATGATAAACGAGAAGAATGCCTGGAAGTTCGCCTACGGCATCCGCAATCAGGGATCCTATAGATTGCATCATAAGAGCCTGGCTCATTATCTGCTTTTTTGCGCCCAGGTTTGGTATGCCATGCGGTCCGGTGGAGTCGATAAGAAACTGCGTCGGCAGATGTACTGCAAGATGATTGAAGCTATGAGATTTAACCCATCAATCGATTATCCGCAACTATAAGTGGTTGTGAGGTGCTGAATGGCTAAAAGAAAAAAGCAATCATCTGTAGACAAATCGCGCTATTTTCTGTCAGCGCTCGTCGGGATCCTTGGTGCCCAATCTTTATTATTCAGAAACCTAGATTCTGGAGTATTTGATAATTTCTCCAACTTGGCAGACAAGGGTTTGGATTCCATTGCTCAGGTCGGTCCGGTGGGTTCTGCAATCCTTGCTTTGGGAGTTGGAGTATTATTCTACAGGCTTTATCCTAAATTTGAAGATGCTAGAACGCCGAGTCGAGTAATTTCAGCGATTGTTGCTTTCTTTATGGCACTTTCAATCGTTATACCTCGCTTGATGAAAAATTCTAATGCGTCTATCGACAGCTACCCAAATTATGTGGGTGGGGTCCCGAGGTGGCATGAGCCAATCTTTTGGGCAGTATTTATTATTCAATTATCGATAATTAGTCTCGCGCTCACTGTAGGAATCTGCTGGTTGATGGAGAAAACAACCAACATTAATGAGTATGGTCGCACGAACACAAAGACCGATTCTTCTCTGAAGCGTCATGGTATCTTGGAAAAATGGGCACAGCTTTTTGATGGCTCATTTGGTCATACGGCTTTGGCGACTATGGCTATGGTCCTTTGCTGGATGCCCATGCTGATAATTCAAGGACCTGCGATTATTGATATCGATACTGTATTGCAGTTAGTTCAATTCCGTACCGGCCATGTCTGGGATCCTATGACGATGGTCGAGTTGCCAGGATTCGTAGGGCAAGATCACCATCCATTTGTAGATGGGTACCTATACGCAATATTTGATAAACTAGGACTTTTGCTTGGAAATGAGATCCTAGGATTTCAAATTCTCATAATATTACAAAGTTGTGTTGCTGCATTTTCTATTGTGGCATCGTTAATTTGGGTCAGGAAGCGGACGAGTTTTACTGACCCCTATATTAGTGCATGCTGGTGCTTAGCAGCAGCGTTGCCGGTCTTTCCTATGAATACAAGTACCGTACTGAAAGACTCCACATGGGTTCCAATCTTTCTGCTATGGATGGTGGCCTTTTTCGAAGTTATATACCGGTGTAATAAGGGCTGCGCTGTTGGTTGGAAACTGGTGACGTGTCTCATCATTCTTGGTGTGCTTTCCGGACTCACGAAAAAAACCAGCATATACATTACGACCTTATCGCTTCTCTTGTTGTTGATTTTCCTTAGAAAGCGGATTGTTGCTTTATTGATTTCTGTGTTGATTCCAGCTGCTTTGGTGATTGTACTTGTGCCAGTGGCTGTTCTTCCTGCACTTGATATAGCACCTGGAGGGCCTCAGGAGGCACTTTCTGTTCCTATACAACAGCTGTCAAAAGTGGCAATATTGCATCGAGATGAATTAACCAAGTCGGATCTGAAGGCAATAGACAAAGTTCTGGATATTGACCGTATAAAACCAAATTGGAAGGCCAGCTCGGCTGATAATGCTAAGCATTATGGATATAAGGTTGACTCGAGCTCAAAAGACAGATTAAAATTTGTTAAGACATGGATTCGACTATTTTTCCGTTATCCAAAGGATTATATTACTGCAGCGCCATACTTGTTGGAACCGTTCTTCTATGGTGAAACGTACTACCGCACTGGACCTGTGCGTTGCGGCTGGTGGGAAGCAGGAGGATTAAAAATATTTAGAGGTTATCCTGAATGCAAACCTAGTTACACTCAGGAAAAGATTGCGGTCCCCTTGAAGAATGCACTGAATAAAATTCCGCCGTTCTCTTTCCTGGGCGCCGAGGCTTTGTATGTGCTTTGGGTACCTTTGCTTGCACTTGGACTTACGGTAGCGGTTAAGCGTTATAGAAACCTATATTATTTGATTCCGACCTTTGTCAATTGGTGCAGCCTATTGTTTGTACCCACTCACCAGGTTCGGTATACACTTAGCTTTCTTTTCTGTTTTGTATTGACAATCGCTATACCGTTCGTCATAGTCAATAGCAACAAGGGAAAATGTAGCCAAACGACCCCTGCGAAGCACGCTGAATTTAGCTTATCTAGTCGTTCATTGGAATAGCTCAACTTTACTAATGATGAGATTACGCAACGGATAGATAAGCCATCGGTCGATCAGCATAGCAATTATGTCAAGAAATGCAAAGATGAGTAGTCCAGTAACTATATAAGTTAAAACGAAACCAGTCTTGCTGGATATGCTTGGTAGCCACGAAGCGACAGTGCCCCAGATGAATCGGAAACCGAATGTGTTCTCATGCAGGAGGTAGACGCCGAAGGTCCCTGCTGATACCTGCAGTAGGAAATTGCTCCATATGTGTGGGAGGTGGAGCTGTGGTAGCCGACAAACTGCCACGAAAAGGCAAAAAGCAATGCATATAGGCAGTATTTGCAGGCCTTGATGGATTTGTGCCGTCCATGTCAGTCTCTGTGCCCAGTAGGATTCTGACAAGACAGAATGATTGAACCCCAGCATGAGTGCTGTGCATCAGACTGTGCAGATGGCCAGCGCACCATTTGATATGCCCTGCAATGAATCGTGGTAGGTCCGGATACAAGCGCCGATGATATATCCGAGAATGGCATATGCTATGTTGTTTCAATGATTTGCTCTGCCGAAAAATAAGGGCCAGGTACCGATGAACATAAGAAGAGCGATCAGCGCAAGAATCTGCTTCTGGGACATGTGCGCATATACAGTATTGATAAATAGGCTAAGAAGCAGCATGAGAATGTACGCATCTATGAACCAGTAGCTGTTGTACAAAAATGGGCACAAACTCCAGAGGACTGTATCCAGGGTCTGGGAACCAGATAGCAGCTCGTTGGTGCCGAACGGCAGAGGTCGGAATTGCTTGGCAACAATTGCAATCACTAAGCATAAAACTGCATAGAGAAACATCTGGAACCAGGTCGAGAAAATTCGTCTCCACGAAAACTGTTTCTTAACGAGGAAGTATCCTGAGATCATAAAGAAGATTGAAACGCCAACCTGGCCGTATTGCACAATAGTGAAGCTGATCGCAGATTTCCAGCCTGGGTACATGGGCAATACGATGCGCGAGACCCCGTTAGTGAAATCAACGTGGATGATCATATGACAATAGACGACCATCAGCATTGCCAATATGCGTAGGAGTTCGATATTGAGGCTGCGAGCTGATTGGCCTGTTGCCTTCTCCGGTTGAGACATCACTCTGATCTCCCATCGAGATGACATGAATACGTCAAAGGACAATGCCTGGGCCTACCTGAAGCAGTGGCTGTAAAGTATCAACAACCCGTTGTTATTTGTGAGAATGCAGAGATGGAAGGATATCTTTCACGGCTGTTTGGTAGTCTGTACGCTTGTGAGAAGCATCGTAGATAGATTACGCCAGCGATACCACTATTCATTGGTTATCCTGCGTGAGCTTGTCAAGACCGATTTCAAGCTCAGGTATCAGGGATCCTTCCTTGGGGTTGCCTGGTCCGTTCTGCAGCCGCTGATGCTCTTCGTGGTTATGTATCTGGTTTTCGCCAAATTCCTCAGGATGACCGATGGCACGCCGACCTATCCCGTCGTGTTGCTTTTGGGCATAAGCTCCTGGCAGTTCTTCAACGAGTCAACTTCCATAGGCCTGCGTTCCATTGTGGATCGTGGCGACCTCCTGCGTAAGGTGCATTTCCCCAATTACATCGTGGTTGTATCTGCTACCATGGGGGCGCTGATCAGCTACGGTATCAACCTGATCGTGGTTCTCATCTTTGCCATCTTCTGCCGGGTGCATTTCACTTGGAGAGTCCTGTTGCTGCCCATCAGCGTATTCCAGCTGTATATTCTGGCCTTGGGCTTCACGCTGATCATGGCTACCATGTACGTCTACTTCCGTGACGTCTCGCATATCTGGGATGTGTTGCAGCAGGTGATTTTCTATTCCATCCCTGTCATCTATCCTCTGACGGCGGTATCGGGAATCCATCATTGGTGGGGTCCCGTCGTTGCCAAGCTGCTTCTGCTCAACCCTATAGCGCAGTCCATCCAGGATATCCGGCATTCATTCATCGCTCCGGAAACCACCCCCACGGTATGGAATCAGATCAGCAATCCCTTCGTGACCATGATCCCTATCCTGCTCACTGTGATCATGGTGGTGCTGGGTGTATGCGTATTCCGCAAGTACAATCACAAATTCGCCGAGGTGATGTGATGAGCAAGGCTGGGGAACCAATCCGTCAGAAAAAAGACGATCGGCCCGTGGTCCTGTCTGTGGAGCATGTGGATAAGGTCTTTCGTCTGCCTACCGAACAAGCCACAGGACTCAAGCAGGCCTTTATCAACTGGACACGAGGAATCAAGGGATACAAGGAGCAGCAGGTGCTGCAGGATGTGTCCTTCCAGGTGCATCGGGGTGACTTTTTCGGCATCGTTGGACGCAACGGTAGCGGCAAATCAACCCTGCTCAAGCTGATTTCGGGCATCTACTATCCTGAACGCGGTCGCATCTCCTATACGGGCAAGCTGGTGCCTTTTATCGAATTGGGCGTCGGCTTCAACCCGGAGCTGACAGGCCGTGAGAACGTCTACTTGAACGGAGCCCTACTGGGATTCACCCGCAGCGAGGTCGATGCCATGTACGATGACATCGTGGACTTCGCTGAACTGGGCGAGTTCATGGATCAGAAGCTGAAGAACTACTCCAGCGGCATGCAGGTGCGCCTGGCTTTTTCCGTGGCCATCAAGGCCCAAGGCGACATACTGATCCTGGACGAGGTACTGGCTGTCGGCGATGAGGCCTTCCAACGCAAGTGCGATGATTACTTCACCGAGGTCAAGAAGGATCCCAACAAGACGGTCATCCTCGTCACCCATGACATGGGTGCCGTGAAGAAGTACTGCGACCGGGCGATTCTGATCAAGGACGGCCATGTGGTGATTAATGGCGACAAGGATGATGTCGCCAACCGGTACACCTTGGAGAATCTCAAGGCCCCCGACAAGCAATCCGATG
Organism: Bifidobacterium sp. M0353; assembly: GCF_016100645.1. Taxonomy (NCBI): domain Bacteria; kingdom Bacillati; phylum Actinomycetota; class Actinomycetes; order Bifidobacteriales; family Bifidobacteriaceae; genus Bifidobacterium; species Bifidobacterium sp. M0353. The sequence goes on along the minus strand of NZ_JACFSB010000002.1, from coordinate 94,207 downwards.
GCAAGAAGCAAGGGGACGAATATCCGACCGGTCTCAGCGCCCAGGTACCCCTCCTGCGCGCCTATCCGATATCATCCTCGGTCTGCAAGAGCTCGGATACTTTCCGTTTTGACGTGGAATACGACTGCGCTGAGTATGACAATCTCTATATGGCCATCGCCATGCACGACACTCGACGCGGCGGCATAGCCTATGACACAGGTTCCGATGCCATCCGTCTAAAAGCCTGTGGGCATCAGGTGGTGCATTGTTCGGTGCCCTTGAACATTTTCAACAATGGCGAATTTCGTCTCGTCGTATCCCTGCGAGTGCGGGATGCCGCGCAAGCGGACAAAAATGCCCCCACCAAAATGATTGCCTTCACCAATGACGAGAACTCCTGTGTCTTTGCCATCAGAGACAAGCGAAACAGGGAGTACGCCTTGTTGAGCGACCGTGGGCTGCAGATCAGTCTTTTGGGCGAGGAATCACTCTGACCTGTCTATACCCGCAGCACTTTCGATAGAATCGGAATATGAGTCACGAGAGTTGGGGAAAGAGGAGTATGGATTCCCCGGATGAGCCCACCGTCAGGGTCGTCGCCCTGGTATTGGCCGGTGGGGTTGGCGCCCGTATGCGCGGACCGGTGCCCAAGCAGTTTCTGGTAGTTCGGAACAAGCCGGTACTGGTCTATACCCTGGAGGCTTTTCAACGAGCAGTGGCCGTCAAGGACATCATTGTCGTATCCCTGCCCGAGTGGACAGGAATCGTTGAGCAGTATGTCAAAGATTGTGGGCTGACCAAGGTCCGAGCTGTTTTACCTGGAGGTGCCAGCGGTTTCGAATCCATTCGTTGCGGTCTGCGTTATCTTGAGAAACAGTATTCGCCTGAGGACATCATTCTGATCCATGACGGTGTTCGCCCCTTGCTGACTGAAGAAGTGATCAACGCCAACATCGCAGGTGTGGAGAAATACGGCAATGCCGTCACTGTAGTGCCGGCAACCGAGGCTTTGCTTCATACCGATGACGGCGAGTCCAGCAGCAGGGTGGTTGAGCGTTCTCACGTCATGCGCACCCAGACCCCACAGAGCCTGCGTTTGCGCGATCTTTCACTAATCCATCGCCAGGCTGATGATATGGGTATTCATGATTCGGTAGCTACCTGCACGCTGCTGATCGAGACTGGTCATGTGGTTCATGCGGTAGCCGGTGACAATTCCAACTTCAAGCTCACCAGTCCCGAGGATGTGGCGCTCTTCGAGGCCTATCTCGATGCCAAGGGAATGTCCTGATGACAGGGAGAGGACGAGTCGATGCAGACATTCTGCAACAGGATGTGAATGGTCTGGCCGACGCCCATCCGGACTTGTGGCGGGAGCTGGATGGCTGCAGGATACTGATTACCGGCGGAACAGGCTTTGTGGGTTCCTTCATTCTGCATCTGATAGCTGCTTTGCGTCGTCGCCATGGCCTGCATATCGATGTTCTTGCTGTGGTCAGGAGTCGGAAACGTCTGCGAGATGTTTTGGGCGACGACTGGGAGGACTCATGGCTGCAGGTCGTGGAACAGGATCTTCGCGCCCCCCTCTCGCTGCAAAATGAAGGTCTGATAGAGTATTGCATCCACGCCGCCAGCAATGCCGACCCGGTGGCCTACCAATCCGATCCCATGGGGACCATGATGACCAACGTGGTTGGGACTGAGCAGATTCTGCAATATCTGGCGGATCTGGACACCAAGCCCTTCCGAGTGGTTTATCTGTCCAGCGTCGAAGCCTATGGAGGTCATAGCCAGGAGGAGATCCTCAAGGAGGGGGACAGGGGAAGCTTTGACCCGGCAGTGGTCCGCAACTGCTACCCAATCAGCAAGCTAGCCGCTGAAAACCTTTGCGCAGGGGCACGTCTGCAGCTGGGCCTTCCTGTGACTGTGGCACGTATGGCCTACCTGTATGGCCCGGGTGACCGGCTGGACGATCCCAAGATCATTACGCTTTTTCTGCGGATGCTTCAAGAGGGCAGGGACATCGAAATGCACAGCACGGGTCTGCAGCGACGTAGCTACTGCTATATCAAAGACGCGGTTTATGGCATCATGCTGCTTCTTTTGCGCGGCCAGGATTCGACATACAACATCGCCAATGGCGGGGAGGAAGTCACCATTGCCGGGGTGGCCCAGAAATTGACCCAGCTTTTTGGACGTCCGGGCGGTCTGGTGCGGTATGAACAGCCTGATCAGGATGAGCTTGCGCGCTTCTCTCCTCCGGAGGACAATATTCTTGATACTTCCAAAATACGGGCTCTGGGATTTGAGGCAGAGGTCGGACTGGCGCAAGGACTGGAACGCACCGGCCGGTATTTTGGCATGCGGCCGTCAACATGGCAGACCGGCAATGTCGCAGGGAAAGGCATGGACAATGAATAGCCGTCTGATCGCCGGCATCAAGGGGCGCCTGCCCATCTCCTCACGGTCTTTGCGAGGCTTCCGGGCGCAGGATGATGCCAGATACGCCCAACTCCTTCAGGTGATTGATGATCAACGGAAGGCCCTGGATAAGGCTCAGGAGAGTCTCGATCGCCTGGAGAAGCAATGCCGTGCGCTAAATGAAACCTTGGAATACGTCCATGATTCGAATAGCGTCATGTACTGGCAATTGTTCCGGGGAGATCATGAGACGACTGAGCAGGCACAACTCAGATTCTTTAGAGGGTTGCCCAAGGCCGAAGGCATCCATGCGCTCTTCCAGGATGCGGAGGCAAGGCTGTTCGAACTCTTTGATCAGTTTTGCCGGGATCATGAGATATCCTATTGGGGTACCGGCGGCACAGTGCTGGGCGCCTTCCGTCAGCAGGATTTCATCCCCTGGGATGACGATATTGACGTCTACATCACTCGCGAACAGTTGAGCAGGTTGGAAAAAGCCGTGCACGAGGATGGACGTTTCCGTGTCACGGTCGTCTGGGACTGGTACGTGCCTTGCAAGCAGATCAGATTCCGGTCTATAGATGAGGCCAACCCCTGTTTTGTTGATCTTTTCCCCCTGGATTGGGTATCTGGCGATCCGGAAGATGCATGGCAGGTCTGCACGCAGGAACGTATACAGTTTGCCCAGGGAATCCGCAAACAATACCAGAGTTCCTCCTGGAGCCGGGATATTTATATTTCCGGCGCAGATCCTCTGATCCCCGCCTTGGAATCCGACCTGCAGGCACACCTGGAAGAACTGGCGACTCGCATATCCATCCTGCCCACGGCTGATGGCGCTACAGGATTGATCAGAGGCATTGAAAACATTGACGAGGTGCGCCAATCCGGTCCCTACTTGACCGGTGACTGGACCGGTTCGACGACTCTGCCCTTCCGCGGGATCTCCGTTCCAGTGCCCAGCAACTATCGTGAGTACCTGAGTAAGGCCTATGGCGATTACATGGCTCTGCCGCGCGACATGCATTCCCATGAGCATGTCGCAGATGAGTACATTGCCTCGCCGGAATCGGTACGAGCCATGCGTAGAATGCTGTCAGAAGATGAGGAACGGACTCCTGGCGATGAAGAACGGAAGTGAGGCTTTCGGGCTTCGTTCGGGCAGCATGGAAGGCCATGAGTCATCGGGGCCCTCATGCCTGATGGTGACGGGGGGAGCCGGGTTCATCGGCACGAATTTTGTGCGTTATGTGCTGGCCCACCATCCCGACACGCACATCGTGGTTTACGATCTGCTCACCTATGCAGCCAAGATCGATAACCTCCATGGCCTTATTCCCGATCGGATCGATATGGTCCATGCCGATATCTGCGACGCGGAATCTGTGGAACAGGCCATTCGCCGGTTTCATGTCGATGCCATCGTCCATTTTGCGGCTGAGTCGCACAACGACAACTCCATCCAGAATCCAGCGCCCTTCATCAGGACCAATCTCTATGGCACCTATGTTCTGCTGGAGGCGGCCCGTCGCCATGGCCTTCGCTTCCATCAGGTGTCCACTGATGAGGTTTTCGGCGATCTCGGCTTCGATGATCCGCGCCGTTTCACCGAGGCCAGCTCTTACCGGCCCTCGAGTCCGTATTCGGCCACCAAGGCAGGGGCGGACCATTTAGCGCGAGCCTGGTGGCGCACCTATGGGACCCGCGTGACCATCTCCAATTGCTCCAACAACTACGGTCCCTATCAGCACATTGAAAAATTCATTCCTCGGCAGATCACCAACATCCTGTCCGGAATTCGTCCACGAATCTATGGCCAAGGACGTGCGGTCCGGGATTGGATCCACGTGGAGGATGACTGCCGGGCCATCTGGAGCATCCTGGTTCATGGAGCGCCTGGATCAACCTACCTCATCGGCGCGGATGGCGAGTTGAGCAACATGGAGGTGCTCAGGATGATCCTGCGCCTCATGGGGCGCGGACCCGATGAATTCGACTTGGTGGCAGATCGGCCTGGAGGAGATCGTAGATATGCCATCGATGCCGGAAAGATACGACGGGACCTCGGTTGGCGGCCTCTGCACCGGGACTTCGAGCAGGGTCTGGCAGAGACGATCGATTGGTATCGTCGTCACCGCAAGTGGTGGGCAGGTGATAAGCAGGCAGTCGAGGCTCGCTATCGGGAGCAGGGACACTGATATTTGTGGCTGTACCACCCTTGGATGTAAACTAGTCGGGTTCCCGTCGTGGCCAGAGGATCGTTCAGCCACGATTGGCGTGCAATACACCCTCCTGTCACGGAAGGTCCGTGACCTGTAAGTCCAAAGGAGGTGGGTGATGTCTGCGCATAAGTATGAATTGATGTTCATTGCCGATCCGGCCATGGATGAGCGCTCGCTGAAGAAGCTGACCGACCAGTATCTCGAGGTGGTCACCAAGGAAGGCGGCTCCGTCGACAACATCGATGTCTGGGGCCGTCGCAAGCTGGCCTACGAGATCGACAAGCATAAGGAAGGCAACTACGTGGTGGTCGAGTACACCTGCGAGCCTTCCGCCAGCGCTGAGCTCGATCGTGTGCTCAACCTGAACGAGTCCGTCATCCGCACCAAGATTCTTCGCAAGGATGACAAGTAAGCAAACAGTAAAAGGACATCGAAGCGTCGGCTGACATTCGCCCCAGCAGGCCCATTCCCAAGTCCTCATTCCGAGGAAAGGTCGTGACATGGCGGGAGATACATACATCACCGTGGTGGGTAATCTCACTGCGGATCCGGAGGTGCGTACGACCTCCAACGGAGGTACGGTGGCCAACCTGACCATCGCGTCCACGCCCAGGCAGTTCAACAGGAACTCGGGGCAGTGGGAGGACGGCGATTCGCTCTTCATGCGTTGCTCGGCCTGGGATTCCACTTACAGTCCCATGGCCTCCAACATTCAGGCCAGCCTGACCAAGGGCATGAGGGTTATCGCTCAGGGTCGTCTGGTGCAGCGCTCCTATCAGGATCGTGAGGGCAACAACCGCACGGTCGTGGAGCTGCGTCTGGACGAGATTGGACCCGCACTGACACGGAACACCGCCCAGGTCACCAGGAATGCCAACACTGGTGGCGGAGGGTCCCGTGGTGGTTTCGCCGGCTCCAACAACGGCGGATACCAGGGCGGGGCTTCCTACCAGGGCGGCGCCGGCGCGGCATCAGCCCCCATGGGTCGTCAGCAGCCAGCGCAGAGCCAGCAGGCCCCTGCTCAGGATCCCTGGTCATCGACCGGGTCCGGCGATTCCTTCGGATCCTTCGGGTCCACCGGTGAGTTCGGTGGTTCCGGGGACGAACCCGAATTCTGAAGTTTCATAGCGTCATCATTCATTTAAGGAGTACCAATGTCACGTAAAAGGCCGCAACCGCCGGTCAAGCCCTTCAAGAAGAAGCCGAATCCTCTGAGGGCTGCCAAGATTCATACCATTGATTACAAGGACGTGGCTCTGCTGCGCAAGTTCATCTCTGACCGCGGCAAGATCCGTTCCCGCCGCATCACCGGCGTCACCGTCCAGGAGCAGCGCGAGATCTCCAAGGCGATCAAGAACGCCCGTGAGATGGCCCTGCTGCCCTACGCCACCAACGGTCGCTGAGGGAGGTCAGGATTATGGCAAAGGAAACCAAGGTTATTCTGACCGATACCGTGACCGATCTGGGTCACAAGGGCGACGTCGTCGCAGTCAAGCCCGGCTATGCGCGCAACTTCCTGATTCCCCAGGGACTGGCTTTCGCCTGGTCCAAGGGCGCAGCTGCGCAGATCGAGTCCCTGCAGCGGGCCCGTCGGGCCAAGTCCATGGCCACCCGTGAGGATGCCGTGGCCGCCAAGACCGCCATTGATGGGCAGACCGTCGAGATCGCAGCCAAGGTGTCCGATTCGGGCAAACTCTTCGGTGGCATCTCCAGCGATGCCATCGCCCAGGCCCTTCGCCCCCTGGCTGACGTGGATCCCCGCGCCATCTCCGTGGAGACCATCAAGACCACTGGCGAGTTCCCGGCCACCGTAGCCCTGCACCCCGAGATCTCGGCCGCTTTCACGGTCAAGGTCGTCGCCGAGTAGCAATACGACCTATTCCATGAGGATTCTTTGAAATAAGGATCTGGGCTTAAGCAGGAGGCCTTCCCGCAGCGAATATATGCGCGGGAAGGCCTCCTTTGTGTCCTTGGGGATTGCTCGCTTAGAAGTTTCCGCCGTTCCAACCCCAGTCAGTAGTGGCCGTGTAGCGAATATAGGTGCGGTCCTTAGGGATGGACAGTTCAGATTCCAGCGTGTCCATGATGGTCTTGGTCAGGCTTTCCCAGGCGGACTTGGGGACGTCGCTGCCGAAGACGTTGACTTCCACATAGGCTGCGGGCTTGCTGTCATCACCACCGAAGTAGATGGGCATGTCCGACTCGAAGGGACACATGAGCCAGCCTTCGGACTTGCCAGGGACAGCGGTGATGGCCTTGCCGTAGGCGGTCTTGATCCGCTCGCGCTGTTCGGCAGTAAGGGGTGTGCTTACGTGAGTGTGGATAACGGGCATGGTGCTTCCTTTCCGGTCCATCCGGCATGACCGATCAGGATGATTCGGTACGCCCGGCGGATGGCTGACTATTCCCGTCCCATAGTAGCCTCGACTGGACGGGCTGGTTCAGCGCCAGCCGAAGGGGCGATGACTTAGGGACCAGGCACCCAAACGGTGGGCAACCGAATGCGGGTTGACCGGCTTGCCGGGGGCTGGTGCGTCCAGCAGCCACTTGCGGATCAGGAAGTTCCAGATGGCCACCACCACGGTGGCTGTGATCTTGGCGATGTTGGCGTAGAGCAGGTAGCGGGCGTGCATGGTGGTGATGGCATCCGGGGGCAGCATGGCGGTGCCCATCCATAGGATCACCTCGTTGATTCCCAGGCCGATGACCGAGGAAACCAGGAAGACCGCCATCTCCATCCACCGGGCCATGTCCTCCCGATGCTTGAAGACGTAACGCATGCTGGCCAGATAGTTGAAAACCAGGGAGATCAGGAAGGAGATGGCTCCTGCCAGGACATTGTTCAGGTGCGGCCCCATGATCAGCAGGTTCATGATGCCGATGTCGATCAGGAAGGCGATGATGCCCACGATGCCGAACTTGAGCAGCTGTCCGATTAATCTACGCACGGTAGCCCATTCAACCATTCCTCCTGCGCTGTCGGGGTACCGGGAGCCGCTTGTGCGCAAAAGCCTTACGTTACGGTCTTAGGCGGACAGCTCGGTCAGAATGGGCTCCTCGGTGCTGTTGCGGATCTGACGGAAGCCTACAAAGGCGATGGCCAGCGAAGCCAGAGCCAGAGTAGTGACCACCCCGAATCCGCCCTGGGATCCGTAGCGGTCGATGAACTGACCGGCCACAGCCGAACCGGCCGAGGACCCGATTGAATTCATGGCGCTCAGCCAAGCCATGCCTTCGGTGAAGCGGATGGGCGGCACCAGGTGGAGCATGAGCTGGTTGCCGTTGATCCAGGTGGGTGCCTGGCAGACGCCGATGATCAGGTAGATGACCATGATGGTCCACAGATTCCTGGCGAACATAAAGGTTCCGATGCCCAGGTTGACCACCAGAAGGCAGAAGTAGAAGCGCTTCCAGAGTGGAATGGTCCAGTTCTTGGCCCCGTAGAGCAGGGCGCCGACCAGGGAGCTGAAGGAGAAGCAGGCGAAGACGAACCCGGTCATCTGTTTCATCCCTTGCTCGGTGGCGAAGGCGATGATGGAAATGGACGCCGCGCTCTGGAAGGCTCCCAGGCCGAACCAGGTGGCGCAGACGGCAATCATGCCGGCACTCCAGAAGGCGCCGCTACGGCCGTTCCGGCCCTCCTGGTCCCGCAGACGTGCCACCTGCTGAGCCTGACGCTCCCGGTACTCTTTGCGGGTGATGCCCTGGGCGCGGGCCATGTCCGTCTGCGAGGGCGGCTCGGTCTCTCGGCAGGAGAGGAACATCAAGGCTCCCACCACCACGCAGATTCCGGTGAAGGAGAAGGCCAACACTCCAGAGATGACCGCAAGGATGGAAGCCAGTGGGTTGCCGATCACCCACATGGCCTCGTCGAAGACCCCTGACAGGGACAGGGCCTGGTTGGTGGCTCGGTGGTCACCGCGCAGCAGATGCGTCCACCGGCTACGGCTCATGGCTCCCCAGGGGGGAATGGCCGCCATGAAGGGGGTGACCAGGTAGAGCACCCAGGTGGGAGCGTGGGCGGTGATGGCCGTAATCAGGACCGTGGCGGCCACAATCCAGACCAGAACCGTGGGGATGGAGACCTGCCTCTGGCCGAACTTGTCGACCAACTTGCCCAGCATGGGGCTTATCAGGGCCAGGGCCACGGCCTGGATGGCGGTCAGGGCGCCGGCCAGGGAATAGCTGCCGTAGTAGTGCTGCACCGAGATGGTGATGGTCATGCCCACCATGGGGAAGGGCATGGAGGCAATGACCGACCCCACGGCGAACCGTGCCGTGTGTGGCAGCCGCAGGAGCGCCGAGTATCCTCCGAAGACCCTGTGACCGGCTTCGACCAGAGCCGCCTTCAATTGCCGTGGCATGGGCTGTTCGTCTCGCTTTCCGTGGATGTTTTCACAGTCCCGAAGCATGTTTTTCCGCCGGACCTTCCAGGGGCATGAAGGGATGTGGGGCTGCTGGGGGAACTGCTACAGTGGTAACCATATCGGCGCCCGATGGGTGCCATTCGGATACTGATAATTCTACCCTCCGCCATGGTCACTTAAGGGGCCCGTCGGGGAGTTTGGGAGGTGGGTCGTGCCTGCGACGACCATTCATTTCGTCCGTCATGGCCAGGTTGATAATCCCGATCATATTCTCTATGAGCGATTGCCTGGATTCCATCTGTCCGACAGAGGCAAGGCCATGGTCGAGGCCACGGCCCGCTTTATGGCCGAGGCTCCCGGCATGCGCGATCTGGAAGCCGTTTACTCCTCTCCGCTGGACAGAACCCGGGAGACCACGGCCATCCTGCTTGAGCGGATCAACCCCGCTCGTGTCCATCATGGCTTGAAACCATTGGAGCCTATTTACGATCGTCGTCTGATCGAGGCCGGTAACGAATTCCGCGGCAAGCGCATCGGTCACGGGCAGGGGGCCCTCTGGCGACCCTCCAACCTGCGGCTGATCCTGGACCTGCGCCGTCCCAGCTGGGGGGAGTCCTATCGGCAGATCGCCCGGCGAGTGGGGGATTTCGTCCGGCAGGTGGTTCGCAGCCATCCTGATGCGCAGGTCCTGGCCGTCTCGCATGAGTCGCCCATCTGGTCGTATCGTCATCTGTTGGAGACCGGCCACCCCGAGCACAATATGCTCCTCCGGGCCACCGCCCTGGCCTCGGTGACCTCCATTACCTTGGATTGTGAAACCGGCAAAGTGCTGGGAATCACCTACGCGGACCCGGCGGCAGGCGTGTAAAGACCGCTTGCACGGCCTAGGATGACTGAGGATACTGTCGTGGATGACTGTCCGAGAACCCGATGAAGGAGCGTGATGATCATGGTGGATGTACAGGCAAGCGCGAAGGCGATAGCCGGACGGCCCGCCGTGGCCGAGGCAGCTGAACAAGGGGCCAGGCTGGTAGACCTTTGGCCCTTGACGAATGCCGAGCATATGGCCAACGATGCCAAATATGCGGAGGACCTGCAGGTGCGCATCAGCATGGTGCTGGCGCAACTGATGACGGGCGAGGATGTGACCATCCCCGACGCTGAATACGTCTATGAGGGTGCTGAGGACATCCCTGGCCGTCCCCAGGATTTGGTGGACGCACTCATGGCGGCCAACGATGCCATCGAGGCGGCTGCACAGGCGCAGGACGACCAGTCCAAGACGCTTGCGGATTTGGCCGAAACCCTGGGAAGCGGCTGGGACCAGGCTCGGCAGCAGGATGTGGCTGCCGGCGTGGCCAAGGCCGAGCAGTCTCTGGATGGTCAGAACAAATCCCCCGAATCCTCTCGGGGCAAGGAGGGAGTGGCCCAGGCTCTGGCTACGAGTCTGGAGATTTGCAGAGATCTGCTTCAACGCGCAGGCGCCGACTCTGACCATGTTGCGGCCGCCGCGCCAATTCTGGTCTATGTCAATGAGCTCAACGAACGGCTGGGCATTCCCCAGGCCTTCCTGTCTGACGCGGATGTCATTCATGCCTTGGGATTACTGGATGATCCTGAGGCTTTCGCCGACCTGCTGGCTCCTCTGGTGGGTGCTGAATGGGACCACCATCGTCAGGAGGTGCTCTGGGACCCCGAGGAAGCCAAGCGCAAGGCCAAGGAGGATGACGAACGCAAGAGCCGCGAAGCCCTGCAGGCCAAGTTCGCCCATGTGCCCGAGGACCCCAACAAGCCTCCTGTGGAGCTTTAAGACCTTCTGCCTTTCGCCTTGCATCAGTCAAGGCGAAAGGCAGATTGGGCTCAGCGGTCGAAGCGTGCTCCTCGTGGATCGCTGGGCCTGGCCAGCAGAATGATTCCGGCGACGGTTCCGGCGAGCATGATCAATGCGCCCAAGCCGAGCAGGGAGAGCGAGGATCCTGGATGTCCGTCTGCAATAGCCACGATGGCGAAGATCACAGGGATACTGCCCACCAGTTCGCTTACGAAGGGCAGGAGTATCCAGAAGCCGGACATATTGGTGTCATGAAGGCGTCGTATGCTCACGGCCAGATTGGGTATGAAAAGTCCTATGGTGACCAGGAGGGACAGGATCCGTCCTACAAAGGTGGATCCTGAGCTGACGATCGAGATTGCAAGGTTGATGAGGAAGATCATCAGAAAAGCCCACCAGAATTCCCCACGGGAGGCCCTCCCGGAGAAGACGGAGTATTTGACGAAGAAACGCTTGCAGGCGTTTACGAAGTCAATGCCGTACCAGGGTGCGTTCAGTGGTGGCTCACCGTTGAATCCGGCATCCGCATAGGGGTAGGCCGGATACTGTGGGACTTGGGGCCCGGGCTGGTAGCCTGCCTGATATCCCGATTGGTAGCCTGCCTGCGACCAACCTTCAGGCGGTTGATAAGAGTTGTCCGATGCATAGCCAGACGGCGGGGTTGTACCGTTGGGCTGGCCGTTGGACTGGCCGGGATTCGGACCCTGACTGTAAGGCGCCTGCTGCTGTCCGTAGTACTGCTGTTCATTGGGCTGTTGACCATAGGGCTGTTGCTGGCTGTAGCCTGGCTGTTGACCCTGTGGCTGTTGACCGTATGGCTGCCCTTGGTATGGCTGTTCCCGGTGGTAATCGCCGGCAGGGCTTTGGGCTTCGCTTGTTGGATGGTAAATGTCGCTCTGGTCCGAAGCCGGCTGTGCATAGCCGGATTGCCCTGGTTGAGGCTGATTCAGGTAGGCTGTGGTTCCTGAGCCGGTTCCGTCACCGGGGTCCTTCGGGGACCAGTCGTTGGCCGAACCCTGATCAGCCGAACCCTGGTCATCGGGGATCTGGTTCCCGTTGTTCGTATCATCTGGATGGCTCATGGATATCGTCCCTCTTATCTTCTGTTGATAATCCTGAATCTGACTTTGCCGTATATCCCTATTATGGCAGGCCAATTCTTCTGCTTGCTAGTCACGGCTTGTGCAGGGTATGGGGGACCCGTCACACTTACTTGAGCCATTCTGTCAAATTCGGTAGGTGATTGCTGTTGCAGGACTCTTCACTCGTCGTCCGGATTGACCATATGATCATCGCCGGCATCGCCCAGCAGCAGCCGCTCGGTCAGGGTGATCAGGCCCAGCAGGAGTGCGGTCAGCAGGATGATGACCAGGGTGGCCGAGAAGATCAGCGGGGTTCTAAAGGAGTTGAAGGCCGACTGCAGCCATATGCCCAGGCCGTTCCTGGCGCCCAGATACTCCGAGGTGGCCGCGGTGGCGAAGACATAGGCCGCGCTGATGCGCAGACCGCCAAAGATCTGCCCGGCGGCCACTCGCAGCTTGACGTGCCAGAGTGTCCAGGTTCGGGTTGCCCCGCAGTTCAGCGCTACATCCTGGTAGAAGCCGGGCACGGATTTGAGCCCCCGGTAGGTCTGGACCACTATAGGGAAGAGGGCAAAGACGGCCACGATGACCACCTTGCCCAGGGGTTCGAATCCGAACCAAATCACGAACAGGGGGGCGATGGTGATCAGCGGGATCATCTGTGCGCCGGCGATCAGGGGGTAGAGGGCGTCGTGCAGGGTGCGCCAGCTGTAGAGGGCCAGGCCGATCACTATTCCCAGGACCGAGGCCAGGAGGAAGCCCAGAAGGCCCTCAAGGGCGGTGATGGCGGTGGCGGGCAGCAGGTCCTCCCGGGATTGCACTGTGGCATCCAGGATTCGGCTGGGCGCCGGCAGAACCTGTTCACTGACTCCGCCCAGACGGGCAGCCAGCTCCCAGATAATCAGGAGCGCCAGCAGGGTGATGGTCGGAGGCAGCGCCCGGGTTCCGCTCTGCTTCCGCACCCTCATCGACCGGCTGCTTCCCGAACGTAGCGATCGGTCCACAGGTCCTTGGCCTGAGGGGCCTTGTTGGGGTCTCCCTTCTTGGCGTCCCGGTATGTGCCCGTCTTGAACTGGAAGTCCAGATAGTCCTGGGCATCCTTGACGTTGATCAGTCCGGTGATGCTCTTTTGCTCTGGACTGTCGACCCAGTACCCCTCCTTGACGATGCTCTCCATGGAGCGCTTGGCCAGGGTCGGGTCGATGGCCGATCCCTTGGTCTCCTTGACCAGGATGTCCGCCGCCTGGTCGGGATGATTCAGGGCGTAGTCGTATCCCTTCAGGCAGGCCTTGACGAATGCCGTCAGGGCGCGACGGTGGCCGGCCTGCTGCAGCCAGGAATTCTTGACCACGAAGCCCAGCTGGTCGGGGTTGCCGGGCACTCCCCAGTCGGCCTGGGTGAAGCAGTGCAGTGCCGGGCCCTTGAGCTCGCTCTCCACGCCCTCCCAATTGGCGTAGAAGCCAGCAAAGTCGCCCTTGCCGCTGGTCAAAGTGGCGAAGGTGTTGGTGCCGCTGGTCACCCGCTTGAAGTCGCCCTTGCCGCCCGCATAGCGGATCATCTGCTTGACCACGGCCGTCTGTTCGGCCGAGCCGAAGCTGACGAAGGTCTTGCCGTCGAAGTCCTTTGGGGTCTGGATGTCGGTGCGCGAGGCCAGCGAGCACCAGCGTGCCACGGAATGCTGGCCTATGTTGAAGACCTGCCGCAGGTCGGATCCCTGGGAGTTGAAGGTGGCCAGGTTGCTCAACTTGGAGAAGCCTACGTCGGCGACCCCGTTCTGAACGGAGGTCTCGGCTCCCGCCTGGGCCGTGGGCAGGATGGTCAGCTTCAGGCCGGCCTTGTCGAAGTAGCCCAGGTGACGGGCCACGTAGATGCCCACATGATTGGTGTTGGGCGTCCAATCCAGCATGAAGGAGAGCTTGGAGCCGTCATCGGCCTTGTTCCCTGCCCCCTTGGCCCCGCAGGCTGCGCTCGTGGCTGCCATACAGAGTGCCGCTGTCAGAGCGAGCGCCCGTACGATCAGTCTGTGGCCGGGAATCCTCCTGAAGCCGCTTTTCTCCGACATGCTCATCACTGTCACCTTGCCTCTCCGGCACCCCTGGTGCCCATCCGCATCGGGGCCGTTACGGGAAGGTGAGGAGCCCGCGCGACGATCCGATACGGTCTTGACCGATGGAATTCTGCGATGTGTGCCACGGCTGCTGCCACCAGCCGCGCGAACAAGACCACTCTAGTCCAACCCAGACGGTCCTGCCTCGCCGTGATGAAAGGTTGCATCATTTGCCCTTATACTGGAAACTCACGAGAGGTCTGTGCGGGCCGACCGCTGTCGGTCTCGTCCGGAGCAAGACATCCGATTTCGGTAGGGTACGACGGAGGGTTCCCATGTCGGTGACCATCAGTGATGTGGCCAAGCAGGCGGGCATGTCCGTATCCACGGTCTCCCAGGCGCTCAACGACAAGGGGCGCATCTCCCCGCCCACCAAGGACAGGGTCCGCAGGGCGGCCATGGAGCTGGGCTACATCCCGGACAGCCGGGCCCGTTCCATGCGATCCTCGCGCTCGCATGCCGTAGGTCTGCTGGTCCCCGACATCCGCAACCCCTACTTCTCCGAGCTGGTCTACGCGGTTCAGGACCAGCTCTACTCGGCAGGCTATGCGCCCCTGATCGGCGTGTCCTCTTGCCAGGCCCGCAGGCAGGAGGACTATTACCGCATCCTTCTTTCTCGTCATATGGACGGCGTTTTGGTTGTCCCTGACGGTCCGACCTCGCCCATGCTGCGCACCATGCTGGCAAGGGAATTCCCCGTGGTCTTCGTGGATCGTCCGGACCGGACCCTGCCCGGTGTCCCTCTGGTGGATTCCGACCCTGTGCCTGGCATGGAGGCGGCCCTGGATGCTCTGGCAGCCAGGGGAAGCAGACGAGTGGCCTTCGTTCCGGGCCCAGAGAGCCGCTCCTACACCTTCCGCGAGCGCGAACAGGCTTTCCTGGACGGCGTGGATGCCCGTCAGGGGTTGACGGGGTTGGTGGTCCGCCAGGGGTTCGAGGACCGTCCCAGCGCGGCCTCGACCATGCGCCACCTGCTCGGTCAGGGGGTGGATGCCGTCATCTTCGGCTACTCGGCCGATGCCATCAAGGCCGTCGCCATGGAGTGGGAGGGCGATCTGCGTTCACGCGTGCCCCTGGTCTCCTTCGACGACCTGGAGGTCTTTCAGCTGATCAGTCCTCAGGTGTCGGTCATCTCCCAACAGGTGGATCGCATGGGCCGCCAGGGCGTTGACATGCTCCTGTCCATGATTGAGCCGGGGCGGCAGGCTCCGGAGGGCATGGGCGTGGATCGCCGTCTGCGCACCCAAACCCTCTTCGTGCCAAGGGGTTTGCTGGCTTAGGTCTGTTCCTGCTTGATGCAGGGGTCGGGTCTCGACAAAATATGTGCGTGTCGGGCGGCTGTGTTGTCCCTGTAAATGATTTTCAATGGCCTTTCGGCCATTTGCCGCCCTTGTCCATACCCCGCTATTTGTGACTCAGCTCACAAAACACGGGAATAACTAAATGTAGGAAACAAATCATCCTCAGGCACTACATATGGTGGTCACGACGTGATAGAGTGAATCTTGTCATCAAGAATGACATCCATGTGATTCGCCGTTCCCGGCATGGAATTCGGGAACGCCAAAGCAAGAGCACATGAACAGTTATTAGAAGACCATATGAGGAGTGACGATGGATACTGAGGTCATGACCGATAGCGTGAAGGAGCGTGGCATTTCGGATCGCGATGCTGTCGACGGCATTCTGGTCGAGAAGCGCGACGGCCGGATCGTCGATTTTGATCCCGTCAACATCATGAACGCCATCGAAGCTGCCTTCAAGGACGTCAAGCACGAGGTCAGTCCTGAGGATCGTCAGCAGATCCGGGGCATGGCTCTGACCGTTCAGTCCGAGATCACCGATCGCTACACCAACCCGGTCAAGATCGAGGACATCCAGACCCTGGTCGAGCACGCGCTGGTCAATGCCCACCTCTACGAAATCGCTCGCTCCTATACCTCCTACCGCCTCGACCGTGACATTCAGCGGGCCAAGGCCACGGATGTCAACGAGGCCGTCCATCGTCTGACCAGCAAGGACGAGACCCTGGTGCGGGAGAACGCCAACAAGGACGCCAACGTCTACGCCACTCAGCGCGACCTGCTGGCCGGCGCGGTCTCCAAGGCCTCGGCCTTCGCCATGCTGCCCAAGGATGTCTCCAACGCCCATATGAAGGGCGACATCCACTTCCACGACGCGGACTACTCGCCCTTTACGGCCGAGACCAACTGCTCACTGCCTGATTTCGGCGACATGCTGGCCCATGGTTTCGAGCTGGGCAACGCCATGATGGACTCGCCCAAGTCCATCGGTACGGCCGCCACGCAGATCACCCAGATCATCAAGGACATCGCCGGCTCTCAGTACGGCGGCCAGACGGTCAACCGTTGCGACGAGATGCTGGACAGGTACGCGCGTCTGGACTACAAGAAGAACTATTCCATGGCCGAGGCCGTCCTGCCGGACGAAGAGCCCATCGACGTGGCCAAGGATGTCGTCCGCGGCCTCAAGGCTCGGGAGGCTGACTGGCTCCACCTGGACGATCGTGCCCCTATCGGCGAGGACGCCCCCTTCGACCTGGACGCTCCGCAGATTGTTCGGCTGCGCCAGGTCTATGCCAAGATCCTGACCCGCAAGAACATTTACGATGCCATGCAGACCATGGAGTACCAGATCAACTCCAACCGTGTCTCCAACGGCCAGACCCCCTTTGTCACCGTGGGCTTCGGGCTGGGCACCTCCTGGTTCGCCCGGGAGATCCAGCGCGCCATCTTCCTGATTCGTATCCGCGGGCTGGGCAAGGACCGCCACACCGCCATCTTCCCCAAGCTGGTCTTCACCATCAAGCACGGTCTGAACGCGGACGAGGGCGATCCCAACTACGACATGAAGCAGCTGGCCCTGGAGTGCTCGACCAAGCGTATGTACCCTGACGTGGTCTTCTACGAGAACCTGATCAAGATCACCGGCTCCTTCAAGGCCCCCATGGGCTGCCGTTCCTTCCTGCAGGCCTGGACCAACCCCGAGACGGGCGAGGACGAGGAGGACGGCCGCATGAACCTGGGTGTCGTCACCGTCAACATCCCCCGCATCGCTCTTGAGTCCCGCGGCGACAAGGATCGCTTCTGGAAGATATTCGACCAGCGCATGGAGGTGGCCCACCACGCCCTGCAGTTCCGCATCATGCGCTGCAAGCAGGCCACGCCCATCAATGCTCCCACCCTCTACCAGTACGGCGCCTTCGGCAGGCTGAAGCCGACCGACAGTGTAGACACCCTCTTCCGCAACAGCCGCGCCACCGTTTCGCTGGGTTATATCGGCCTCTACGAGGCCACCAGCGTCTTCTACGGCAAGGACTGGATGAAGGATCACTCCTGGGATCCGGAGGGCAAGGAATTCGCCCTGAGCATCGTGCGTCGGATGAATCAGCTCTGCAAGCAGTGGGAGAAGGCCGAGGGATACCACTACTCGGTCTACTCCACCCCGGCCGAGTCCTTGACTGACCGCTTCGCCCGGATGGACAAGGAGAAGTTCGGCGTAGTCGACGGCGTGACCGACCACGACTTCTACACCAACAGCTTCCACTACCCCGTCTGGCTACGGCCCACGCCCATGGAGAAGCTCAGCTACGAGCGGGACTTCCCCTACCTGGCCTCGGGCGGATTCATCAACTACTGCGAGTTCCCCTCCATGCAGCAGAACCCCAAGGCCCTGGAGGCTGTATGGGACTACGCCTATGACATCGGCATCGGTTACCTGGGCACCAACACCCCCATCGATCACTGCTTCGTCTGCGGCTACGAGGGTGACTTCGAGCCCACCGAGGAGGGCTTCAAGTGCCCCGAGTGCGGCAACGACGATCCTGATAAGTGCAACGTGACCAAGCGCACCTGCGGTTACCTGGGCAACCCCGTCCAGCGGCCTATGGTCCACGGCAGGCACGAGGAGATCGCCCACCGTGTCAAGCACATGGAGGGTGAGACCGGCCACGTGGTCCTCAAGGACGGATCCACCAAGGAGTGGTTCGATGACAAGGTCGAATAGGCTCTGACAAGACGCAGTTAATGGCGGGCCGGGTAGTTTGCGGCCCGCCATTGTCATGAGGAGGACCAGATGACGGACAAACAGGAATCCATGAGGAAGACGGGTGGCCACCGTGACTTCGCTGCTCATGAGCAGGGGCGTGGTCCGGGGGTTCCCTCTGCGCTGACCAACAATCCCAAGGCCGGCCAGTGGGACGGTCGCCGGCTCAGTCGGGGAATCGTGGCGGACTACAAGCGTCTGGTCATGACCGACGGCGAGGGGATCCGCTGCTCCCTCTACGTCAGTGGCTGCCCCTTCCGCTGCCAGGGGTGCTACAACGCTTCTATCTGGGACTTCGGCGCCGGGCATCCCTATACCCGGGAGCTTGAGGACCAGATCATCAAGGACCTGTCGCTGTCCTACGTGCAGGGCATCACCTACCTGGGCGGGGAGCCTCTGCTCAACACCCCCATGCTGCTCGGCCTTTCAGAGCGAATCCGGCGCGAGTTTGGTCATGAGAAGGACATCTGGTGCTGGACCGGCTACACCTGGGAGGAGCTGAACCGGCCGGGGGAGACCCCGGACAAGGCCCAGCTGATCTCCTACCTTGACGTGCTGGTGGATGGACGCTACTTGGAGAATCGGAAGAACAGCCTGCTCCAGTTCCGGGGCTCGGACAACCAGCGGATCATCGACGTGCCGCGTTCCCTGGAGCAGGGCCGGGTGGTCATCTGGTCCAAACTGCACGACCAGACCAGGTTCATTCCGGAGACCTACAGCAAGGACCGGCAGCAGGAGCAGCAGCGGGGCTGATACCAGCTCCAGCTCTGAATTGGTCTACGTCGCCTTGCCGGGGCACAATGGGAACCATGACTGATGAGCATGATCACGACGCCAAACCCGACCTGCCCAAGAACCTGAGGGTCCGCTTCTGCCCTTCGCCGACCGGCACCCCGCATGTGGGCATGGTCCGAACCGCACTCTTCAACTGGGCCCAGGCCCGGCACTCGCATGGTACCTTCGTCTTCCGCATCGAGGACACCGATGCCCAGCGCGACAGCGAGGAGAGCTACCAGCAGATTCTGGAGGCCCTCAAGTGGCTGGGGCTGGACTGGGATGAGGGTGTGGAGGTCGGCGGCCCTGACGGCCCCTACCGGCAGTCCGAGCGCGGCGATATCTACCGCGATGTGGCCCGGCAGCTGCTGGATGTCGGCTACGCCTACGAGTCCTACTCCACCGCTGAGGAGATCAAGGAGCGCAACCTGGCCGCCGGCCGTCCTGCCGCTTTCGGCTATGACGGCTACGACCGCGACCTGAGTGACGAACAGCGTCAGGCCTTCCGTGATCAGGGCCGCCGTCCAGCCCTGCGCATCCGCATGCCCGACGAGGACATCGCCTTTGACGACCTGATTCGCGGGCATATCGAGTTCAAGGCCGGGTCCGTGCCCGACTATGTGATCGTGCGCCCCAACGGCGATCCCCTTTACACTCTGACCAACCCGGTGGATGACGCCCTGATGCGCATCAACGTGGTCCTGCGCGGTGAGGATCTGCTCAGCTCCACCCCCCGGCAGATCGTCCTATACCGGTACCTGATGAAGCTGGGCATAGCCCGGGCCATGCCCCTGTTCGGGCACCTGCCCTACGTCATGGGCCAGGGCAAGAAGAAGCTGTCCAAACGTGACCCGGAGTCCAACCTCTTTCTGCACCGGGAGCACGGCTTTATCCCCGAGGGCCTGCTCAACTATCTGGCCCTGTTGGGCTGGTCCATCGGCCCGGATCGGGATGTCTTCTCCATGGATGAGATGGTTGAGCACTTCGACATCCGCGATGTCAAGGCCAATCCCGCCCACTTCGATATCGACAAGGCCGTGGCCATCAACGCCGAGCACATCCGCATGCTGGAGCCACAGGACTTCCTGAATCGCTCCCTGCCCTACCTCAAGCGTGACGGGCTGGTGAGTGCCGAGCGCTGGCAGGACCTGAGTGATAGGGAGCAGCGGATTCTGAGCGCTGCCGCCCCCCTGGTCCAGCCTCGTGTGCGTCTGTTGGGCGAGGTCTCCGGCATGGTGGGGAGTCTGCTCAGCCAGGATGAGTACCTGGAACCCGAGCCGGACGCCCGCAAACAGCTCAAGGACTCGGCCGGGCAGGTCCTGGACCTGGCTATTGCCGCCCTGCAGGATGTGTCAGACCAGGACTGGAAGACCGATCACCTGCACGACCTGCTCACTCAGGCGCTGGTGGATGAGGGAGGCTATAAGCCCCGACTGGCCTTCGGTCCGGTCAGGGTGGCGGTCTCGGGAAGGCGCGTCTCGCCGCCCCTGTTCGAGTCCCTGGAGATTCTGGGCAAGGGTACAACACTCCGAAGGATGGCCAACTTGCGCCAAAACCTCTAAGCGGGTATATTTCTTTTTTGTTGTGCTACTGACCTGCTGAACCGGGTTCGTACGCGGCGAAAAGTGAAGCCCCCGTCGTCTAGCGGTCTAGGACTACGCCCTCTCACGGCGCCAACACCGGTCCAAATCCGGTCGGGGGTACGACATGTGGCAACTGTCCAAGCGGTTGTCGCACAGCCAATTGGGGTATGGTGTAATTGGCAACACAGGTGATTCTGGTTCATCCATTCTTGGTTCGAGTCCAGGTACCCCAGCGGTAGGGACGTAAGGTCTCAAGGAGCGGAATGCCGACACGGTGTTCCGCTCTTCTTGTTTACGCATTACCATGGATTACAGGAATGCTTCTGTCCTGCAAAGCGGCGGACGGAGGTGTCCACGAGAGTTGTTCACGGTGTGAGCAAGCAAACAAAAAGAGGAGGCCCGGCAGACTGTTATGTCAGAGTTTCCGATGATGGAATCTGATACGTTGAGCATAGAAGCTTGAGTGATGAACCTAATCATCGGTTGATCGGGCAACATCACCCGGTATATGAATCATTGTACGATTTTTTCGGTAAAGGTGTGTGATTATGACGACAATCATGGTGTTGGGAGCTGGTTACGCGGGTCTTCGCGTGGTCAAGAAGCTGGCTCATGCAAAGACTGATGCCCATATAGTCCTTGTCAATAAGAACGAGTACCACTATGAGTCCACTCAGCTGCACCAGGTGGCGGCGGGAACCAAGGAGCCGGCGGACGTGGTCTTCGATCTGCGCAAGTCCCTGCCCGATTCGGTGGAGCTGATTGTCGACAAGGTGGTCGGCATCGATCAGGACAACCGCCGGGTCAGCCTGGAGCATCACGATCCTCTGTCCTATGATTACCTGATCAACGCCCTTGGCTTCGAGTCCGAAACCTTCGGCATCAAGGGTGCCGATGAGTATGGATGGCCGCTCGTCGACGTGGACACCGCCTTGGCGGCACGTAAGAAGCTGGAAGAGACGCTGGCCCGCTACAAGACCAGCCATGATCCCTTGGATCTGAGCATCGTTGTCTGCGGCGCTGGCTTCACCAGCATCGAGTACCTGGGCGAACTGGTCTACCGTCTGCCTCAGCTCTCGAAGCGCCTGGGCTTCCCCATGGATCAGGTCAAGGTGGATTGCATTGAGGCCTCGCCCAAGATCCTGCCCATGTTCAGCAAGGACCTGGTCGACTGGGCTGTGGATTACCTGCGCAAGCGCGGAGTCAACTTCCACACCTCCACCCCCATTACCGAGGTCAGGCAGGATGCCGTGGTCTCCAATGATCAGGAGTTCAAGGCCCATACGATCATTTGGACAACGGGTGTGCGTGGTAGCCACGTTATTGCCGATTCCGGGTATAATCAGAAGCGTAACCGTGTAGTGGTCAGGGATGACCTGTCGGTCGAGCAGCATCCAGAGGAGTTCCTGGTGGGTGATGTCAGTGCCGTTCCCGACCCCCAATCGGGTCGGCTCTACCCGACCACTGCGCAGATTTCGATGGCCCAGGCTGATACCGCGGCCGCGAATGTCCTCGCCAGAATGCGGGGGCAGGAGCCCCAGCGGTTCACCTTCCGAAGCCTAGGGACCGTGTGCTCTCTCGGTCCTCATGCCGGGGTTGCCGAAATCGACCGTATGGGCACGCTGAAGCTCAAGGGCAAGGCGGTCTCGGTCCTGAAGTGGATCGTAAACGAGCGGTCGGTCCTGGAATTGGCCGACGTGCGTACCATGTTGGAGAGCAACTGAACCAGCGTCTCAAGGGACGCAAGGGGCTAGACGACGAGGGAGAGGAGGACGAACATGATTCAGGCCATGAGGATGCGGCACATGTTCGTCCCCTTTCAACCTCGGATCGGATCGTTCTGGGCGACGGTGGCCATCGGCCCTGCGTTCATCGACATCATTGACTACCTCCTGCTCCTCCTCATTCCGGCGGAAACCATGGCTGACTGCGGCCTCCGCCGGGATGGTGGAGGCCCCCGTGCCCGTTCGCGGATCGGCAGGAGCGAGAGGAGAGTGGCATTAGCATGAGTTTTCTACAAGGTTTGTGGTTCTTTGTCATCGGCCTGCTTTTCGCGGGCTTCCTTCTGCTTGAAGGCTTCGACTTCGGCGTTGGCATGGCTACCAGGTTCGTGGCCCGCGACGGTGATGAGCGCGCCACTTTCATGAGGGCCATCGGCCCCCACTGGGATGGCAACGAGGTCTGGCTGATCACTGCCGGCGGCGCTATGTTCGCCGCTTTCCCGCTCTGGTACGCCTCCCTCTTCTCGGGGTATTACCTCCTGCTCTTCCTGGTACTGGTTTCCCTGATTCTGCGTGGCGTCTCATTCGAGTTCGCCTCCCACGCGCTGACCAGCCGTGAGCGCGGTGTCTGGCAGTGGGCCAACTTCATCGGTTCCCTCTTTGCGCCATTCTTCCTGGGCATGATGCTGACCAGCCTGATCCAGGGCATCCCCATGGATAAGAACGGCGATGCCTGGCCCGGGTTCTTCGACGTGTTCAACTGGCTGTCCGTGGTCGGCGGCATTGCTGTCGTCTTCTTCAGCTTCGTTCATGGCCTGCACTTCCTGAGCCTGAAGATGGGTGTCATGGATTCCCGTCGAATGCTCAATGTCAGCGAGAAGGCCTACTGGATCGCCTATCCGGCCCTGATCGTCTTCGTGCTCCTGGCCATCTTCAACACCGACTTCTACAAGGCACGTCCACTGTCCACCTGGCTGATCACCGTCATCATCCTGGCATCGGTCATCGGAGGCCACGTTGCCGTCTTCAAGAAGCGCGGCGGCTACGCCTTCACCTGCTCGGGCATCACCCTGATGGCTATCATCGCCTTTATCTTCAACGGACTCTTCCCGCGGGTGATGATCGCTGATGATCCGGCACACAACCTGCTGATTCAGGATGCATCGGCATCA
This sequence comes from Bifidobacterium sp. M0353, assembly GCF_016100645.1. Taxonomy (NCBI): domain Bacteria; kingdom Bacillati; phylum Actinomycetota; class Actinomycetes; order Bifidobacteriales; family Bifidobacteriaceae; genus Bifidobacterium; species Bifidobacterium sp. M0353. Next base: position 70,880 of record NZ_JACFSB010000002.1, on the reverse strand, counting down.
CCGCTGACCGTGAAGATCATGACCGTGGTGCTTTGCATCTTCCTGCCCATCATGCTGGCCTACTTCATCTGGAGCTACTTCATCCAGCGCAAGCGGCTGGACACCGATGGTGCCCACCTGACCTCGCCTGTGGCCCCTTCGGTCACCGTGGCTGAGACCGTCTGAAAATCAAAGGAGGCAGGGGGGCAGTGCTGACAGGACCGGAGCGCATCCGGAGGATAATGCATTGATTGACAAAAATCTCTTCCGTTTCGACGGAGTCCGGTCCACCTTGGGCCTGCTGGCTGCACTGTCCCTGGTCCAGGGAATAGGCGTGGTGGTTCAGGCCTATGGGTTGACCCTGGCCCTGGTGCGCATCTGGCGCCTTAAGCACCTCGGGGTGCTGGTGGTGCCGGTGCTGATCTTTCTGGCCGCCTACACCTGCCGGCAGCTCTGCGACGTGGCCAAGGATCGTATTGCCACCGATCGTGCCGATGCCATCGTGGCTGAGCTGCGGCCCAGTATTCAGGACAAGGTCTTCTCATTGGGGCCCTCGGCTCTGGCTCGGCGTGGCACGGGCTCTGCCGTCACCATGTTGGTGGATGGACTTGATCAGGTACGCACCTACGTGCTGACGGTCCTGCCAAAGATGATGGACCTCATCTTCATTCCCCTGATTGTCCTGGTGGTGGTCTGGACCCAGGATGCAGGTTCCGGGCTCATCCTCCTGCTCATGTTGCCCCTGCTCATCTTCTTCATGGTCATTCTGGGTCTGGCAGCTAGGGATCGCTCCAGTCGGCAGTACGCTCAGTTCCGTAAGCTCAACACCAGGTTCATGGATACGGTCCTGGGCCTGCCGACCTTAAAGATGCTGGGCATTGACAAGGAATACGAGGACGAGATCTATTCGGTCTCGGACCGCTTCCGCAAGAGGACCATGAGCGTTATCAGGGTGGCCATGACCTCCACCTTTGCTTTGGACTTCTTCGCCACCTTGGCCATCGCCATCATGGCCGTCTTTTTGGGCAACAACCTGATCAATGCCAAGGTGGAGCTCTTTCCAGCCCTCTTGGCCCTGATTCTTGCTCCTGAGTACTTCATGCCCATCCGCCAGTTCGGCGATGATTTCCACGCCACGCTGAACGGCAAGAACGCCCTCGATGACATCGCGGACATGCTGGCCCAGCCAGAGCCCAAGCGCTTGGAGGAACTGGACTGGTCCGGGTGGAAGGAAGACAGTCACCTGCGCCTGGAAGGAATCGACTTCGCCTATCCTGGCCCCAAGCCGGTGGAGAGCAATGCTTCAGCCGGGGCGCAGATGGATGCCATGGCCAAGTCCGAGAGCCAAAAGACCAGCAAGAAGAGCCGCAAGTCCAAGGCATCCGAGGCTCATGACGGCAATGAGAAATCTGTTTCGGCTGAGTCCGGTTCCAAAACGTCGCAACGGACTGTAGTTGGTGCTGCTGTAGATTCACAGATCAGTGGGTCCGACGGTACTACGGAGGAGCAGCCTCTGGCTCTGAGTGGTCTGGATTTCAACCTGCACGGTTTTTCCAAGGTGGCCATTGTCGGTCGTTCCGGAGCCGGCAAGTCCACGTTGATGGATCTGCTGGCAGGTTTTGACCAGCCCAAGGCAGGCACCATCGACCTGGATGGTCATCAGCTGGAGCACTGCAACGTGGCTGCCTGGCAGCGGCACATCAGCTACATTCCGCAGAACCCCTTCATCTTCCATGGCACTGTGTCCGACAACATCCGCTTTTACAACCAGGAGGCAGACGATGCCCAAGTGGCCCGTGCCGCTGACCGAGCTGGACTGACCGACTGGCTGAAAACGTTGCCCGACGGTCTGGCCACCCAAATCGGAGAGGGCAACCGCGGCATCAGCGGGGGTCAGGCCCAACGAATCGCCCTGGCCAGGGGCATCCTGGACCCTTCGCGCGAGATTCTGTTCTTTGACGAGCCCACCGCTCACCTGGACATCGAGACCGAATACGACCTGAAGCAGACCCTGCTGCCAATCATGGACGGGCACCTGGTCGTCCTGGCCACCCACCGGCTGCACTGGCTGGCCAACATGGATTGGGTGATCATGCTGGAGCATGGACGAATTGTGGCCCAGGGCGATCCGCACGAGCTGATTGGTCAGGGTGGACCCTTGGATGCGCTGATTGATGAGATGGGAGGGAACCAGATTGCCGACTACCAGCAGGACTGAAACCGCCGGAAGAGACGGCACGGGATCGTCCAAAGCCTCCCGCCGCGGCCGCGGACTGTCGGGCTATATGCATATCTGGCACCGCGACCATTGGTTCTGGCCCTATCTGCGTCAGGACAAGGGTCTGCTTACTCTTATCTTCTTCCTGGGGACCATCACCTTCGTATGCGCGGCCGGGCTGATGTTCACCTCGGGCTTCCTGATCAGTAGGTCGGCCCGCCACCCCTTCAACATCTTCGCCGTTTATGTGCCGGTGGTCCTGACCAGGGCTTTCGGTATTGGACGGCCCACATTCAAGTACCTGGAGCGCATCAAGAGCCATGACTGGGTGCTCCGAGTGGTTTCCAAGTTGCGTGTTCAGCTCTACCGCACCCTCTCGCAGGATGCGGCCTTCCTGAACGAGCATGAGCGTACAGGCACGGTCCTGGGCATGCTCTCGGACGACCTGGACCATTTGGAGAACTTCTACCTGCGCACCATCTTCCCCACGGTCGTGGCCTACATGATGTGGGTGGTGGTCACCATCGCCGTGGGTGTCTTCTCCTGGCTGACCTCGCTCCTGCTCTTCCTGCTTTTCGCCCTGATTCTGATTCTGGTCCCGCTGGTCTCGCTGGCTTATTCAGACGGGCGTTACGACATGGAGAAGGCACGGCGGCAGGACCAGTACACCGCAGTGACAGAGAGCTACATGGGCCTGGGGGATTGGGTGATCACCCGCCGTCGGCGGCGTTTCGTCGATACAGCCTCCGGTGATTTCAACGACATTGCCTCCGGCCGTAGAGAGCAGAAGCGCTTCGAACGCTGGCGCAACTGCGGCATCCAGATGATTTTCGCCCTCATGGTGGTGGCTCTGATTGTTGGGGCGGATTTGCGTATGACCAGCTCCACCTCCATTGCTGACTTTGCGGCAGCCGTGGTCCTGGCGGTTTTCCCCCTGGTCGATTGCTTCATCGTGGTCTCCCAGGCTGTGGCTGAGGTCCCCCTCTACACGGACTCGCTGGACCATCTGAACGGTCTGACCGAGCGCGTCGAGTCCCGGCGAATCGAACCGAGTGCACAGACCAGGTTGGAGGGGCCGATCAAGTCAATCGTCTTCGACCATGTCAGCTTCTCCTACGGCCCCGATGACCCCCTGCTGCTGGACGACTTCAGCCTGCGAATCGAAGGCGGGCAGCGGGTGGCCCTGCTCGGTCCCAGCGGCGAGGGCAAGACGACGGTCCTTCAGCTGCTCCTGGGCGACCTGCGTCCTACCAGTGGCCGCATCCTGATCAATGGAATACCGGTCGATGCCTTACAGGATCAGCGTCCCCAACTCTTTGGCTATCTGAACCAGCAGGCCTTCCTCTTCAACACCACCATCGCCTCCAACGTGCGACTGGGCGCTCCCCAGGCCGATGACGATCAGGTTCGCCAGGCCTTGAAGGCTGTACAGCTGGATCAGGTGGTGGATGACATGCCCCAGGGAATCGACACGCCGGTGGATGAGGCCGGCGGCCGTCTCTCAGGCGGACAGCGTCAGCGTCTGGCCCTGGCCAGGATCGTGCTCAAGCGCACTCCGATCATCCTTCTGGACGAACCCACCATCGGTCTGGATCCCATAACCGAGCGGCGGCTCATGGCCATGATCTTCAAGGTCAGCCAGGATCGCACCCTTCTTTGGGTGACCCACCACCTGCAGGGGCTGGAGGAGGCCGATCAGGTCATTTTCATGCAGGATGGTCATATAGCCATGCAGGGTCGGCCTGTTGACCTGTACCATGAAAACGCCCGTTTCCGTGAACTTTATCGCATGGACGTCTCTGACGTGGACAAGGGTGCCGGTCAAGGGATATACTTAAAGAAGCAGTCAGATTCAGATGGACGGAACCCTGTTGAATGACCATCAGGCTGTTTCCCGAGCAATGAATTTTGCACGGTTGTCGGGTCGCCGATCCTGGCGGATGGCTTCCCGGCCGGTCACCGTGCACCGTCGGTTCATGGACTGGACGGTAAGGAAACCGGAGCCCGTGGAAGCGACCGGGCCGCGAAGTCGGGGAGAGCTGAAAGGTTCTTGTGGGCACAAGCCTGGTCATATCTGAATCCGTCCGGATTCGACCCGTGTACCCGCGCCCGACGAACCCTGCAGAGATTGGGAGGAACGATGTTCACTGTATTGGGATTGTCTAGATTCCAGTTCGCCATGACGACGATATTCCACTTCTTCTATGTCCCTATGACCATCGGTCTGGCCCTGGCGGTCGCCATCATGGAGACCACCTATGTGGTGACCAAGAAGGATGTCTACAAGAAGATGACCATGTTCTGGTCCAAGATCTTCCTGCTCTCCTTCGCGGTCGGCGTGGTCACCGGCATCATCCAGGAGTTCCAGTTCGGCATGAACTGGTCCAATTACTCCAGGTTCATGGGTGACATCTTCGGCGCCCCCCTGGCCATCGAGGCCCTGCTGGCATTCTTCCTGGAATCAACTTTCATCGGCGTGTGGATGTTCACCTGGAATAGGTTCAAGCCGGCCGTGCATGCGGTCTTCATCTGGCTGACCTTCCTGGGTTCCTCCATGTCGGCAATCTGGATTCTGGCTGCCAACAGCTTCATGCAGCATCCGGTCGGCTTCGAGATCAACCAGGCCACCGGCCATGTGCGACTGCGCAGCTTTGGCGACGTTATGTCCAATCCTCAGCTGTGGATCGAGTTCCCCCACGTCTTCTTCGCCGCCGTCTGCACAGGTGCCTTCGTGGTCATGGGCTGCAGTGCTTTCAGCCTGCTGAGGATGCATATGGGGAACAAGGACAAGGCCGTGGCCGCTGTCGAGGCCGACTCCGAGAAGCAGGCCAAGGTCAACCTGTTCACCAAGTCCATCCGTCTGGCTGCTCTGCTTGGGCTTATCGGCTCCATCTGCGTGATCACCTACGGTGATTTGCAGGGCAAGTACATCGTGACTGATCAGCCTATGAAGCTGGCCGCCACCGAGGGCATCTACGAGGATACCGGCGATCCCGCCCCTTGGAACGCCGTGGCTCTGATCAATGAGAAGGACCATAAGCTTGAGGGCTCCGTCGAGATTCCCGGCGCCATGTCGCAGCTGGCTTACGGCAAGAAAACCGGCGCTGTCAAGGGCATGAACACCGTCAACAAGGAGCTGCACGAGAAGTACGATGCCAAGTACGGCAAGGACATGAACTACTACGTGCCAGTCACCACCCTGTTCTGGGTCTTCCGCCTGATGGTCGGGATCGGGTTTGCCTTTGCCCTGATATCGGCATTGGTGCTCTGGTTCACACGCAAGAAGAAGAATACGCTCTTCACGACACGTTGGAAGCTCTGGATCATGGGCATCTTCACCTTCGCCCCCTTCGCTGCGACGACCAGCGGCTGGCTGGTGACTGAGCTTGGGCGCTATCCGTGGCTGGTCTATGGTTTCCAGACCATCGCCGATGGAGTTTCACCCACCAGTACAGTGCCGAACCTGCTCTTCACTTGCATTGTCTACTTCCTGCTCTTCCTGGTCCTGGGCGGAGTCATGGTCTTCTACACCAGGAGGACCCTGCACCAAGGACCCTTCTACAAGCCGGATGACGGCAACGGGCCGCAGCCTGCCAAGGTTCATGGCGCACCGGCTAGGGTAGCCTTGGCCTGATGGTCGACTGATTTCAAACCCTTCCTTCCCCTTCGGTAAATCCCCCGCTTCGGACCGCATGGTTCGGAACGGGGGATTTGCTGTCTTAGTTTTGCCATCATAGGCAGCCAGCGGCGGTGAGGTTTAAGAACAGAGAGTAATGACGAGCATGAAGTGGCAGATGTGACGGATGTTCGGTTCGTGGCTGATACCAGGCTGGCATCACTCGCTTTCGTTAAGTTGCGCTGGTTCCGACGCGTCGATTCGTTCAGACCTGGGCGGACAGCCTGGCCACAATTCGCTGCAGCAAGTTGCGTACGCCCTCAGACATGGGGGAATCGTCGAGACCGCCCGCAGCTCGTTGCAGATAGTCCTTGGCGATTCGCCGACTGCTCTCCATCAACTGGGGGTGGGCTCTGAGGTAGTCGACCACCAGGTCGGGATCATCCTGTTGGACCAAAGTTCTGAAGTTCTCATCCTCCTGGAATCCCAGTAGAACCGGCAGAGTGTAGATTCCGTCGCGAATGTCCTCCAGCTTGGGCTTGCCTGTGTCACGATTCAGATCGAAATCGTTGATGTCGTCGATGATCTGGAAGGCCATGCCAAGATTGCCGCCGAAGTCTCTGGCGGTCCGTTCCAAGGCCGGGTCAGTTGGCTGGCCATCAAGGCGGATCCCGGTCAGGCAGGCCAGGCGGAAGAGGGCTGCGGTTTTTCCCGAGATGGCTCGGTTGTAATCGTCGATGGTGATGTGGGTGTGGTGACGGTCGGACTCTTGGTAGAGCTCGCCGCCGACAATCTCGCAGACCGTACCGGCCTGCTCACGGATAAAGGCTGTGTCAGGGGCGATGGAGGCCATGATCTCCATGTAGCGGGAGAGGATCAGGTCTCCCAGATAGATGGCGGCCTTGTTGCCCCGCATGGTGTGGACCGTGGGCTTGTTGCGGCGGATGGGGGCGTTGTCCAGAACGTCGTCGTGGACCAAGGTAGCCAGATGAAGCATCTCGATGGCGGCGGCGCCGGTGATGACGGTGTCGTTCAGCTGCCCTCCGGTCCCTGATCCGGACCGGGCAAAGAGGACCACCATGGCGGCGCGAATCATCTTGCCGTGGTTGTCCAGCAGTCGACGGTAATCCTCCTGATAGGGGGCCACATGGGTACGTTCCTGGTGCAGGCGGTCAACGACCCGCTCAAGATCCTTGCGCAACAGGAGCTCTTGTCCTTCTGCCATGGAGGTACGCTCCCTCTATCTCGTTAAGAACCGCAACGTATCCAATATACCAAGACCGGGGCCAGCCCTGAAGATTGTCGGCCCGGTCCTGGCTGTCGTCGCAATCACTGTGGTCAAGCTAACATCCAACGTGCCAGCCTGCTGCTGTGACGCCGAGGCCTGAACCCGATTCGTAAGGGGGCTGCATAGATCGGCCTGGGAGCGAAGCCGGGTGAAGTAGGCTAGGTGTATGAGTCAGCATTACCAAGCGGATCAGGTCTCCCCACAAGGCGGCGAGGGAGAGCACGATCGACCGCTGTCCGTTTCGGCCCGGCTGGGGCGACTTCAGTTCCATTACTCGGGCAAGTTCAGACTTCTGCAGCTGGCCGACGTCCAGGAGGGCCCCAAGGTCTCTCCGGACACAATCAGGCTGATAGGCGCGGCTTGCGATGCGGCAAAGCCCGATCTGGTGGTCTTCTCGGGCAACCAGGTGGCCGGTTACGACACGGCATACGAGCACACCTTCCGTAAGAGACGTTGGAGCACCCCTCTGGACGGCATCTATTCGGCTGGTCTGAGCATGGGCGGCGCACTGGGACTTGGGGGAGCCTCTCTGAAACGATCCTCCAAGCCCCGGGAGGATCAAGCAGCCGCGGACCGTCGGGAACCGGACCGCAGGGATGCCGAGCGTGTACGTCAGCAGAACATCAAGCACACCGAGGATCTGGTCCGCAGAACCGTTGGTCTGATCACCGGCCCGTTGGTCGAACGCGGGATTCCCTTCGTCGCCACCTATGGCAACCACGATTTTCAGTGCGGTCTGGATACCGATCAGATGGATGCCATCTATCGGGAGGTGCCTGGCTGTCTGAACCCGGAGGCTACGGTCGCCCATCCTGATCGGGTCCATGCGCTGATCGGGTCGGCCCTGCCCTCCCAGACGGCCTTTGTCTGCGCCCCGGGTACTTTCGCCCTGCCTGTGGCGGATTGCGACGGAAACGGGGTGGTCATGGGACTGGTCCTTCTGGACTCTGGTGACTATGCCCGAGCAGGCGGCTACGGTTCACCTTCGGACCAGGCCCTGGACTTTCTGGCGGCTGCTCCCGACCTTCTGGGCAACCGGTCCATAATCTTCCAGCACATGCCCATCCCCCAGTTCTATGATCTGCTCAAGCCGGTGCCAGCCACCACAGCCTATGCGGTCCAGGGCTATCGAAGCTTCGACTCCCGTTGCTACATCCTGGACGAATCGCGCACCTGCCCGGGCTCATACCTGGGCGAGGGCGTCTCCTGTCCTGACGAGGACAGCGGCGAGTATGATCTGCTGACCCGGAACCGGGGCTACTTCGCCCTCTTCGCAGGGCATGACCATCGCAATGGCTTCGTCGGACGCAGCGGGGATCTGACGTTGGGGGCCACGCCCACGTGCGGATTCGGCTCCTACGGTCCGGTGCCCAGCAAGCGGGCGGCACGGCTCTTCGAGTTCGACATCCGCCATCCGCATCATCCGCGTACCCAGCTCCTGGAGTTCGGGCAATTGGTGGGGCGGCCGGGATCCCATAAGGTCTACACCTTCGCCATGAGCCATGTGCCCACCTCTACCGGGGACGCTGTCAACCTCTTGCGTCGGCCCGGATTTCTGGCGGGCGGCCTGACGGCCCTGGCAGGGCTGATCGCCTCCTGGGGTTCCACCAAGCGGCGATCAGGACCAAGGGGTTAGGAATTCCCGCTCAGGCCCTACGACGGGCGGGAGAAGAGGCTCGTAGCAGGGCTTCGGTCAGGTATTTGCCGGCGGCCATGACCAGGGGGGCGTAGCGCCTTCCCGGCGTGGTGGACATGCGGTTGACCGGTCCGGAGATGGATATGGCGGCCATGACCTGCCCGGATCCGTTGCGGATGGGGGCCGAGATGGAACAGACACCCTCTTCCCGCTCGTTGATGGACTCGGCCCAGCCGCGCTTGCGGACCGTAGCCAGGGTCGCTGCATTGAACTTGGCGTGTCGCAGACCCTGATGGAGGCGCTCAGGTTCCTCCCAGGCCAGCAGAATCTGTGCCGCTGACCCGGCCTCCATGGACAGCAGAGCGCCTACGGGGATGGAGTCACGCAGGCCCGAGGCGCGTTCCACCGCGGCGATGCAGACCCGGACCTCGCCCTGGCGGCGGAAAATCTGGGCCGACTCGCCCGAACGGTTGAGCAGTGTATGCAGGATGGGCCCCGAGGCGGTCAGCAGTCGATCCTCGCCGGCGGCGGCGGCCAGTTCGGCGAAGCGGGAACCCAGGACGAAGCGGCCATGCGCGTCCCGCAGCACGAAGCGGTGGCGCTCCAAGGCGATGGCCAACCGGTGGGCTGTGGGTCGGGCCAACCCGGTGGCGTTGACCAGCTGGCCCAGGGTCATGGGTCCGGTCTCCAGGGTGTCCAGAATTCGCACCGTCTTGTCCAGAACGCCGACGCCCGAATGAATCTCCTCCTGATGCATGTTTGGATCGTTTACGGAGGGATATCTGTCGTCGTCGTTCATAGAAGGTGTGTCCATGGTTGAATTATGCCATCTCAGTATATGAAATGCAAAAGTTCATAACGGTTGGGCAGTTCCATACTCGGTGGTAAGAGGCCGGCGGGGTGCCGATGAGGTTGGCGCCCTGGCCGGTCGTAGGCTTTCAGGAGGCGATATGGGACGCACAATGGCGGAAAAGGTCTGGACCGATCATTTGGTCAGAAAGGGCCAAGGCGGCGAGCCCGATCTGATCTACATCGATCTGCAGCTCATGCACGAGGTGACCAGTCCACAGGCTTTCGAGGGTCTGCGCCTGGCAGGCCGGAAGATTCGTCACGTGGACCAGGTCATCGCCACCGAGGATCACAACACCCCCACCATCGACATCGATCGGCCCATCGCCGACAAGGTTTCGGCCCTGCAGATCTCCACCCTGGAGCGCAACTGCCGTGAGTTCGGCGTCCGTCTGCTTCCATTGGGGAATGCCGACCAGGGCATCGTGCATGCTTTTGCACCCGTCTTGGGGCTGACCCAGCCCGGCATGACCATCGTCTGCGGCGATTCGCATACCTCGACCCACGGGGCCTTCGGGGCCCTGGCTTTCGGCATCGGCACCTCCGAGGTGGAGCATGTCCTGGCCACCCAGACTCTGAGCCTGAAGCCTTTCAAGACCATGGCCATCACCGTCCGCGGGCAGCTCAAGCCGGGCGTAGGCGCCAAGGACGTCATCCTGGCTGTCATCGCCAAAATCGGCACGGGCGGCGGCCAAGGGCACGTTCTGGAGTACCGGGGCGAGGCCATTCGGCGGATGTCCATGGACGCACGCATGACCATCTGCAACATGTCCATCGAGGCAGGGGCCAGGGCCGGGATGATTGCGCCGGACGAGACCACCTTCGCCTACCTGGAGGGCCGGCCGCATGCCCCCAAGGGGGCCATGTGGGATCAGGCCCTGGACTACTGGCGGACCCTCCCCACCGATCCGGATGCAGTCTTCGACAAGGAGGTCATCCTGGATGCCGACCAGCTGACCCCCTACGTGACCTGGGGCACCAATCCCGGACAGGGCCTGCCCATAGCTGCTGATGTGCCTGTGCCCGAAAAGATCGCCGATCCGGCCAAGCGCCAGGCAGCCCAGGAGGCCATCGACTATATGGGTCTGAAGCCGGGGATGCCCATCCGCGACATCGCCGTGGACACTGTGTTCATCGGCTCCTGCACCAATGGGCGCATCGAGGATCTGCGCGCGGCAGCGGCCATCATGAAGGGGCATCACAAGGCCAAGAACCTGCATCGCGTCCTGGTGGTTCCGGCTTCTTCGCGCGTTCGCATTCAGGCCGAAAAGGAGGGGCTGGACCGCATCTTCGAGGACTTCGGAGCCGAATGGCGCAACGCCGGCTGCTCCATGTGCCTGGGAATGAACCCCGACCAGCTGGTGCCGGGAGAGCGTTCCATCTCCACATCCAACCGCAACTTCCAGGGTCGTCAGGGCAAGGGCGGCAGGACGCATCTGGCCTCGCCAGAGGTGGCTGCTGCGACGGCCATCAAGGGAACCATCTGCTCCCCTGCCGATCTGTAAGCCCATCAATCATTCGTCATCATCATCGCCATCCAGCAGGCAGGAGGTCATCATGGAGCCACTTTCCGTTGTAACCGGGGTCGGGGTGCCCTTGCACCGCTCCAACGTAGACACTGACCAAATCATCCCCGCCGTATTCCTGAAGCGGGTGAAGAAGACAGGCTTCGAGGATGCGCTCTTCTACGCCTGGCGAAGGGATCCGAATTTCGTACTCAACCGGCCCGAATATTCGGGTGCCCGCATCCTGGTGGCCGGACCGGACTTCGGCATCGGCTCCTCGCGCGAGCATGCGGTCTGGGCTCTGCGGGACTATGGCTTCCGCGTGGTCATCGCCCCCCGCTTCGCCGACATCTTCTATGGGAATACCGCCAAGAATGGGGTCCTGGCCGCCATCATGCCCCAGGAATCAGTGGAGTTGCTCTGGAAGATCCTGGAGGAGGACCCCGGCACCGAGATGACCGTGGACCTGGGCGCTCGCACGGTCACCTGCGCGGATGTGACCCTGCCCTTCCAAGTGGACGATTACGTGCGATGGCGGCTCATGAACGGCTACGACGATATTGATCTGACCTTGCAGCATGAGGATGACATTCGTGCTTATGAGCGCATTCGGGCCGAGCGTTTCCCCTTCAAGCCTCGCACCCTGCCGGCCCGGCACATGCCGGAAGAGCCGGTCACTTCAGCCAGGGAGGGTCAAATCGACTGGCCTGGGCCCCTGGCTGACCGCGGCATCATCTGACCGACGGGCCGTGTGCCCTTATATGAAAGTCATTCGCCCCTTCTTCGCCTACCATGGAATGTGACAGTCATTGGTCGACTGTGACCGGTTGGCAAGCAAAGAGGGGCGATTATCATGAGGCACAGCAGCGGCGATGTGCACAACTGGGGCGTTCGACAGGCAGTGAATGCCCTAAGTGCTTTTGCTTTCATCTATGTGGCCATTGAGACATTGGCAGGTCTTTTGGGAGGCAAGGTGGTGCTGCCTGCTCTTTTCCCGCATGCTTCCAAGGAGCAATACAACGGTCCTTTAGGTGACTGGACAGTGGTTATCTCCGTGGTGCTGGCCCTGCTGTTTGCCTTGATCAGTCAATGGCCGGTCATCGTAGGCCATGAACGGCATGGCCAGGACCAGGTGCGTTGGGTCACTGCGCGCCGATTCAGCCTGCTGGCGTTGATCATCGCCCTGGCCTGCTTCTTCCTCAGTCAGCTGGTGGCCGGTGCGGCCAACTCTGGACTGAGCGCCATTCTGTCCGGTACTGGTCTGCATCCGCCGACCGCATCCGACGACGGCGGCATGGAAACGCCGATCATGCTCTTCTATGGCATTCTTCTGGGGCCCTTTGCCGAGGAGCTGGTCTTCCGAGGGGTCATCATGAATGGCTTGCGCCGCTTTGGCCGAGTGTTCGCCATCATTACCTCTTCTCTGCTTTTCGGCTTCATGCATGGTTCCTTGGTCCAGGGTCTGTTCGGTTTCATTTCCGGCCTGGTTCTGGGCTATCTGGCCATGGAGTACGGGTTGGTCTGGTCCCTGTTGGTGCACATGCTCAACAATGCCTTCTCTTCGGGTCTGCTGGCCAAGTACATGCCCCTGGCACCCGAGGTGGTTCGCATCGGCCTGGGTCTGCTGATGATCCTGGTGCTGCTGACCGGAGTCGTCGGACTGCTGTTCAAACTAAGGACTCTCCGTGATTACTGCCGGAGCAATCGCGCTCCCAAGGGGATATACGCTTCCTGGAGGGCGCCTTGGTTCCTGCTCTTCTGCCTGGCATGCCTGCTGATGGCCCTGAGCGAATTCGTGCCGGGGCTGGCCTGAGCAGACGGTCGATGGCGCTGGCCCATTGTCGGGATTCCGTCGAGGGAAGGGCGGGGTCGGGCTAGACTCGGGTATGTAGTGTTGATATGAACATGGGGAAAGGTTCGTGTCGCTGGACGCCCTTGACGGTCGTACGGTAGTGCATGAAGGGGAAGGATCATCGACGGATGAGGGATGATGAGGATCGCGACAGCGGCAGTGAATCTGCCGATGCCCAAAGCGATCAGGGGCGCTTGAAGGTGTCTCGCTCCTCTATTGCCCTCATGACTGCAAGCCACAGTGCCAGCAAGGACTACGCACGCCACTGGGACTATGAGGAAGGGTCCATCAGCCTGCCACCCTTGAGCCTGCCGGGGGAGGCCGTGGATGATGGCTTGGCCTACCCGGGGCGGATAGCCCATAGGAAGACTGCTCTTCTGGGTGATGACGGAGCTGGTGGCAAAGGGCACAAGGGTGCCATGCCAGTCGGTGAACGACCCTCGGTGCTTCCCGGGTCCTATGATTTTTTGAACTCGGTCACCATGGCCAGTCAACCGGAGGTTCCCACATTTCCCCCGGAAGACCTGCCAGTTGACGGGCAAAGCGGAAAGGATTCCGGCCAAGAGTCATCCCCGCGGCGTGTGGTGGTGCGCCGAGAGCTGGAGGCTTCCAAGGCCACCGGGACGGCCACAGAGATTTCGGCACAGCCTGAGAAGCCTGCAGTCAAGGTCGTCTGGTCCTGGACCAAGCCCGAGACGAACAAAGGCCCGGTCTTCTCCTGGAATATGCCCAAGCGTCGTAAGCCGTCCACAAGCACCCGTGCAGGCAAACCTGCAGCTTCCGCACCGTCTGCCAATGCTGTCGACTCCGCTGTCCCGATACCTTCCAAGGTCGAGCAGGAGTCGTCAAAAGCTTCCGCTCCCGTTCCTTCCGCAGTCGAAACAGCCGAACCCAAGTCGATGACTACGGCCGGGGCGCCCTCGGCTTCCGGATCTGAGGATCCGATGTCCGCGAAACCGAATCCGGAGGTCTCTGCGCCCGCAGCTTCTGCTGGTGCGCCTGCGACACCCGTGGTATTCGCCGACCGACCGGTCGTTGTCCGTCGTTCGGTTGCGGACTGGGATTCCCTGGTCACTGGTTCCCCGGCTCCGGCGGAGAACGGTGCTGCTGCACGATCCGTGGCCAGCGGAGCCGATCATCAGGGGCGTCGGGTCTGTTCGACTCCACGGGTAGTCGCTCAGCCTGCCGCAGTCGCCGGTGACGCCACCGGCGGTCGGGTCGTTTCGTCAAAGGCTGTCGACGGACAGGGGGCGGCGCGCGCGCAAAGGGATTATGTCGGTCAGCCCGCGCAGATCGGCCAAGGAGGCATTGCCGTTCAGCCTGCCCCCTCTGAATCTTCCGTGTCTGGGAATGCAGCTCCAGGGATGCAGTCGGTCGTTCAGTTTGCGTCTTCGCCGACATCCGTATCCTCTCCAGGTGCTTCGGTGGCTCTCGCCGCCAAGGCTGCCGAGGCTGCTGCAGCTGCTGTGGCTGCCAAGGCCGAGTCCGCCGGAACCGAGGATACCGCGACGGATGCAACCAAGCCGTCTGGCTCTTCGCATGGTCCTCATCTGGGCCTTTCCACCAGAGGTCGTAAAAGGAGTGGGGGAGCACGTCGGTCGTCCAAGCGGCGATCTGCTCGTAACCGCACCCGTCCTTCAGTCGAGTCGGCAGCCCCCAGGGTCGTTTCCAATGTTTCGGCAGAATCCGTCCCGGGAGCAAGCCGACCGGCACCCGTCAGTTCGCAGCCGATTGTCGTTCCAAGTGAACTTGATACTGCCACGCCAGCCGCTGCAGTTGCGGCCCAGCCGCAGGCTCAGGCGGAACCGCAGACGGCCAAGCCCGTTGTCAAAAAGTCCATCGCCTACACGGCCAGTTCGGGGGTTCTCCACGCCGTCAACGGCCAGGCTGCCTTCGCTTTCGTCTACCTGGCCATATCCGTTCTGGTGCTCATGGTCGGTTCGGGGATGATCCTGCCTGTCATCATGGAGCAGGTCAAGGACCCCAGATCCATCGCCTTCCTATCCGATGGGATTACCCTCCTTTCGGTCCTGCTGGCGCTGACTTATGCCTGCATTTCAGAGTGGAGCGTTATTCGAGGTGAGGATCAGCGAGGACAGGACGCCGTTCATTGGCGCACAGACAGAAGAATGACGCTGGCGGCTCTGATGGCCCTTGTAGCGGTGCTCCTGCTCGGCCAGGGGATGGTCCATGAACTGAACAAATTCCTCAACCACTTCTGCCTGCTTCTGCACATCCCCTCCCTGGCCTCGCGCAGCCTGCTGGTCACAGGCGCTTCCTCGCCGATGATGGCCCTGTACGCCCTCCTGGCGGTTCCCCTGGCTGAGGAGCTGGTGTTCCGTGGCATCATCCTCAACGGACTGCGTCGGTTTGGCCGAGTTTTTGCCATCCTGACCGCATCCCTGCTCTGCGCCCTGCTCCAGTGTGATCCGGTCTCTGGGCTTTGGATTTTCCTGCTGGGGCTGGCATTGGGATACTGCTCCCTGGAGTATGGTCTGATCTGGGCCATCGGAGCCCGTGTGGTCGGCGATCTGCTCTTCTCCGGCCTGCCCAACCGCTATCTGATGAACGCTCCGCGAACCGCCCGTCTGTCGGTTTTGGCAGTGGCTCTGGTCTTGGTTCTGGCTGGGTTGCTCATGTTCTTCCTGCACCGCGCCAGCCTCTTGGATTACCGGCGGCGCTATCGAGCGCCTAAGGGAACCTATGTGTCCTGGAGGCAGCCCTGGTTTCTGCTCTATTTGCTGCTCTGCCTGCTGCTGGCAATCTTCAAGTTCGTGCCCGGCCTGCTCTAGAGCATGACGTATGGGTGCCGCCGGTGTTGGCGTAGACTTGGACCAGCTGGAGGTCGGTGCTGAACGGCCAAACCTGCAGAGGATCATGAAAGGGCATGGTGACATGGGGCAGACAGCGACGGCAGCCGATGCGTCAGGGACTGGGCAGACTCAGAAGCCCAGACGAGGCACGGCGGATCGCGCATGGATGAGTGCGGCCAGGGGCATGCTCAACCGCCAGGCCGCCCTGTTGCTGGTCTACCTGCTTATCATCAACAGCGTCGGCCTTCTGTTCGGTGTTCTGGCTCAGATGGAGTGGAATGCCGTGTTCGATCCGGTGCCTGCTCACTCGGGATTTATATATGTGATGAGCCATGCCGACAAGGAGTATGGGGGCATCATCAATCTGATCGCCGCCTGCACAGGCCTCTGCTTCCTGGTTTTCACACGACGCCGGCAGATCTGCGACTCCGGTCCCTCGGGCATTTTCCACACTGATCTGCACCCCATGACCTGGCAGGTTCTGCTGGGATGCTTTGCGCTGACGCTGACCGGGCAGACCCTGGCTGACTGGTATCAGTCGGGCATGGACTGGACTGCGGCGCGGTTGGGAGTGCAGCAGTCCTGGACTACGACCCAGCAGATCCAGCAGGCCTCGGGTACCATTCCCATGTTTATATACGTCAGCCTGCTGGCCCCCGTCATCGAGGAGCTGGTCTTCAGAGGGGCCATCCTGAACGCGTTGAAACCCTATGGGCACGTCTTCGCCATCGTCACCTCCGCCGTTATGTTCGGCTTCTTCCATGGCGACCTTGGCCAGGGGTTCTTTGCTTTCATCATGGGTCTGCTCCTGGGCTATCTGGCCTGCGAATACTCCATCTTCTGGTCCATGGCCCTGCACGTGTTCAACAACCTGGTCGTCAGCGACGGGTTGGAAGTCCTTCTCGGGTTCATGAGCGACAACATGTCCTCCTACATAAACGTGCTCATGATGCTGGCAGGCATGATGGCGGCCGTTCTGGTGCTTTACCTGGGCCGTCATCGGATTGCCGCTTTTCTGCATGAAAACCGCACCTACACGAACGTCTATGGCGCCTGGGCCTGCCCATTCTTCATCATGCTGCTGCTGATCATGGGCTTCACCATGCTGACCCCCTTCGTTTCAGCCGGCGCCTGACCAGTATCTGACAGGGTGGACGCTCTATGCCTGAGGCGACAATTCACGGTGTCCCCACACCCCCTGTGGCAGACTTGCAATAAGGGCCGATGATGTGCCAAAGCCCGGCTCTGAGCGGATACGAGAAAGAAGCCGATAAATGCCCAAGGTGAATACTCAGGATGATGTGCTGCATGTGGTGGGCGGCAGGCCCCTGCATGGCACCATACAGGTCCGTGGGGCCAAGAACTTCGTCAGCAAGGCCATGGTGGCCGCCCTTCTGGCTCCGGGTGTCTCGGTACTCAAGAATGTGCCTGTAATCCGCGATGTCCAGGTGGTTTCGGATCTGCTGAGGCTTCACGGTGTCAAGGTGGACGTTCGTCCTCAGGAGGGCGTGGTCACCATCGATGCCAGCCATGTGGAGCTGGCTGATGTGGCCGATGTGGACACCCTGTCGGGCTCTTCCCGCATACCCATCCTCTTCTCCGGGCCGCTCCTGCACCGGATGGGGGAGGCGTTCATCCCCGTTCTGGGCGGCTGCCGCATTGGAAGCAGACCCATCGACTTCCATCTGGAGACCCTGCGCAAGCTGGGGGCCAATGTCGACAAGGAGCATGAGGCCGGCATCCACATCACAGCGCCGGACGGCCTGCATGGGGCCAAGATCCACCTGCCCTACCCCTCGGTGGGCGCAACGGAGCAGACCCTGTTGGCGGCAGTCCTGGCCGAGGGGCGTACCGAGCTGTCAGGCGCGGCTACCGAGCCCGAAATCATGGACTTGGTGGCGGTTCTGCAGAAGATGGGTGCGCAAATCTCCGTGGACGTGGACAGGACCATCCGCATCGAGGGTGTGCCCTCCCTGAAGGGGTTCACCCATACCTCCCTGCCCGACCGGATCGAAGCCGCCTCCTGGGCCTCCGCCGCCCTGGCCACCCATGGCGACATCATGGTCAAGGGCGCCCACCAGCCCGACATGATGACCTACCTGAACGTCTTCCGCAAGATCGGCGGCCAGTTCGACGTGCGCGACGACGGCATCCGCTTCTGGCATCCGGGCGGCGACCTGCGGCCCGTGGCCATCGAGACCGACGTGCACCCCGGATTCATGACAGACTGGCAGCAGCCCCTGGTGGTGGCCCTCACCCAGGCCAAGGGTCTTTCCATCGTTCACGAGACCGTCTATGAGAATCGCTTCGGCTTCACCAAGCCGCTTATTCAGATGGGCGCCACCATCCAGCTCTACAAGGAGTGCCTGGGATCCCTGCCCTGCCGCTTCCAGCAGCGCAACTTCAACCACTCGGCGGTCATCTTCGGGCCCACCCCGCTGACCGGCCAGGACATCGATGTGCCCGACCTGCGTGGCGGCTTCAGCCACCTGATCGCCGCACTGACGGCCTCCGGCCCCTCCACCGTCCATGGCATATCCCTGATCGACCGCGGCTACGAGGACTTCCGCGACAAGCTGCTGGCCCTGGACGCGCAGATCGACTGATCCGGCGGACATAGATGGCTTCCAAAGGCAAACCCTCCCCCCGGTCTGCGGTGCCCGCCCTGTCCGACCGGCAGGTGGCCCTGCTGGCCCAACGGCACAGGTTGGTGGATCCAACGCGCTACTATCCCACTGGACATCGCACACCGGCACTGGACGAGATAGACGGCCAGCACCCCGTGGGGACCACCCGCCTATTGCGCGGGGTCTCCCAGGTGGTGCGTGACTCCTGCCGGGTCTATGCCTGGGGGTTGGAGCGGGTTCCGGAGACCGGGCCCTTTATCACCGCAGCCACCCATGTGACCCAGTTCGACGTTTTCATTCCCATGATGGCCCTCTTCCACCTGGGTCGTCGGCCCCGCTATATGGCCAAGGCCGAGATGGCCCATTGGCCCCTTATCGGCAGCTGGTTCCGCATGGTGGGCATGCAGCCGGTTGAACGCAAGTCCGGCAAGGCCAGGTCAATTGAGGAGGAGTCGATCAGCATCATCACCTCGGGCAGGCCGCTGACCATCTGGCCCGAGGGGACCGTGACCCGTGACCCGCTGAAGTGGCCCATGTCGCTCAAGCCCGGGGTCGGATTCATCGCCTTGGAGGCGTCGCGGCAGCTGGGTCGTATGGTCCCACTCTATCCCAGCATCACCTGGGGGGCTGCTTCGATCAACCACAAGTGGCCCTGGCCTCGCAAGAACGTGGTCATGTGTTATGACAGGCTCCTTGACTATTCCGACCTACTGGAAGATATGGATCAGTGGGGTGCGGAACCTCCCAAGCAATCCGTACATGCCCTCTGCGTCCGCCTGCGCAATCGGATGGAAGAGGTCATGGCCGAGATCCGTGGCGAGGAGCCCCCGAAGGCTGGATATTTCGATTATGTGACCATGACCCGTCGGCCCAGAAGCGAGCAATAAGGCCGGAACCCGCCCCTAATTCCTGCTGCCTGGCGGTGGTGTCATAGGATGGTAGAGACAAGAATGAGGCTGCTGGTCGGCGTTCCCGTGCGCACGGCATTATGCAAAGGAGAATGATGACGAAGATCGCGGTATTGGGAGCAGGCGCATGGGGAACCGCTTTTGCCCAGGTATTGGCTGATGCAGGCAATCAGGTGGTCATGTGGGACATCGACCCGGATGTCGTGGGCGAAATCAACAGTCAACATTCGAATACTCGCCGTCTGCCGAACGTGAAGAGGTTGCCAGACGCCATCATCGCTGAGAGCGACCGGGCCGAGGCAGTCTCGGGTGCAGAAATCGTGGTCGTGGCCATAGCCGCTCAGCACGCCTGTGAGGCCTTGACGCAATTCAAGGGTCTGCTGGGTCATGATGCCATTGCGGTTTCCCTGATGAAGGGGATTGAACGGGCTACCGACAGGCGGATGGATCAGGTGGTCTGCCAGACGCTGGATCTGGTCCCAACCAGGTTTGCGGCCGTATCCGGTCCCAACCTGAGCAAGGAGGTGGCCGCCCGCGAACCGAGCGCCACCGTGGTCGCCAGCGCGGATGCCGATACCGCCATGAGAGTAGCCCGTGCCTGCACGACCGACTATTTCAAGGCCTTCGTCTCTGACGATGTGATCGGCCTGGAAATGTGCGGGTCGCTGAAGAACGTCACTGCACTGGCTGTGGGGATGTCACGGGGGGCTGGATTCGGGGAGAACACAGCCGCCATGATCCAGGCCAGGGGGCTGGCTGAACTCACTGCCTTGGGGGAGGCCTGCGGTGCCAAGTCCAAGACCTTCGCGGGTCTTGCCGGGGTGGGCGACCTGGTGGCCACCTGTGGGTCGTCCCTGAGCAGGAACTATACTTTCGGCTTCAATCTGGGTCAGGGCAAAAGCATTGAGGAGGCCACCCGCGTCAGCAAGGGTGTCGCCGAGGGCGTACCCACCACTGATGCTGTCGTCGCCCTGGGCAAGCGCTACCAGGTGGCGACCCCGCTGGCTACGGCCATGAGCCATGTGCTGGATCAGGGTCTGAGCTGCCGGGGCATGATTGACGAGCTGTTCGGCGGACAGATTACTGCAGAGTGAATCTGGTGGCCGTCAGAAAATTCTGATGGCTATAGGGGCGCGAAGGCTGTGAAGCCGGTGCTCTCAACCTTCTGCTCGATGATAAACGGTTTTCCAAATCAATCGCGTGTCTGACTTATCTGGTCCCTGCTTCTGCCCCGGTACGCCCGTTCGTGCCAAGCTTGTGGATGAGCAACCCTGACCAGGCCATGCTGCTCTCCAAGGGGATATTCTGCTGTCTTGAATGATGTATCTGCCCGGGCAGGTACATGAGGTTGAAAATCATGTCCAGGATGAGGAAAGCCGAGGAATGATGGTCAGGAAACGTGTTGTGGTGCTCTATGGCGGGCGTGCCGACGAACATTCCATATCCTGCGTGTCGGCGGCCGGCGTGCTCAATGCCATCGATACCCACCGATACGACCCCATTCCCATAGGCATCACCAAGGACGGTCGTTGGACCATCGGCGGCCAGGATCCCAGGCAGTGGGGTCTGGGCGATGCCAGTCTGCCAACCGTGCAGATAACCGAAGGCAGCCGTCCGGTCATCCTCGACATGGCTCGTGGCAGGGATGGGTTTCTAATCGGCGACCATGCCGACCTGGTCTCTGGAGCCGAGCCTTCCAGGACGGTTGGTTCTTTGGAGCCTTTGGGACATGTTGATGCGGTCTTTCCGGTGCTCCACGGCCCATACGGTGAGGACGGCACCCTGCAGGGCCTGCTTGAAATGATGGGCCTGCCCTACGTCGGATGCGGGGTTTTCGCCTCTGCTGCATGCATGGACAAGCACTACACCAAGATCCTGCTCAGCCTAGCCGGCATACCCGTGGCTCCCGGCATCACCATTGACTCCCGTGAACACCGGTCCGGGGCCAACCTGTTGGCTGCTGTGCAGAAGGCGGAGCTGCATTATCCTCTCTTCGTCAAGCCCTCCCGTGCAGGATCCAGCTTTGGTGTGGTCAAGGTGGAAGAGCCTCAAGCCGAAGCCCTGGCTGCCGCAGTCGCCGAGGCCGCGAAGCATGACTGGCGGGTCCTGATGGAGGAGGGCATTGAGGGGCGGGAGATCGAGTGCGCCGTGCTCGCCTCAAACAAGGACAGAAAGCCCCGTACTGCCTGGCCTGGCGAGGTGGTGCTGGACAAGGCTGATCAGGACGAGGCCTTCTATGACTTCGACAGCAAGTATGTAGACTCCTCCGCCTCCCACGTGGAGGTTCCCGCGGATCTGCCGGAGGAGACTCTTCAGAAGGTTCGCGACCTGGCTGCCAAGGCTTTCAGAACCGTGGATGGTGCCGGTCTGAGCCGTGTCGACTGCTTTGTGACGCCCGAGGGCAGGGTCATTGTCAACGAGATCAACACCATGCCTGGCTTTACGCCCATCTCCATGTATGCCAAGGCTTGGGAAGCCACGGGGATCACCTACACCGATCTGATCACCGATCTGATTGAGGGTGTATCGGCCTGACTGCGGCAGTGAGTGCTTCCTATAATGGAAGCGTCCCCTCTTGTATCCGCTGATAAGGCAAGGTTCCCCATGGATGCTGGTCCCGTTAAGCTGCTGAGTCTGATTGCCGATAAGGGCAAGCGTTTTATCGTCCCTGTGTATCAGCGTCCCTATTCCTGGGATGAGGAACAATGCGAGCAGCTTTGGAACGATGTGCTTCACATTGGGCATTTACGCAAAAGCGCCCATTTCATGGGTTCAGTGGTATGGATTCAAGAGGGCACTATGGGTGCCGATGGGGTGACACCGGCTCTCATTATCGACGGTCAGCAGAGAATCACAACTGTAAATCTTCTCTTAGCGGCACTTGCTGACTATGCAGGCAGCCACCCAAACCAGGCCGATGAGTTGCAGTTTTCCTGCGATGAACTCACAGATGAATATCTGATTGATTCCTGTCGTGAAGGCGAAGGGCATTATCGTTTGTGCCTTTCGCAGGGTGATCGTAATAAATACGAGTCTGTCGTTCACCATTTGGAGGATCCTAAGGCTCCGATTACAAGTGAGTCCCATAGGATCATCGATAACTTTCACTGGTTCAGTGACCAATTGAAGGAGATGAAGGATCCGAACAGTGTGTGGGCTGGACTCAGGCGCTTGGAGGTAGTGTCAATCTCCTTGACGCAGGGTCAGGATGATCCACAGGCCATCTTTGAGTCCATGAACTCAACCGGTAAGGACCTTTCGACTGCAGATCTGGTTCGTAATTATGTGCTTATGCGGCAGCCCCTGGAGATGCAGGGACAGTTGTATGAAGATCATTGGAGAATAATTGAAATAAAGCTTGGCGTGGATGTCTATAATGACGTTTTTGATGATTTTCTTTATGATTGGCTTGCCATCATCAACGCCCCCAGACCAGTGCCTACACGAGACGTATACCGGTTCTTTAAAGACTACGTGACCAACAATGGCTACGATAACCATGGTCAAATAGTCGGGCTTCTTGATCAGATGAGCAAGTTTGCCGGGTATTATTCGCGCATTACTTCGAGCTCGGGGGATGATCCTGAAATAGATCGATTGTTTGATCGCATTTGTGCTCTGAATATGTCTGTCATCAACCCCTTGCTCATGACCCTTTTGGATGATTACCAGGAGGGGGACGACCTCTTCAGTCGGAGTGATTTTGTATCCATGTTGAAGCTGTTGGAGAGTTATCTCTTCCGCCGCATTGCCTGCCAGATGTCCAACAACGGGCTGAACCGGTTCTCGCTTTCGGTCATAGCACGTCTCAGACAGGTAAAGGAAGATGGGTCACCCGGCTATCGGCAGGCTTTTGAGGCAGCCTTGCTGGGCGGGGCTGGAACAAGCCATCGGATGCCTGATGACAATGAATTTCGTCAGACCCTTCTTTCGCGCGACTTCTATCCCTTTTCGCGTTGTAATTACATGTTGACGACACTGGAGAATGCGTACCATCCTAAGAACCCGATTGACTTCTCCTCCAGGAATTACACCATTGAGCATATTCTGCCCCAGAATGCGCTCGCTCATGAGCAGTGGCGGCAAATGTTGGGTGCTGATTGCGAACGGGTTTTTGCGGAGCATGTCAACAAGCTGGGTAATTTAACTCTGACCGCTTATAACTCGGAACTCTCGGATGGGCTGTTTAAGCAGAAGAGGGATCGAATTGTCGGTGGGTATCAGGATGAATACCTGTCTATTTCACGTGAGTTGCGTGGTGCGGAGACATGGAACGCTGAGTCCATCGAGGCCAGGACGTGTCGACTGGCTGACAAGGCTTTGGAAGTCTGGTCTATGCCGAAGATCGATCGTGCGACTATTGACAAGTACAAAGCTGATAAGCAGTCGAAGATTCCGACAAAGACGGTTTCTTTGCACATGTTGGGTGCCAGTGGCCTGCTGAAGCCTGGCGATCGACTGGAGAGTCTTTCCCGCAAGTATGAGGCCAGTGCCCTCATTACTGGAGAGATGATGATTAGGGTCTCGGATGGACGTGAATTTGAGAGTCCCTCGTCAGCGGCTTCACATGTTCTCAAATTGGCTGGGGCGAGCAGCAGCTCAATCAATGGCTGGACGTTTTGGGGACATGGGGGCATCAGCCTTGACGATTTTCGTTCTCGTTACCAGGTTTCGCAAGGTGATATGGAGTCTTTGGACCGCTCGAAGGTGAGGGCCATGTTCTGGGAAGGGTTCGTTGACTTCTGTAAGGCCAGGAATGACTTCATGGCCGCTTTCGGCTCGGCCTTTACCAGAGCGGACCATACGAGGTACCTGCTGAGTTTTGGCTCGCCCGTGTCCGGATGCAATCTGGCAGGCCTCATCGGCATCAGGGACGGGTACGCCACCGTTGAATTCCTCTTTCATGATCCTGTGCAATATGCGGACTTCCTTGAGCAAAAGTCTCAGGTCGAGAGCGACCTGTCGGGCCAGGAGGGTGATTTGGAATGGGATGATAAGGATGCAGACAAGAAGTCACGCCACCTGACTCTGACGAGGCATACTGATTACAAACAAGACCAATGGGATGATATCTATCGTTGGCTGGCTGACGCTTTGCTCAAGATGAAAAGCGTCAGCCAGTACGTCCGCTAGTCATTCAAGACGAAAACCTACAGCAATCAGTTGGCTTGGTCTACGCCTTCCCCCGATGGGAGCTCCGCCTCCTGAACCAGGTAGTCCTGGCCGGCCAGTGCGCGGGTGGCGGCATCCTGCATGTCGGCGGCGATGACGCCCTGCTTGGCGAACATGACCACCTGGCCCTTGATGCCGTAAGGGGTGAAGCCCTGGAACTGGACAATGGGCGGGTTGGATGGCATGGCCATATTCCTGGTCGCCTGGGCCACCACCTGTGCAATGGAATGGGAGGACTTGGCTATTTCGGCATCTCCTCGCAGGGTGAAGGGAACTGTGGTGGCGGCCTCGCCGGCCTCGGTGATCTTCTCAAGCGCCGTGGTGTTGAGGATGGAGTTGGGGATCAGCAGCTGGTTGCCGGTCCTGTCGATGACGATGGTATGGCGCCAGGTCACGTCGCGGACGGTTCCGGTGGTGCCTTGGATGGTGATGATGTCGCCGGGCTGGACCACCTTGCTGACCATGAGTCCGAAGCCGCCGACGATGTTGGCGATTGTATCCTTCAATCCGAAGGAGAGGGCTAGGCCGCTGACGCCTAGGGCGGCGACCACGGTGGATGGGTTGATTCCGAAGACGGGTTGCAGGACTGTAGCAGCGGCGAAGATCCAGATCAGGGCGCGGACGATGTTGACGAAGATAGAGGCACTGGGCAGGTTGGTCCGTTCCAGGGCACGTCGCATGGCCGCCGCTACGATCTTGGAGATCAACGCAGCGCAGACAGCCACGACGATCAGAAGGACGATCTTTCCGAAATTCT
Organism: Bifidobacterium sp. M0353; assembly: GCF_016100645.1. Taxonomy (NCBI): domain Bacteria; kingdom Bacillati; phylum Actinomycetota; class Actinomycetes; order Bifidobacteriales; family Bifidobacteriaceae; genus Bifidobacterium; species Bifidobacterium sp. M0353. The sequence continues at coordinate 45,660 of NZ_JACFSB010000002.1, read as the reverse complement.
GGCGGAACCAGTAGATGACGGCATCGCTGAAGCTGGAGATGGCCTGTTCGGACCTTCCCATGGGATCCTTGTTCGTAGCGATGCTTGTACCGGCAAAATTGACGGTCGGATTCATGAGGCCTGGTCCTTTGGCTCGTTTTCGGTGCCGACTGTCAGGGACTTGTCCATCCACATGTGCGGGCATCCCTCGTCCTGGTCGTGAATGCCCATGTCCCTATAGCCTAAAGACTCATAGAAGCCGGCCGCCCGTTTCTGCGCGTGCAGTGTGATTCGGTCCGCCCCGTGGTTCCGAGCGGTTTCCTCCGCCGTGCCTACCAAATCCGCACCCAGGTGCTGACCACGGTAGGGCTTTAGAACAGCCAACCGGCCAAGGGTCCATACTCTGCCCCGGTCGGGAAAGATCCGGCATACCCCGACGGGTTCATCCCCGTCATAGGCCACGATATGAAGGCTGGCATCGTCGGTTTGGTCAAACTCGTTGTGAAAACCCTGCTCCTCCACGAATACGGCCTTACGGATGGCCTTGGCATCCTCGGGAATGGCTTCGCTCACCTCATACCGCATGCTTCCTCCTCGCCACGGTCCTCCGCTGCCTCCAATCTACCAAGTTTGACCCTTGGCGTGAACGGATATCCGCAACAGGATGACGACCGGTACGTGCGGCTGTCTGCTGTCTGACCCAGACGATTATATGGGTGGGGAATCTGCAAGCAGTGCAAACTTGCAGCAGCGACATTGAAGTGACGCGGGAACGATTGGATGGCCATGGGCAAGGACTCAAAACTGACAGGTGTTGTTGGCGGAGCCGGTAAAGGGACTTGGCGCTCGCAGAGAGAGCGGATGCTTGCCGGCGAGCTCTATGATGCCTCGGACCCCGAACTGGGCCAGCTGCGGGTCAAGGCCCACGAACTTTGCCGTCTTTTCAACGCGTCTTCTGAGCAGGAGCGGGACCTGCGCAGCCGGCTTCTGGACGATCTGGTGCCCGAGCATGGCCAGGACGTCGACTTTATGGGGCCTATCTACTTCGACTATGGGTGCTTCACCAAGCTTGGCTCGCGCATCTTCGCCAATTTCAACTTCACTGTTCTGGATACCTGCCCGGTGCAGATCGGCGACGATGTGATGATCGGCCCCAATGTCACCCTGGCCACCCCACTGCATCCCCTGCGGTGGCAGGAGCGGAATCTGAGGCGCCATGAGGATGGCTCCCTCTACGACTACGAGTTGGGCGCTCCGATCACCATCGGATCGAACTGCTGGCTGGCGTCAAACGTGACTGTGGCCGGGGGAGTGACCATCGGCGATGGTGCGGTCATCGGTGCCGGATCCGTGGTCACCCATGACATTGCCCCTGACTCCCTGGCTGTGGGTGTGCCCTGCCGGGTAATTCGTACCATCACCGAGGCTGATCGGATGGAACTGCCAGAGGAGGGCTGAAGGCCTCCTCGTTTGGGACAGCATCCATGCTGGCCAGCTGCTGGGCTATGGTCTGTGGGTCTCCGCCCGGGCATGCTGCCTGAATGCGTCCGTCCTGGAGGAAGATGACGCGGTGGGCCCGGGCGGCGACGTTGGGGTCGTGGGTCACCATGAGGATGGTCTGGCCGCTTCGGACGGCCAGGTCGAAGAGGTCCATGACCTCCCGTGAACTATGGGTATCCAGGGCGCCGGTGGGCTCGTCGGCCATGATGATTTCTGGACTTGCGGCCAGGGACCTGGCGATGGCCACGCGCTGCTGCTGTCCGCCACTCATGTCTGCCGGATAGATGTTGGCATATCCCTCCAATCCGACGTTGGACAGGGCAGACAGGGCCGCTTGGGCGGAGATTTTCCTGCCGCCGAAGAGGCTGGACAGCATGGTGTTCTGCAGGCAGGTGAAGGCGTTCACCAGGTTGTAGTCCTGGAAGACGAAGCCGATATGGTCGCGCCGAAGTCGGGTCAGCTCCCTTTCTTTCATTCGCGTCAGGTCCTCACCGGCGATGGCCACACTGCCCTGCCTGACTTGGAGCAGTCCAGCGGCGCAATAGAGAAGGGTCGATTTGCCGGCGCCTGAAGGACCCATGATGGCCGTCCAGGTCCCAGCCTGACATTCCAGACTGATTTCGTCCAACACCCTGGTGCTCTGTTTCTGCCGTGTTCCATAGTCATAGCAGATCTTGTTCAGAATGAGTGGGGTCTGTGCGTATGGATCCTTGGCCATCCGATGCCGCATCCTTGCCTTCCTTTCGGTCGTCGCCTGCATGGTCCTTCTTCTATAAGACCATGGCAAGAGCTCCCGTCAGGGTGTTTTCAGGGTCGAATCGGGGACGGTTCAGGGTGGAATCCACAGAATTCGCCTTTGCTTCTGAAAGATATGTATCGTAAACGTAGAGGGGTCGTATCTCTTGCCAGAAGGGGGATTTATGGGCGGGTCGTCATCAGGATGACAGAGATTCGGTGATTGCTTATTTCCTTGGAATTGTAAGGATGCAACCGTTGGTTGACGGAAAATATCGGTGTCTTTGCCGGGTGCAACCCAAAGCTGGTGGCAGTCGGAGCCTCGCACGTTTCATCATGGCCTCGTTGCTGGTTGAATCGGCAATCTGCCGATCGGGAGAAAGAACAATATGAGTTTCAGAACCAACGTGCAGTATCTGCGTTCGCAGCGCAACATGACTCAGGAGCAGCTGGCCATGCTGGTGGGGGTGTCCCGTCAGGCGGTGTCCAAGTGGGAGTCGGACAAGGCCTATCCTGAGATGGACAAGCTCCTGGCCATCTGTGACCTCTTCGGCTGCACCCTTGATGACCTGGTCCTGGGCGATGTTCGGCATCCGGGTTCCGGGCAGCGTGCATCCAAGCCGGACCATCAGGAAACCACCCAGACGACTCCGCCAACCCATGCGACTATGCCGCCTGTCCAATCTGCTATGGAAGACGTGACCGGCTACGCCTCCTTCAGCAATGTCTACAGTCTTCGGATGGCTTTCGGAATTGCCCTTATCATGCTGGGACTGGCTTTCAGTGGTCTTTTCGCCGGAGTCAGTCAACCGACCGACGCCCAGAATGGTCTGGCCTTTCTTGCTCTGATGATTGGCATCGTCCTGGGCCTGGCCTGTCTCATACCGGCGATTTCCACCAGGAAGGACTTTCGCCGCAGGCATCCCTATGTGGCGGATTTCTATACCGATGAGGAGCGCTCGCGAGTTTATCGGCAGACTACCTGGGAGTTGGTCTGCGGTCTGGCTGTCGTGCTCCTGGATGTGGGAATCAACTCTGCCGGATACCTGATCTGGGGCTGGTCCGATCAGGTCAGAGGGTTTGTCTTCTTCCTTCTTCTGGCTCTGGGGGTCTTCCTACTGGTCCACGCTGGAACAAGCCATAGGATGATGAACCTCCGTGCCTACAACAGGCAGGTTGATTCCGTCGATGACGGTCGCTGGGATACCTATCGTTACGAGCACCGGGTAAGCAATGCCATCAGCGGAACCGTCATGGGCCTTTGCACGCTGGTGGCCCTGACCATGCTCTTCTCGGGCAATTATGACAACCTCTTCGGTTGGTGGATCCCATTCTGGGCCATCTGGATCATCGGCGGGGTGTTCTGCGGGGTGCTCCAGTCTCTGATCGGCATCTTCCGCAAGCCTCCCCGTGCCTGAGGCTGCTGATTTGCCTTACTTGGCTGAATGTAGTAGTCTAACAAAGTTGTGTGTTCATCCGTGGCCTTGTGCTGCGGGTCGGAACACCTGGGACGACTTGGAAAACAACGTAAAGGAAGTCATCATGGCAGCTCGTTGCGCGGTGTGCGGCAAGGGCCCGCAGACCGGTTACAGTGTTTCTCATTCGCATATCCGGAACAAGCGCATCTTCCGCCCCAACCTGCAGTCGGTGCACACCACCGTTGATGGTCAGAACGTGCGTCTGCGCGTCTGCGTCAAGTGCCTCAAGGCCGGCAAGGTGCAGCGCATCGCCGCCTGAGTGCGGTTTGTCGGTCGTATTTGGACCCCCGGGGGCATAAGCTCCGGGGGTTCTTGTCATCCTGAGGGATGATGGTCGGCGCTTGCGGGAGGTGATCGGGTATGTCGGCAGTGGCTCGTGTAGGTCTGCACAGCACCGTGGCCTCGCTGGTGGCCAACAGGCGTCGGGTGAGCGCTCTCAAGGCTCTGGGTGTGGTCACGGTGGGGGATGCGCTGACCTACTATCCTTTCCGCATCACCGAACCCATGCAGGTCACCACCATTGCCGGCATTCGGCTGGGTGAGCCCTGCGCCTTCGCCGCCCGGGTTGATCAGGTGCGTCTGGTGCCTCTGAGCGGTCACCGGGGCTTCCGGCTGGACGTGATGGTGGACGATGCTGCCTTCGTCAGCGGTCGGGGCGGTACTCCGCTGTCGGTCAGGCTGGTTTTCTTTTCTCACAAGAAGCCCTATATGGACTGGATGGTCCGTCGGCTGCAGGTGGGGGCGGATCTGGTCGTGGCCGGTGAGCCCGGCATCTACATGGATCAGCTCCAGTTCACCCATCCCGAGACCCTGGTTGTCGCCGATGCCGATCAGGAGGTTTCAGCGGACGCTTCCCGGCCTGATGCGGCCAGTCTTGACGAGGCCCTGGAGCGGGTCCGTCGACCGCGGCCGGTTTATCATGCCAGCTCCCGCATCTCCTCAGACCATATTCATGATGTCATTCTGGGTTTTCTGCGTCTGCTGGCGCAGGCCGATGATGCATCTGGCACCATCCCTGCAGCCGGTGCCGCAGAAGAGGAACACAACAGTGCCGAGGTCCGCATCAATCCAGAAGCGTTGGGCCGGGCCATACCTGATGTGTTGCCCGAGCAGGTCCGTGTCGACCAAGGACTGATGCATCGTGCCCGTGCCCTCTTGGGCATGCATGCGCCCGACAGCCCTGACGACTTCGCTGCGGCACGCAAGACCCTGCGCTATGAGGAGGCCTTCGTCTCGCAGACAGCCCTTCTGCAGACCCGCCGACAGACCCAGCAACAGCCCACTTATCCATGCGCGGATTCGGGTGCCGACCGTCCAGACACCCTGCCCGCCCGTTTCATCGACTCTCTGCCATTTCAGTTGACCGATGGCCAGCGTCAGGTCATCAACGATATCGGTGTCGACATGGCCAAGGATCAGCCCATGCAGCGGCTTCTGCAGGGCGAGGTCGGCTCCGGCAAGACCGTGGTGGCTCTGGCGGCCATGCTTCAGGCGGTCCAGGCTGGCCATCAGGCTGTCTTGGTGGCTCCTACCCAGGTGCTGGCCGAGCAGCACTACGCCTCCATCGGCGCCATGCTCAAGGCCATGGGCACCGATGTGACCGCCACTGCCGTAGCGGGCCGCCATAAGCCTGTGGATAACGTCACCATGATCCGTATGACGGATCAGCTGGTCCTGCCTCTGGTGTTGCTGACCGGAGGTATGAGACTGGCCCAGCGCCGCTCCGCCCTGGCTGTCTCGGCCTCGGGCCGTCCCTGCATCGTCATCGCCACCCACGCGGCCTTCTCCAAGACCTTCCAGGCTCCCAACCTGGCCTTGACCGTTATAGACGAGCAGCATCGTTTCGGGGTTGAGCAGCGCGAGGAGCTGCGTCGCAAATCCGAGCGAGTTCCCCACCTGCTGATCATGACCGCTACGCCCATCCCGCGTACAGCCGCCATGACCTGGTTCGGCGATCTTGACATCTCCGCCCTGACCGAGCTGCCCAGCAACCGCAAGCCAGTCCGCACGCACGTCATCGACGAGTCTGACGGAGCGACCATGGGCGCCATGTTCCTGCACCTGCGTCGACGGATCGAGGCTGGGGAGAGGGCCTACGTGATCTGTGCCCGTATTGATGATGAAGACGACCCTTCGGCCTCCTCAGACTGCCCCGGTCAATCCGGTGGGTCTGACTCCCAGCCTGAACTGCTGGTTGAGGAGGGCCAAGGTGACGGCCAGCGTCCGCCACTGCATTCGGTGGCTGAAATGAGTCAGCGGCTGGCCGCCCTGCCGCAGTTCCAGGGCATCGCCATGGCCACGCTGACCGGGCGAGACGACGATGCCACCAAGAACGCCGTCATGGCTGACTTTGCCTCGGGCCGCACGCCCTTGCTGGTGGCCACCACTGTGGTGGAGGTGGGGGTGGATGTGCCCCAAGCCTCCTGCATTGTCATCTTCGATGCCGATCGGTTCGGACTCTCCCAGCTTCATCAGCTGCGCGGCAGGGTGGGGCGCGGCGGCACAGACTCCTGGGCCTTCCTGATCTCACGCGCCCCTGCGGATTCCCCGGCTGCAGAGCGGCTTAATGTCATCCGCGGCACCACTGACGGGGCCAAAATCGCCGAGGAGGACATCCGCATCAGGGGAGCCGGCGACGTGCTGGGCGATGCCCAATCCGGCGGTCATTCCTCGCTGAAGCTTCTGCGGGTGGTCACCGACGCACCCATGATCGCCCGTGCTCGAACCCAGGCGGGCCAACTCCTGGAGTCCGATCCCACCCTGGCCGGGCAGCCCGAGCTGGCTGGCGCCGTCCTGGACTTCATGAGGGGCAACGAAGGTTTCCTGGTCTCTAGCTGAAAGGACAACGGACCATATGCACATCATCGCCGGCCGCTTCAAGGGATTCCCCATTCCCGCAGCCCTCAAGGGCACCCGGCCCACCACCGATCGGACCAAGGAGGCCATTTTCTCCCATCTGGAGTCCGAAGGCCTGCTGTCCGGTGCTCGGGTCCTGGACCTGTTCGCCGGCACGGGGGCCTTGGGATTCGAGGCTCTTTCCCGCGGTGCCCAGAGCCTGGTGGCTGTGGAGTCTTCCGGTCGTGTCGCCGGACTGCTGTCACGCTCAGCCGCCGGGCTGCGTCACCATCCGGCCTGGGATTCAGCCATGGACATTCGCGTCAGCAGAAACCGTGCCGAGCGCTTTGTTCGTCCCCTCTCCTCCGGTCATGAGGATGCAGGTCTGTCCGAGGTCTGCTTCGACCTGGTCTTCATGGACCCGCCTTATGACCTGTCGACTGCGGACTGCCAAAGCATCATGACCGGCCTGACCGGTCGAGAAATGGTGGACGATGGAGGCATGATCGTTCTGGAGCGATCGACACGCACCCCGCCGCCCACGGCTCCTGACGGATGGGCCATTGATCAGGCTCGTACCTATGGGGAAACAGCAGTCTACTATCTGACGGCCCGCTGATTATCGCTGCGTTTTAGGGTTGATCGACCAGATGGTTGATCCAGAGGTCTTGGATGGGTTTCCTGCATGTCCCAGCCCAGGTCCTCCAAGAGACGACGGTCTTGCTTATCAAGGGCGGAGCAGTCCAATCGGGCAATCAGATCGGGACGGATTCGACTGGTTCGCCTGATGGCCTCGTCGCGCCGGAAACGGTCCACCTTTCCGTGGTCACCGCTGGTCAGTATCTCGGGCACGGCCATGCCACGCCAGGTGGTGGGACGCGTGTACTGGCGATATTCCAGCAGCGGCTCATCCCCGGTGTAGGACTCCTGCACGATGGATTCAGGATTGCCCATGAAGCCGGGCAGGAGCCGGGTGATGGCCTCCAGCATGACCGAGACGGCCACCTCGCCTCCATTGAGCACGTAGTCGCCGATGGAATACTCTCTGACGTCGACCCCCTGATTCCGGTAGTAGACGGGGATGCGTGCGTCATACCCTTCGTAGCGGCCGCAGCCGAATACCAGCCTCTTCGCCCGTGACAGCTCGGTCGCGTCGGCCTGGGTGAACAGGGGAGCGGATGGGTTGGGGAAGATCAGGACTGGTTTGGCCGCGCCGGCCTCGTGGTTGTCTGCAGATGAATCTGCCTCGGATGCTATGCCGTAGCTTTCGTCGCCGGAACTCTTCCTTGCTTCTTTTCGTTCTTCGGCATCGGCAGTGTCGGCTGTTTGGTCGGTGGTGGGTTGTTGCAGAGCCGATCCGTCTGGAACGTTCAATAAATCGTCCAGGCATCGGCCCCAGACTTCGGGTTTCATCACCATGCCCGCTCCGCCGCCCACCGGCGTATCGTCCACGGAATGGTGCACGTCATGGGTCCAATCGCGCAGATTGTGGGCACGTATGGTCACCAGGCCCTTCTCCTGGGCCTTGCCCAGCAGACTGAGTCCGGTTACGTCAAAATATTCGGGGAAGACGGAAACGATATCGATTTGCATGTGACCAACTCTACCCAAGCTTGTTCGGGTCGGGATCGGGCGCGGATTGGTACACCTATGAGTGTTACACTGTCTGGGTCTTCAAGTCGCGTATGAATCCGGCTTGGAAGATGTCATCAACGCAGCCAGAGAGCTATAACCGTTGCGTAAACAGCAATGAGAGCGGCATCGGATGATGCCATGCCGTACGGATCCGTGGTGATGGCTATGCGAACAGTCTGATGTGTGAGGAGCGGACGGTCCATGGTCGACCATGTTGATAAGAAAACAAAACTGCTGATTACCGGCACAGCCGGGCTCGCCTTCTGCGGGGTCCTTTTGGAGACCTCGCTCAACGTCACCTTTCCGGAGATGACCCGGTACTTCAAAACCGGGCTGGGCACGGTCCAATGGCTGACCACCGGCTATCTGCTCGTAGTGGCCTTGACGGTTCTGGCGGCCGCCTGGCTGGAACATTCATTCACTACCCGCGCATTGATTCTGACCAGCGTGGGAATATTCCTGGGCAGCGATCTGATGTGCATTCTCGCCCCATGCTTTCCCGTTCTTATGGCGGGGCGCCTCCTGCAGGGCATCAGCACCGGTATCGCCCTCCCCTTGGTCTTTTCCCTGATTATGAAAAAGGTTCCTCTTCACATCCAGGGCCGCTACGTGGGCAGCGCCGGCATGGCGGTGGCTCTGGCGCCCTCCCTGGGCCCGACCTTCGGCGGAGCCGTTATCCAAGCCTCTTCCTGGCGGGCCATCTTCCTGATCGTGCTGCCCATCGAGCTGGTCTTCGGGCTCATCGCCCTCATCTCGGTTGACAGGGAGAGCGCCCACGTCGGTCCCTTCGCCTGGCTCCAGTTCCTTCTTCTGGGCATTTTCCTGACCGGTCTGACCATGGGTCTGAGCACCTTGGATGTGCATGGTCCTATAACCTGGCTGTCCTTGTTTATCGGGGGCCTGGCCCTTGTTGCAGGGGTCTGTGCTCTTGCCCACCAGAGCACCAGGCTGATCGACATCGCGGTCTTTCGGAACCGTACCTTCACCCTGGCCCTGATCCTCTACTTCCTGGTCCAGTTCGTTCAGATTGGCCTGACATTCGTCCTGCCCAACATGGCCCAGTCCGTCCTGGGGGAGACCTCCACCGTGGCCGGCCTGCTTCTGCTGCCGGGAAGCCTGCTCTCGGCCCTCTGCCAGCCCATCACAGGCGGCTATCTGGATGGTCATGGCCTGCGTGGACTGCTCGCGGTGGGAAGCACGGCCTTCTTCCTTTCGGCCTTGGGTTTCCTGGTCCTCAGCAGGCACTTATCCGTTCCGCTGATGGTCCTTCTCTATGCCTGCTACATGGTCGGTCAGGCTTGCGTCTTCAACAACCTGCTCACGGTCGGACTGCAGCATATCCCAGCCAAACTGGTGCCTGACGGTAATGCCCTCTTCAACACCTTTCAGCAGTATTCAGGTGCCGCCTCGACCGGCGTTCTGGCCGCCATCATCACGGGTATGCCCAAGGCCAGTGGAATTCATGCCGGCGCTCAGGCCTTCCAGTTCGGAGCAGTCTGGGCCTTCGTCTTCGTCTTTCTGATCGTCCTGGGCATCCTCCTGGTGGCCTGGTTCCTGGAGCGCAGCCTGGCCTGTCAGGATAAGGGCGAGGTTCAGGTTGCATGACCTCTGATTGCTTCCGAAAGGCAATGGTTTCAATTCAGGAATGAGATGCCGGCCCAGACGGCCCAGCCTATTGCAAGGACCAGGTAGGGCCACCAGTGCATGCGGGTGATGGCCACGAACTCCCTGATGAAGGCGGTCGGCCAATAGTAGCCCTTGGTGTGTGAGCCGATTCCGTCGGCATTCAGCCCGACCTTGCTGGCATATTCGCTGGCTCGGAAGACGTGGTAGTCACTGGTGACCAGGGCCACCCGGTAATGCTCTGGCCCGGTGCCCATCTCGTAGCGGTCATCCAGAATCTGCTTGGAATAGCGTAGGTTCTCCAGGGTCGTGGTCGACCTGTCCTCCATGATGATGGCCTCGGACGGCACCCCACAGGAGTTGCGCAGATACTGAGCCATGGCCCTGGCCTCGCTGATGGCCTCGTCCGGGCCCTGTCCGCCTGAGACCACGAAGCGCCCGTTTCGTCCCTGCCGCTTCCAGAGGTCTACGGCCTTGTCCAGCCGTCCCCGGAGCAGGGGTGTGGGCTCTTCGCCGCGCAGACCGGCTCCATGGATGATGATGTAGTCGTAGCGACGCTTGCGGGGCAGCATCCTGTAAAAGTTGGAATAGAGTAGCAGGGCCAGGAAGGAGAAGAAGAACCAGGTGGCTTCCAGGTCGATCAGCCCGGCCAGTTTCTGCAGCCATGAGGGGGCGCCAAACCCGGCCAGGAGGGGCGAAAGAATCATGTAGGCCACCACGGCCAGCGCCAGCAGTCCGGGCAGCAGAGTGGTCAGGGAGACCCCCTCGTGCCGGATGACGATGACCGTGTTGGCCAGCAGGAAGCAGATCACCAGCAGGGGGGAGAGGATGAGCAGGATGACCAGGGGCAGGATCAGCCAGCGCATCCCGAACTGCAGAAGAAGCGCTCCCCCCAGGGTCAGCAGCAGGAGCAGGAGCCAGATGGCATTGCGGAACTGTCGTGGCTCCTTGTGCAGGTCCCAGAGGAAGAGCAGGCCGAAGATGATGGCGGGTGCATAGAGCAGGAGGAGTTGCAGGTGGTTGGACATGCGCCGATTGCCCCTTTCACGAGAATGGCCGCGTAGGGTCTTACTCCACTGTAGCGAATCGGCCAGTCACCTCCCATCCTTGACATGCCCAGGATTCCCAGACCGCCGTGGTAACATATATGTGGTAAATCTCACACGTTCGGAAGCTGAGTGTGGGCGATTCCCGACGGTGCGAATTCCAGGTCGAGACCATGATAATGATGGGTCCTTTCAAGGATTGCGCATCGGTGTCCGCATGGACGTGGTCGGTCGCAAGGCAGCGATGCGTTGGAAGGATTAGGGGTTCAAGTGATGTTGGGTTTCTCCGCGATCCGGATATGGTTCGGACCTGGCGTGCAAGGTTGTAGAGAGGTGCGGTAATGAAAGTAGTGATATTCTCCACCTGCGTGGTGGACCTCATGTTTCCGAACGTGGGGAAGGCCATGGTGGAGGTACTGGAGCGGTTCGGCTGCGACACCTATCTTCCCAAGGAGCAGATTTGCTGCGCCCAACCCACCTTCAACAGCGGGTATGTCAAGGAGAGCATGCAGGTCATGCGCAATGAGGTCGATGCCCTGCTGAGCGTGGATGCCGACTATATCGTGGGTCCGGCAGGCTCCTGCGTGAACATGCTCAAGGAACTGCCCTTCCATCTGAGGAACGACCCGGTCTATGCGGCCAAGGCCCAGACCATGGCTGACAAGACCTATGAGTTCTCGCAGTTCCTCTATCGGGTGCTGGGTGTGCTGGATGCCGGCGCCGAACTCGACGCCGTGGCCACCTACCACCGCTCCTGCCACATGACCCGGCTGCTGGGGGAGCGGACCAGCCCCTTCGTTCTGTTGGATCACGTCAAGGGCCTGACCATGGTCCCCCTGCCCCATATCGAGAACTGCTGTGGGTTCGGCGGCATGTTCTCCATGAAGGAGCCTGAGATCTCCAAGCAGATGGTGGATGAGAAGGTAAACGACGTGCTCAGCACCAAGGCCAGCGTCCTCATCTCCTGCGATCCGGGCTGCCTGATGAACATCGGCGGTCGCTTCAACCGGCGCGGCGAGAAGATCACCATCATGCATCTGGCTGAGGTGCTCAATCACAACGTGGACATGAGCCGCGTCAAGTATGTGGAAGGCCGCTCTGCTGGCGATGGGGCCGTGGGTTCCGTCAGGGCTGCCAAGGAAGAGGGGGCTCTGGTATGAGCAGCATGGTCAATGGCAAGAAGGCCGCGCAGTATCTGCGGACCAGCAAGGCTCCCTTCCTGACCAGGGTAAAAGAGTCCGAGCAGGACAAATTCGCCCAGCAGGCCGTGGCCAAGGCCCAGGATGCCCAGTGGGTCAAGCGTGAGGCCGCCCGCCAGGAACTGGGCAACTGGGAACAGTGGCGCGACCTGGGCGAGCAGATCCGCCAGCATGTCATCCGCTACCTGCCTGACTACCTGGAGGAGTTCTCCGACAACGTGGAGAAGCGCGGCGGTCATGTCTTCTTCGCCCAGACCGACGATGAGGCTGCCCAGTACATCAAGCAGATTGCCATCGAAAAGAAGGCCAAGCACGTCGTCAAGAGCAAGTCCATGGTGACCAGCGAGATCAACCTGGACCCCACGCTGATGACTGTGCCCGGCCTGGAGGTGCTGGAGACCGACCTGGCCGAGTTCATCCTGGAGGAGGACGACTGGGACCAGCCCACGCATCTGGTCTTCCCGGCCCTGCACAAGAACCGCGAGCAGGTTCGGCAGGTTTTCGAAAAGAAGCTGGGCTACAAGGGTGACAACGACCCCCAGCACATGGCTCGGTTCTCGCGCAAGGTTCTGCGCAAGCACTTCCTTGAGGCGGACATGGGCATCACCGGCTGCAACTTCGCCGTGGCCGACACGGGCATGATCAACCTGGTGACCAACGAGGGTAACGCCGACCTGGCCATGTGCATCCCCAAGACCCAGGTGGTGGTCATGGGCATGGAGCGCCTGGTGCCGACCATGAAGGAGGCCGAGACCATGGACAACATGCTGGCCCGGTCCGCTGTCGGCCAGAAGCTGACCTCCTACCTGACCTATACCGCGCCACGCACAGACCAGGAGTCGGACGGACCGGACGATGTCTATGTGGTCATCCTGGACAACGGCCGTTCAAACGCGCTGGGAACGGTCTTCGAGCCCATCCTCCAGTGCATCCGCTGCGCCTCCTGTCTGAACGTCTGCCCCATCTACCGGCACATCGGCGGCCACGGCTATGGATCCATCTATCCGGGCCCTGTGGGCTCGGTGCTCTCGCCGGTGTTGGACGGGGGTTACGACGACTTCGGGGACCTGCCCTACGCCTGTAGCCTGTGTGCGGCATGCACGGCCACCTGCCCGGTCAAGATTCCCCTGCATCAGCTCATGATCGAGCACAGGCGGATCATGATGGATGACCAGTCCCAGGCCAATCTGATCGACGACACGGTCATGAGGGTCATGGGTCTGGGAACCGGTCACTCCTCGCTCTTCCGCACTGCCCTGGGTGTGGATCACACCATGCTGACCCCCATATCCAAGAAGCAGCCGGAGACGGCCAAGAACCTCTTCGCCAGTGATCGGCATGTGGAATGGATGCCCTTCGTCTTCGGCGGATGGACCAAGGTACGTGATCTGCCGGATCCGCCCAAGCACGGGGAGAACTTCCGCAGTTGGTTCGCTCATCACAAGAAGGAGCAGCAGGCATGACCGATCGTGAGGTATTCCTGGATTACCTGGCCAAGAAGAGCGGACGGCCCCGCCACCAGCTCAAGGAACATCCTCTGGTGCCGGTCAACGATCTGCCGGAGACCACCCTGTCTGGCCACACCCAGGACGAGCTGCTGGAAATCGCCCGGAAGAGCAGCGAGGCCGTCCATGTGGACTTCCGTACCTGCACCAAGGCCGGGCTGCCCACCGCATTGGACGAGTTCATCGATTCGCGCAAGGACGACAGTGACCATGTGATGCTGCCCACCTCCGACCTGTTTGCTGACTTCGGTCTGGAGGAGTGGAGGGACGGCCTGAACCCCCCCGCCACTTTCTGGAAGCCGGGGGCCAGTCGCGAGGAGAACATCAGGACCGCCGACGAGTCCGGAACGGCCATCGCCTTTGCGGACTTCCTGCTGGCCGAGTCCGGCACCATCACCGTGGCTACCACCCCGGGTCAGGGTCGTGCCTTCCACTTCCTGCCGGTGCACTACCTGAGCATCATCCGCAAGTCCAAGATCCTGCCCCGAACCCGGCAGGCCATGGACTACTACGACCCGGCTCTGGTCTCAGGCGAGCTCAAGACCTCCAACATCAACTTCATCACCGGCCCCTCCAACACGGGCGACATCGAGATGGTGATCGTGGTGGGCGTGCATGGCCCCCTGGATATGACCTACTTGGTGGTTGAAGACATGTAGCTCAATAAGATTTCCTGCTTAGGCAGGGCGCATTTCCCGTAAGTGGGGAGTCAGCGGCTCGAAGAAGGACGCCGACTCCCCACTTACGCTTTTGCTAATAGGCTGGTTCAGCCCAGGCCAGGCAGGAGCCCTCCAGGTGGATCGATGGCCACGTACCCGTTTTCAATATCAACCCGGGGCACCAATGCTTCGACGAAGGGTATCAGCCCTTCCGCTTCCTCGTCGCCTTCTTCGGTGGCCATGCGGATTTGCAGCTGCTGCTGGGCTACACCGTCCAGTACGTCGCTGACTTGGCCGACCACTCGTCCGGACGGTTCACCCAGAGAGTTGCCCGGGGCCATGCGGACCTCGAGCCCGATCAGATCCTCGGGATACCAGGCGTCCTCCTGTGCCAGCTCCTCGGCTGGATCAGCCTGGACGTACAGTTCGATGCCGTTCAGCGCTTCGGATGCGTTCCTGTCTTCCACTCCTTTGAAGAGGACGATCCAACGCTGCTTGAAGCGTCGGGATGAGACCACCGTGAAGACCTGCCCGTCCTTGGTCTGCAACCGGGTGCCGGGGGCGAAGCGCCGCCCGGGCTCATCGGTGTAGGCATACACGTTGACCTCGCCCTTGAGTCCCTGGGCGCGGCCGATACGGCAGACCCTCAGCAACCTTTGCTGCTGAGGGTCCGGACCCTGGGGGTCGTGATTGGTGGACCGGCTGGGGCTCACCGGCGCACATCCATGATGTCGACGCGCACCTTGTGGTCGGCCAGCGCCTGGATCACGGTACGGATGGCGTTGGCGGTCCTGCCGCCCCTGCCGATCACGCGGCCGATGTCCTCGGGGTTGACCCGCACCCGCAACAGCTCTCCGCGAGAGTTCTCGTGGGACTTGACCGACACGTCATCGGGAAAGTCCACGATATTCCTGATCAGATGTTCAACGGCCTGTGCAAGCATGATAGCCGGTCCTTCCAATCCTTAAGCGAATGTGCCTTACTCAGCCGCCTGCTCGGTCTGGGCGGCATCTGCCGACTCATCGGCCTTGGGGGCTTCCTTCTCCGCCTGGGCCTTGGCCTTGGCGTCAGCCTCGGACTTGGCGGCCTTGAGCTTCTGGGCTTCGTTCTGTGCCTGCTCGATGCGGGCCTGTGCATCGACCTCGGCCTGCGGCACCTTAAGGGTGCCTTCCTTGCCGGGCAGATCCTTGAACTTCTGCCAGTCGCCGGTGATCTTCAGAAGATTGAAGACAGGGTCGCTGGGCTGAGCGCCCACACCCAGCCAGTACTGGGCGCGCTCAGAGTCGATCTTGATTGAAGAGGGCTGGGTGTTGGAATCGTAGGTGCCGATCTCCTCGATGACCTTGCCATCGCGCTTCTTGCGGGAATCGACCACGACGACGCGGTAGAAGGGGTAGAACTTCTTGCCCATTCTCTTCAGACGAATTCTGGTTGCCAAAACGGCTCTCCTTGGTACTTGGTGTGCCCGGCGGCGTCTCCATGTGGGGCATGGTGGCGCTCCTGGCGTGTTCCTCACGACCGTCGGAATGAGAGGGCTCCTCCGGACATGAATAACAGCAAAAGTATACCTCAACCGGGGGATATGGCGGGTGGTGAACCTGTATGGTGCTCAGAGCCGACGCGGCAGAGTCAGACGGGCCACCAGAGCCCGGTGGTCGCTGCCTGGAATCCGTAGGGCATGCATGGATTGTGGGACCAGGTCGCCGTCCGTCAGAATATGGTCGATTTCGATCAACGAGGGAAGCGCGCTTGCCGATGGGAAAGTCAGGTGGCTGCCGGCTTTCAGATGCACAGAAGCGTCATGCAGCCCGGATTCGGCCAGCATGGCCCGGAAGGTCGGGTGCTGCAGGGTGGCGTTGCAATCGCCCATGACGATGGTGGGTACGGGCGGATGGCTCAGCCTGGCCAGGGCAGCGATGCCCCTGCCCCACTGCCTGGCGCCTCGCTGGGGTGATTTGGGATGGACGCTGGCCACTCGGATCGGTCCGGAGCCGGTCTTGAGCTCGACCAGGGGTACTGCAGCCGCCGGAAGGTCCAGGGCCGACGGGGAGGCCTTGACGGGTTGGTAGGCCGAGAAGATGGCGTTGTAGCCGCCGTTGTCGTCAGGGCTTGCGGTCCCCTGTGTCAGGTAGGGCAGGAGCTGATTCAGACCTGCAGCCTGGAGCGAATCCGGCAGCTTCCCCCTTACCTCTTGCAGGGCCAGCACTTCTACTCCATAGGTGCGTACGCAACGCACGACCTCTTCAGGATCGGCCCGGCCGAAGCGACAGTTCAGAGTCATGACGCTCAGTTCATGGTCAGAGGATGATTGACTGGTCCTGTCTGCCGGAGGTAGCCGGTAGCGCAGGCGCTGGCAGCTGACCAGAGTAAGTTCGATCAGCGCAAGCAGGCATTGGGGCCAGGCGCCTGCGACGACCGTCCATATCAGTATGGCCAGCAGGGGAACGGTCAGCAGGTCGATCAGGGCGATCAGCTCCACCAGGGGGCGGTGCCAGTCAGCTCCGGCAGGCAGGAAGCGCAGGGCCATCCATAGGGCGATGAGCCCCAGGAGAATCCAGAGAAGGGTGTTCACGTGCCATTGTCTCCTGCAGGAGGGAGGGGTCAGCGGCCGCCGAAGAGACCGCCCAGTCCGCCGCCAAGGTTGGGTGGCAGGTCCGGCAGGCCTTCAGGCATCTGCGGAGTTTCGGGGCGCTTGGCGAAGGCCGAGCCGCCCGAGGATTTGCCCTTGCCGGAAAGGCGCTCGCGTAAAGCCTTCTCTTCGGCCTCCCGCTTCATGGGATTGCCTGAGCGGGAACCCTTACGGCCTTTCTTGCCTTTTTTGCCCTTCTTGCCGCCGGCAGCGCCCATGCCGCCCATGCCCGGGATCGAGCGGCTGCCATTGGTCATCCGCTTCATCATCTTGGCAGCCTGCTCGAACCGTTGCAGCAGGCCGTTGACGGCAGAGACCGTGGTGCCGGCGCCATAGGCGATCCGGGCCCGTCGTGAGCCGTCGATGATGCTGGGGTCTCGTCGTTCCTGGGGAGTCATCGACTGGATGATGGCCTGGGTTCGATCCACCTCCTTTTCGTCGAACTGCTCAAGCTCCTTGCGGTGCTGGGCCATGCCTGGAATCATGCCCAGGATGCTCTTGAAGGAACCCAACTTGCGAACCTGCTGGAGCTGCTCCAGAAAGTCGTCCAGTCCAAAGCTGCCCTCGGACATCTTCCCGGCGGCCTTGCGGGCCTCCTCCTCGTCGAATTGGCGTTGGGCCTGCTCGATCAGGGTCAGGATGTCGCCCATGTCCAGAATGCGGGAGGCCATCCGGTCAGGGTGGAAGACCTCGAAGTCCTTGAGTCCCTCGCCGTTGGAGTCGAAAAGGATGGGCTTGCCGGTCACCGAGGCCACCGACAGGGCAGCGCCGCCGCGGGCATCGCCGTCCAGCTTGGACAGGACCACGCCGGTGAAGTCCACACCCTGGTCGAAGGCCTTGGCTGTGGCGACCGCGTCCTGGCCGATCATGGCATCGATGACGAAGAGGATCTCGTCGGGGTGGACGGCGTCGCGGATATTGCGGGCCTGCTCCATCAGCTCCTGATCCACGCCCAGTCGACCGGCCGTATCAATGATGACCACATCGTAGAGCTTGTCCTTGGCCACTCTGATCGAGTCGGCCGCCACCTTGACGGGATCGCCCGTGACCTGTCCGGGGGCCGCCAGCTCGGATCCGCTGGTCTGCACGCCTGGCTCGGGTGCGTATACCGGCACTTCGGCCCGCTCGCCGACCACCTGGAGCTGGGTGACCGCGTTGGGCCGCTGCAGGTCGGCCGCCACCAGCAGGGGGGTGTGGCCGGCATCCTTGAGCCAGTATCCGAGCTTGCCGGCCAGCGTGGTCTTGCCTGCACCCTGCAGGCCGGCAAGCATGATGACCGTGGGCGGGTTCTTGGCGAAATTGAGTGGTCGATCCACTCCCGCGCCCAGGATGCCGGTCAGTTCGTCGTAGACGATGGAGACCACCTGCTGGGCCGGGTTCAGAGCCTTGGAGACCTCCTCGCCCAGGGCGCGTTCCCGGATGCGTCCGGTAAAGGAGCGCACCACGTCCAGGGAGACATCGGCATCCAGAAGGGCGCGGCGGATCTCGCGGATTGTGCCGTCGATGTCGGCCTCGGTCAGCTTCCCCTTGGAGCGCAGGTGGGTGAAGGCCTGGGAGAGCCGATCGGTCAAAGATGAAAATGCTGCCATAGTGCCCCAAGTCTACCTGTCAGCCGGGAGATTGGCTGTTGATTCCGTAAGGCCTACCTGGATGGTTCTGATATGGAACAACGATTTTGTTCGGTTGCAGAATGCATGCTACCCTGAATTTGCAACGTTGCAAATCACTATGAACCGGTCGGTCCGGCTCGCAGGGCGTCGATGTTTGATGCCCGGGGGTCGACGGGTTCCGAAGAAACGATGCAGGGTTGCCGGCATACGGGTGTGCCGGTCCCATCGAGAGGAGCAAGAGGGATTGTGAGTGTCTTCAAGGAAGAAAGACACGGGGGAGGTGGAACCCACATGCCCCTGTTTGCGCGGCGTTGGCTCAGGCTGTTGCTGAGCCTGGCGGCCATATGTGGCATGGTGGTCTCGACCGCAGGCTGTGGCGGCGGCGATCAATCCGCCAAGGAAATCTACTTCTGGAATGGTTTGACCGGCGATGACGGCCCGGCCATGCAGAAAATCATCAAGGCTTTCAATGCACAGAGCCCCGAGTACAAGGTGGTCTTCCAACCCATGAACGGCGGGGATCTGACCACCAAGATCTACAGCGTCATGCAGACCGGGAAGAACATCCCCGATCTGGTCATCAACGACTCGTTCTCCACTTCGGTACTGCAGAGCCAGGGGCTGCTCAACCCCTCGTCGGTGTGGACCAGGTACCACCCGGAGCTCAAGGAGTCGAGCTTCCTGCCGCAGGCCTGGCAGAACACCGTGGTCAAGGGCAAGTCCTACGGCATCCCCCTGTACATGTTCCAGATGGCCATCTATTACAACAAGGATCTGATCCACAAGTACGGCCTGGACTATATCCTGGACGACCGGCTGGTCACCACCGATGAGATCGCCTCCATGAAGGGCAAGCTGCCCAAGGACGTCTACGGGCTCTGCCTGGGCAACCTGCCCTGGGCCATGATGTCCCTGCTATACAGCACCGGCACCAACATCGAGGATGGTGTCAAGGACATGACCGGTCCAGGCTGGCGCAAGCCTCTCAAGGCACTGCGCGACCTCAACGACCAGGGCATGCTCTCGCCCATCGACAGCGACGGCGAGCAGGTCTTCGCCTCCGGGCATGCGGTCTTCGGCATGCTGGGCACCTGGGCGCAGGGCAACATGTCCTCCACCCTGGGCAAGGACAAGGTTGGCGAGATCAACACCCTCCAGTACGGCACCGAGCACCCCTCCAACTTCCTGTACCAGCAGAATTGGCTCCAGCTCAAGGACAAGAACCGGCCCGAGGCCAAGGTCAAAGCGGCCGCCGACTTTGTGGACTTCGTCTACAAGCACTGGATGATGTGGTCGGACGTGGGATCCATATCGCCGGCCTACCGTGACCTGAACAACCCGGAATACCAGAAGCTCATCCAGGCCTCCTTCACCAACGACAAGCGTGAGAGGCAGTGGATCAAGACATCCAACTACATCTATGGCGGCTATGCCACAGCCGGGTGGGGATCCTTCATGGACATCGTCTATCGGAACATCTCCCTGGAGGAAGGTCTGAAGACGCTTGATCTGATGACCCAGGGCCAGATCCAGATTCAGGAGCAATCATGAGCGCACACGGCACAACCGCAGTCATGGATGGACATGGCAAGCGTCGTCCACTGGGACAGAAGTCCTTCTGGCATGCCTTCCCCTACATCGCCCCGCACATGGTGGTCTTCGCCATCTTCGGAGTCATCCCGATCTTCTTCGGCATCTACCTGGCCTTCACCAGGTGGAACCTGGTCGGTTCCCCGACCTGGGTCGGCCTGGACAACTTCAAGCTGATCTTCGACAAGTCCACCTACTTCTACTCCATCTTCTGGAGGGACATGTGGCACACGATCATCTTCGTGCTGATCAGCGTGCCCCTGACCATCATCGTCCCCCTGCTGCTGGCCTGGGCCCTGCAGACCAAGCACCTGAAAGGAGTGGGGCTCTTCCAGGCCATCTTCTACGTGCCCGGGCTGATCTCCGTGGCCGCAGGAGCCCTGGTCTGGCGGCTGGTCTTCAACTCCCAGTTCGGCCTGCTCAACACCACTTTCCGGTGGGACATCAACTGGCTGGGCAAGCAGCCCTGGGCCTGGATCGCCATCTTCGTCCTCAGCCTCTGGGGAGGCATCGGCGGCAACCTGATCATCTACCGTTCGGCCCTGTCCGGGGTAAGCCAGGATCTGTATGAGGCCGCCTCGGTGGACGGTGCCGGACCCATCCGGCAGTTCTTCAGCATCACCCTGCCAGCCATCAAGCTGCCGCTCTTCTATACGACCATCATGACCACGGGCGGCGCCTTCAACGTCTGGGGTCAGCCACAAATGCTGACCGGCGGCGGTCCTGCCTACACTTCGCAGGTGCTGCTGATGGACATCAGGAACCTGGCCTTCCCGCAGGGGCCTTCGGCTGCCGGCATGGCCTCCGCAATGGCCCTGCTGCTGGGGATCATCCTCATGCTGATCTCCCTGGTCCAGATATTCTTCATGAACAAGGAGGACTGACAATGAGTTCGGCAACCCTTGATATGCCATCCCTGGGCAAGGGGCTCAAGGCTCCTGGCCCCAGCGCAACGGTTCCCGGCGGCGAGAACGTGCCCGAAAACCACCACAAGGTGCTCAAGCCTTCGTTGGTGGCCATCTATGCGGTGCTGATCGTCCTGGCTGTGGTCTGGATCATTCCCGTGGTCTACACCATAACGACGTCATTCAAGTCACCCCAGGAGTTCCTGAAGAACGCCTACAACTTCCTGCCCGCGCACTGGGTCACCGTCAACTACCTGACCCTCCTGCAGGCCTCGGCCTCCTACCCGGTCTTCAACTGGCTGGGCAACTCGCTGATCATCTCGCTGTCGCACGGCATCCTGGCGGTCTGCGTAGTGGCTCTGGCAGGGTATGGCTACTCCCGCATCAACTTCAAGGGCAGGGACACGCTCTTCTTCGTCCTCCTGCTCATCTCGATGTTCCCGGGTGTGGTCAACATGATTCCCTCCTACCGCATCGTGGCCACCTTCGGCTGGATCAACTCCTACTGGTCCTGCATCATCCCCGGCTTGGGGAACGTGGCCAACATTTTCCTGGTGCGCAACTTCATGAAGGGGATTCCCAAGGAGATCGACGAGGCCGCCGAGATTGACGGCGCCGGCGACTTCCGCATCTTCCGCAGCATCATGCTGCCCTCCATCCGCCCAATCCTGATCGTGATCTTCCTGTTCGCCTTCACCGGCGCCTGGAACGACTTCCTCTGGCCCACTCTGGTCTTCAACGACATCAAGAAGACCCCGGTCACGGCCGGCCTGCAGCTGCTGGGCAACCAGATGATGCAGTACAACCAGATGGGCACGCTTTGCGCGGCCACCTGCCTGGCCATCATCCCCACCCTGCTGCTCTTCGTGTTCGCCCAGCGCTACTTCCTGCAGTCGCTGAACATCACCTCGGGCCTCAAGGGCTGAATCAGGAAAGGCGGCAACAATGGCAAAGGAAAACCGTAGCGACCATCCGGCGGGCAAGGACGTAACGAGCAGAAGGACAGAGAGGATCATCCTCCTGGTGGCGGCAGCCATCAACGTGATCATGGCTTCGGTCACCATGTTCATCTACTCGCCCTGGTTCAAGGACGAGGGCTATGCCATCCTCGGCCGGGCCGGACGTCTGGCCGACGACATGGCCACAGTCAACGGCGCGGCCACCGTGGCCCAGTCCTACGGTTTTCTGTTGCTCATTCTTGGGGCGGTCTCCTTCATTGTGGCTCTGCGGGCCATGCGGCCCTCGACGATTGTTCGGGGGGTGCAGTATTGGATGATCTTCTGCATGGTCTTTTCCTTGGCCACGGCGGATTGGCTTTCGCTGATTGCCTACGGCCTGGCCTTTGTCACCTATGTGGCCAGGAACAAGACCATCCGCCGGATCTCGTCGAGTCGAAGGTGACCAGCTCCTGGGGCCTGCGGCGCCCCTGATCGCTGCGCTTCCAATCCCTTCTACATTGTTCGAAGCCATCGGGCGATGTAGAGGGGATTTTTGGTTTTGAGGCGGTCTTCTTCTGCGTGCCATGTTGACATGACCCATGACCGGCTTCTATACTGAGTCGAAACGATTCGATATTTCGGGTGCATCGACGTAGATGGTCAGTGCCCTGCAATCCGCCCGAAGTCGAAACCTTTCGATAAGTCGAATCGCAGTAACTGGATGCAAGGATGCAAGGAAGTTAGGAGCCATCATGAAGATCAAGAGAGGGATCGGGGCGGCCTTGGCCTTGGCCATGTCGATCCTGCCGCTGGCGGCCTGCGGATCGGGGGGCGATGCTCCCCAGGAAGCCCACCCGTCCAGCATCAAAATCTGGTACTACGAGGAGCCCAGCAGCGGGCAGGCCCGGGGCTGGCTGAAGGCTGCCGATATCTTTACCCGACAGACCGGCATCAAGGTGGATTTCGAGGTCAAGTCTTTCACTCAGATTGCCCAGAATGGCAGCCAGTTCCTCAACTCGGACGACGCCCCGGACGTCATGGAGTCCAATCGCGGCAACGGCTCTGCCGGGGTCCTGTCCACCCTGCAGCTGCTGACCGACCTGAAGCCCTATGTGCAGAAGTACGGCTGGGACAAGAAGGTGCGCGGCCAGGCGGCGGCGGTGGGCAAGTACGACAAGCGCGGCGTCATGGACGGGGATACCTGGTATGGGGTTTCCTCCTATGCGGAGATGCAGCGGGTCTACTACAACAAGGACCTCTTTGACAAGTACAAGATCCCCATCCCGCAAACCTTTGACCAATTCGTGGCAACCCTCAAGGCCTTCAAGAGCCACGGGGTCACGCCCATAGCGGCCGATGCCCAGGAATACGGGGTGCTTTGGCTCTGGTGGCAGCTGGCCATGACCAAGGCCGATGCCAAATTCGTCGACGACTGGCAGCTCTACAAGCATCCGGTCAACTGGCGAAGCAAGCCGCTGACCTTCGCAACCAACACCATCCGTGACTGGATTGACAAGGGATACATCTCCAAGAACGCCACCGGCATGAAGGCCGAGGACACGACCACGGCATTCATCAAGGGGACCTATCCCATCTACCAGACCGGCACCTGGAACCAGACCCGCTTCATGGAACAGGTGAAGACCTTCGACTGGACTGCCTCTATCTTCCCAGGGGCCAAGATGGTCGAGGGCTGCGCGGGCAACCTGTTGGTCATCCCGCAGAAGTCCCGGCGCAAGGATGCCGCGGCCCGCTATATCGACGTGGTCCTGTCCAAGGAGGTCCAGAACTACATCGGCAACAAGGGCGGCGTGCCAGTGGCGGCCGACACGGATGCCATCACCAACCCCAAGAGCCGTGATCTGGTCAACGAATACACCAAAGCCTCGGACGCCAGCCGGATGAGCTACTATCCCGACTACCCTGCGCCCAACCTGACCGACGCCATGCCGGCCGCCTTCCAAGAGCTGGTCAACGGCACCAAGAGCCCCGACCAGGTTCTGGACACCCTGCATAAGAACTACGACGACGGCGTCGCCCAGCTCGATCTGGATGACGACTGAGCTGCGTCAATCCGCCAAGGAGAGTACAAGCATGTCTGACACACATAGCAGGAAGAAGGCGCAGTCCCGCATCCCGGGCAGTGCGCCCTCTCGGTTCGTCCCTTATCTGATTCCCGGTCTGATAGGCATCGTGGCCATCGTCATCGTGCCCATCTTCTGGAACATCTACCTGAGCTTCACCCGCTGGAGGGGGGTGGGGCCGACCAAATGGGTGGGTCTGCGCAACTGGCGACGGCTCATGGGCGACTCAACCTTCTGGGTCTCCTTCGGGCACACCCTCTGGATCATCGTGGCCATCGTCATCATTCCCACGGTTCTGGGCCTGCTGATCTCATCGGCCCTGACCGACGTGATCCAGAAGAAGTTCGGCCCCCACACCTCCTCGACCCTGCGGGCCCTCTACTACCTGCCCCAGGTTCTGCCCGTGGCCGTGGCCACCATCATCATGGGCTGGATCTTCCGGCCTGAAGACGGTGCGGTCAACGACCTGCTGGCCAAGATCGGCCTGGGTGGCCTGGCCCACAACTGGCTGGGTTCGACCACCACGGCCCTGCCCATCCTCATGGTCATCCTGATCTGGATCCAGCTGGGCTATCCCATCGTCATCTTCATGTCCGGACTGCAGCGGGTGGACCCCGAGCTCTACGAGGCGGCCAGCCTGGACGGGGCCAACTGGTGGCAGAAGTTCCGCGTCATCACCCTGCCCTCCATCATTCCCGAGCTGCTGGTGGTCATCCTCACCTCCACCATCGGCGCCCTGAAGACCTTCGCCCCGGTCTATCTGCTGACCAAGGGCGGGCCCGGCACCTCAACCATGGTTCCCTCCTACTACTCCTACAACCAGTTCTTCCAGGTGCAGCAGGTGGGCTACGGCGCCGCCATCTCGACATCCCTGACCGTGGTCATCGTCATCTTCTCCATCGTCTTCACCATCGTGCAGAAGCGCGTGCAAAAGAGCATCGCCTGAGGAAGGCTAGGAAGCACATCATGAATAATCAAGCCACACTGCAAGCCGACGCCCGGGTGTCCTCCCGGCACGCCCATAGAATCCGCACCTGGGGGAACTGGGTCGGTCTGATCCTGCTGATCGTCGGAGCCGTAATCATGCTCTTCCCCCTGCTGATCCTGGTCCTGAACGCATTCAAGACCACGGCGGACTACAACGCCACGGGCCCCTTGTCCGTTCCCGCCCACTTCAGCATGGACGGCATCATCTCCTTCTGGAACAAGAGCAATTTCCCGCTCAAGCTGGGCAACTCCCTGCTGATTTCCCTGGTGGTTGCCGTGGTCGGGGTCCTGCTGTCGGTCCTCAACTCATTCGCCCTGGGCATCGGCAGGGTCAAGGGCAACACGCTGATCCTCCTGTTCATCATGCTGGCCAACATGGTTCCCCAGGAAGCCCTGCTTTACCCGCTCTATGTCATGTTCAAGTGGATGGGCTTCTATAACTCCCAGTGGTCCATCATCATCATCTTCACCATCATCCAGAGCGCCTACGGTACCTACCTGCTCTCCTCGGTCTACGGGACCTTCCCACAGGCCATCCTGGAGGCTGCCACCGTCGACGGGGCCTCGCGCTGGCAGATTCTGCGCAAGATCGTACTGCCGGTGTCCTGGTCGACCATCAGCGTCCTCTTCGTCTTCTTCTTCATCTGGACCTGGAACGAGTACATGATCCCCATGGCCTTCCTGATGAGCGAGAAGACGCAGACCATCCCGCTGGCCCTGGCGACCATGCAGGGGCAGCACACCATGGCTGCCACCGACCTGGCCTCCGCTTCGCTGCTCAGCATCATCCCCACCATCATCTTCTTCATCTTCTTCCAGAGGAAGCTCTCGCAGGGGATAGTGGCGGGCGCTGTCAAGTAATCGCCGCCGCATAAGTACACTGAACATGGTCGCCCGCTACGAGAAGGCGGAGGAGGGGAGCGGGCGGCCCGGATATGAAAGGCAATCACAACCATGGGTATGACCATGCCGAACATCACCAACGGTCTTGAGGCGCTGACCCGCCCATCCGCAGACCGCACCCGCTGCGTCAACGCCGAGAACCCTCGTGGAGGCAAGGGCAGTGCAGCCATGACGGCCAGCAATCTCGGTCCATCCAGAAAGGGGACCCCCTGCCTCAGGAACATTCCTCCCGGGCAGGACATGGTCCTGGCCGACCTGTCCGGCGCGGGCGAGATCCGTCATATCTGGATGACCGTGACCGATGCCACCTCGCCCACCGGGCCCAACGTCCTGCGCAACCTGATCCTGGAATGCTACTGGGATGGCGAACAGACACCCTCAGTCTGTGTGCCCCTGGGTGACTTCTTCTGCTGTGGCCACGCCCAGGCCTGCCGGGTGGAATCCGTGCCTGTGGCCGTCTACCCGCGCCGGGGCTTCAACTGCTACTGGCCCATGCCCTTCCATGACGGGGCACGGATCGTCCTGCGCAACCGGCACAACGAGCCCATTGAGGCCTTCTTCTACCAGATCGACTACGTGGAGAAGGACGAGTTGCCCGAAGAGGTCATGACCTTCCATGCCCAGTGGCGCCGTCAGCGGGTCACTGAACTGGGTCATGACTACGTGATCCTGGACGGGGTGCATGGCCGGGGCTCCTACGTGGGCACCTATCTGGCTCTGACAGCCCTGGAGAGCCGCTGGTGGGGCGAGGGCGAGGTCAAGGTCTATCTGGACGGGGACAAGGACTATCCCACCTGGTGCTCCACGGGCAGCGAGGACTACTTCGGTGGTGCCTGGAGCTTTGCCGGGCAGGACCCCGATGGCCGCATGCACGAGGTCACCTACAGCGGGGCCTATATGGGATTTCCCTTCCATTCCAGGCAGTTGGACAACCGCGAATCCCAGTACTGGGATGCCGATACTCCGGTGACCAGGGGGTTCTACCGTTGGCACATCCCCGACCCCATTATTTTCAGCAGCGACATCAAGGTGACCCTGCAACAGATCGGTGTGGACGAGCAGGGCTACTTCGAGCGTCAGGACGACCTGGCCAGCGTGGCCTACTGGTACCAGCAGGAGCCCCACCAGCCCTTCCCGCAGGATGTGCTGGAGACAGGGGAGCGGGATCGTCGGCCCCGTTGAGTCTATCGGCTGATGGAGGAGCGGTCGATCAGCCTGGGACGCTCCAGCTGGACCCGACCGGCCAGGGAAACCCCCTCCTCCACAGCCTGGGTCAGCAGATCCGCGGCCTTGGCGCACAGTGAGCGTGGTGTAAGGGGCATCTCGGATATGCCTTGAAGCTCAAGGGTGGGGCTGACCTTGCCTGCGGCGCAGGACAGAACGGCCACGTCATCGGGAATGCTCACGCCGTCCGAGCGCATGCGGACCACCACGGTGTCCAGCAGGGAGGGACGAATCTGGCCGATCAGGCCATCAATGCGGCCGTGGTGGATAAGATCCAGCACCTGCTGGGTGTAGGCCAGATCGCTGCCGGTAGGCCCCGGTTGAAGCTGCAGATCCATGCCCAGGCGGTGGGCCCAGGTCTTGAGACTGCGCAGCAGGATAAGACGGAAGCCGGACCCGCGCCGGTATTCGCCTTCCAGATCCTCCAGAAAGAGCAGGCGTTTGCGTCCCGCTCGGGCCATGGCTTCCACCGCCATGCGGCCCATCAGTTCGAAGTCCAAATCCACACAGGCGCATGCTGTATGCCGTCGAGGCACTCCCAGGGCCACGCAGGGACGTCCGTATGAGGCGGCCTGGGCGGCACGGATGTCATCGTCCACCAGATCCATCAGGACCACCCCGTCGGCCAGATTGCTACGGGTGACCCGCCGAATATCTTCGACACCGTTCTCGGCGGTCAGCAGCAGGGAGTCGTAGCCACGGGCATGCTCGCAACTGGCCATCTCGATGAAGTAATCCGCATAGGAGGCCCGGTTCTGCCCGGGGCGCAGGGGGGCGCTCAGGGCGACGATCTGATTGCGCTTGGCCCGCAGCATCCGGGCGCCGGCATCCGGGGCGTAGTCCAGTTCGTCGGCGGCCTGCATGATCCGCTGGTAGGTTTCCGGAGAGACGGGACGCTTGCCGGAGAAGGCATAGGAGACTGTGCTGACCGAGACCCCGGCCCTTCTGGCGACGTCGCGTATGTCGGACATGGGTTCAGCGGCTCAGGTCCCAGGTGCTGCCGGCGGGTGTGTCCGCCACAGCCACGCCGGCAGCCGTCAGCTGGTCCCGGATGGCATCGGCACGGGCAAAGTCATGATTTTTCCGTGCTTGATTGCGTTCCTGCAACTGCTGGCGCACCAAGGCATCCAGGGTGTTCATGGCCCGATCGTCATGGTCGGCTGAGGCTCCTGCCCAGTGGGGATCGAGGGGATCAAGTCCGAAGACATCCAGCATGGCCCTGACCTGGAGCAGGGCATTGGCCAGCCACTTCCGATCCAGAGCACCAGGGTCCGCATCCATGGCCGCGTTGGCTTGACGAATCAGTGCATAGAGGGCGGCCAGACCGCCGGAGACGTTGATGTCGTCATTCATGGCCTGCACGAAGTCCTCTGGCAGATTGTCCGCGCCCAGTCCAGCCACGCGGTCACGCTCGGGCTGCGCTCCCAGGATCCGACCGGCCCGGTCCACGAAGTTGCTGATACGCTCGTAGGCGCCCTGGGCCTCCTGCAGGGACTGGTCGGACCATTCCAGCATGGACCGGTACTGCACCGAGACCAGGGCGTAGCGCACCACCCAGGCCGGATGTTGCGACAGCACCTGGTCCACGGACAACCCGTTGCCCAGGGACTTGCTCATCTTCTCGCCCTTCTGGGTCACCCAGGCCGTGTGCATCCATCTGTGGGCGAACCCCCAGCCGGCCGCGTGCGACTGGGCCATCTCGTTCTCGTGGTGGGGGAATCGCAGGTCCAGGCCTCCTCCGTGGATGTCGAACTCCGCACCCAGATAGCGGTGGCTCATGGCCGAGCATTCCAGATGCCAGCCTGGCCGACCTGTGCCGAAGGGGGTTTGCCAGCGAGCCGTGGGCGGATCGGTGGGCTTAGGCGCCTTCCAAAGTGCGAAGTCGCGGGGGTCACGCTTGCCGGGCTCCTCATCGGCGTCGGTATTCTGCCCATCGGTGTCGATGCTGGGTCCCAGCCGGTCGTTGGCGGCGGCCTGCTCGTCGGCCGGCTGCGTGCCGGTCTGCTGGTGGGTCAGGGCACCATACTCAGGCCAGGAGGCCACGTCGAAGTAGACGTTACCTGACGGGCGGCCCTGCTCGTCGGGCACCACATAGGCGTGGCCACGATCGATGATGCGCTGGATCAGGTCAATCATCTCGGGGATATGCCCGGTGGCCCTGGGTTCGTAAGTTGGCGGCAGAACCCCCATGGTCTCGTAGGCATGGGTGAATTCGCGCTCGTAGATGTAGGCCCGCTCCCACCAGCGCTGGCCGTTGGCCGCGGCCTTGGTCAGGATCTTGTCGTCGATGTCAGTCACGTTCCGGATCAGGGTCACCTGGTATCCCAGCCTGAGCAGCCAGCGTCGGATCACGTCGAAGGCCAGTGTGGTCCTGATATGGCCAATGTGGGGTGAGCTCTGCACCGTGGCCCCGCACACGTAGATGCCGACCTTGCCCGGTTCGATGGGTCTGAAGGGGGTCACCTGGTGATCAGCCGTGTCATACAGACGCAGACCAGCTGCGGCCAGGCCGACTGAAGCCTTGGAATCATGCGGTTGCGAACTCGTATCCATATCACTGAGCCTATCAAGGCTTGCTGACCGTCCCAGGGGAAATGCCGAGCCTGCGGACCTGGTCCGCAGGCATGTGTGCAAGAATGGAATCATGGCGAAACCTAGGGTGCTGGTGCTTCAGCATGTGGATTGGGAGAAGCCGGGCCGCATTCTCGACAACCTCCAGGAGTGCGGGCTGGACACCGAGATCACCAATATCGTGGACGAGAAAAAGCCCAAGCTGCCGCGCTCGCGTGAGTTGGCTGGGCTGGTCATCATGGGCGGGCCCATGTCGGCTGACGACTACGTCCAGCACCCCGGACTCAAGGCGGAGACCAAGCTGGCCAAGGCGGCGATGGCTGCCAACAAGCCCATTCTGGGTATTTGCCTGGGTCATCAGATCCTGGCGCGGGCCCTGGGAGGCACCCTGATGAGGGACCAGGAGCCCGAATACGGCATGGGGCCCATCCGCTGGGTGGGGCAGGACGACGACGTGGCCATGTGGAGCAAGAACACGGATGTGCTGCACTGGCATGCCGACCAGGTCACCCTGCCGCCGGGGGCCAAGCTCCTGGCACGCTCCCAGGCGACCAAGGTCCAGGCTTTTCGGCTTGGGTCGGCCCTGGGCCTGCAATTCCACCTGGAGGTGACGGCGCCCATCTTCGAGGAGTGGATGCAGGTGCCGAGCATGGTCGGCACGATGAAGAAGTCCAAGATCGCTAAAATGCGCGACGAATTTATCAAAGGGATGCCGCAGATGCAGCCGCTGGCCGATGCCATCTTCTCTGCTTTTGCAGCCCGGTGCTCGACCCAGGCCGCCCAGCTGGCTGCCGCCTGAGGCTACTCCAGCTCCTCCCCGATGGTCAGCCACTCCTCCTCCAGCTGGTCCGACTGCCCGGTAAGCTCCTTGAGCCTGCTGTTGAGCTCGTTGAGACCCTGGTAATCGCCGGGATCGTGCTCTGCCATCTGTCGTTCAAGATCCTTGCGCTGATCGGCCAGCTTGGACAGCTTGCGTTCGATGGCGGAGGCCTGCTTGTTCAGATTCCGTTTGGCAACTCGTTCGGCCTTGGCCTGATCGGGATCCCCGGCCTCCTTGGCTGATGTACGGCCCGGTGCATCAGCAGCCTTCCGGTCGTCCGAATCGACCATATCCAGGTAGTCCTGAACACCGCCGGGCAGATGAACCACCTTGCCGTTGATCAGGGCGAACTGCTGGTCGGTCACCCGCTCCAGCAGGTAGCGATCGTGGGAGACCACGATCAGGGTGCCCGGCCATGAGTCCAGCATGTCCTCCATGACGGCCAGCATGTCGGTATCCAGGTCGTTGCCCGGCTCGTCCATGATCAGCACGTTGGGTTCGTCCAGCAGGATGAGCAGGAGCTGCATGCGGCGCTTCTGTCCGCCGGACAGGTCGCCGATCCTGGTCATCAGCTGGGAGCTTTCAAAGCCCAGGCGCTCCATCAGTTGGCTCGGGGACACCTCCTTGCCCTCCACCAGATAGGTGGGCTTGTAGCGGCTAAGGACCTCTTTGATCCGATAGCGGCCCAGCTTCTCCAGTTCATCCAGACGCTGGGTCAGCACCGCGAAGCGGACCGTCTTGCCCACCTTGACGTGTCCTGCCGTGGGAGCCACGCTGCCGTCAATCAGCCCCAGCAGGGTGGACTTGCCCGCTCCGTTGGCGCCTACGATGCCGAATCGGTCGCCGGGGCCGATCAGCCAGGTCACGTCGTCCAGGACCTTGTGTCCGCTGATGGTGAGGGTGTCGGCTGCCGCAGTGCCCGGGCGGTCCTTGCCGGGATCGGCGGCCACGGTCACCGAGCCCATCAGAGAGCGCTCGGCATGAGGGGAGGGGACCCGGTCGTTCTTGTTTCCATCGGCATCGGAGTCGTCGGCCCCTGGATAGATCTTGGTCACGTCGACCAGGTCCACCACCTGCTTGCCCAGGCGCGAGGTGGCCATCCGCTTGAGTTCCAGGCTGTTGCGCATGGGCGGCACGTCGGCGATCAGCTCCTGCGCGGCCTTGACATGGAACTTCTGCTTGGTCGACCGGGCCCGGGCTCCTCGGGTCAGCCAGGCCAGTTCCTTGCGGGCCAGGTTGCGGCGCTTGGTCTCGGCCAGATCCGCCTGGCGCTCGCGCTCCACCCGCTGGAGCATGTAGGCGCTGTAGCCGCCCTCGAAGGGGTCGATGGTTCCATCATGCACCTCCCACATGGAGGTGCAGACCTCGTCCAGGAACCAGCGGTCGTGGGTGACCAGCAGGAGGGCTCCGGAATTCTTGGCCCAGCGGTTCTTCAGGTGCTCGGCCAGCCAGTGGATGGTGAGCAGGTCCAGGTGATTGGTAGGCTCATCCAGGGCCAGGATGTCCCAGTCCCGGAGCAGCAGCCGTGCCAGGTCCACCCTGCGGCGCTGACCGCCCGACAGGGTGCCCACCTTGGCCTCCAGCTCCATGCCGCCCAGGAGGGACTCGACGATTTCGCGGGATCTGGGGTCGGCAGCCCACTCGTAGTCCTGTCGGTTCTCCAAGGCTGCCTTGCGGACCGTGTCCTCGTCCTTCAGGGGATCGCGCTGGTCCAGCATGCCGAAAGTGAGTCCATTGCGCATGGTCACCCGGCCCTGATCGGGTTCCTGGGTGCCTTTCAGCAGGTGCAACAGAGTGGACTTGCCGTCGCCGTTCCGGCCCACGATGCCGATCCGGTCACCCTCGAAGATGCCCTGAGTCACATCCGTAAAGATGGTTTTGGTGGCGAATGACAGAGCGACGTGTTCCAGACCGAGATCATAGATGGGCATGATTCCCCAATCTACCGCCAGCCTTGGATGGGAGACCTGGGGATCAGCGATCGGTGATCTGGGAGCCCAGCACCTTCTCACTCAGGGCCCGTGGACCCCGGGTGACGGCCACGGCGCCCGACCGGACCAGCTCGATGATGCCGAAGGGCCGCAGCAGCCGCAGCAGGGCCTCCAATTTGCCTTCGGCCCCGGTGGCCTCGATGGTCAGGGACTCGGGGTGGACGTCGACCACGCGCACGCGGAAGAGTTTGACGATCTCCAGCACGTCGGAGCGGTTGCGTTCGTTGGCCTTGACCTTGATCATGACCAACTCGCGCTCTACGGCCTCGTCGCCCTTGAGCTCGACGATCTTGAGCACGTGCAGGAGTTTGTTGAGCTGCTTGATGATCTGTTCCAGGGGGACGGCCTCCACGTCAGCCGTGACCGTGATCCGCGAGATGTCGTCCCGCTCAGTGGACGAAACGGACAGGGAGTTGATGTTGAAGGCGCGCCGGGCGAACAGGCCGGCCACCCTGGCCAGGACGCCGGGGCGGTTCTCGACCAGGACGGAAAGGGTGTGTCGTTCGGAACCGGGCTTGGATGCTGGATAATTGGCCATGTGGTGCCCCTTTCCTACTTGTTCATGCGACCGGCGGCGTCGCTGGCCATGGCTGCCCGGTCGGCTCCGGTCTGCTCGCGCGGCTCGGGTTGCTCCTGCTCCGGACGGATGCCGGCCAGGGGCTGCACGCCCGGCTTGTAGATGATGGTGTCGTTGGAGGCGCCTGCCGGGACCATGGGCCATACCATGGCATCCTTCCAGACGCGGAAGTCGATCAGGACCGGTCGGTCGGTCACCGCGTTGGCCTTATCGATGGCCTCCAGGGCCTGCTCCTGGGTAAAGGCCCGCAGTCCCAGGCAGCCATAGGCCTCGGCCAGCTTGACGAAGTCGGGGATGCCGTTGCCGTCTGTGGGCTTGGCGCCGCCGTCCTCCAGGTTGGTCTGGGAGTAGTGGCTGCCGTAGAAGAGGGTCTGCCACTGACGGACCATGCCGTAGACCGAGTTGTTGAGTATGGCGATGCGGATGGGCAGTCCCGCCTGCCCGGCCGTGGCCAGCTCCTCGGAGGTCATCTGGAAGGAGCCGTCCCCGTCGATCAGCCAGACAGGCCGCGGGTCTTCCTCTTCCCGGGTGCCGATTGCCGTACCTATTGCGGCGGGCAGACCGTAGCCCATGGTTCCCAGCCCGCAGGAGGAGACCCAGGAGCGGGTGCGCTCGAAGTCGATGAACTGGCTGGCCCACATCTGGTGCTGACCCACGCCGGATACCCAGATGGTATCCGGATCGGCCTTGTTGCTCAGGGTCTGGACCACCCACTGGGGGGCCAGGGTGCCGTCCGGGCTGGGCTCAAAGGTGGTGGGGTAGTCGTGCCGCCAACCGTCGATCAGTCGCCACCAGGGCTTGAGGTCGGGCTTGCCCCAGGTGCGCTGGGCCGCCTTGAGCGCCGGGATCAGATCGTCCAGTACCTGGCCCACGTCCCCGACGATGGGTACGTCCGCCTGCCGGTTCTTGCCGATCTCAGCCGGGTCGATGTCGATGTGGATGACCCGGGCCACCGGTGCGAAGTCCTCCAGGCTACCGGTCACCCGGTCGTCGAAGCGTGTGCCCACGGCCACCAGCAGGTCGGAATGCTGGATGGCCCCGTTGGCGGCCACCGTGCCGTGCATGCCGGGCATTCCCAGAACTGCTGGATCGGAGTCGGGTACGATGCCTCGCGCAGGCAGGGTGGTGACCATGGGGGCACCGGTAGCCCGAACGAGTTCCTGGACCTGCCGACGGGCGTCTGACCGGACTGCGCCGCCGCCCACATACAGGACCGGTCTGTGTGACTGGACCAGGAGCCGGGCGGCATCGTCCAGGACGTGCCCATGGGCCCGCGTCACCGGGTTGTAGCCGGGCAGGATCATCTCCTGGGGCCAGGAGTAAAGCATTTTGCCATTCTGGGCGGTCTTGCTCAGGTCCACCACTACCGGGCCCGGCCTTCCCGAGCGGGCGATGTGGTAGGCCTCGGTCATGACCCGGGGGATGTCCTGGGCCTTGGTCACCAGGTAGGAGTGTTTGGCCACAGGGTAGGTGATGCCCACGATGTCGGCCTCCTGGAAGGCGTCGGTGCCGATGGAGTCCACGCCCACCTGGCCGGTCACCACCACCAGGGGAACCGAGTCCATCATGGCATCGGCTATGGGGGTGACCATGTTGGTGGCCCCAGGTCCCGAGGTCACCAGGCAGACCCCCACCTTGCCCGTGGAGACGGCGTAGCCTTCGGCTGCGTGGCCGGCGGCCTGCTCGTGGCGGGTCAGCGTGAAGTTGAAACGCACCTGCTCGTCGATGGCGTCGTAGGCGGGCAGAATGGCTCCTCCTGGAACGCCGAAGACCTGGGTGACCCCCAAATCCTCCAGGGACCGAATCAGCGCCTGGGCTCCCGTCATGGGCTCGCCCTGGACGGGGACATCCTTGTCGTCGTGGTCCCAGTTCCTGGGTACCGAGCTGAACGCTTGCAGAGGTGTCGGCAGACTCATCTTTCCTCTCGACCTCCAGACTGCGCGCCGACCTGCGGCCGTGCATGTCGAAATACGAACCTGTCGGAGCGTCGGCGGGGTGGGCGGACGATTCCCGATCAGGAGGAGGCACCTGTGCCGTTCGTGACGGCGTACCTCCGGGTTATGCCCATAGTCTAAACAGGGGTCTGGTCGGGGCGTGGCGGCAGTACCGCATGCCGGAATTCCGGCTGGAACCTCAGGCTGATTGCTCGGCGCGCAGGGCCGCAAGCAGATCCTGGTCGTCCAGCCGCTTCCACCCCTGGGCGGCAGCAGCTAGCTGGGCCTTCCGCTTGCTGCTGGCCCGGCCTTTGCCGATCACGGTCCCGCCGTCCTCCAGTCGCAGTTCGGCGGTGAAGACCTGGGCGTATTCCGGCCCGGAGACCGCCATGGCGTACCGGGGCTCGCCCAAGCCCAGCTTGTGGGCCTTGACGGTGATCGAGGTCTTCCAATCCAGTGCTGGCCCCTCGGTGGCCACCTCGGCCAGGGTGTCGTCAAGAAGGGTATGGACAGTGGTCCTGGCCCCCTCGATGCCGTGCTCCACGAATACCGACCCGATCAGTGACTCGACGGTGTCGCAGAGTATGGAGTCCTTGTCGGCCCCGCCGTTTTCGCTCTCGCCCCGGCCCAGAAGAATATACTGCCCCAGATGCAGCTTCTGCCGGGCGATGGCCGACAGGGCCTCCTCGGAGACCGCCTTGGCCCGCATCTTGGCCAGCTGGCCCTCGGTCATGTCCGGATGAACCTTGTATAGGGTCTCGGTGGCCACCAGTTCCAGAACCGCATCGCCCAGGAACTCCAACCGTTCGTTGTTGGGCATGCCTGGGTGCTCATGGGCGAAGGAGCGATGGGTCAGGGCGTGTACCAGCAGCTCCGGGCTGATTCTGCCGCCCAGGGCCTGGAAAAGTTCCTCAGCCGCCTGGTTGCCGGGATTTACCTGCTCCTGTTCCTCCTGCTGCATATGGTCTTCCTGATTCCTTCTGGAGTGCCCTGTCTGCATGGCCATTTTCGCTTTCTCGGTCCTTCCGCCTGATGATATGGAAAAACCCCTGCCACCCGTCGATGGCCGGGGTTCTCTCATTGCGTGTCGATCGCTTATCGGCTCACTTGCTGAACTGCGAACGAATGGCGTCGCGGTAGACGCGCCCGCGGTACATGCCGCAGCTGGGGCATGCCATGTGCGGCAGCGCAGGAGCTCCGCAGTTGGGGCAGGTCACCGTAGCGGCGGCCTGGGTCTTCCAGTTGGCGCGCCGGGAATGGGTGTTGGCGCGCGAGGTCTTGTACTTTGGCAGTGCCATATTGTCCTCTGTTTCGATCGAATACTTCGAGCTTAAGCGTAGAGCAGTCTACCGCAACCTCCGGTCATTCGCCAGTTCGGCCGTCGCTGCCGGGGTTCTCCTCCTGCTCCAGACGCTGCTTGAGTCCCTCCAGGGCTGCCCAGCGGTCGTCCATTATCTCGTGGTGGTGATCGGGATGATCATTCAGATCCATGCCACACTGGGGGCACAGGCCCCGGCAGTCGGGTCGGCACAGGGGCTGCAGGGGGAGGGCTTCCACAAGTGTGTCGCGCAAGAGGGCCTCCAGATCCATGAAGGCGCCCCCGCTGGCCAGAGGATAGGTCTGGCCGCCAGCCTCATCCTCCTGTTCGGCCAGGATCTCCTCCTTGCCATGGGTCGGCTCCGGTTCGGGCTCCTTGTAGGGGAAGAAGACCACCGGATCGTCCTGGATGCTGGTATCCACAGGCCTGAGGCAGCGGGTGCATTCGGTCTTCAGGGGCACGCTGATGTGGGCCTGCAACAAGAGGCCGTCCACCAGGGAGTCAATGTCGCCCTTCACATGCACGGGTGTTCCCGCAGGGATGCCCACTACCTGGTCGCCAATGCCCTCCGGGGCAGGAAAATCGCGGTCCACCCGGGTGCTCTGCCCTGCCCGCGTCGACACCTGGGCCACTGACACTGCCCAGGGGGAATCCTCCGGTCTGCTCATCCCTGCGTCTCCTTTCCCTGGTCCGAGACTGACGCGTTCATGCTACGCGCTGCCTCCTGCTCACGCTGGTGGAGAACCTCCAGGCCGGCACGCACATCCTGGCTCATCTTGCCCAGCTGGGTGTCAAGCTCGCCCATGACCTGGGCGGCATACCCATCGGCCCCCTGGACCAGACGGTCTGCCTGGGCCTGGGCCGTGTCGATGATGGTCTGGGCCTTCTGTCGGGCTATGGCCACCACATTCTCCTGGCCGGCCAGGAAGCGGGCCTGCTCGCCGGCCTCCTTGACGATGTCTGCAGCCCGGCTCTGGGCGTCGGATACGGTGGCGTTGGCCTGGGTCTGCGCCGTGTTCAGCCGACGCTCCGCCTCCCTCATGAGCGCAGAGGCCCGCTCCAGTTGCACCGGCAGCATTTTCTTGAGCTCGTTGAGGTCGTCGGCCAGCTCGTCTCTGTCCACCTTGACCAGTCCCGGGCTGAAAAGCGGGGCCTTGGCCTCATCCAGCATGGCCTGGATCCGGTCGATGATGTCATAGACGGTGGTGAATTCCGATCGGGGGTTCCCGCTCTCGCTTCGATCCTCCTGCAGGTCGGGCAGGTCCTTCATGTCGACTGCGGGCTTGGGAGCGCTGGCTCTGGTCGAATCGTCGATAGGCTCGCCATCGTCCCTTTCCTGGGTCTGCTCGTTCATCTTTGACTCTTTTCCGTGTGCGGTGTGTCCCTGTGCAATGTGCCTATCAGTGCGTCCACGACGCTGTCGGGGACCATGCCGGTGATGTCCCCGCCATGTCTGGCCACGTCCTTGACGATGGTGCTGGAGATGTGCTCCCTCACCGGATCGGCTGGCAGGAAGAGCGTCTCCACCCCGGACAGCTTGCGATTGACCAGGGCCATGCCCAGCTCGGCCTCATAGTCCCCGTTCTGCCTCAGTCCCTTGACGATGACCGATGCGCCTACCTTACGGCAGTAGTCGGTGATCAGGCCATCGGTGGAGGCTACGGTTATGTTCGGGTACCCGTCCTCGTCCAGGGCCTGGCGAATCATGGCCACCCGCTCCTGTTCGCTGAACATGGGGGTCTTGGCGGCGTTGACGGCCACAACCACGTGGACCGTCTCGAAGAAGCAGGCGCAGCGTTCGATCACATCCATGTGGCCGGAGGTGACCGGATCGTATGAGCCAGGGCATACAGCGATAGTCATGATTCTCAGCGTAGCGCGTCATAGGGAGCGAACGTGTAGCCCGCCGCCGTACCATGGATGTCATGACTGCAAGCAAGAGCATTCGCATGGAGGATCCGGAGCGGGAGCAAAACCCCGACCAGGGCACTGGCACGGCCGTGCTGGACCGTCCGGACACCGAGACCGCTGAGAAGACCCGGCTGAACGACCAGGGCGATGCCGACCGGTTCGCCCACTACGTCTCCCGTGAGCGCATCGCCGAGTCCAAGCTGACCGGCCGGCCTGTCGTGGCCCTCTGCGGCAAGGTCTGGGTGCCTAAGCACGACCCCTCCCAGTACCCGGTCTGCCCGGACTGCAAGCGTATCTATGAACAGATGACCGGCGGCAACCACTGAACGTCACTGAGCGGTCCAGGCTGTTTCAGGACTGCTTGCCCAAGGCGATCCGGTCGATCATCCCCAGCTCTTCCTGGCTGAAATCGGCCGACTGGACGGCCTTGAGATTGTCCAGGATCTGCTCGGGCTTGGAGGCGCCGATGAGCACCGAGGTGACGGCGGGGTCCCTGAGCAGCCAGGCCAGGGCCATCTCTGCCAGACTCTGGCCGCGTTGGCGGGCCAGCTCGTTCAGATCCTGAATCTGCTTCAGCCGCTGGGGGGTCAGGGCGGACTCCTTGAGGAAGCGGCCGTCGGCCCGAATCCGGCTGTCTTCGGGAATCCCATGCAGGTAGCGGTCGGTCAACAGCCCCTGGGCCAGCGGGCTGAAGGTGATCAGTCCCTTCTTCTCTTTCATCACCGCATCTTTGAGACCGTTGTCCTCGATGGTTCTGTCGAAGATGGAGTAGCGGTTCTGGTTGATGACGAAGGGGACGTGCATCTCGGTCAGGATGGCCGCAGCCCGTGCCATGGTGGGTCCGTCGTAGTTGGACAGTCCCAGATAGAGGGCCTTGCCGCTGGTGACCGCCTGGGCCAGGGCACCCATGGTCTCTTCAAGAGGCGTATCCGGGTCGGGGCGGTGGTGGTAGAAGATGTCCACATAGTCAAGTCCCAGCCGTTTCAGGCTCTGGTCCAGTCCGGACAGCAGATGCTTGCGTGAGCCGAGGTTTCCGTAAGGGCCGGGCCACATTTCATAACCGGCCTTGGTGGAGATGACCAGCTCCTGGCGGTGGTGGCTGAAGCATCGGCGCAGGATGATCCCCATGTTGCGCTCGGCGGCGCCCGGTCCGGGGCCGTAGTTATCGGCCAGGTCGAAGTGGGTGATGCCGTGGTCGAAGGCCGTAGTGCACAGTTTCTGCATACGGTCCAGTGGCGTGGTGTCGCCGAAATTGTGCCAGCAGCCCAGGCAGATTGGCGGCAGTTTCAGGCCGCTGTCGCCGCAGCGCCGGTAGGTTGTGGAATCATATCGGTTCGGGTCGGGCTGGTAGGTTTCGCCTTGCATATTCATCAGATGCTCCTCACCAGGGTGGGCAGGACCGGCTCACCCTTCATCAGGCTCAGGGCGTTGATGGGCATCTCCTCGAGGGCCTTGGCCCGGTGCTCCCGGGCATCCAGGACCGCCTGTCCACCTTGGAACTCCGGCATGCTCTGGCCATGGTCCACGTAGGTGACCAGCAGATCCCTCCAGTCCTGCTCAGGCGTATAGGCTGCCAGCGCCCCCTCG
This sequence comes from Bifidobacterium sp. M0353, assembly GCF_016100645.1. Taxonomy (NCBI): domain Bacteria; kingdom Bacillati; phylum Actinomycetota; class Actinomycetes; order Bifidobacteriales; family Bifidobacteriaceae; genus Bifidobacterium; species Bifidobacterium sp. M0353. The sequence continues at coordinate 5,887 of NZ_JACFSB010000002.1, read as the reverse complement.
GCACCCGAGATGACGTGCTCGGCATCGGCCACCCCGTTGTGATAGGAGCGGTAGGCCAGCTTGCGTCCCGGCACCGAGGCCTTGCCCACCGACTTCTTGGCGACGGCCTGCATGATCCCGTCGGAGTTCTCGCGCTCGGTCAGCTTGTAGACCATGGCGCAGGTGGGGGCTCCCGAACCGGTGACCAGCATGGTGCCCACCCCGTAGGAGTCCACCGGGGCATCCTGCAGGGAGGCGATGGCGTACTCGTCCAGATCATTGGTGACGGTGATGGTGGCCTTGGTGGCTCCCAGGGAGTCCAGTTGGGCACGGACCTGCTGGGCCAGCGAGCCCAGGTCTCCGGAGTCGATGCGGACCCCGCCCAGCTCTGGTCCGGCCACCTCGACGGCTGTCCTGACGGCCTCCTCGATGGAGTAGGTGTCGGTCAGCAGGGTGGTCCCCTTGCCCAGGGCCTGAATCTGACCCTGGAAGGCCTCGCGTTCATTGTCATGCAGGAGGGTGAATGAGTGGGCTGCGGTTCCGATGGCCTTAAAGCCGTAACGCTTGGCCGCCAGCAGGTTTGAGGTCCCCTGGAATCCGCCGACTATGGCCGCTCTGGCGGCCGCCACAGCCGCATATTCGTTGGCCCGGCGCGCGCCCATGTCCATGCAGGGCCGGCCCTTGGCCGCGGTGACCATGCGGGAGGCGGCCGAGGCCACGGCAGAGTCGTAGTTGAGTATGGACAGGATCAGGGTCTCCAGCAGGGTGCACTCGCCGAAGCCGCCTTCGACCTGCAGAATGGGGGAGTCGGGGAAGAATATCTCGCCCTCCCGGTAGCCGCGGATGGTTCCGGTGAAGTGGAAGTGCTCCAGCCAGTCGATGGTGGTCTGGCTGACGATGTGACGGTCGGACAGGAAGCGAAGTTCATCCTCGTTGGGGTGGAAATCCGCCAGCGCGTCCAGAATCCGTCCGGTGCCTGCTACCACTCCGTAACGTCGCCCTGCCGGCAGATGCCGGGTGTAGACCTCGAAGACGGATCGTCGCCCGGCCGTACCGTCCTGCAGGGCGGCATCCAGCATGGTGTATTCGTACATGTCGGTCATCAGAGCCGTGGAGGTTCCGGTGTCCTTGCTATTGTTTTCGGCGTTCATATCTTCCCCTTTGTGGGTGGAAAAGCCCTGGTTGGCCCCCAGTCTAATCCTCTGCCGACCTACTGGCTCGCCCTGTCCTCGCAAGGTCGGGCTAAGCTGGTCCGCATGAGATTCGTCGTGGGCATCTACCGATTGCTGATCGCCTTCTTCTGCCTGGGCGGCACCTTCGAGGCCTGGCTGCTGGGGATCGGCAACAAGTGGGTCTACTTTACCTTCCAGACCAATATCGCCCTGGGTCTGGTCATGCTATGGGCCGGAGCGGCCACCCTGCTCAAGGGCATCCAGCCCCCCGCCTGGCTCAAAGGATGCCTGACGCTCTACATCGTCATCACCGGGCTGGTGGCCATCCTGGTTCTGGGGCTGAACAGCACGGACTACAAGCTGGTCCTGGGCATCAGGACCACATGGATGATTCACGTCATCAGCCCAATCATGGCAACGGTGGACTTCCTCTTGTTCGACCCTCATCGTCGCTTCCACTGGCACAATGTGCTGACCTGGCTGATCTATTTCCCCTTCTATGTAGCCTTCGTGCTGATCAGGGCCGCCATCTGGCCTCATTCGGGACCGCAGCAGGACGGTAACCCCTATCCCTATGCCTTCTTGGACCTCGGACAGCTGGGATGGGCCCAGCTGATGGTCAACCTGGCTCAATACCTGGTCGTTTTCTTCGCCCTGTCGCTGGTCATCTTCCTGATAGATCGCATCCTGCCAGCCAAGACACCACTGACCATTGATCGGTAGACGGCTGACGGAATAATGGGATCAGACCAGGGGAGCCTGGGCGGAACGGGAAAGGATCATCACTGATGGTTGCTATCAAGGACATGCTCCAGGAGGGTGCCGTGCTGCGGCCTGACGGCAGGGCGGCTGATGAGTTGCGGCCGGTCGTCATCACCAGGCATTGGACGGAGGCCCCCGAGGGATCGGTGCTGATCGAGTGCGGCAAGACCCGGGTCATGTGCACGGCCTCCTTCACGCCGACGCTGCCCCGTTGGCGCAAGGACTCCGGATTGGGTTGGGTCACTGCCGAGTATGCCATGCTTCCCAGGGCCACCAGTGACCGGACTGCACGCGAGTCTGTCCGGGGAAAGGTCGGCGGCCGCACCCAGGAGATCAGCCGGCTGATAGGCCGTTGCCTGCGCGGTGTGGTGGATATGAAGGCCCTGGGCGAGAATCAGATCCAGCTTGACTGCGATGTGCTTCAGGCCGACGGCGGCACCCGTACAGCTTCGGTCACCGGTGCCTATGTGGCCATGGTCGATGCCCTCCGATGGGCCCAGGACCACCATCACATCCGCAGTGCCGACAAGGTGACCAAGGATTGCGTCTCGGCCGTCTCGGTGGGCATCATCGATGGCAAGCCCATGCTCGACCTTCCCTATTTGGAGGACAGCAGGGCCATGACCGATATGAACGTGTCGATGACCGGAGCCGGCGATTTCATCGAGATACAGGGGACGGCGGAGCATCGCCCCTTCAGCCGTCAGGAGCTCGGCCTCTTGCTGGACCTGGCATCCAAGGGGAACAAGGAGCTTCAGGCCGCTCAGCGCAAGGCTCTGGCATCCGACTGACGTCCGGAACAGGCATTTCAGCGAGGAGGACCGGTATGGGGTATGCCAGAAAAGTGGTTGTGGCCACGCACAACGAGGGCAAACTAGGTGAGCTTCGTCGCATACTCGACGGTTTCCTGGCCGATGAGGGGCAGAGGATCGAGCTGGTTTCGGCGGGGCAACTGGGGCTGTCCGATCCGGTAGAGACCGGCACCACCTTTCAGGAGAACGCCCTTATCAAGGCTGGGCAGGCTGCTCGTGAATCAGGTCTGCCCGCGCTGGCGGACGACTCGGGGCTGGTCGTTGATGTGATGGGTGCCGCCCCGGGGATCCTTTCGGCACGGTGGAGCGGCCGCCACGGTGACGACCAGGCCAACTTGGAGCTCTTACTGAACCAGCTGAACGACATTCCCGACGAACAGAGGGGAGGGCGGTTTGTCTGTGCTGCCGCCCTGGTCGTTCCGGATGTGCCAGGGTATGCCGTCCGTGGACGTCAAGTGACCAGAGTCGGCGAGATGCCCGGAAGCATCATCCGCCAGGCACGGGGGGACAATGGGTTCGGCTACGACCCGATCTTCGTGCCCCTTGATCAGCCTCGGCGTGCCAGCGACCAGCAGCCGCTGACTTCGGCGGAAATGACTTCGGATGAAAAGAACGCCATTTCGCACAGGGGCAAGGCCTTGGCGGCCATCATGCCGATTCTCATCGGCTGGGTGCTGGGGGACGGCCATATTAGAGGCTGATAAATCCTTATGGATTCCGTAAGGTGAACGGTCGCGACACATCGACGATCATGCTCTGAGTGCCGGTCGCACTTGAATCATGCAAAGAAACGCGAAGGTGCGATTTTTTTATCTCTATGATACAGTCGGCGGTATTGGGGACAAGTTAAAAGTAAAGTCGATCTGTTCTAGCAGATGATTCCATCGGGATTTGGGGGTTTCGTATTGAAGCGATTGCAAGAACGGAACAACAAGGGATCACTGCACGTGAACCGTTCGATCATCGCTGTTCTGATAACCCTTCTGGCGACTCTGGCCATGGTTGTTCCGCTAGGGTTGAGCGCTCTGTCGGCCAGTCAGGCCAATGCCGTTGATGGACAGGACGAGACGGCGAGCAGGAAGCCTCTGCTCTATAGGATGTTGGCCTTCAACGACAAGATTGATTCCTGGCAGGATGAGCTGCGCATGGACTTCATCCTGCGCGTGAAACATAACGAGTTCAAGCCGGATTGCGTCGACCTCGGCAAGTCGGACACCGGTGGCAAGGCGAAATGTAATTTATCTTTTATATATCAGTATGTAGGTTCTGATAACCCTGCAGATTACTATCGGATAAGGTATATAAATAGTATAACTCCAGATAATTATCTTGAAAATAACAAAAACGGGCATACATATGATGGAGCTGTATCATGGGCTGGGAATCATGTGGAGCGTTTTACGGTTCATAAGATAATCAATTCAGGTTTATATGACTACTTGGCCGTATCCATCGAAGGCGACATGAACATTGCGGATAAGTCTACAGATCCTGCAAAGTTCGTGGCTGGTGGTCACCCTGAGCCTTTGAATGTCTTTGCTATTGTCGGTGAACAGAATGATGCCCTGTCCTGTGGTAGCTCTTCGTGGGCATGGGGTACCGCCACCTGCTCAACTTTCGATCCAGCCTCCATGAGTAACTTGCAGGATAGATCTTCAAATATCACCGCGAGTTTATCGAAGGATAAACAGATGAAAGTGTATATGGGTGACTGCTTGGGTAGCGGAGGAGACGACCTGAAATGCAGTGGCCCATATTCTTGGGTTGGATGGGACTATTGGCCACAACTTTATAACATGTACCAGGCCAACTGGGGTATGGTGACCGATTATGGTTTTCCGGCTTATAGCGATGGTAAGGTTGGAAAAATAAATGCCACAGCCCCGGGCACGGCTCCGGCACGGTCTTTCTTCGTGTATTGGATGAACTTGCGTGGTCCAGGCAACAAAACCAATGGCATATGTTCTGAGACCAGTTCCTATTACTATCAGTGGGTGGCTCTTAAGGACAGCCAGTGGGTGCCAGTTAAGGAGCTGACTCCTGAGCCGGTCCTGGTGACAGGCCAGCAGCCGAGTCCCAACACTTTGACTACCACCTACGGACTGCAGGGCATGGTCAATACCAATGCCGCTTATAACGTCAATCCGACTGACCCAAAGTATGCGAATACCACCAACGTGCTTTTTGCGACTGATAAGGATGGCAATCCCATGCCTGCTCAGAAGGCTGATGGCGGGATTGATTTCAAGGAGGCCAAGGAGAAGCAGGATCTTGACGGCTATTTCAAGCTGGTGACCTGGCCTGACACCAGAAATTCTGATGGCACGGAATGTACAGCCGTCAGCCCTGAGGTGTACAGCCCCAAGAGCGCTGGTCTTGTGGGGATTGACGATAGTATGTCCGCCGCGCAAAAGGATACGAATCTCTCTGCGGGTTGGACGATTGATACTGCTTTTTATAAGTATGATGTGCCCCGTCCTGATGATCCGACAATCACCAAGATCGAGAATGATGCGGATGCCGGCTTGGATGCTTCTGGGAGCGTGTATACGTCGAAGCTTGACCCGATAATCAGTGGTGAGTGCACGCCTTCCAAGGATGAGAAGCATCCCAATACGGTTGTTCTATATGGAGAGGATCCCACCAATCCGATTGCGGATGGGCAGGGCACAAATGGCGATGACTTGGTGAAAAGCTCGGACACGTGGGGGTTCAGGCTGGGGGAAGTTGTTTGCGAGACCGACACTGGCAGCAAGCAGGGAGGGTCCTGGTGGATACAGGACACCAATAAGCAGTATCCGTCGCCGGACCCCGGCAATAAGTACAGCGGCTACAGGCGTTATCATGCCTGGGTGGTTGAGTCCACGTCAGGGTTCGGCTTGACCTCCTACTTCTCGAATATTGGCACGGCTTATTTCGTCTCGGGCGAGAACGTCCCGGATGCGAGCAAGTTCTCGGTCACGGTGCCCCATACGGTCAACGGGAGCCTGCCGACAGGTTCGGTGGTCACGTTCAAGGGTGAGGTGTCGCCTGTGTATACGGCCTGGTCCTCGGGGAAGTTGGGGATGACTGATTCGAGGATGGCTGTTTCGATGAAGCAGAATGCTGCCTCGGGCTGGACCAGTCTGCTGACCACTCCGGCCAACACCTTCCAGAGGGATG
>NZ_JACFSB010000227.1:0-260 GCF_016100645.1 Bifidobacterium sp. M0353 | reverse complement strand
ACCAGCCGCAACGCCAGAAACTATGGCAAAAATAAATAAACAACTAGGTGGTATTGATGATCCAGCAGGTATTGCAGGTGAACCATTTAGACAATGGGTGATTGAAGACAATTTTGTGGCAGGTCGCCCCCAATGGCATAAAGCTGGGGCAGAACTCGTTGGTGATGTTTTGCCTTATGAAGAGATGAAATTACGCATGTTAAATGGTAGTCATTCATTTTTTGCTTATTTAGGTTATTTAGCCGGTTATTTGCATATTG
>NZ_JACFSB010000226.1:0-260 GCF_016100645.1 Bifidobacterium sp. M0353 | reverse complement strand
AAACGACTATTGTACGGGATTTTAACCATTTTTACCGAGCAATCGCTGCGCACAGCGGTATCACACTGTTTTAGCATTCTTTTCAGTCAGCTGTATTGCTCCATCAACCTTACCCGGCATAAAGACATAAGCGCGGCCGAAGCCAGTTACAAGGCGAGCCTTTTCAAGTTGTAGACGAAACAGCATGAAATCCGGCAATTCAGACAGCACATCTACTGTATTGCCCAGTTTTGTTTTCATTGCCTGTAAAGCGGCAATGC
>NZ_JACFSB010000225.1:0-260 GCF_016100645.1 Bifidobacterium sp. M0353 | reverse complement strand
ACCCTAATTGGCGCAAAGTTTTGTTAATAAAAATTTTCTTGATAGCATTACCTAAAAATAAACGAATATACCATGTTGGTGAAGTTGAAGTGGTTAACACATAGCATTGTTTAACGTTAATCAACTCACCTTTCACTCCTATTTTAGTAACAGTGTGTGATAAACCTTCTCCTTCTTTCATCACCTTGTCTATAAAACCTTTTAACATTCCGGGAATATCATTCCACCAAAAGGGTGTAATAAAAATCACGGTATTCGCT
>NZ_JACFSB010000224.1:0-260 GCF_016100645.1 Bifidobacterium sp. M0353 | reverse complement strand
AAAAAACACCTAGGCGTCAACTGTTGAGTTTTATTTTACAAGGGGCAGAAAGGACTGTTCTTGATGTCATGATTGAATCACTTGATGGAAACAAAATCATGTTGCTTCAGCACGATGGACTAACATATTGAGAATGTTTAACACGTGAACAGTTAAACTTGATACAGCAATCGGTGTTAGACCAAACTGGTTTGGAAGTCAAAATTGGTGACTGTGAACCATTACGAAATCCGAATATTATCAGCATCCAAGACATCACT
>NZ_JACFSB010000223.1:0-261 GCF_016100645.1 Bifidobacterium sp. M0353 | reverse complement strand
ACCCGGGTTAATTATACTTTTGCTGCATTATTATTCGGCACAATTGCATACTTTATTTATTGGGGGCTTGGATATACCAACCATCATTCTCCATTATTATTTGTTATTGCCACTCTGTTTGGCGCCTTCATGGCATTTAACATCGGTGGCAATGATGTTGCCAACTCCTTTGGTACCAGTGTAGGCGCCGGAACCCTTACAATACCGCAGGCATTGGGTATAGCGGCTGTTTTTGAGGTTTCTGGTGCGGTCATTGCCGGC
>NZ_JACFSB010000222.1:0-261 GCF_016100645.1 Bifidobacterium sp. M0353 | reverse complement strand
AGCTGCGGAAACGTCTGGGCAAAACCAATTAAAACTTCCAGACCGTCTGCTGCTTTATTCATACCATCATAGGCATCATATAAACGCTCACCTACCAGACTGAGATATTCATAATTCTGCTTTTCAATAGCGCTATAAGCATCTACAGCAGCCTGAAAATTTTGTTGTTTCAGTTCTACATCACCAAGAATCATATTAGCCCGGCTGCATTTGCGATTAACCGCCAGAGCCTGAAAAATATACTCACGTGCTTTATTGTAC
>NZ_JACFSB010000221.1:0-261 GCF_016100645.1 Bifidobacterium sp. M0353 | reverse complement strand
AAATCAATAATCTGAATGAACACAGCAACCCTGTATTCAAGCAAAATTTTAACTTGTCGATTCTACTGACAGGTTATCTTACCCAAGATATATGGATTATCAGAAAAGATATATTTGATGATTTCATAAAAGAATTTGATTCTCCAATTCGTTCCATTTATGCCATTAGAATGGCATTGGCCCTTTATTTATGGAAAAAAAATCATTTTATTTATCATGTCCCTCTGATCTTAAGTCATAGGACTGCAAAAGTATCATTAC
>NZ_JACFSB010000220.1:0-261 GCF_016100645.1 Bifidobacterium sp. M0353 | reverse complement strand
CCTAAGCTAACAACGATTCGTTATCCACTACACACAATGGCCAAACAAGCAGCTGAACTTGCATTACAATTAGCAAAAGGAGAACCACCTCCAGCAAATTTAATCAATGTATTTATTCCAACGTTAACTAAACGATACTCCGTTAATAATATTCGCTAATTAATATTAAACTTAAAACGAACAAGGCCCTAAGAAATGTCGAAAACTTTATAATAACAGTTTTCGACATTGAGCTATTTACCCAGATAAGACTACCTAAAA
>NZ_JACFSB010000219.1:0-261 GCF_016100645.1 Bifidobacterium sp. M0353 | reverse complement strand
AATGACTAAAATCATCATCAAATGATGGATTTTGGGCATTTGCGAAAAATGGCATGAGTAAACCAATAAAACATAATGATTTAATCTTCACTGTCTATTTCCTTATTAGTGATTGATAATAATTTTTTACTTTGAGTAGCTTTAAAATAAGTTATTATATCAATAATGACAAATAATATTTAGCCTATCTTTAACTATAATAGTAGCGAAATATTCAAAGATAAAACAATTAGTTGCTAATCAATAACCGTCTAACAAAAT
>NZ_JACFSB010000218.1:0-262 GCF_016100645.1 Bifidobacterium sp. M0353 | reverse complement strand
AATAAAAAACAAGCTGATTACTTTCCTTTAAAAGTTTTTAATAGATTTTTAAAATAGTTTTGATGTCAAGCTGTAAATCGGCTTGACATTTTAATTTTAGAAACGTTTTTAACATAGCCCAATTCGTCTTTAGTTACTTTTAACTCAGATAAAAATAATTAATCTTCTCCTGAAACAAATCTAAATAAGATTTTTAAACAGATTACCGGAAAGTTGCTGGTAAAAAATTTTAACTTAATACACAGACCTATTGGTAAATCTA
>NZ_JACFSB010000217.1:0-262 GCF_016100645.1 Bifidobacterium sp. M0353 | reverse complement strand
AAAAAAATTGATATATCTTATCTTGAATCTGTTACATTGATTGAACAACCATACCCTAGTTTAAATAAAGCTCTATTTACGTTCTGCATAAAATTTACCAAAAACCCAGTAATTAAAGATGATGTATATTTTTACATGGCATTTGGTAATAGACTATTTGAATGGAATGAAGATTATGACTATCAAAACCGCTTTATTACTATTCTGGAAACTATAGCAAAAGAACGAAGAGAGCTACTAAAAAATTCTGGTAAAGCATCTA
>NZ_JACFSB010000216.1:0-262 GCF_016100645.1 Bifidobacterium sp. M0353 | reverse complement strand
GCATTTCCTGTTGTTTTAGACCATTGAACCGAAGCTGGATCAAATTGACTTTTCAAGCGATATTCTTTCGCATGAACAAACTGCACAAACAGAAATAAAGAAGAAATACAGAACAAACCTATCCGTTTCATTTTCTCTTGACCTTTTAATGACGGAAATGGCGCATTCCCGTAAAAACCATTGCAATTCCAGCCTCATCTGCGGCCGCAATCACCTCATTATCACGCATTGAACCACCTGGCTGAATAACCGCAGTGGCACC
>NZ_JACFSB010000215.1:0-262 GCF_016100645.1 Bifidobacterium sp. M0353 | reverse complement strand
AATGTTCCTGCAATACCTTCTATTTGCAATTTACGTCGTGTCATAAAGTAAATAGGATAACCCAAGGCGATGACCGCCGTTTCCCAAGAGAAAGCGCCAGTAATATAGATTTCTAATATAACACCTATGCTAGCGAGTAGTACCGCAATTTTTTGAAAAATACTTAGCCTTTCTTTATAGAAAATTTGCCCAAAGACCACCATACTTAATGGTAATAAAAAATAGCCAAGAGAAGCTGACAATCCATGACCATTTATTGGTG
>NZ_JACFSB010000214.1:0-262 GCF_016100645.1 Bifidobacterium sp. M0353 | reverse complement strand
ATTTCTTAATCATTCTGTGCTTATCGTATACAAACGCTCTGATTGGATGAATGTTATTAATAATCTGGAAATATCATCTGTAAAAATTAAAATAATTCGTTCGGTTCTGCTGCCAGGCAACTGAAAACAGTCTGTATTTCCAGTATTTTAACCAGTATTAATTTCAGAATTCTATGTATTTGTGATGGAATTAATTCTGACATAATTACTTGATTTATCCATGAATAAAGTTGACTAAAATTGTCGGGTATTAGATAATTCA
>NZ_JACFSB010000213.1:0-262 GCF_016100645.1 Bifidobacterium sp. M0353 | reverse complement strand
GATTTCGTAATAGATGCTATTGATCAGGTACGCGTCAAAGCTGCTATGGCTGCATTTTTTACCTCCCGAAACCAGCCTTTTATTGTTTCCGGTGGGGCAGGCGGACAAAAAGATGCCGGTTTGATTCAATGCGCTGATTTAAGCAGAGTAACCCATGACCGCATGCTGGCAAATATGCGTTATACATTGCGTAAACACTATGGTTTTAGCCGTCAGCCGGCAGATAAAATGCACATCCCCTGTATTTATTCCAGCGAAACTA
>NZ_JACFSB010000212.1:0-262 GCF_016100645.1 Bifidobacterium sp. M0353 | reverse complement strand
GTTGCTCAGGCACTAACCAATCTGGAAGCCCGTCCGGCACCTGCCGGTCAGATGACGGTAGTACTGGGCAATGGCTGGCCTGGTGTATTGTTACATGAAGCTGTAGGTCATGGTCTGGAGGGTGATTTTAACCGCAAAGGAACCAGTGCGTTTGCCGGCCGTTTAGGTGAACGCGTAGCGGCTAAAGGTGTGACTGTTGTTGATCAGGGTAATATTGCCGAACGCCGTGGTTCGCTGAATATTGATGATGAAGGCAATGCTA
>NZ_JACFSB010000211.1:0-262 GCF_016100645.1 Bifidobacterium sp. M0353 | reverse complement strand
ATCAGGTATTATGATTGTGGATAAACTAAAATATATTTATTATATTGACAGGATTAAAGAAATTTTGAATTTTTTAAAAATTACGGATATCTTATATGAGTAATGGTTTAAAGTTAGAAAATATCGAAGCATATTTTGCAGAGCATAAATTACCAAAATTCGACATTTCATCAATATTGTATGGATCAATAGATGCAAAATTATGGCTAAAGATTGTAATAACTGAATTTTCTGGATTATTTATTAAACATCTGCTTATTTA
>NZ_JACFSB010000210.1:0-262 GCF_016100645.1 Bifidobacterium sp. M0353 | reverse complement strand
ATAAAAAATTCACTCTGGACAGACTGATCAACTGTTTTAGAAATTAACTCAATCAAATAGCTGTTTACATTTAATGGGCTTAATTTGTATATCCATCCGTCTTCAGGTAAATCAAGGTAGTAAAAGTTGATTATTCTCCACAGACCACTAGCAAAGAAATAATACACAATACAGCTACCGGTTATGAGTGCACTGCTGTTAAATACAGAAGAAAGCATCAGAGCAAAAGCAGTAAAAAATATTGTAATGGCTAATATGAATA
>NZ_JACFSB010000209.1:0-262 GCF_016100645.1 Bifidobacterium sp. M0353 | reverse complement strand
GCAGAAAAACTGTTTAATGTTGAACATTCCTTGCGATGAATAGTGATCCCCTTGCCTGTTGCAACAATACCAACAATGGCATCATCGGGAATTGGATGACAGCAACCCGCAAAATGAACCACAATTCCCTTATCCATACCTTTCAATGGGGAAGAGAATTTATGATCGTCTTTATTTTTATTTTGGCTAATACGGCCTTTATCACTTAACCCGGGCACAAAACGAGGGGCACGTTTAATAGGTTTTAATTCTGGGTAAGCAA
>NZ_JACFSB010000208.1:0-262 GCF_016100645.1 Bifidobacterium sp. M0353 | reverse complement strand
ACTGCAGACTATGTTTTTGTAGGTGGTTTGATTCTGGCATTTATCATGACAATGTTTGTTCGTGAAACCGGCAGTCAGGCTAAAAAATAATGTTTGAGCGGATATAATAATCGGCTTTAAAATTAAAACGGCTACTTTATGTAGCCGTTTACTTTTATATTTTAAGTCAGAAAATTATTGGGTTGAAGTAAATTCAGTCCCAGTTTAAGTCTGGATTTTGAGCAATAACTGCTTTGAACTGAGCGATAATATTATCTAAAGC
>NZ_JACFSB010000207.1:0-263 GCF_016100645.1 Bifidobacterium sp. M0353 | reverse complement strand
CAAGGTTATTAATTATTTCAGTGGTTATTGGTGCATCAACTAGTGCAATTGGCGCTTGGATAAGTTATTTTTTAAATGGTGAAACCGGTGGCGTAATTGTGACACTACAAACCTTAATCTTTTTGACTGCTTTCTTCTTTGCGCCAAGACAAGGATTGATTTCAAACCGTCGTCGAATTAAGCAAGCAAGACGTATTAAAGGGGGAGCAGTATGACTATATTATGGGAGCTTATTTATCATCCCCTAACAATTCCTTTTGTTC
>NZ_JACFSB010000206.1:0-263 GCF_016100645.1 Bifidobacterium sp. M0353 | reverse complement strand
AACGTGTTTAACCGTTTATCTGGTAAACTTTCTGGCGTATTTGACGGACTTTCGAAACGGGGGGCATTGTCTCAGGAAGACGTTAATGAGGCCATGCGTGAGATCCGTTTGGCAATGCTTGATGCCGACGTTGCTTTGCCTGTCGTCAAGGAATTTGTTAAAAAGGTTCAGGAAAAATCTGTTGGTCAGGAAGTCTTGCACAATATTTCACCTGGTCAGGCAATTGCCAAAATTGTAAATGATGCATTGATTGATGCATTGGG
>NZ_JACFSB010000205.1:0-263 GCF_016100645.1 Bifidobacterium sp. M0353 | reverse complement strand
AAAGGTAACCAAATTGATTTAGCTCTTATTTCATTTAATGAAAATTGCCATAACTTGTCTTGCCAAGACCAAGTCAAATTATGTATTTGTTCTCCACTTAGTTTACATTTTAGTTGTTCGGCTAAATCTAGCAAGCGAGCATAGTCATCAATTGGTATATCAGATTGTTTGAGTTGCCATTCGCTTAAACAAGCTTTAACAAGTTCATGAGTAAAATCTTCACCACCTAAGTAATTATCACCAGCTGAAGCATGAACCTCAAT
>NZ_JACFSB010000204.1:0-263 GCF_016100645.1 Bifidobacterium sp. M0353 | reverse complement strand
TACCATACCTGTATTAACCTTACCTTTTGTACTAGTAAGCTGGTTATGGTTATTAACCAATCAAACTTTAAGCCAGCGTTAGCGTTTATCGATTTTATATATTGAATAAAAGAAAAATAAGAAAAATTTGTATTTTTCAGATTTTAAAATTGGATAGGTAACAGAAAACAGCGATCCCGGTAAAACAAGATTAAATCAATGCTTTTTACTAACTATGAATCAGAAAATGCAAATTCACAATTTTGCGCGGAACTATCAAGAAA
>NZ_JACFSB010000203.1:0-263 GCF_016100645.1 Bifidobacterium sp. M0353 | reverse complement strand
ATTAGTACTACATGGTGGTTCAGGTATACCTTTTGACGATGTAAGGCATGCAAAAGAATATAATCTAATCAAGGTGAATTACGGTGCGGATATAAGGAAAAAATTCATTTCAACGTTTGGTAAAGCATATGAAAATGATCATAATGCTTTTGATTTAAAAACTTTATCTCAAAGAGGGATAAATAGTGTGGCAAAGACTGTAGAAGATATTATGGATAATATTGACTAAAATTAATTTTCTGGTTTTCGATAGCTGATCGAAA
>NZ_JACFSB010000202.1:0-264 GCF_016100645.1 Bifidobacterium sp. M0353 | reverse complement strand
ACTGAATTGATCCAATTTCTCAAAGATGATCATGCTTATTTGGCAGTGGAAATTATTTGTAAAGACAATATTAGTTATGCCTTATTGGAGCTGCCTACCGACAATGCTCCTCGTTTTGTTTTATTACCATCGGAAGTTTCAACCAAAAACAAATCAATTATCTTTTTAGATAATATTTTACGTTACTGTTTAGACGATATTTTTAAAGTCTTTTTTGATGCTGTTGAATTAAATGCTTATTCAATCAATATTAATCGTGATGCA
>NZ_JACFSB010000201.1:0-264 GCF_016100645.1 Bifidobacterium sp. M0353 | reverse complement strand
GCTTATAAATCTGCTACTGCGGCAGCGATAGAAGCTGCTGATAAAATTTGTCTGGATGTATGCCGGCAATTATGGCTTTATTGTGATTATGCTCATTTGAGTGAAGCAATGCGCTGGTGCCGGCAGCAGCAGGCACAGATAATACAGCAGGATCTGCAGCAGCAGTGCTGTCTGTCTGTCCGCCTGCCGCTTGCTCAGCTGGAAAGCGGGCTGTCATCATTACGCAAGCTGCGGATGATTGATGTTAAACTGGATAACTGAATA
>NZ_JACFSB010000200.1:0-264 GCF_016100645.1 Bifidobacterium sp. M0353 | reverse complement strand
GAACAAGGTCAGTTAGACAATGCTATTCAAGCCTGGAAAACAGCTCTTGACCAACGTTTTGACCCTTACCTGGCCGCGCCAATTGCCGAACTGATAATTCAAAAATATGGTCATATGACCGAAGAATCATTCACTCTTTTTCAACAGGCCCTACAACGCGCACCTTCAGATACACCGTGGCGAAATATGGCTGAACAGAGAGTCATGGAATATCAGAAAAACAATCCTTAATTCTGTTTGGATTGATAATCCCTGAAAGCATTA
>NZ_JACFSB010000199.1:0-264 GCF_016100645.1 Bifidobacterium sp. M0353 | reverse complement strand
AGGTATGAATGCCGATTTTTAAATCATCTTCCTTGTCTGCCATGGCATATATAGTGTCATAAGCTAAAGTCCACAATGTATTGGCAGCCAGCAAAATCCACGCAATCATCGGCACATGATTAGTTATCGCTGCAAACGCCATAGGTATCCCAAACGAAAATGCCAGACCAAGATATAACTGCGGTAATGGAAAAAAACGTTTAGTAAACGGATATGTCATGGCTAGAAATAGTGCGGGAATACTCATCAGCCAGGTAAGCCGAT
>NZ_JACFSB010000198.1:0-264 GCF_016100645.1 Bifidobacterium sp. M0353 | reverse complement strand
AAATAACCGTAAGCGATTAAACCTAAAACAATAATAATTGAAGATATCGCAATCATATACTTGGTTTTGAATTGATATTTCTTCACTTCACCAAGTGAAAGTTCAATATGTTTATTTTTATTATCAAAATAGTAATAAAGAGGTAAACCAATTAGGGTTAACACTATCGAGGCTATCCCATTTACAGTTTGGTGAATTAACATACCGTATATAACATATCCAGCACCTAAAATAGCGATAAGAGGAATAACTGGGTAACCAATG
>NZ_JACFSB010000197.1:0-264 GCF_016100645.1 Bifidobacterium sp. M0353 | reverse complement strand
ATATGATAAATATTTTATTAATTGATGATGATGTAGAATTATCACAAATGCTTAGCGAATATTTAACCAATGAAGGTTTTAATATTAAAAGTGTTTATTTAGGTAAGGATGGTATTGATGAAGCGCTATCAGGTAAATATCGTGCAGCAATTTTAGATGTTATGTTACCTGATATTAATGGCATTGATGTCCTAAAAAGCATTCGTCAACAATGTAATATGCCAGTTATTATTCTAACTGCCAAAGGCGATAATATTGATCGCG
>NZ_JACFSB010000196.1:0-264 GCF_016100645.1 Bifidobacterium sp. M0353 | reverse complement strand
GCCCTAGTAATCTTGTCGACATTTTTAGTAATAGCTTTAGTGTCAGCCTTCAAAGTTTTATTAAACTTATCCAGACCTTTGGCCATGTTTGAAAATGGATTGCTTTTCTTATTAGTAAACTGTTTGGTTACTTTACCAATTTCTTTAAAGTCTTTGGTAGTGTCATCTAACTTTTTATTTAGGTGATAAATTTTGGTATCAAGGTTATCAAATTGTTTAGCAACATCTTTAACTTTGCTATAAATACCGTCTTTTTTACCACCA
>NZ_JACFSB010000195.1:0-264 GCF_016100645.1 Bifidobacterium sp. M0353 | reverse complement strand
AAGCCCAGCTTGTTGCCAATAATGGACATTTTTTAATAATCGTGAGCCATTGGTGGTAATTGCCAATTGTTTAATACTTGGATAAGCCGAAATAATTGACAAAATATCCATAAAATCTCGACGCAAAGTCGGTTCGCCACCAGTTAAGCGAATTTTATGCACACCGAGTTCGGTAAATGTTGATATGACATTATCAATTTCATTTAACGATAAAAATTTATGATCTTTATTAGGTCGATATCCATTAGGTAAACAATACTGACA
>NZ_JACFSB010000194.1:0-264 GCF_016100645.1 Bifidobacterium sp. M0353 | reverse complement strand
CCTGAGCCGCCGATACCATTCATCATGCTGGTACCCATTACATGGGTAGAATTGATGTTGCCGTAAATATCGGCTTCAATCATTGAATTCATTCCAATGATACCCAGACGGCGCACCAGTTCCGGGTGATTGGAGATTTCCTGCGGGCGCAGAATAATGCGGTCACGGTAAAAATCAATATTGTCTGCAAAATCCTGGAATGCCTTAGCAGACAGGGAAATAGCGGTAGCAGATGCAGTAGCCATTTTTCCGGCACGTATCAGA
>NZ_JACFSB010000193.1:0-264 GCF_016100645.1 Bifidobacterium sp. M0353 | reverse complement strand
ACAGGCTTTTCGGGCATTCTCCTCACCAGAAGAACTGGTAAATGCCTTTATCCAGACTCAGCAACAAACTAATGAACCTGTATATATCTCGATAGACAAAGATGTTCTGGGTAAGGACGTAGTACAAACCAACTGGGATCAGGGGCGCATGCAACTGGAACATTTATTAACTGTGATTAACGCTATGAATCAGCGGATTATTGGCAGCGATATTACTGGTGAAGTATCTCAGTGGGAATATACCAGCCCGCTAAAACGCTTACT
>NZ_JACFSB010000192.1:0-264 GCF_016100645.1 Bifidobacterium sp. M0353 | reverse complement strand
AAAAGTCAGTTATTTCTATATGACTAAGTTATTATACCTAAAATTTAGTGGTTTAGCAGTGCCTTTTTAGTTTTTACAAGTCTAATGTTTTTTACTCTAATAAGGTTAATAACCTTTTTTCGATGTGATTTATTATTTTCAAGCTATCTGTTATTAAAAATGCTTTTATTTATACGATAACAAGATTGAATCCGTAAAATAGATCTACCTAATTATTTTATGATTAATCTCTCCATAATTGTACCGATTTAATAATCCACCTCG
>NZ_JACFSB010000191.1:0-265 GCF_016100645.1 Bifidobacterium sp. M0353 | reverse complement strand
AATAGTATAAATACCAGACTGACGGGTTGTTCATCCGGAGCATCAAATGCGATGGGTGTCTGCAGACGGAAAAACGCACCCACAGTATCTTTTACTGCACCGGTACGCCCGTGCGGAATGGCCACACCCTTACCTAATGCGGTAGAACCCAGCTTTTCGCGTGCAAACAAACAATTAAAAACATCTTCCTGCGACAAACCTGCCTCTTCGGATAATAATTGACCGGTTTCTTCAAACAGACGTTTCTTACTACTTACATTTAAAT
>NZ_JACFSB010000190.1:0-265 GCF_016100645.1 Bifidobacterium sp. M0353 | reverse complement strand
AGCTTTGACCCAAATTGCCGAAAACCAATTTCATTATGTCAACTTGTATACTACTGGTCTAATTAAACTTAATGGTACCATTGTTAATAATGAAAAAGATTTATTAGCTGCCGTAGCCAACTATATTTAAAATTTACTCAGTTCACATAATAACTATTTAAAGATGTAGTTATCTCTCTAAGAAGGGATACTAATTTTTAAAATAAAAACCATATTTCACTTAAGTTTGATATGTACCCTGAAATTATGACAACTTTGGGAGTAT
>NZ_JACFSB010000189.1:0-265 GCF_016100645.1 Bifidobacterium sp. M0353 | reverse complement strand
CCAAGCGTCAACCGCTTTATAAATATGTTCATTTTTCTGATACAGTGAAGGTGATGTGGTTCTTAATTTTTCAATTTGGATAGTATAGTCAGAAATATTGACCGGTACGGCTAATTGAGGATGGCTAACATTAAGAGCATTTGGTAGTTTCCCATCTCTAAATTGTTTACTTTTTGCATTTGAATCACTTTGACACCCAGTCAATAATGATAGAATCAATAAAATAGATAATAGGAAGATAGTAGATTTGTGTTTGTTTTCTTTC
>NZ_JACFSB010000188.1:0-265 GCF_016100645.1 Bifidobacterium sp. M0353 | reverse complement strand
ATGAACTTTTAGCAAGCGGTCAGATTACTTTATAACACTGAGGACTTTATCAGGTTTTGGTAAGGTCTTTTTTGTTGCAAAAAGAATGTCAATTGCATTAGTTGTTTTATCGTCATATTGCTAAAATTTGATTGCAATTTTTTGATGATCCTGCTTTTTGGACTCAGTAATGGTAAAATAAACTGCAATGATAAAATTTTGGAGTTCAGTAAATGTTAGATAAAAATAAGCAAATTTGGTTTATCGGAATTAAAGGAACTGGAAT
>NZ_JACFSB010000187.1:0-265 GCF_016100645.1 Bifidobacterium sp. M0353 | reverse complement strand
AATCAACATCTTTATCACGCCGTGAAAGCGCCTCGTCCGCGCGATTCCTCAATCTTGTCAAAGGTGTTTTCAAATCATGGGCGATATTGTCAGACACCTGACGCAAGCCGCTATTGAGCTCTTCTATGCGTTCCAACATAATATTCAGATTGTGAGAAAGTCTGTCAAACTCGTCACCGGCACCAGTAACAGGAAGTCGCCCGCTCAAGTCACCCGACATAAGGCGTTGTGACGCAGCGGTTACCTGATCAATACGTTTCAATGC
>NZ_JACFSB010000186.1:0-265 GCF_016100645.1 Bifidobacterium sp. M0353 | reverse complement strand
AATCAAACGGATTAAGTAACGAAATAACAGGGGAAAAACTGATATCTTTAAACATTCAACTAACTGTTTATGGCTCATCAATTTTTTGCCTGCTATCCGGTTTTTTTACCCGGACAGAATCATTAATCCGCTTATTCTGTGCGGTTAACCGGTTTTTTTCGTGTCTTAGCTTTACTGCTTTGCTTATTTCCCTTTACTGGCTGGTATTGCTCAAACAACAAATTATTACAATATGGCTTTTGAAACAGGAGTCGAACCCGTGACA
>NZ_JACFSB010000185.1:0-265 GCF_016100645.1 Bifidobacterium sp. M0353 | reverse complement strand
ACGAATGGATCAGAATATCTTGAAAATCATCTTAAACGCATGATTCGCAAAATCGAAAATCGTGCTGAAATCGAGCTTGTAGCCATTGGAATTGGGCATGATGTAACACGTTACTACAAACATGCCGTGACAATCACCAAGGCAGAAGAATTGGGGGGAACAATGATTCACGAACTCACCAAACTATTTGATGAAAAAGACAAAATTCAATCTAAATAATTTTCAACCCCTTCATTAATACTCAAGAAAACCGGAGTATTAATGA
>NZ_JACFSB010000184.1:0-265 GCF_016100645.1 Bifidobacterium sp. M0353 | reverse complement strand
AAAATAAATAAATACACGAAGCTCTAAACATCTATATAACATAAAAAGAAATGCTCTACAGGGCCAGATTTGGTGAATTAATACATAAGGAAGTGAATAAAATGCAAATAAAGAAAATAATACCGATATGTATGTTGCTCTTATTAAGTTGTAGCTTTTATGCAACTAGCAATACACGAGAGCAATTAGAGATATTTGAACTTAATCTTATTGATAATAACGAGCCAAAATTCTATTTTGTTGAGTTACTCCGAGGTAGTCATAT
>NZ_JACFSB010000183.1:0-266 GCF_016100645.1 Bifidobacterium sp. M0353 | reverse complement strand
AGAATATAATCCATTTAGCATTGTCAATGAAACTGGCAGCCAAGAAAAAGGATAAGAAGCGACATCACAGGGTTTGCCTGGACGATCCGGCATAGCGCCAAGCCGATCGGCAAGATTGTCCGTTGCGACAAGATTGGCGCTACACTCAGGTAACGGACTTGCCCACCATCCTTGTTCCACCCCAATATGTAAACAGGAAATGCCAATACTCATCAACAAAACCATAAATCCAACCCATAAAATCAAGGTCAAATATCGTGTCGGAA
>NZ_JACFSB010000182.1:0-266 GCF_016100645.1 Bifidobacterium sp. M0353 | reverse complement strand
TATGGCGAAGATTTAATTCGTCAGTAATGATAACAACTAACTGTTCATAACCCTGAACAGTTAGTTATATAGTTATTAGTTATATAAGTTAAATAGATTAATCAAAATTACGCATTAAAAGCGCATAATTTAAATCAATATCTTCGGCGATTGGAATATAAACAATGTGACCATCACCAAGTCCTGCTGGAACTGGTTGACCTTTTTTATTTTCCATTCGTTCAATAATAAAGGTCGTATTACCTTTAGGGGTCATCATTTCAACA
>NZ_JACFSB010000181.1:0-266 GCF_016100645.1 Bifidobacterium sp. M0353 | reverse complement strand
AGCTCTTTGTCTGACGTGACGTTTCCGCTCATGTGGATCAAGATATAATTTGCGAAGACGAATGGCTGACGGTGTAACTTCCACCAATTCATCATCCTCAATATAAGCAATAGCCTGTTCCAATGACATTTTTCTTGCCGGAGTCAATAAAAGTGCCTCATCTTTACCCGCAGCACGCATATTGGTTAATTTTTTTTCTTTGATTGGATTAACATCCAGATCATTTTCACGAGAATGTTCACCAATAATCATTCCGACATAAACCT
>NZ_JACFSB010000180.1:0-266 GCF_016100645.1 Bifidobacterium sp. M0353 | reverse complement strand
CTTCGCCTTTGGTGTTCTTCCATATATCTACGCATTTCACCGCTTCACATGGAATTCCGCTTACCTCTATCTAACTCTAGTTTACCAGTATCCAAAGCGAGCCAGGGTTGAGCCCTGGGATTTGACTCCAGACTTAATAAACAGCCTACGAACGCTTTACGCCCAATAATTCCGGATAACGCTTGCGACCTATGTATTACCGCGGCTGCTGGCACATAGTTAGCCATCGCTTTCTGACAGGGTACCGTCAGCCTGGAAGCATTTCC
>NZ_JACFSB010000179.1:0-266 GCF_016100645.1 Bifidobacterium sp. M0353 | reverse complement strand
GTGAACCTCCGCTTAAAATACATGGTGATGCTGATTTCTGGAATTTCCACGAAGACGATAATGACTATTTCAGCCAGCCCCGCGCCTTATTTAACTTAATGAATGATAACCAGAAGCAGGTACTGTTTGAAAACACAGCACGAGCTATGGGTGATGCACCTGACTTTATCAAATACAGACATATTCGTAACTGCAATGCCTGCCATCCGGACTATGGTGCAGGCGTAGCCAAAGCACTGGGCATGACAGTAGAAGCAGCCATAGCA
>NZ_JACFSB010000178.1:0-266 GCF_016100645.1 Bifidobacterium sp. M0353 | reverse complement strand
AATTTAACGTCAAGCATGGCGCTCAGTTAATTGACATCAATATGGGATGTCCGGCTAAAAAAGTGAATAAAAAATTAGCTGGTTCTGCTTTAATGCAGTATCCAGAACTGATAAAAACTATTTTGCAGAAAGTTGTTGGTGCTGTTGATGTACCAGTAACATTAAAAACTCGGACTGGATGGGATAAAAATAATAGAAATTGCATTGAAATCGCACAAATTGCGCAAGATTGTGGCATAAAGGCCATTACTATTCATGGGCGAAGT
>NZ_JACFSB010000177.1:0-266 GCF_016100645.1 Bifidobacterium sp. M0353 | reverse complement strand
TAAAAAGTAATGTCGGTATTATTAGCCAAAGACAATTTAATTGATTCAACGTGTCTTGTGGTGCCCGGTTTATCTGAAACATCACCAAAATGACTATTGTGCGACAATGCTCGCAAAAGCGAAGTTTTGCCAAAATTGGCATGGCCAACTATTGCTAATTTCAATGAAGTTATCATATTAATTATCCTGCTCTAACCAATTAGGTTCGGCTAATGGTAAAGATAACGATTGCCAATTATGAAATTGCTTTCCGTGATTAATAAACC
>NZ_JACFSB010000176.1:0-266 GCF_016100645.1 Bifidobacterium sp. M0353 | reverse complement strand
AGGAATAAGCAACCCAGCCGTAAACTGGATCAGTATCAGGAAAATCTGCTGGCTATGTATCTTGAAGTACAGAAAGTTCAGGGAGCTAATAATCAGGCCTCTGCTTCACAGCTTTCTTTCAATACTATTTTGAATAGTGATGATGGTTCTAATCTGGCTAAAGCTGAAGAATCTATCAACTTACAAGTAGCTAATCTGGGAGAGGAATGGCAGGATATCGGGCACACTTTACTTACTTATCCTTTTGCTGATGCTAAAAAAGCAAT
>NZ_JACFSB010000175.1:0-266 GCF_016100645.1 Bifidobacterium sp. M0353 | reverse complement strand
AGTCACCCAACTTGGTGCTTGTTGATTAGATACAGCCTGAGGACTAGCGGAACATAAACTTTGAGGGTTGATCGTCCATGCAGGTAAACTACGTACACCACCGCCATTACACTGCCATTGTCCATTACTATCAATAGGTACCATAAATATATTTTGCGGTACGGGAAGTTGTAACCTTTTTGGCGGATTATTTTGTAAGTATTCACTATATATTTTTAAGGCACCCGTTGCACCTGTTAATTTCATCGGAGAATGATCATCAAGAC
>NZ_JACFSB010000174.1:0-266 GCF_016100645.1 Bifidobacterium sp. M0353 | reverse complement strand
ACTAACACGACCTTTGTCTGCTTGTCGCTGACGCCGTGTCAGTGGATGCGCATTATAGGCACTTCTTTTTTTTTGGCAAGTGAAAAATTGCAATTATTTATTTGTTCGAATAAGCTTTAATCAGCACAAACGCTAATACAATGATATTTATTAAGATTATATTCAGTGAATTTTTTAGTTAATTTTTCAACTTGCTGATTATGCAATGTACTTAT
Source organism: Bifidobacterium sp. M0353 (assembly GCF_016100645.1). NCBI lineage: Bacteria > Bacillati > Actinomycetota > Actinomycetes > Bifidobacteriales > Bifidobacteriaceae > Bifidobacterium > Bifidobacterium sp. M0353. The sequence continues at coordinate 51 of NZ_JACFSB010000174.1, read as the reverse complement.
CACAATATTATCTAAAGTAGATAGTTTATTTAAGCTATTTAGATCATACTG
>NZ_JACFSB010000173.1:0-267 GCF_016100645.1 Bifidobacterium sp. M0353 | reverse complement strand
GCTCAGGCACGAACTGCCCTCTTTGATTCATAATATATGCAGCGGGTGATCCAGTTTCTAAACGATCTACTTTAAATTTAGTACCAGCTTTCGCAATTTTTACTTTTTTAGTACCATAAATCGCTGTACCTAACTGTGCAATTGCCGTCACAGTAGTTTCTTCAGTTGGTGAGACAATTACTGCTCCAACATTACCAGCCTTTAGGTATTGCTTTATCGGGCCCCCTATTCGGTAGTAGCGTTTACCGTTTTTAAAACGTAACGCAC
>NZ_JACFSB010000172.1:0-267 GCF_016100645.1 Bifidobacterium sp. M0353 | reverse complement strand
ATTTTCGGGCTCAATATAAGCAGCCAGACAGAAAAAATTTGCAATATAATATAAAACGGATGAAGATTCCAAGAATTAAAAAACACCAGACAAAATACAAATAGAATAACTAAAAAATATTTTTTATTAAAATTAACTAATATACTTTTTTTAAAATTAAATAAATCATGTTCAAGTAAAAACAGCATCAACACTAAACTCAGAATCAATGTTAATGTATCAAAGCCAGCATAAACTGGTAAAAATAAAAAAAATCCACCTAAGATA
>NZ_JACFSB010000171.1:0-267 GCF_016100645.1 Bifidobacterium sp. M0353 | reverse complement strand
CGACAATTTTTTTAATTGAAGGATTCATATTAGACTATTCCGATTAATGACGCTAAAATCGATAGCACAACAATTGCAAAAATTAGGCTGATCACACCGATTTTCTTGTCTTTTAAAAGTTTGTAACATACTAAAGTAATTGCTACAGGTAACAAACCTTTAAATATTTGATCAAGAACCGATTGGACATCCATTATCGTTTTGCCACCCATTGTCCATTTAATCGTAGTTTTAAAAATTACCATTTGCACAGTCATAGCACCGACC
>NZ_JACFSB010000170.1:0-267 GCF_016100645.1 Bifidobacterium sp. M0353 | reverse complement strand
AGGAATATTCGATTGTCGATTCTGATCTATAATAATTGCATACTCCCCTATTCCAGATACTTCGATAATTATAGGTTTATTATCAGAAGGAGATACAGTTTTTGATTCTGTCGCTTCTGGAAGATCAACTTCAACACTTTGGCTTATTATTGGGGCTGTAGCCATAAAAATCAATACTAATACCAATAATACATCTAACAAAGGTACAATATTGATCTCTGATTTTGTTGAATAACGTGAACGTCTGCTCATAATTATTTCCTAACA
>NZ_JACFSB010000169.1:0-267 GCF_016100645.1 Bifidobacterium sp. M0353 | reverse complement strand
CCCGGGTAACAAATACCGAAGCGCTACTCAGGATATCCCTTTCTGATGGTAGAACATTTACTCCGACAACCAATAATTCGAGTTATTACAATCCTATCGAGTTACCTGTTGTTGGTCAGAGTTTTAATGATATTGGTATGTTAGTACCAAGGAATACTGATTCTATTGCATTAAGTTCACTTATTGGCACACCGTATAATTATTGGGGTGATGATGATGGCGATGGTCAAGGAGTTAATGGTATCACCGCTACCGGTAGTTTAAATT
>NZ_JACFSB010000168.1:0-267 GCF_016100645.1 Bifidobacterium sp. M0353 | reverse complement strand
AATCAAAATATAGTTTGTAAACCACGAACGTATATCTCGACATATATCAAATCCAGATTTTTCTGGTAGCATGACATCTAAAATAACTAGATCGGGGTTGATCTGTTGTATTTTTTCTTCGGCACCGGCACCACTATTATGCCAATCAACCATATACCCTTGACGGATTAGATAAACTTGGATTAAATTGGCTAATCTTTCATCATCTTCGATGATTAATATACGTTCACTCATTTTCGGTTCTCTTTACCGTATAATGTGTACTTC
>NZ_JACFSB010000167.1:0-267 GCF_016100645.1 Bifidobacterium sp. M0353 | reverse complement strand
GATTTTTGATATTTCCCCCAATGCTAGGATAGAAAACTTGCCAGAATTCAACTGTGGTGTTCTCCACCACGGTTGAAGATGTACGTAGTCTTAAAGCAGATAATGCCAATTTGATTTACTAAACCTGATTAACTAACCCAAGCCAGCCAAAACGCTGGCTTTTTTATTGGGGAATAAAAATGGAAGCTAAAGAAGAAGAATTTATAGTTACTCAAGAATGGATTGAAAAAGTGGGGGCTTATAAAGATGGGTTTCAAGCTTTTAAAC
>NZ_JACFSB010000166.1:0-267 GCF_016100645.1 Bifidobacterium sp. M0353 | reverse complement strand
AAGGTTTACCGGATTTGAAAGTTGAACAGGCCTTTGAGCTCACAGATGCTTCTGCAGAGCGTTCAGCTGCCGGCTGTACGGTAAAACTGCACAAAGAACCTATTGAGGAATATCTCAAATCCAATATCGTATTGCTGAAAAACATGATTGCCAATGGTTATCAGGATGCACGCACACTGAGACGCCGTATTGAAAAAATGGAGCAATGGCTGGCAGAACCGAAATTACTTGAAGCTGATGCTGATGCAGAATATGCTGCTATTATTG
>NZ_JACFSB010000165.1:0-267 GCF_016100645.1 Bifidobacterium sp. M0353 | reverse complement strand
ATGATGGGTGCGGGAAATGCATCTGGTCGTTTTCTTGGTCCAATGATTATTTTATCAGCTATGGTTGCATCTATTCCTATTGGTATAGGGTCCTTGCTTGGTGCACTATTATTTTATGTATGGAAAAAACCTATTACTGGTGGTGCAATCCTAGGTGCCATGATTTTTGGTGGTATCTTCCCAATTATATAATGTTATGTCCCCTCTATCATGACTATGGTCGAGGGGTTGGATTAAATTATGTATGATTTAATTATAAAAAATGCC
>NZ_JACFSB010000164.1:0-267 GCF_016100645.1 Bifidobacterium sp. M0353 | reverse complement strand
CGTTGCCGTCGCTGCCCAGGGCCAGGGAATGAGAGCCTCCGGCGCTGACCTGCAGGTAGGTGAAGTCCGCTGGCAGGTCCGGGTACGTGCTGCGGTCGGGCTTCCTCACCATGACCGGCGCATGCCGCTCGCTTGTTGTCCCGTCGCCGAGCCGGCCATTGTAGTTGTATCACCAGGCGTAGGCGTTGCCGTCGCTGCCCAGGGCCAGGGAATGAGAGCCTCCGGCGCTGACCTGCAGGTAGGTGAAGTCCGCTGGCAGGTCCGGGT
>NZ_JACFSB010000163.1:0-268 GCF_016100645.1 Bifidobacterium sp. M0353 | reverse complement strand
AAAAGTCCAATGAAGGTGACAACGGATAGTTGTTTATTAGGCGCATGGGTACCAATTAAATCCGATGTACAACATGTCTTAGATATTGGTACCGGATGTGGTGTAATTGCTTTAATGTTGGCTCAACGTTTAGAACATCAAACATGTCAAATTGATGCGATTGATATCGATATGCAAGCGGTATTGCAATGTCGAGAGAATAGCTTTAATGCAGGCTTTAAAAATATTAAGCCATTAAATATCGATGTAAATCAATTTAAAACCACTG
>NZ_JACFSB010000162.1:0-268 GCF_016100645.1 Bifidobacterium sp. M0353 | reverse complement strand
CCGTTATGTCGGACAAGCGTGCCCAGTAAGTAATTAATTCATTTTCCCGTCCAACCATATTGGTGAAACTGGCCGTAATTTTTTCCTTAGCAGGTTCAGTAAGGTCTGGGTCGGTTAATTCGATATTGTATTTATCGATAAAATTATCGAATATTTCTCGGGCAAGTTTTAACCGTTTTTGATTTTCTGAGGCGGCAATATTCATGACCTCTTCAATCATGGATCCGGACAATCCCTCACTAGTAAGCGGAATGAGGTCTTTTCTATC
>NZ_JACFSB010000161.1:0-268 GCF_016100645.1 Bifidobacterium sp. M0353 | reverse complement strand
AAAACCTATTTTTTCAAACTCAGAAAATGTGCATTATTTAACAATCAATTTTATTGTTACTCCATAGTATTTTGTGATGAATAATTTAATACTAGTTAAACAGAGGTTACTGTTATGGATGGTATTATATTGGTATTTTAAAAATACTCTCATATTGTTTTTGCGACTTAGCTCGATAAACAATCTCATTTCCATATACATCATATTATTAACCGGATTTAATGAAATTTTAGACTTCTTTGCAGGAATACTAATAGCTTGTTCTTCT
>NZ_JACFSB010000160.1:0-268 GCF_016100645.1 Bifidobacterium sp. M0353 | reverse complement strand
GTTGCTTTTTATTACGCCTATTCTCCGATTATGGTTATAAAAGAATATATTCCTTTATATCGTCCGTTTACCTCAAAAAAGATAATGGGATATTTTGATAAATCAGGACAACATAAAGTGCTTATTGACAGGGATAGCCAGCACGCAAGTATCTATTACCCTAAAAAAGATCTTATGATTAATCCAGATAATCAAGTAACACCTAATATTATGTTTATTGTGTTAGATTCTTGGCGTTATGATACTTTTAGTCCAGATATTTCCCCCA
>NZ_JACFSB010000159.1:0-269 GCF_016100645.1 Bifidobacterium sp. M0353 | reverse complement strand
ATAAAACATTAGAAGCAGATGCAAAAAAGAAAGAAGTTTCCAATAATATCGCTTTTGTACCACTTGCAATGCCAAGTACTGCTGGGCCGGGAACCATTGCTATGATAATCAGTATGGCTTCCACTGTAAAAAGTGGTGGATATAATGTATCGACTTGGGTTGTTTATACTTCATCAATACTTGTACCTTTATTATTATGTATTATTTTATGGTTATGTATGCGTAGTGCTGGTAATATAATGCGCTTTATGGGTAAAAGTGGTATAGAA
>NZ_JACFSB010000158.1:0-269 GCF_016100645.1 Bifidobacterium sp. M0353 | reverse complement strand
AAAATCATTGCTCTGTTAAATGATATTACCGGAGATGGTCAGGTCTTTCGGGTTGATATGCGTTTGCGTCCAGATGGTGATTCTGGAGCTCTGGTAATCAATGAAACCGCACTGGAGCATTATCTGATTCAGCAGGGGCGGGAGTGGGAGCGCTATGCATGGACAAAGGCGCGTCTGGTCACAGACTATCCGAATAATATTGCTGCACTGGTACGACCTTTTGTATATCGCAAATATCTGGATTTTAATGCTTATGACGGCATGCGCAG
>NZ_JACFSB010000157.1:0-269 GCF_016100645.1 Bifidobacterium sp. M0353 | reverse complement strand
AAAATTAATTACTTGCTGGCCTTAAATTCTTCATGATATTCACAAGCCAGTTTATGCAGAGATGCACCAATAGCTTTGTACTGATATTCATTCAGATTGGCTAATGAAACACGACCGGATGGGTGACGTACGGCAAAACCTTTACCCGGTAACAATACTACGCCGGATTCATCCGCAATTCTGAACAGCAGTTCATTCGGGTTTTTGGTTTTAACAACCCATTCAGCAAACTCATCACCATACAGCTGACGTGCAGTATCTTCCATATC
>NZ_JACFSB010000156.1:0-270 GCF_016100645.1 Bifidobacterium sp. M0353 | reverse complement strand
GTAATGGTGTTGAAAGTGGTGAATGGTATGCCCGCATTCGTCATGAGCGAGCGATTAGCCGTCAAATCCTTATCCGAGGTAAAAGCAATCAGGCCAATTTAGCCCCGGGTCAACATATCCGCATAAAAGGTAGCATAATTGCTGGAATAGATGAAGGCATAATGATATTAACGGTGCAAGGACAAGGAAACCGCAGTGATGCTTATGAGCTGAGTTTTACCGCGATACCTTACCAGCCATTAAAACCTTACCGCCCGGAGCCGATTCCTT
>NZ_JACFSB010000155.1:0-270 GCF_016100645.1 Bifidobacterium sp. M0353 | reverse complement strand
TAAGCTGGGTTTTACCATATTCGGTCGCTAACTTGATGTGCTCTTGTCCGCGTTTATCATCCATCCGTAACTTATTATTCGCCGGAGTACGAATTACATTACGGTGTTTGTTTATGGTGGTCACATGGTCAGGGTGTTGACTGTCATGCATCGCATGTGCAATATAAGGTCGGTCCGGATTACCATTAGTAAAGGCAACCGCAACTTCTGTGCCGTCAATCAGTGGAAAGTGAAAACCATAGGTACTGCCGGCATACGGTTTAGCCAGTC
>NZ_JACFSB010000154.1:0-271 GCF_016100645.1 Bifidobacterium sp. M0353 | reverse complement strand
AGATAACGCAGGAATCAATTCTGTAGATTATATGGACAGAATGCTGATTCCTTTTGAAGTCGTCGCCAAGAGACACACTCAAAGCTGTATGCCATTTTCAGACAGCAGACTGGTCAGCTTTACAGAAAAAAAACGTTTTCGGGTTTATCGCTTTGATACACCTGATCAGTTAACCTTGCCAATGTTAACCCAAGCCAGATCAGTATCCACACGAATTGGTTTTAACAGCAATATAACCAACCGCCTTTTCTATGTATTAATTCATAGTGGC
>NZ_JACFSB010000153.1:0-272 GCF_016100645.1 Bifidobacterium sp. M0353 | reverse complement strand
ATAGATAAGGTTGCGTCATGCTCAATAACATCACACGCATCTTTACGTTCACCATTAACACGGCCTGCGATACAGGCTTTAGCAAGCCCTGCACCAATACTTTGTGCAACTTCTAATACAGTAACAGGTTTATCAAATTGACGTTGACTACCATCAGGAAGAGTAATAATTGGCATAATAAATCCTTATAACAGTGGTGCGCCACACGAAAGCGCACATGCGTACATAAATAAATAGACGGAGTATACTATCACTTATCATGAGGATTTTAA
>NZ_JACFSB010000152.1:0-272 GCF_016100645.1 Bifidobacterium sp. M0353 | reverse complement strand
AAAGTAGATGTCATATTACTGATGTCGGTTAATCCAGGTTTTGGTGGACAGAATTTTATTCCATCCACACTGAAAAAAATTCGTAAGGTTAGGGCAATAATTGATGAATATGCCTATCAAAGTAAAAGATTTATCCGATTAGAAGTAGACGGTGGAATCAAAATTGATAATATTGCTCAGATAGCAGCAGCAGGAGCTGACACATTTGTTGCAGGTTCTGCAATTTTTGGTCATAACGATTATTTTAAACAGATTTCTGCTATGCGTGCACA
>NZ_JACFSB010000151.1:0-272 GCF_016100645.1 Bifidobacterium sp. M0353 | reverse complement strand
AAGACGTGCTACCGGGTTAACTTCTGTTGTAGCTAAAACTTCAACTGGAGCAATTGATTATGTGCCAGTAGCAAGGGTAAATAATCTGGTGCAAACTGCAAAAATATTAAAAAAACGTGGCTATTGGCTTTTTGGTACTGATATGAAAGGTACAGATTATCGGCAGTGGGATAGTAATGGCAAAACTGTTTTGGTAATTGGCAATGAAGGTAAAGGAATTTCACGCCTTCTTAAAGAGCAGATGGACCAAATGCTGACATTGCCTATGGTCG
>NZ_JACFSB010000150.1:0-272 GCF_016100645.1 Bifidobacterium sp. M0353 | reverse complement strand
AATACGCTGTTGTTCATTCAGGCTTTTGTCACGAGCCACTGATAACACCATATCCACATTTTGCTGTAACTGTTGTTGTGCCAGCTGTTCCTGCGTTGCAGCGAACGAACATACTGCAACCATCAGCATCCAGCCTGCCAAACAAGCTTTTACATACCTCTGCATTGTATTCTCCTGTGAATAAGCAAAAAAAACGGCTTATGTTTTTTTATCATCCATAAACCGCTTGCTGTTTTCATTTACTAAGTCTTTATCCTAATTTGGAAGCTAAC
>NZ_JACFSB010000149.1:0-272 GCF_016100645.1 Bifidobacterium sp. M0353 | reverse complement strand
AATATATTTATTTGAAATAAAAGGATTCTTAATATTTAAGTAAAAGATTTATTTCAAATACATCTTATATAACGTTTAATATGAAAAGGCAATAAAGATGTATTTTAATTACATCTTTTTAATTTTTACGAATTAATAATAAAAATGACGAATAAGTTTGATTGTAATTGAAAAAATGTTAAAAGATATTAATTGATTAGTAATAATGTTAATATATATAGAAAATTGATTTTCAATTATAAAAAAGAATTTATAACGGACTTAAATTAATA
>NZ_JACFSB010000148.1:0-273 GCF_016100645.1 Bifidobacterium sp. M0353 | reverse complement strand
ATAACAATTTGTATATTTCTTGTGAACTTTTTCCGTTTTTATTTGTTTCCATTACGGTTTTACCATCAATCATTGATGATGCGTAATCAATGCGATCATGTATAATAATAGGAGAAACCGTTCCATATTCAGATAATGCTGCAATTGTTTGAATTGTCAGGTGTGTATTATATTTTGCTTGAGTGATAACAAAGATAAATGGACATTTTACTTTTTGAATAATATCTATGGTACTACCTATGGCTCTTAAATCATGTGGACTTGGTCTTGTTG
>NZ_JACFSB010000147.1:0-273 GCF_016100645.1 Bifidobacterium sp. M0353 | reverse complement strand
AATCAGGTCTGTTTTTTGCTAATTTCACTGTTTTTTTATTTAATCAATTGATTTATATATGAGATATTTTGGGTTATTTACTAAAATTTTGTGCTTATAAGTATGATATTGCGATATGTTAGGTTGAATAATCGCATCAGTTAAATCAATCATTTAAATAACAAAAAATTATCTCTCATATCTAATATTCTTAACTTTGTCACTATATGTTATTTAGCATTTACTTCGTTATTCTAAATTAGTTGTTAATCATTCTCTGTTACAAGTTGATTC
>NZ_JACFSB010000146.1:0-274 GCF_016100645.1 Bifidobacterium sp. M0353 | reverse complement strand
CTGAAGAAGCCGTTGATATTGCACGAAATCAAATTGCTGACTTAATAGGTGCCGATTCACGTGAAATTGTATTTACTTCAGGCGCGACAGAAGCCGATAACTTAGCCATTAAAGGTGCGGCGCATTTTAATCATGCTAAAGGTAAACATATTATTACCTGTAAAACTGAACATAAAGCAGTTCTTGATACTTGTCGTCAATTAGAACGAGAAGGTTATGAAGTAACTTATTTAGCACCAGAATCAAATGGTATTCTTGATCTTGATAAACTGGC
>NZ_JACFSB010000145.1:0-275 GCF_016100645.1 Bifidobacterium sp. M0353 | reverse complement strand
CAGTTAAAGCTATAGAAGCCACAACCAATCATGATGTGAAAGCTATTGAATACTGGCTGAAACAGCGTTTTGCCAATGTGCCTGAAGTTATGGCAGTCAGTGAATTCATTCATTTTTCCTGTACCAGTGAGGATATCAATAATCTTTCACATGCTCTGATGCTGAAACAGGCACGTGATGAAGTACTGCTGCCTAAGCTTAATGAACTAATAACTGTATTGCGCAATCTGGCGCATACTCATGCTGCTTTGCCTATGATGTGCCGTACCCATGGG
>NZ_JACFSB010000144.1:0-275 GCF_016100645.1 Bifidobacterium sp. M0353 | reverse complement strand
TAGCCGATTTCACAGAAATACGTGACGTTGTCGAGATTACTGTCAAAGAAAACAAATCTATAAAATCTTGTTTACTATTCAATCCAAATCAAAGTTTGTCAGAACGGATTATTTCAGAACAATTTTCCGAATAAAAATTGGTGAAACGTAATATCTATTTTCATTCACTATCCATTGTTGATTTACGGAAGATATAACCTTGTCCCCATATTGTTGAAATAAAATCTTCCGCACCAGCATCTTGTAATTTTTTTCTTAATTTACATACAAAGACA
>NZ_JACFSB010000143.1:0-276 GCF_016100645.1 Bifidobacterium sp. M0353 | reverse complement strand
AGGGTGATATTACTAATATAAACGGTAGGGTTAATATCGAAAACAGCGGTGAGGCTAATTACTCTAAAATTACTAATTCCGGTGGTCATCTTAACATTGATAATATGCATGAAGGCGATTTTCAAGGTAACATTGATAATGATGCAACCGGTACCGGCTTCATTAATATTACCAATAGTGGAAATACCTTTAACGGCACTATTACCAATCAGAATACTGGTACTATTAGTATTACTAATGACAAAACCTTTAACAGCACTATCACCAATACCGGTG
>NZ_JACFSB010000142.1:0-276 GCF_016100645.1 Bifidobacterium sp. M0353 | reverse complement strand
AAGAGCAATATCATCAATACCTTTTGACAATTCTGCAAAATAAAGGTTGGTTAAATCCGGTACAATTAACCCAACCGTAGTAGTTCTTTTGGACGCAAGGCCTTGAGCTACGGCATTAGGTTGGTAGTGCAACCGGTTGATTACTTTCATTACTCGATCGCGCGTATCTTTACGCACATTTGTATTGCCATTAACTACTCGTGAAACTGTGGCCATTGATACTTTAGCCTCACGAGCTACATCATAAATTGTAATATCTTGTTTACGCATTCTTGG
>NZ_JACFSB010000141.1:0-276 GCF_016100645.1 Bifidobacterium sp. M0353 | reverse complement strand
ATAAGTGATTTATGAGCAGAATCGCAGAGACGCTTTGACTGCTACTGCGCCCATTTGCGACACAGAGCCAGAATATCTGCACCGAAATTTCTGATTTTACTTTCACCTAATCCATAAATATGGTTTAAATCAGCCAGTGTGGCCGGCGGATGCCGGACTAAATCCTGTAATGTCCGGTCGGCAAAAATGGTATAGGCTGGTACATTGTTTTTGCTGGCGCGTTCTTTACGCCAGTTGCGCAGCGTTTGCCACAGACGTTCTTCGCGTTCAGTACGC
>NZ_JACFSB010000140.1:0-277 GCF_016100645.1 Bifidobacterium sp. M0353 | reverse complement strand
CTGATGTGAAAATGACTGAAGACGAAATCAGCTATTTAGCAATTCATATAGGGGTAGCATTGGAGCGTAACTATAGTGCAGGATATGAAAGATTAGTACAAATTTTATTGGTTAGTGAATTAGGTAACGCCACTTTGCGTATGATTGAATCAAAAATTAAACGCGATTTTCCGCATATTTTAATCAACCGAACACTATCTTATCGAGAGTATGAACAGTTAACGCATATTGAAGAAGACTTTGTGGTATCTACGGTTCGCTTAACCGAAAAAGATAA
>NZ_JACFSB010000139.1:0-277 GCF_016100645.1 Bifidobacterium sp. M0353 | reverse complement strand
GCACCGTTTTGCTCCCAAACTGGTTGATATCAGGGAAGCAATTGGCAACAGTGCCACACCTATACCGTTAGTTTCTACCTTCTTTCATGGTATGTTACAGATATTCACAGTAGGCATGGGTTCACCTCTCGGACGTGAGACAGCACCACGTGAAATCAGTTCAGCCATTGCAGATTTTATCGGCCGGCGATTTAACATCAGTACAGAAGAGAGAAAAGTCCTGCTTGCCTGTAGTGCAGCCGCCGGTCTGTCCGCGGTTTTTGATGTACCTCTGGCC
>NZ_JACFSB010000138.1:0-278 GCF_016100645.1 Bifidobacterium sp. M0353 | reverse complement strand
AAAATTTATTGGGCAGAAAACTTCAATATTCTGAAAAGGAAATTGCAAATCAAACCCAAAAAATCAGGGAAAAAAACAAGATATTAAAAGATTTAACCAATCAGGTTGCCAAAAATGGATGTAATAAAAAATTAATATCTATTAAAAATTTATATCCAAAAAGTATATCTGAAATAATCTATGGACAATTAAAAAGAAAAACTCCTGTATTCGTCAAAAAATATATCAAAAACAAAATAAAAATGGATATAGATGCTCCTAATTTTATAAATATAATT
>NZ_JACFSB010000137.1:0-278 GCF_016100645.1 Bifidobacterium sp. M0353 | reverse complement strand
AGAACAGGCCTCTGAGGTAGTACACGATACACGCCATGCTATTGCTGATCTGGTACATGGCAGAGATAAACGTCTACTGGTGATTATCGGTCCGTGTTCTATCCATGATCCGGCAGCTGCAATTGAATATGCTCAGCGTCTGAATGTATTACGTGAAAAATATGCGCAAGAATTACTGATTGTTATGCGGGTTTACTTTGAAAAACCGCGTACTACGGTAGGCTGGAAAGGATTTATTAACGATCCGCATATTGATGGTTCCTATGATATTAACTATG
>NZ_JACFSB010000136.1:0-278 GCF_016100645.1 Bifidobacterium sp. M0353 | reverse complement strand
CATCCCGCTGACGCAAACGCTTATCAAGCAACTCGTCATCAGCTTCCAGATAAATCACCAGATCCGGAACCGGAAATTTCGGCATTACTTTTTGCTTAATCTGCCAGTACAGAGTCTGTTCCTCTTCACGCAAAATTACCGGCACATATATCTGATCTTTCTCAAGCAGAAAATCAGCAATAACCCGCGAGCGTCGCTCATCCTCAGCATAAATAACATTTATTGCCTCGCAACGACGCATTAAAAAATGCATCTCTGTGGCTAGCCCGTGATTAGTC
>NZ_JACFSB010000135.1:0-279 GCF_016100645.1 Bifidobacterium sp. M0353 | reverse complement strand
GAAGGTGAAAGAGTTCCGCTCCCCCATACAGGATAAATTCTGTTTCTTGGTGTTGCCCAGTTTAAAATGCTGCCTATTCCGATTAAGTCTGTGTTTTTTAAATTGGTTCTACATATTATTTTTTTACTTAAATATCCAATAATATATAAATTTAGTTCATCACCTATATTTGTGAACTGTTTGTTGCGCCACCAATACAGATTAACAGAATTGTTCATTTTTTTGTTAACCAGAGTGTTGAATTGGTTTATATCAAATTTTATTTTATGTGCTTTTTGA
>NZ_JACFSB010000134.1:0-281 GCF_016100645.1 Bifidobacterium sp. M0353 | reverse complement strand
GTAAAAGGCCGGCAATACCTGTATCACGACCCCTGCCATACCCCGATTAAAACCACACAGCCGATAAAAGTTGTGAATGAGCTGATGGGGCAGAACGTACCTCTGTCAGACCGCTGCTGCGGTGAATCCGGCATGTTTGCCGTCAGCCGGCCGGATATCGCCACACAGGTACGCTTCCGCAAACAGGAAGAAATCGAAAAAGGCAAAGCCAAGCTGCCTAAGGGCGAACCGGTAAAAATCCTTACCAGCTGCCCCGCCTGCCTGCAAGGCTTGAGTCGCTA
>NZ_JACFSB010000133.1:0-281 GCF_016100645.1 Bifidobacterium sp. M0353 | reverse complement strand
CTGAAGCTTTAGACGCTTGCAGTATAGCCTTCATGGCACCTAATGATTGACGGCCAGTATAACCACGCTTAATTAATTCCTGATAGCCGTTCGCAATGTTCTGCTGAGATTCAGCATATTGAATGGAGTATTTACGCCCATCCTTTTGCATACCCGTTACTTCTTTAGTAACATCTCTTAGCTTCTCTCCAGAAGTAACCAGTAAGTTAGTGTTTTCTGTATATACTTTCTGCAGAGAGCCTGCTTCTTTAGCTCCATTTACTGCAAAAACGCCTAGAGAA
>NZ_JACFSB010000132.1:0-281 GCF_016100645.1 Bifidobacterium sp. M0353 | reverse complement strand
CATCTTCGTCCAACGTGGAATATAATTCCAGAATAGGATTCAGGGGGGCAGACTATCAGAGTCCAGGCTCAAGGGCTGTATTTGAAACTCAGCAGCCGGATACTGCGCAATATAAAAATTATTCTGATAACCCGGTAAAACAGGTAGTTACTGAACCTGTTAGTACATTCAGTCTGGATATGGATACAGCCAGTTATGCAAATAGCCGACGGTTTATTGCACATGGCCGGATGCCGCATCCTGATGCAGTGAGAGTAGAAGAATTTATTAATTATTTTCCA
>NZ_JACFSB010000131.1:0-281 GCF_016100645.1 Bifidobacterium sp. M0353 | reverse complement strand
AAAATTGCTGTCATCTACGTTTAAAAACGTGTCTAAAATTGTACGCACAGAATGTTCGACATCTGTACCCAGCCAGGTAGGATAGGATCTCAAGATGAAGGTATCTTGCCCAAAATCTTCTAAAAAAATACCAATTTTTTGAATATCTGCCAACTTATCTTTTATTTGTAAAAAATCTAAATTGCCAAATTCTAAAATTAAAGGACTTAATAAACCTTGCTGGCTGATCTTAGAATTAGACAACTCGAGCATAATCTTTTTAAAAGAAAGCAGTCTTCTGG
>NZ_JACFSB010000130.1:0-282 GCF_016100645.1 Bifidobacterium sp. M0353 | reverse complement strand
GTTATGACCCAAAATTTGCTTAACATCTGGAAGAGTTGGACTTGGTTGAATTAAGTATCTACCCTCAGCATCTTTAACTTTTGATAAAACATTATAGCCTGACTGATTGGTGATAAAACTTGAAGTAGCTTGGATTAAAGGATCAAGTGTATTATTTTCTAGATCCTTAATGCTATCGAAGTCAGCAATTGATACCTTAGTCGGTGTTTTTCCATCCTTACCATTATTCAATACTTTTAAAATTTCAGTATTGCGAGTAATAACATCTTTTCTGGCAATCCA
>NZ_JACFSB010000129.1:0-282 GCF_016100645.1 Bifidobacterium sp. M0353 | reverse complement strand
ATGATTGTAAACTATAATTATATTCAATTTAACCATATATTTTTATAAAGAAAAAAATTATTTCGCAATTTAATCCGGCTTATAACTGTCATTTAGTAATTAATAATGCTTTTCTGTTAAGTTATGTAGGCTTTATAATCAGCCAATTATGTTACATCCTACTACATAATAACGTTAAAAAACTGTAGCCTTTAAACACAACCCATTGAAAGGTAAACATGTTACCACTCGAAATTGAGGAAATGAATCCGCCACCGAAAAAACAGCGCTGGTATCAGATCC